>CAKZLI010000001.1 GCA_937125395.1 uncultured Glaciecola sp.
GATACTGGTGTTTTATTTGGCGGGGCTTTGCCACGATTACCATGAATAGCAAATTGAATACCGACTTGCTGATATTGTTTGACGTAGCGTTCAATTGTACGTCGTGACTTGTTAAGTAACTTTGCTGCATTGCCAATTGTTATTCTGTTTTCTGCTACTTTAGCAATAATATCAACAGTGAGTTGAGCTTTTGAATCCATCACAATCATCCTCAACATGCCTTATTAGTATTCCAAAAACAAAACACTAACAGACACGTAAAAAAGTGACCGACAAATTCCCTTGGTAATCACACTAATTCATCATATTACATTTTTCTCTGAATACTATTCCCCCAGATAGTATACCATTCACCTCTTTCCCTTAGGAAAAACATGACCACTTAATAGGTCTTATTATTCTGAAGGGAAAATTTACCTTGTATTCACTGCAATCACATAAAACTGTACTTGTGTACACTTATATTTATTTAGTGAAGCGGTACACTGATATTCCACTCAAATGAAAGACAGGAATACCAATGCAACCTTTAACAGTACAACAATCTCAAACCGTCACAGGCGGAGCTTTACCCTTATATTATGCCTATTTTGGTTATGTCACGGCATTAGCGACACTGATAGATGGTGTGTCAGCATTTGGCGATGGCTTCACGACAACATGGAATGAACGCAAAGCAGCCGATGCAAAAAAGGAGAACACAAAATGAGACCATTACACATGAATGAGCAAGCAATGATTACAGGTGGAGAGTCAACATTTGAAAGCATCTTTTCGTATTTTGGTTCTATGTTTGCGAATTTCACCTATGATGCTGCTTACAATGATCATAGTAAAATGGTCTATCAAGCTGGTGTAAATGGTAACAGTCAAAAAATCAGAGACATGTATCCCAATGATCCACTCCTCTAAAATCAGACGCATTAACGCGCCTACGGCTTCGGTCAAGTTCAATTTACTTGACCGGACAATGGAGGGTTCAGTGATCTTGATGTTAATTTATAATGTGTTTTTGTCTTTGGCGGTGTATTTAGGTTACGTCGAGTTTACTATCAAACTCGCTTACGAGTATTGGTTTTTATTCTGCCTAATATCGTTTGTGTTTAATTTAAGGTTCAAAACATTATACGCGTCTAACGATTAATCCAAATGGCACACATATTGCTCATTCCATAGCACGTCATGGCAAGAACAAACTCTTGACGCTTTGCTATTTGGATTATGAGGCTTAATCATGTTACACAACAAAGTAGTGCTGATCACTGGAGGTACCGGCTCCTTAGGTAAGGCATGCATACAGACTATCTTAACGCGTTACCCCACCGTCAAAAAAATCATTATATTTTCGCGTGATGAGCTCAAACAATATGAATTAAAGCAGCGTTATCCAAGGGATGAGTTTCCGCAGTTACGTTTTTTTATTGGCGATGTTCGTGATCTTCAGCGGATCACGATGGCTTGTGAAGGCGTTGATGTGATCATCCATACTGCTGCAATGAAACAAGTAGATACGGCAGAATATAATCCCACAGAATGTATTCGCACTAATATTACCGGTGCTGAAAATATCATACATGCTGCCATGAGTACCGGAGTCAGTGATGTGGTTGCGTTATCCACAGATAAAGCCTGTGCTCCGATTAATTTGTATGGTGCGACCAAGCTCGCCTCCGATAAATTATTTACCGCAGCCAATAACATCCGAGGTGCCAAAAATATCCGCTTTAGTGTCGTGCGCTATGGCAATGTGATGGGATCGAGAGGTTCGGTGATCCCGTTTTTTATGGATAAACGTAAAGACGGCGTGATCCCCATTACCCATGATCAAATGACCCGTTTTAATATTCCATTACAAGAGGGGGTCGAGCTGGTGTTATTTGCATTGGCCAATCATCTGGGGGGGGAGATCTTTATTCCCAAAATACCCTCATATACCATTTTAGATGTGGCTAAAGCCGTGGCGCCAGAGTGCCGTATTAAATTTGTCGGGGTGCGTCCAGGGGAAAAACTACACGAAGAAATGATCACCGATACGGATTCATTACATACCTTAGATTTGGGATCATACTATGCCATTTTGCCGGCGGTATCTTTTAATATTAATGAATCACGCTATATTGAGCATCATCATGCTAAAAAAGTCCCCTTTGGTTTTCAATACAATTCAGGTACGAACTCGCAGTGGCTTGATGTGCCTGCACTGCGGAATTTGATCAAGGAGCATGTTGACCCGACTTTTGAGGTATGTGGATGATCCCGTATGGCAAACAAGATATCAATCAAGCTGACATAGCCGCTGTTGTTGCGGTATTACAGTCTGATTTTCTTACCCAAGGCCCTCAAGTGCCCCTATTTGAGCAAGCGTTGGCAAAAACAGTGCAAGCACAATATGGCGTTGCGGTTAATTCAGCAACATCCGCCTTACACATAGCGTGTTTAGCATTAGGGCTTGGCAAAGGGGATTGCTTGTGGACCAGTCCGAACACTTTTGTTGCTTCTGCTAACTGCGCCCGATATTGCCAAGCCAAAGTGGATTTTGTTGATATTGACCCTCGTACTTATAACATGTGCCCGGATGCATTGCACGTTAAGCTCATCGATGCTCAGCGACACAATACCTTACCCAAAATTGTTATGCCGGTGCATTTTGCAGGACAGCCTTGCGATATGCAGCGTATCCATGCATTAGCCCAAGAGTATGGTTTTAAAATTATTGAAGATGCCTCCCATGCCATCGGAGCTACTTATCACAACCTACCTGTTGGGGCCTGTCAGTACAGTGATATTACGGTGTTTAGTTTTCATCCGGTAAAGATCATCACCAGTGCCGAAGGTGGCATGGCGATGTGTAATGATGTTCAACTGGCCGAACAAATGCGTTTGTTGCGTAGCCACGGGGTGACGCATGTTCCTGCCCAGCTGGACTCCCCACATACCGGAGAATGGTACTATGAGCAAGTCACACTAGGACTCAATTATCGGATGATTGAGTTACAAGCGGCACTGGGATTAAGTCAGTTGCAACGCTTGCCGGTGTTTTTGGCTCAGCGGCAGCATTTACGGCAACGTTATGATTGTTTGCTAAAGGATTTGCCACTGCAATTACCGGTTGCTGATAGTATGACTACTTCGGCTAATCATTTATATCCAATCCAATTAAATGCCTTGGAGCAAGATTCATCATTGAGTCGTCAACCTAGCCGAAAAGCCATCTTTGATCGATTACGTGCTCAAGGAATTGGTGTGCATGTGCATTATATTCCGGTCCATACCCAGCCCTACTATCAAACACTGGGTTTTGCTTATGGCGATTACCCACAATCCGAGCATTATTATCAACACGCGTTGAGCTTACCTTTGTATCATGGCATGACGGAGCAGCAACAAGATCAGGTTATCGAAGAGTTAGCAGATGTCTTGATGGTGTGCGCATGAATATTGCTATTATACCTGCACGGGGAGGAAGTCGACGGATCCCTCAAAAAAACATCAAGCATTTTGCCGGCCAACCGATCATCGCTTACCCAATTAAAGCTGCCTTGACCTCCGGGTGTTTTGATCACGTCATGGTCTCAACCGATAATGAACAGATTGCACGTATTGCGCGTGATTATGGAGCGAGTACGCCATTTTATCGAACTTCAGGGACAGCCAATGATGTTGCCAGCTTACATGATGTCGTGCTTGAAACCTTGACCGGTTTATCAAATCTAAATCACGTCATCGAGCAAGTCGCTGTTATCTTGCCGACCACGCCAATGCTAAATGTTAACACTATCAAAAATGTAATGCGTTTTGTTGATCATCCTGAGTATGACTCAGCGATTACGGTGACTGAATATGCGGTTTCTCCGCAACGGGCGTTATCCTTATCGCCTGACGGGACGATCATCAAACACCATAATGTGCAGCCTGGAATACGCAGTCAAGAACAGCCCAAATACCTACATGATGCAGGGCAAATGTATGCCTTTCATGCTGCTGATGTTAGCCAGCGCAACACGTTAAGTGGCGCAAAATGTCAAGCCATCATACTAGATTACATGCAGTGCCAAGATATTGATACGGATGACGATTGGGCCATAGCAGAGTTTAAATATATGAAGCAGCTAGGGCATTTAACCGATGAGGCATTGAAGTTGATATGAGCTCTAAGTTACAGATGACACCTATGACACCTACTCCGCCTAAAATTCTTTTATTAGGTACCGGTTTTGGGCAATTACCGATGATTGAAGCGTGCCGAGCTAATGGGTATATCTGTATTGGTGTAGATGCCAATCCTAATTCTGTTGGCGCTGATTTGGTGGATACGTTTTATCATGCTGACATTATTGATATCCAAGCGGTAGTCGGTATTGCTCGCAAGGAAAACATCACGGCAGCTGTCACCATGCAATCTGATGCACCAGTACCTGCAATGGGGGCAGTCAATGACGCATTGCAGCTAACTGGTGTGAGCTATGCCAGTGCGATGCGCTGTTGTAACAAAGACCAAACCCGTCAAACATTACATGTTTTGGACATTACTCAGCCTGAATTTAGCATTGCCACTAATCTTGAATCGGCGCGGATAGCCGCCTCTATGATTGGCTATCCGTGTATTATTAAAGCCCCAGATTCCTCCGGCAGTCGAGGGGTTAGTAAAGTACACAATCTTGAACAAGTCGATGCCGCTTTTAAGCATGCCCAAGACCACTCCCGATCGCAACAAATCATCGTTGAAACATATATTGATGGCATTGAAATCGGTGCGCAAACCTTTTCTCAAGATGGAGAGTGTATATATTGTTTTTTACATAATGATGTCTTATCTGCTGGCAAATACATGGTGCCGATAGGGCATTCTTATCCCTTTGAGCACGCCAATATTGATGTTGACGTCGTCAATACTCATATCAGTGCAGCACTTAAAGCGCTAGGCATTACCGATGGCCCAGCGAATGTTGATTTGATTGTGACAGCAAAAGGTGATGTACACATCATTGAAATCGGTGCTCGAATAGGCGCTACTTGTTTGCCCGAATTGACCAGCATCTATACCGGAGTGGATTGGGTCAAACTGACTCTCGATAATGCACTTGGGCGAAAGCATGTGCCTACTGTAATTAAACAACAAGCATGTGCTGCATATATTATAACAGCCCCTTGTGATGGACAGTTAAAACAGGTTATTTATCCGGAGGTTGACAGTCCGAAGTTGCAGCATCCACCTGTAATGGAGGTGACTGCTCAGTTGGGTGAATCAGTTCAACGACTGCGTAAAGGAACAGACCGCATTGGTCGAGTAGTGGTGCAAGCTGATGATGTGACTACTGCCAATGAAGTCGCACTGCATTTATGTCGTTCAGTCCAGTTAGAAGTGAGCTGAGAATGCGCCGTATAATATTTATCACCAGTGCATCAGGACAAAGTGGCATGGGGCATTTGATGCGCACATTGCGCTTGGCCAGTGCGATATCGACACAATGCGCAACTGAAGTGATATTGCTGGGTGAGAGCGGGGCAGGCGTTCAGGACACAAACGTTCAGGATTCAAACGTTAAGTTACACCATTCAACCTGGGCACAATGTAAAGACAGTCTGCGAATTTTATCGGTAAATAGCCAGGATATATTGTGCTTTGATGTACCTGATGAACAATACAATCAATTACAGGCATTTGCGAATTGGGCCGGACGAGTTGTGAGCATCAATATGTATGAAAAACACAATCAGGTTTGCTACGAAGATATAGCAATTTATCCCTTGTTTGCGCCCAATCAACAAAGCCTTATTGCACATCAACTGCTGTCACACAAAACGACAATACAAGTATCTGGCGCAGATTATATCATGGTTGACCCTGCGTTTTTTAGTCCATTAGCGAAGCCTTGCGATAGTCTATCCGCAATCCCGTTAGCTATGCCATCCGCGCCTGCGCGCTCATCAGGCGCATATGCATTGGTGACTATGGGCGGAGCCGATCCCATGGACTACACATTTCATGTGCTCAAGGCTGTCATGGCATTCGCGAACTCAACACTGATTTATAAGATTATTTTACCCCAACAAAGCGATCTCAACGCCATGCAGGATATGACTGAACATTGCGACTGGATTGAATTGTATGAATTTGGGCAGGTTGATTTTGTTGATAGCCTCAAATCAGCAGAATTTGCCATTATTAATGGCGGAATGACGCGTTACGAATGTGTCGCAAGTAATACGTATTTTATCGCGTTGTCCTTACATCGCACCCAATATGCATTGACTCAACACGTGACTAAGCACGGGTATGGCATCAATCTTGGGGTATTTGATCAAACAAACATCTCGACATTAACGCCCTGTTTAGCCGAATACTTGATTGCCAATGCCAATGCCAATGCCAATGCCAATGATATAAGCACAAAACGACATGCTATCAAATCGCCCCAATCGATAGCTTTATCACCTCATGCTGCTCAACATATTTTGGCGGTGATACAAGAGGGAGTATCAACATGAAGCTAAGTCCGATAGGCCGATTAGCCATGCGCTGGTTAGGCGTGTTTATTCCGGAAGGACCTGCTGGGGATGCACTACGAGGGCTATTGTATCGCCCTTTTTTGCAATCCTGTGGCCGTAATTTTAAAATCGCCAGCCGTGCATTTATCTATAACCCTGCACAGCTTAGTGTTGGTGATAACGTCTATATCGGATTTAATAGTTATTTAGGTCAAGGCCAGATTGACTTAAAGGATGAGGTGTTGATTGGGAATTTTGTGTCGATCACAGCCAGTAATCATCGAAAAAAAAATACATCTTACCGCTTTGGTGGGTTCACCGGAGCGCCGATTATTATTGAGCAAGGGGCTTGGTTGGCCGCGCATTGCAGTATTACCTCGGGAGTTCACATCGGGCAGGGGGCCTTGGTGGCTGCTGGAGCCGTCGTCACCAAAAACGTATCCGCACACAGTATCGTCGGCGGTATTCCTGCCAAGGAGATAACACATGACTAAAACAATGATCATTGCAGAGCTATCAGGCAATCACAATCAAGATTTGCAGTATACCAAAGACTCTATGTACGCCATCAAAGAGACCGGTGCAGATGCTGTAAAATTACAAACCTATACCGCCGATGCATTGACTCTCAATGTCGATAATGACGAATTTGGGCCACGTCAATCCGGTTTATGGCAAGGCCAAACGCCTTATGATGTCTTTACTCGAGGGGCATTGCCTTATGCGTGGCATGCGGAGTTATTTGCTTACGCTAAATCGCTAGATTTGCTGTGTTTTTCAACGCCGTTTGATCAAGCGGGATTAATGTTGTTAGAGAGTGTGGATAATCCGATATACAAGGTGGCGTCATTTGAAATTAAACATGTGCCGTTGCTAGAGCAACTCGCTGCGACGGGTAAACCGATTATTATATCCACGGGGATAGCAACGCTGGCTGATATTGAACAAGCGTTGGGGTATTTTCCAAATAAATCCAACATAACATTACTCAAATGCACCTCAGCCTATCCGGCTCCTTATGATCAAATTGATCTTAAATCCATGGTCAGCTTACAGCATATGTTTGGCGTAAAAGTAGGCGTGTCTGATCATACATTGGGCGCGGTTGTGCCCATTGCAGCAGTGGCATTGGGGGCGAGTATGATAGAAAAACATTTTATCCTTGACCGAACAGCGGGTGGGATTGATGTTGATTTTTCGATGGACGCATATGAATTTACTGATATGGTCAAACAAGTGCGGATCACTGAGCAGGTATTAGGTGAGCGTCGTTATCAACTTAGTCCATCAGCTTTATCAGCAAGACAACGCGGCCGCAAAATATATATAAAAGAGAACGTCAAATCCGGCGATACTGTCACGCCTGACAATATTGCGATTGTACGAGGGCAGTACGGGCTTGAACCGCTCCATTACCAAGCCGTGCTAGGTCAAGAATTTAAGACTAGAGCTCACGCTGGTGATGGTCTTGAATGGCACATGCTCAATGACGAAAGATGTATTTAGCTGGGCGGGTTTAAGCTCGCTAGTTAAACTCTGCAATCCGTTCACCAGCTGCAAAGACCACCATTTCCCCTGGTTGCATCTGTTGCCAAGTCTCATTAGTGGTTAACGGCTGAGTCGCTATCACCGTCACGACATCATTGGGTGTGGTTTCATCACTAAAATCCACTGTCACTTGAATATCTTTGAGCAGTGCTGGGCCAAAGGGGGCACGGCGCGTAATCCAATGCAAATTATTGGAACAATGTGCGATGAGAACATGGCCATCTGAGAGTAAAAAGTTACACACATCATATGCATGCAAGCGTTCGCGCAACTGATATATCAATGTATACAAAGCATTAGTATCAGCGGGTCGAGTCGGAAACTGATGATAAATTTGGTCTAATAACCAACAAAAAATATGCTCACTGTCGGTTGCCCCAACCGGTAAAAAACGCCCCAAAGGCAAAACAGTATCAATATCGTTGAGCTGTCCATTGTGTGCAAATGTCCAGTTCTCACCCCACATTTCACGGCGAAAAGGATGGGTGTTTTCAAGCGTCAATGCACCGACATTAGCTTGGCGAATGTGGCTGACCACGATGTCACTTTTGATGCATTGCTGTTTCAAAAATTGCGCGACATCACACTGCGAACCGGCTTGCAAATCACGAAAATCCTGCACCCCTTTGCCTTGATAAAAGGTGATACCCCAGCCATCTTTGTGGACATCGGTGCGACCGGCTCGCTCCACCAAACCCGTGAAGCTAAAGCGTGCATCGGTTGGCACATTGGCAGACATTCCCATTAATTGACACATGATATTACTCCGTTTGCTGTGCAGCTAGTATATCAAGGTATTGTGTTGAGCAGCAATATGCGTTTTGACGGGGTTTTACTATCCCTTGTCGCGTAAAAGCGTTAAAATACCCAACAAATATCAACCAGAGTAAATAACATGCAAGTATGCGGTGTCGAGTTAAAAGGTACAGAAGCCATTATCAGCCTATTATCACAACAGGATGGATTGTTTAATATTCCTGATTGTCGTGTACGTAAAATCGAATACACCAAGAAAAATACCACTGCAGATTTACGTTATTTTCAAGCAACGTTTGCTAAGTTAATCGAAGACTACAAGATTGATGCGGTGGTGATCAAAGAGCGCCCTCTAAAAGGCAAATTTGCTGGTGGTGCACTCGGTTTCAAAATGGAAGCAGCCATCCAGTTGATTGCTGATTTGGATGTGCGCGTCATCAGTGCGATTGAACTAAAAGCGATCCTAAAACATAATCCCATGCCGATTGCCTATGCTGATACAGGGTTAAAGTTGTTTCAAGAAGCAGCATTTAATGTCGCATTTGCGCATTTAGTGCGTCAAGTTCCAGGGTAATTAGTCACCGTGATCGCTTGTATGTGTCGTGCTAGGAATTTGTCTTAGTTATTTGAATATTGCAATGTGCTATAATGTATCCATATTTTTCCTCCGTATTCGGCTGACAAGCCATCTCCAAAGATATAAATCGGAACAATGTATAAGGAATGCGTATGCTTTCACATTTATTTGATGCCACTCGTACCATCAAACGTCTGGTAACTGTGTGTATTGATTCATCGTTTGTAATTGTGTCATTTTGGTTAGCGTTATTTTTACGACTTGAGACACTCAGTGTTGCCGCTGAACCTAAGTATTGGTTCATTGCGCTGACTTTGGCTCCAGTTAGCATCATTATCTTTATTAAATTTGGCCTATATCGCGCGATATTGCGGTATTTGTCGACCATGGCAGTCTGGTCTATCGTGGCGGCCGTTGCAGCGTCTACCTCGTTGTTAGTGATTGCTGATTTCTTCTTCTCCACACAATTGCCTAAAACTGTTCCGATCATTTATTTTGCGTTATGCCTCATGTTTATTGGTGGTTCACGTTTGGTGTTACGCGCGTTAGTGAGTACGATCACGCGAGAAAATAAACAAGCTGTTATCATTTACGGAGCCGGAAGTGCTGGACGGCAATTGGCCTATGGATTGATGAATGGCGGAGAATATGCACCGATTGCGTTCATTGATGATGATACCAAAAAACAAGGTTCTATTATTCAAGGCGTGCCTGTCATTGCTTTGACGCAGTTAGATGAATTATTAAAAACACGTATTGTTAGTAAAATTCTACTGGCGTTGCCAAGTATTAAACGCGGTGTACGTAAACAAATCCTCACTGATTTAGAACGTTTTACGGTTGCCGTACAAACCATCCCAGGCATGATGGATGTGATTGAGGGGAATGCGCCCTCTGGTGAAATTCGTGATGTAGAAATTGAAGATTTATTAGGTCGTGATGCAGTCACTCCGCAAAACGATTTAATGCAAGCGAACATCTATCAAAAAGTCGTGATGGTTACTGGCGCCGGTGGTTCAATTGGTTCGGAGTTATGTCGCCAAATTATTCGTTTTCAGCCGACCAAATTGGTGTTGTTTGAATTATTCGAATTTGGGCTGTACACCGTTGATCGTGAGCTGCAACAACTGGTGATTGAAAAGCAACTCAACGTTGAAATTATTCCCATCATTGGTTCAGTGCAGCGCATCAATCGTGTTGAGAATGTACTCAAAGCCTTTGGCGTCAACACCATGTATCATGCTGCAGCGTATAAACATGTTCCCTTAGTTGAAAACAACGTTGTCGAAGGGGTGCGCAATAATATTTTTGGTACCATGGACACTGCTAAAGCCGCTATTAATGCTAATGTAGAGACCTTCGTACTCGTCTCTACCGATAAAGCCGTCCGTCCGACCAATATTATGGGTGCAACCAAACGGATGGCGGAGCTTGTGTTGCAAGCATTGGCCAACAAGCAATCTGGTACGCGTTTTTGTATGGTGCGCTTTGGTAATGTGCTCGGCTCATCGGGCTCAGTCGTCCCTTTGTTTCGTAAACAAATTAAAGACGGTGGTCCAGTTACCTTAACCCACAACGATATAACACGTTACTTTATGACTATTCCCGAAGCAGCCCAATTAGTGATCCAGGCCGGTGCTATGGGCAAGGGCGGAGATGTATTTGTATTGGATATGGGTGAACCTGTGCGGATCCGTGATTTAGCCGTTAAACTCATTCGCTTATCGGGATTGGAAGTCAAAGATGGATTTAATCCCGATGGTGATGTTGAAATTCAATGCACCGGCTTACGTCCAGGCGAAAAACTTTACGAAGAGCTTCTGATTGGGGATGATGTTGAATTAACCCATCATGAGCGTATCATGACTGCAAATGAGGTCATGCTCCCGTGGGATGAACTACAAAAAATCATTCAACAGTTAGATGATGCTTGTCATGCATTTGACCATGAAACGATTCGCCAATTATTGATAGATGCGCCGACAGCGTACAAACCGAATGATCCAATTGTCGATTTGTTATATATCGCTAAACAAGCACGCCCTGAACTTGATTATTTAGATCATGCTAGTAACAGCGATCCTAAAGTCGTCAAGTTTAATCAATTAAATCACAAACCCAGTTAGGTCTGTTTAATGCAAGATACCCAAGCCGATGCGTCATCGCCAGCTCTAAGCAATGGTGTCGCCGTCAACAAAACACTGGTGATCACCGGAGGTTCCTCTGGCATTGGCCTAGCGATCTGTCAGCGTTTTGCCCAAGCAGGCTATCGGGTGTTTAATCTCGATATTCAACCCTCATTAGCCGCTACTAACGCCGCTACTAACGCCGATACGTCGCTAAGTGAGCGTATTCACAATGTAATAGTGGATGTGACAAATCACGCAGCGGTGAACCAAGCGATTGCCGATATTGCCTCACAACATGTCATCGATACTTTGGTCTGTAATGCAGGTAAACATGTCTCAGGCACCCTGGAACAGACCAGTGAAGCGCAACTAGATGACTTATTTGCATTGAATGTCAAAGGGGCGTTTAACGCAGTCCAAGCAGTCTTACCCGGCATGCAACAAGCAGCAAACGGGAGCATTATCCTAATTGCCTCTGAGCAAGCATTAGTGGGTAAAACCGGGTCATTTGCATACAATTTGACTAAGCATGCGCTTGCATCCATGGCCAAAACGACGGCGCTGGATTATGCACAATTTAACATCCGTGCTAATGCACTGTGTCCAGGCACGATTGATACCCCCTTATATCAGAACGCTATTGCCCAATATGTCAAACGCTCCGGCGCAGATATTGACCAAGTCCATGCTGAAGAAGCACAATGCCAGCCTATTGGACGAATTGGTTTGCCTGAAGAAGTCGCTGCTTATGCGCTGTTCTTGGCTTCCGATGATGCACGTTTTATTACGGGTGCATTACCAGTGATTGATGGCGGTTACAGTACCCGATGATCCGAATTGTCGACCCGCATGTGCATTTATTTGATTTAGCGCAAGGCAAATATGCATGGTTACACCCGCACAATCCCCCTTTTTGGCCAGATAAAGACAACATTCATCATTCCTATACTCCGGCCGATTTATGCCTATCAGCACCGCTGCAGATTACAGGATGTGTGCACATTGAAGCAGGTTTTGATAATGCACAACCATGGCGTGAACTAGCTTCAGTGGACAAGATGTTTGCCCAGTGGCAAATCTCATCCCCTTTAAGTCGATGCGCCAGTATTGCTACTTGTGATCTCACCTTAGCAACCACAAAGTTTATCAATCAAATTAACCCATTCTTTGACTATGCGCATTGTGTTGGAGTGCGGCATATTTTGGATGAGAATGCATTGAGCTTACTTAGCAATCCGCAAGTATTGACCAATTTACATTACTTAGCGGATAAGCAGTATATTTTTGAAGCGCAATTTGATCTCACCGATGAATCAGTAGTTACGGCTATCGAGCAATGGTTTGCGACACGCGAGACACCGGCAATCTGGGTTGTAGATCATGCATCTATCGGCTGTCAGACAGACCCCATGAAATGGCACTCAAATCTGCAGCGATTAGCGCAGATCCCCACACTCATCGTTAAAGCCTCCGGCTGGGAAATGGCCGACCGGCACTACGCTCATGCTCGAATTGTGGAAGCGCTGGGCGCTTTGATACAGTTCTTTGGGGTGGAGCGAGTGATGTTGGCGAGTAATTTTCCAGTGAGTTTACTGCGTTCTACTTATCAAGAGTACTGGCAGCAAATGGTAACAGTGTGTAAGGATTTAGGCTTAGATGAGCATAGCCAACGCTGCTTGTTTGAGCAAACAGCACTAGCTACGTATTTCTCATCGCCCTCGACAAAGTAATCGCCCTCGACAAAAAAATCACCCTTGAGAACGTCACCGCTGGTTATTTAACGATCACGTGTGGTGAGCGCTTGACGATCTCATCGTTGAGCTCAATGCCAATCCCGGGTAAATCAGGTACGACAAATTGTCCATTAACCGGTTGATAATCTTGAATACACAGCTCTCTGTTCCATGATTTGATCGCATAGGTGTGATGTTCGTGGATCAAGAAATTAGGAATGGCCGCCTCAAGTTGCAATGCAGCCGCTGTTGCTACAGGGCCACCACACACATGGGCTTGAATGCGAATATCGTAGACATCAGCATAATCACAGACTTTTTTGGCTTCGGTAAAGCCGCCACACAAGCCCACATCGGGTTGTAAAACATCGATACTTTGATCTTCAAAGTACGGACGCACATCCCAACGATGATATAAACGCTCGCCACCAGCGATAGGGACGTTGACATTTTGTTCGACTTTTTTGTGTACTGCAGAGTTGAGGTAATTGACCGGCTCTTCAAACATCATACAGCCGACTTCTTCGATGATACTGCCAATTTGAATGGCACTGGCACAGCCCATTAACGAGTGTGCTTCAAAAATAATATCGACATCACTGCCGACTGCATCACGAATTGCGCGCAGGCGATCACCAAACAAACGCATTTGTTTAGGCGTAAATAAATTAGTGCGATCAAAGCTCGATTCACCAAATTCGTTATACACAATCGGATCAACTTTGACCGCGTCGTACCCTTCAGCGACCGCTTTTAAAGCAGCTTGTGCATATTGCTCCGGTTCGATTAATTTGGTGCATTCCGTATCCCAATCAAATTGTAATTGGCTGGCATAAGTACGGAGGTTATCGTTGGTTTTGCCGCCGAGTAATTGGTACACCGGCACATTGAGCGCTTTACCTTTGATATCCCACAACGCGGTATCGATTGCACTCATGGCTGCATACAATACCGGTCCGCCACCTAATCCCCAAAAACTTTCACGTAACATACGGGACCATAATTGTTCGGTTTTGAATGGGTCATGACCAATTAATACGGCCTCTACTATCTCTTTAATCATCGCCGCTGCTGCACTGTGACCCCAATCATAGGCCAAACCTGCTTCGCCAACCCCGTGAATCCCTTCATCGGTATGCACACGCACAAAGATGGGATTCCAAGGTGGACGTTCTGGACAATGGATATCGAATATTTCTACATGGGTCACTTTCATAATGCACTCTTATATTAGGTAATTAATAAGGTAAAAAGATAAATATAACTAACGGTTCCGCACTTACATATCAAAATCAGGGTACTGACGTTTGACTCGACGCAGCATGGCTGGCCAGGTTTTTTGGCCACCAGTAAGGCCAGTATGTACAATATTCGCTTGTGCTTTGATCCCATCAATAATCGATTGCTCAATCAAAATGGGCTGATCATTACTGCTTTGCAGTTTGATCTGGATCTCACAGGCTTTGAGTAAATCATACATGTGCATAAATGCATCGCCAATTGTCAGCCCCATGGTGAGTGCGCCATGGTTGCGCAGTAGCATAAAGTTGGCAGTGCCGAGGTCAGATTGCAAACGAGCGATCTCCTCATCATTGACCGCCAACCCTTCATAGTCATGATACGCCATGGAAGCAAGTGCAAATGCAGCATATTGAGAATAAGGCTGCAAACCTTGCTGGGTACTGGCGACGGCAATTGCATCACAGTGATGCACATGAAAAGCACATTGGTCAGCATGGCGAGCGATATGCACCGCACTGTGAATGGTAAAACCGGCTGGATTGATGGTGAATGGACAATTGGCTTGAATGATGTTGCCTTGAATGTCTATTTTGACTAAATTTGATGCGGTGACTTCTTCAAAACACAATCCAAATGCATTGATCAAGAGATCATCGGTACCGGGGATCCGAGCTGAGATATGAGTGTGGATTAAATCATCCCAACCATGAATAACCATCAAACGATAGGCTGCGGCAAGCTCAACGCGAGTCTGCCATTCTTGTCCTGAAACGCTAGAGCGAAGTGATATGGTAGGTAAATCAAACATAGTAAATTAGTAGCTAATCTATCAATTATCAACAATGCTTATAATATACCATACCCAGTGATGGGCTGTCCTTAATCTATCAACAATCTATCATTAATCTGACGTGGAAATGGGTTGGTTTGTTGACTAACTAAACCAAATACAAAATAAGCAAGATGGCTAAGACTGATAAACTAATTAACGCGGTAAACGGTTCTTTGTGTGTGGTTTTCATAAATCTATCCTGTTTCTTATTGTAGTATTAATTTTAATACAAGTTTTGATTTACACTACAAAAATAGCTTTTAAATTACCGCCAATTGTTCCACAAAACCGTCATTTACGGGCTTTACGCACTTTTGAATAGCCAGTTAACCTTGTTTTAGGCCTTTCTCGCTTATCTCAATATTATTGCTGTACTGCTGCTAATGCTCGCGTTACCAATAGTTGCGCTTGCTGAGATGTGTTACTTTCAGCATAGCATCTCAATTCTGGGGCATTACCACTTGGGCGTAAATGCACAATATCTTGATTCTGCAACACCATGCGTAGACCATCGATGGTATTATTCGATTGCATTGCTGATGAACAGCCCATAGCATGTAATAACTCGCTCGGGTCATTCGATAATTGCGTCAATAAAGCTTGCGATTGTTCCGTAGGAAATTGTGTAATGCGATCACTGTGAGTAAAGCGCTGCGGTAAATTAGCCACGAGCGAACTGATCCCGCATTGCTGATCGATACTTAAACTCAGTAACATAATTGCCGGTAACAACGCATCTCGGGTCGGTAATGCATGAATCGTAGTGTCATTAAGTACAACATCCGTACCTAACAAAAATCCACCATTCGCTTCAAAGCCAGCAACCGATGCATAATCTGTCGATAATGAGGCGAAGGCATCGATAACATACGGAGAGCCGATTTTGGTGCGCGTGACATGTGCAAAATGGCCACTGCTTTCTATCGCGGTGTTACAACTGACAGGTACCGCTAACGATTCAATATGTAGTGCTTGTGCTGTTAACAAACCGACGATATCGCCCCGTAACCAGACACCATTTTCATCGGATAATAATGGTCTATCACCATCACCATCGGTGGAATAAATCATATCAAAGCCGTATTGGGCTGACCATGCTAGGGCTTTTTGGCGATCGGCTTCGCCTACCGCTTCCGTATCTATCGGTACAAAAGTATCGGTGCGCTCAAGGGCCATCACTTCAGCACCAAGTGCTTCAAATAACCCTTGATAAATATCACGACCGGCACTGGAATGTTCAAATATCCCGATTTTTTTGCCTTGTAATAGCGTTGGAGAAAACACATCGGTTACGCGCTGAATGTATTGCTGCGCACAACGAGGGTTAACCTCTGGCAGCGCAGCGATAGATAAGCTGGCAGGTCGCTGAGCTTGGCAGTGCAAAATACCTTGTTCGTCTATTTTGGTGATCTCACCATCGGGCCGATAAAATTTTAAGCCATTGCGGTCAAAAGGAATGTGCGAGCCGGTGATCATGATACACGGTTGTTGGTCTTGCATTGCAATATAAGCAAGTGCGGGTGTTGGGCATACCCCATAATATTCACAGCTCATTCCTAAATCGTGCACGGCTTGTATACACGCTGCTGCCATAGTTGGACTGCTAGGGCGATTATCAATAGCAAATGCAACAGTGTTAAAAGTAAATCGCGATTGAATACTGGTCAAAAAAGCCAAAGCAAACGCATAACAGACTTCAGGTGTAAAATCAGTCACCAATCCACGGGCACCACTGGTACCAAACTTCACACCAGAAGCTGCGATAGTCGCTTGACAGGATAAATCAGATTGGGGGATATGCGCTGAAGGGGATATTGAGTCCATTACTTACTGCTCCGTTATAAACACGTGATATACACATTGTATATCGATGGGATCTATTTTAAGAGCAACAAGTAATAACTCAAGTATTATTCTTGTTTATTTTAGGTCAACCAAATAGCGACCCGTTACAGTCCCTGCCATTAACGCTTTTGCCGCTGTTTCAACGCCATCTAGCCCAATGGTATGGGCAATATCAGATAACTGTGAGATATCCATTTCGTTGGCTAAATCATGCCACGCTGCTTGGCGCTTAGCAATCGGACAGTACACACTATCCACACCCACTAATGACACACCGCGTAAAATAAAGGGGGCAACGGATGAGGGTAAATCCATTCCTTGCGCTAATCCACACGCCGTGACAACACCACCGTATTGGGTATTGGCAATGATATTGGCTAAGGTGTGAGAGCCTACTACATCAACCGCACCGGCCCAAAGCTGTTGACCTAATGCCCGGGCTTTTTCGGCATATTGGGCACGATCAAGCGTATCTGTTGCGCCAAGGCCTAATAAATAATCACGTTGTTCAGGTTTACCTGACAAGGCATGAACCGTGTAGCCGCGTTTAGCGAGAATATACACTGCGATGCTGCCTACACCTCCTGTTGCACCGGATACAATAATGGGACCAGACTCT
This sequence comes from uncultured Glaciecola sp., assembly GCA_937125395.1. Taxonomy (GTDB): domain Bacteria; phylum Pseudomonadota; class Gammaproteobacteria; order Enterobacterales; family Alteromonadaceae; genus Opacimonas. The sequence continues at coordinate 17,771 of CAKZLI010000001.1, forward strand.
GGTGTCACCCCATGATCACGCAACGCATTACAACATAACATGGCGGTATAGCCTGCTGTACCGATGCGCATGGCATCTGCTTCACTTAGGCCCTCTGGCAATTTAATTAGCCATTTGCCTTTGACCCGAGCTTGTTGTGCAAAACCACCCCAATGGCTTTCGCCAACGCCCCAACCATTTAACACGACTTTGTCGCCAACGTGATAATCTGGATTATCTGATTGTGTGACCACACCACTAAAATCAATACCTGGTACCATCGGATAGCTTCTAGCAATAGGCGCACTGCCAGTGACGGCCAATGCATCTTTGTAATTAATGGTACTGTAGCTGACCGCAACACTGACATCGCCTTCAGGCAAATCATTCTCGTCTAATTGTGTGAGCGTGATAGTCTCTTTGTCGGTCAGTTGTAATGCATGAAACATATGTCGTCCCTTATTAGGTTATTTATTATATCGCTAGTTATTATATTAACTATCGATTGCTTCTGCGAATTGATTGGCTTATTTGATCCAATTTCTAGCTTGCATCAAGGCTTTCATTTCGTCAAGACAAGCGGGATCATCAATGGTCGATGGCACTGTAAATGTCTGTCCATCAGCCATGGCTCGGAGGATTTTGCGCAATATCTTACCAGAGCGAGTCTTGGGTAAGCGCGGTACGATTAAGGTATCTTTAAAGCAAGCTATCGGTCCAATGTTTTTGACTAACGCGTGTTTGATATCGCTGTGCAACGTCGCATCATCAATTGCATAGCCATCTTTAAGGATGACCATGCCCACTGGTAATTGCCCTTTGAGACTATCATGTACACCAATTACCGCGCATTCTGCAACGGCTGGATGTTGTGCCACTACTTCTTCCATTTCGCCAGTAGAAAGACGGTGACCTGCAATATTTATGACGTCATCGGTGCGTCCCATAATAAATACGTAGCCATCTTCATCAATGTATCCGCCATCACCTGTACTATAATACCCTGGAAATTCACTCAGATACGCACTGGAGAAACGTTCAAAGTTACCCCAAATTGATGGTAAACAACTTGGTGGCAGAGGTAATTTAATCGCAATCGCACCTTGTTGACCTGCCGGTAATACTTCACCATGATCATCCAAAATACACACATTGTAACCGGTGATGGGTAGCGTTGCTGAGCCGGCTTTAACGGCAACTTTTTCGATCCCGAGCATATTGCCACAGATGGCCCAACCGGTTTCGGTTTGCCACCAATGATCGATTACGGGTTTTTGGGTTTTTTCAACAGTCCAGTCATAAGTAGGCGGATCAAGTCGTTCTCCGGCCATAAAGATATTTTGTAAACTGGAGATATCATACTCGTTGATTAATGCGCCTTCTGGATCTTCTTTTTTGATGGCTCTAAATGCCGTAGGTGCAGCAAATAGGGTCTTGATTTTGTATTCTTCAATCATACGCCAAAATGCCCCCGGATCGGGCGTTCTGACCGGTTTTCCTTCATACATAATGGTCGTACATCCGGCTAATAACGGCGCGTAGACAATATATGAATGACCCACAACCCAACCCACATCTGACGCGGCCCAAAACACATCGCCAGCTTGATTGTCATAGATGGCTTGCATCGAATAATGAAGCGCAACGGCATGCCCGCCATTATCCCGTAATACTCCTTTAGGCGCCCCAGTGGTGCCCGATGTATACAGTATATATAGTGGGTCAGTGCCCAATACCGGTACTGGTTCGACCGATGGCGCTTGTTCCATTAAGGTGTGCCAAGCACAATCACGGCTATGTTCTAATGGCGCTAGTAAGGTATCGCGTTGCAATAAAATAACACTGTCAGGGGTATGTGATGCCTGTGCGATCGCTTCATCGACTAATGGTTTGTAGGCGATGACTTTACTGATTTCGACACCACAAGAGGCTGTGACGATGACTTTGGGCTGAGCATCATCAATGCGCACTGCTAGCTCATTTGGTGCAAATCCACCAAAGACCACCGAATGAACCGCACCTAAACGTGCTACAGCAAGCATTGCAATGGCCGCTTCAGGGATCATCGGCATATAGATGATAACTCGGTCGCCTTTATCAACACCTTTGGCACGTAATACGCCAGCAAACTGTGCCACTTGGGTTAGTAATTCGTTGTAGGTGAGAGTCTGTTTGACATTTGTGACCGGAGAATCAAAGATAATCGCAGCTTGATCACCTCGTCCAGATTGCACATGATGGTCCACCGCCATAAAACAGGTATTCATTGACCCATCCGCAAACCAACGGTCCATGTTGTTCTCATCTTTACTTAAGATGGTCTTAGGTGGCACAAACCAAGGTAATGCACGCGCTTTTTCAGCCCAAAACTCAGCAGGAGAGTGAATCGATTTGGCATATTCAGTTTGATAAGTCATCGCTGTAAATTCCATGTAGTGTGTTAATAAGATATTAATCTACTGTAAATGATCTTTGGATTTGGCAGAATACGACTTTTGGATAACGCGGTATCTTGCTTTGGGATATCCCCCCAGAGTAGCAACACCTATTTACAATTAGCAGATTGAATATTTGGCAGTTATTTATATACTTAAATTAGGTAATTTTTATTTGTGTCTTTTATTTTTTTGGAGTAGTGCTAAATGGAATCAACATCAATACTAACCACATTATTCAGTATCCCTATATTTTTAGTGATTTTTGTCATTGTTATTTTAAAGTTTTCAATTAAATTTGTACCTCAAAATCGCGCCTATGTGATTGAACGCTTTGGCAAGTATCAGTCTACGCGAGAAGCGGGTTTGAATTTTTTAATTCCTTTTATCGATCAAGTATCAGCTAATCGCAGCTTAAAAGAACAAGCGGTTGATGTACCAGAGCAATCAGCGATCACCAAAGACAATATCAGTTTGTCGGTTGATGGGGTATTGTATTTTCGGGTACTGGATCCCAAAAAAGCCACCTATGGCGTAGATGACTACGTGTTCGCTGTGACTCAATTAGCGCAAACGACGATGCGTTCAGAGTTAGGTAAAATGGAGTTGGATAAAACCTTTGAAGAGCGTGATATGCTCAACGCCAATATCGTTTCTGCCATCAATGAAGCGTCTGGTCCATGGGGCATCCAAGTACTGCGCTATGAAATTAAAGACATCACACCACCGTCATCGGTAATGGAAGCGATGGAAGCACAGATGAAAGCAGAACGGGTTAAACGTGCACAAATCTTAGAATCTGAGGGGGATCGTCAAGCGGCAATCAACCGTGCTGAAGGTGAAAAGCAATCCCAAGTACTCGCCGCTGAAGCCGATCGCGCTGAACAAATACTGCGCGCTGAAGGTGAAGCCAAAGCCATCGTCGCGGTTGCTGAAGCTCAGGCCGAAGCATTAGCCAAAGTGGGTGCGCAAGCCAATACTGATGATGGGCAAAAAGCCATTCAGTTGGATCTTGCCAGCAAAGCCATTGAAGCCAAACAAGCTATTGCCAAAGAATCATCCGTGGTACTATTACCTGATAACGCAACAGATGCTTCAAGCATGGTGGCGCAAGCAACCGCGATTATCAACACCTTAAATACAGGAGCACGGCCATGAATTGGCTTGAACAAAATTTAGCAGAAACATTATTTATTATCGGGCTGATCATTTTAATTGTCGAAGTGACGGTGTTGAGTTTCTCGACTATTATTTTGTTCATGATTGGTGCTGCGACTATTCTAACCAGTGTCGCGATGTATGTGGGCTTGATTGAGAGTGACTTTTTAAATGCGCTGGTGATCATTGCTGTGTTGACAGCTGTCCTTGCAGTGGTGTTATGGAAACCGTTTAAGGGGCTACAAAATCAACAAGAAGAAAAACCGGTTACCTCCGATCTGGTTGGTTTTACATTCGTCTTAGCACAAGACGTTGGATCGACTTCAGACAGTGATACCGGCAGTGGTGCAGGCAGTGAGCCAGTTGCTGATGTTACCTACAAATACTCAGGGATTGAATGGAAATTAATCAGTGCTGAGCCTATCCGTGCCCAAACCAAAGTCAAAGTGATTGCGGTGAGTGTAGGTGAGTGGGAAATTATTGCACTATGACCCTTACTACTGATATGACCCTTACTACTGATATGACGCTCGCAACGGATAACACAAAGCACTATCAACAAGCGATTTTGCAAGCCATGCAGATCCCCATGTATGTTGCGAACCAGACCGATGCAGATGCCCAAGTAGCAGACACTCAAGTAGCCGATGCCCAACTTACTGTGGCTGAGCCTGTCGCTGCAACCATGCCTGCAACTGTCGTAGATGTTATATCTGAACCAGCAGTGGCATTACCAATACAGTTAATTACTGATATCGAGATTGCCATTGGTGGTGCGCTTGGTCATAGTAACAGTATTGTCGGTGATGCGGTTATCGTGACCAAGGATGTATTACAAGTCCCCCAGCCGCTCAGCGTTGAGCATAAACAGACTTTATTGCTTGCTTTAGCGCAACAATACGCGATGTCGTGAATACATGTGAATAATGCTTCCTTCGAAATGCAAACGATCACCTTGGATAACTACCATGCTGCGTTTGCCATCATGTGCCAAGTCCAACAAAACACATGGTCAGAGCAAACCTTTATCGATAGCATTAGTGGTGCAAATACTGCTGTACAATTAGTACAAGCAGGTCAGGTATTAGGTTTTTATATCGTGATGGCAGTGCAAGCGCCTCGTTTTATTGAATGGTCTTTGCTAGAGATTGCAGTGACACCCGATAGGCAACAGCAAGGGATCGGCACGGCATTGATGCACGAGCTAATTAAACGTGCCCAAGCTCAACAAGTCGATGAGATATGGTTAGAAGTACGCCAATCAAACGCAGCGGCAAGACATTTATACACACGTTTTGATTTTGCACAAATTGAAGTGCGCAAAGACTATTATCCTGCACTTAATCCAAGCCAGACTGAACAGCGTGAACATGCCGTTATACTTCGATGGATACGTTGCTAACAATTTTTTCCACGAGCATGGCTTGATCAAACGGTTTAGACAAATGATCATTCATCCCTGCTGCAAAACATGCTTGGCGATGAGCGTCCATAGCATTGGCTGTCATCGCGATGATAGGGAGATCGGTGAGCGATAACGTCTGACGAATGTACTGTGTGGCAGTGATACCGTCCATGACAGGCATTTGCATATCCATTAATATGACATGAAATTTATGGGGATGGTCGCGTAATATGTTGACCGCTAGCTGACCATTTTCGACTACAAACACGTGTGCATTAAGGCTTATCAGCATATTGGTGACTACCTCTTGGTTAATAAAATTATCCTCTACCAATAAAATATCATAGCCCTGCAAATCCAGTTTTGCCGGTGGTGCCACCGCGGTATTATGCGTTTCTTGGTCGACAATGCGCGTTAATATTTCATCAAATAACACCGATGGCGACAACGGCTTCACAAAATGTCCATCAATCAGTTGTAACTGTGCCGCTGTAAATGCAGTGCTCAAGTCAGACGATAAAGTGATCAACAAGTAGATCAGCGGTTTATCAGCTTCGATAATTTGTGCGTTTAATTGTGCAAGCTCACGCCAGGTTTGTTCATTGACTTCAGGCTTATCGACTAATATCACATCTACTGATTGTGTAGGGCGAAGTGCATAGTCATTGGTGATCTCCAGTAAACGCTCGATACACGAGGCAGGGGTAGTTTTCCAACCAAAGTTCTCACACATGCGTTTTAAAATATTATTACCGATGGTGTTATTCGAGAAAATCACCACGTGTAAATTTTGCATGACTTTTTGATTTACCGAAGAGGTCATGGCATTACTTAAATGATTGGGCTGAAAATTACTGGCCTTGTCTAGTTGTAACTCAAACCAAAAGGTTGAGCCGACTAAGGGTTTGGATGTGACTTGTAATTTGCTCCCCATTAATTTTAACAAATTTTCAGTGATATTTAAGCCAAGCCCTGTGCCACCATATTTTTTGTTGGTTTCCATACTGGCTTGCTCAAAACTATTAAAGATGCGATTGATTTGTTCATCATTCAGGCCGATGCCTGAATCGCTGATTTCAAAGCGCAGGGTAACCTTTTTTTCGGTTTCTGATTGGATTGTAACTTTGATTTTGACAAAGCCTTCTTCGGTAAATTTGATCGCGTTGTTAGCAATATTCACCAAGATTTGACGAAGCCGTATCTCATCACACATCACTAACATATCCACCGCAGGCTCGATGTCGAGCCATAGCTCTAAGCGCTTTTCGTTTAATGAGCTCGACATCAAAATACCAATATCTTGGATCATGGTTTCTAATGAAAATGCTGTTGGGTGCAGGACTAATTTGTTAGCTTCAAGCTTACTAAAATCCAAGATGTCATTGAGAATTTGCGCTAACAGCTGCGTAGATTTAAGGCCATTATCAGCAAACCCTTGTTGTTTTTTGTTTAACGGTTCGAGGGTGAGTAACTGGAAAAACCCCATAATACCGTTAAGAGGGGTGCGGATTTCATGACTCATATTGGCTAAAAATTTAGATTTTACCGATAAGGCACGTTGAGCTTGAAAATTCGCTTTGTCGGCTTTTTCACGTTGTTGGGCTAGATCAACTAGTGTCGTAAAGACCCATAACATCATGCCTAAAAAGACCAACGCACAACTAATCACAATCCATAAATAGGTATTACTGATCAATGACGTGACAAACGGGACATCCCGCTTTAATGGGTACGTATAAAATAACTGCGGCAACTCGGTGCTTGCCCCTGCAGGAGTAAAGAGTAACTTACCAAACAACCATTCATCATCAGTTTGTACCGTGTAAGAATCCGTTTGATTGAGTTTAAACCAAAATCGAGGTCGTTCCGCGCTTAACGTCGATTGTTTGTTATCAAGGAGCCATCCCCAGTTTTTGGTTGTGTCATTGCTGTGTAGATAAAATCCATGTTTGTTAATCAGGCTCAAGCGGGTATCGATCAGTGAATCCAGATTAGAAAATAACCCCACGCACAAGTAATTGATCACCAAAATGCCTTGCTTTTGGTTGGGCTCGCCAAATTTGCTGACAAAGCGAATAGTCGGACGAATCGGGCGTTCAATCTCACCAAACTCTTGGTTTAAATCAAAATCAGATACTTTGATCCCGTCTTTGGGCAGTGACAGGCCGTTTTTAACATAGGGGCGGTCGAGCTTGTTTTGTAGTTCGGTAGTTTCAATGATTTCGTTGGTTGTCGAATCTCGCTCTACGCGGATCAGCTCCACGCCATTAGTGTCAATATAGCGGATTTGTTGAAAATTAGGGTGTGCGTCGAGCATATTAGACCAAGACGCAACGACTTCACGTCTGTTGATATCGGTGTTGCTCTCAAGAAATGCCAAAATGTTTTTTTCATTACGCAAGCGCACAAGATTACGCTCAACCGTTAATAACTCGCCCTCAATCTCATTTTTAAGGAGATTAACTTGGTATTTAACTTGGTTGACTTTTTGTAATGCGTTGTCTGTTTCATCTTCTTTGATTTCGACATACAACACCGTCATCAACAGACCTAGCACGAGGCATGTTGGAACAAATAACTGCCAAAACAATAATTGCTGTTTCATTTCACTCTCTGTGGCACTCTGTGATTGACAAAAGCGATGAAAATTATTTTTATTTTCAATTATATGAGTAATTGATGCATTAACTGTATACGACAACTACGACTTTTGCCTAATATTTATACTTTTATCTATATTGAAGGTGTGATGATTGGTTATCAAGGATCATATTCCACTGGAGAAATGTTACCCATCTTTGCATGTCGTCGCTTTTGATTATACAACAGTTCTATGCAGTCAATGATATCGGTACTTAAAACACCGATATCAACATGCTTTGAAACCCACACAGGTTTAATTTTGAAGGTTTTCACGGCGATCAGCGCCGTATAAAAATAAAATAGTAAACTAAGTCTATATGTGTTAGTTTATGCACATTGAATTTCACGGCGAATAGCGCCGTAAAATAATTAATTATTAAACTCCTGAAAGGCTTTTAGCTTGGTTGATAATACAACTTTAGAAGATGGTGCTGTAAAAGAGACTTATAAACAGTCACTTAAAGAGCTTTTGCCCTATGGTATGCTTGCCACTAAAAAGTGGCTTGCTGAGCAAGGGCTAAGTGCACACGCATTAGATAATGCAGTTAAAACAGAAACCTTGTTGTTGTTGGCGTCAGGTGTGTATAGCCAATATACTCGCTCTATAAGCTGGGAAGGGGTTGTAGCGTCCATGCAGCGCATGGAACAAAAAAGTGATAGCGAACTCCCCTCTGAAATAGTGGGTGGATTATCGGCGTTAGCATTGTCTGGTATGTCGCAATATTTGGCGTTAGGTAGTAAATCGCATGTACATTTATATGCGCAAGAAAAACTGCCAACATGGTTGGCGCGCTTGTCTCTTCCAGCCACATTTGAAGGACACAGCACAAATAAGCTATGGCCAGAAGAATTATTGCAAAACAAGGTATTTGTTAAAGAACATAGTTGGGAGCAGGAATTACCGCCTGTTTATTTTTCTTGCCCCGAAAAAGCAATATTTGAGGTGCTACTTAATGTGCCTGATGCTGTCAGCTTTGAACACGCAGATGAATTGATGCAAGGTTTGGTTAACTTATCACCTAGAAAACTAGATAAGCTTTTAACCGCGTGTAAAAACGTAAAGGTAAAACGGCTCTTTTTTTGGTTAGCTAAACGCCAAAACTATCCGTGGTTTAAAAAGCTAGACGAAACTAGCTACGATTTAGGCTCAGGTAAACGTGTCGTCGCTAAAGGCGGTAAGTTAGATAATGATTATTTGATCACAGTGCCAGCACATATGATCGACAGTGAATAAATAAAACGAGCCAACGATTTAATACGGACAGCGCACGGATGGATAGAACAAGTATATATTACAAGCAAGTGCAATTGCCCATACAGGTAATCCCTTTTGTCGCGCAGCAATTTTGCTAGAATAGCGCATTTAATTTTCATCGCTTTGATGGGAGGTTTTGCTGGCTGAAGGCCTTGGCAAAGACTTGCACTCTTTATTGAGTGATACATTGGGGCTTAGAGTTAACTTTATTTTTTTGTACAAATTGTTGTACAAAATAGGATTTAGAACAGATGGCAAATGCCGAATTTCTCAACGAAATCAACAAGCGAAGAACTTTCGCTATCATCTCGCATCCCGATGCAGGTAAAACAACCATCACCGAAAAAGTGTTATTGTTCGGCAATGCCTTACAAAAAGCCGGTACGGTAAAAGGCAAAAAATCTGGGCAACATGCCAAATCAGATTGGATGGAAATGGAAAAAGAACGGGGCATCTCGGTGACAACATCGGTTATGCAGTTCCCGTATGCTGATCATTTAGTCAATCTGCTTGATACACCAGGACATGAAGACTTCTCCGAAGATACCTATCGCACACTGACTGCGGTCGATTCATGCTTGATGGTCATTGATGCAGCAAAAGGGGTTGAAGCACGTACCATTAAGTTAATGGAAGTTACGCGTTTGCGTGACACGCCAATTATTACTTTTATGAATAAATTAGACCGTGATACCCGCGATCCAATTGATTTGATGGACGAGGTTGAAGAGATCCTCAATATTAAATGCGCGCCGATTACTTGGCCAATCGGTATGGGTAAAGAGTTCAAAGGTGTGTATCACTTACTCCGCGATGAAACGATTCTATATAAAACCGGTATGGGTCACACCATTCAAGATGGCAATGTGATCAAAGGTTTAAATAACCCTGAGCTGGATGAAGCTATCGGCGTTTACGCCCAAGAGTTGCGTGACATGCTTGAGCTAGTGCAAGGTGCATCGCATGAGTTCAATCAAGCCGAGTTTTTAGCTGGCGAGCTCACCCCTGTATTCTTTGGTACTGCGTTGGGTAACTATGGTGTGGACCACATGCTCGATGGATTAATTGAGTGGGCGCCGAAACCGCAACCGCGCACGACAGAAGTACGTGATATTGCCGCCGAAGAAGAAAAATTCTCCGGTTTTGTGTTTAAAATTCAAGCCAATATGGACCCCAAACATCGTGACCGTATTGCGTTTTGTCGCATTGTATCGGGCAAGTACGAAAAAGGCATGAAAATGCGTCATACGCGGATTGGCAAAGATGTGCGTGTATCCGATGCGTTGACTTTTTTAGCTGGCGATCGCTCATTACTCGAAGAGGCATATGCAGGTGATATCATTGGCTTGCATAACCATGGCTCAATTCGGATTGGTGATACCTTTAGCGCGGGTGAAAACATTCGTTTCTCTGGTATTCCAAATTTTGCTCCGGAGCTATTTAAGCGTATCAGGCTCAAAGATCCCCTTAAGATGAAGCAATTGCAAAAAGGCCTGATCCAGCTTTCAGAGGAAGGGGCCGTACAAGTATTTAGACCATTGATGAACAACGATTTAATCGTTGGTGCGGTGGGTGTATTGCAGTTTGATGTGGTCGTTGCACGCTTAAAAGCCGAGTACAATGTAGACGCAATTTATGAGCATGTCTCCGTTGCTACTGCACGTTGGGTATATGGCGATGATCGTCAAATCGATGATTTTAGACGTAAAGCACAAGTTAATCTGGCCCTCGATGGTGGTGACAACTTAACTTATATCGCACCGACAATGGTGAATTTATCATTAGCATTAGAGCGCTATCCTGATATTAAATTTACTGCCACACGTGAACAATAGTATCGGCTAGTCCGGGCTAGTCCGACGTTGTGTTTTATTAACACACTAACTAACAACATATAAACAGCATTTAAAGAGCCATTATGAATATTCAAGCATTACTAGTATCCCGATTTTCAGCTGCGTTAGCTCAACTTGACGCAGCCGGCGCGGCGGTTCCTGTGAGTAAAAGTACTCGCCCAGAATTTGGGGAATACCAGTTTAATGGTGCGATGGGTCTAGCCAAAATTAAACGCTGTCCACCTCGGGAAGTTGCTCAGCAGATCCTCGATGTGGTCGAACTTGATGATATTGCTGCACGCTGTGAGATCGCTGGACCGGGGTTTATTAATATCCATTTAGCGCCAGCATGGCTGGCACAGCAAGCGCAAATCACATTAGCCGATGAACGCTTAGCTATCCCTAAACAACCCCAGCAGCATATTGTGGTGGATTATTCTGCGCCTAACCTTGCTAAAGAAATGCATGTCGGGCATTTACGTTCGACTATTATCGGTGATGCGGTGGCTAAAGCGCTCGAATTTATGGGGCATCATGTTATTCGCCAAAATCACATGGGGGATTGGGGAACTCAGTTTGGAATGCTCCTAGCGCACCTGAATGACCGTTTGCAAGCCAATGAAGTGGCTGAAACTGCGTTGTCAGACCTTGAGGATTTTTATCGTGCAGCCAAAGTACGCTTTGATGAAGAAGAAGGGTTTGCTGACCGGGCGCGTCAATACGTTGTCAAATTACAAGGCGGCGATGCGCAATGTTTAGCGTTATGGCAGAATTTTATTGATGTATCTATTACCCACTCAGAAGAAATATACAGCAAGCTAGGAGTGAGTTTACAGCGCACTGATGTCATGGGCGAGTCTGCGTACAACCCGGATTTGCCCAATGTGATCAGTGAATTACAAGCACAAGGTGTAGTGGTCGAGGATGCCGGCGCTCAAGTCGCATTTTTGGATGAGTTAGCGGATAAAAACGGTAAGCCAGCCGTATACATTGTGCAAAAATCCGGTGGCGGCTATTTGTATGCGACCACAGATTTAGCCGCTATTCGGTATCGTAAAACACAGTTAAATGCATCGCGCACGCTTATTTTTACTGATGCCCGTCAAGCACTGCATTTTAAACAAACCGAAATCGTAGCCCGTAAAGCCGGATTCTTAGCCGATACCGACCGCTATCAACATTGCCCATTTGGCATGATGTTGGGCAAAGATGGCAAGCCATTTAAGACTCGCACCGGGGGAACGGTTAAATTAGTTGACTTGTTAGATGAGTCAATTGAACGAGCCGATGCGTTGTTGCAAACCCGTGAAAATGATTTTTCAACAGACACTTTGGCATTGATGGCGCAACAAATTGGGATCAGTGCAGTTAAATACGCCGATTTAAGTAAAAGTCGTACGACAGATTATATTTTTGACTGGGATACGATGTTGAGCTTTGAAGGCAATACTGCGCCGTATTTACAATATGCCTACACGCGTATTCAGAGTATTTTTAGTAAAGCAGGGATCACTCCGGCTGAATTAAGCGCATCGGCAGTCCCGATCCAGATCGAGGCAGATCAAGAAAAAGCGTTAGTGACTAAGCTATTACAGTATCAAGATACCTTGGAGCAAATGGTCGATGATGCAACACCGCATTTGTTATGTACTTATATCTATGAATTGGCAAGTTTGTTTATGAAGTTTTATGAAGCTTGTCCAATTTTAAAAGATACGGTCAGTGAATCAGATCGTCAATCTCGTTTAGCATTATGTTTATTAACTAGTCGGACAATGAAAAATGGGTTAGATATTTTAGGTATTGCCACACTGGATAAAATGTAAATCGACGTTGATATGCGTCTAAATGTTATTAAGGGTACAGGTTATTAACGTTTGTTTACAACTAACCGCCTAATTAAACAGTTTGTTTACAACAATCATGGATATTCGTTCGTATACTCAATAGGAACTTACAAAAGGAAGAATATTATGTTGACTAAATTAACGCAAAGTATGGTTGTTATCTTGTCCCTATCATCAGCTGCTGTGTTTGCCAGCGAGCAAACCGCTGCTGATAACGCTAAACAAACACAGCAACAAGCGGGCGAAAACATTGAGCGCATTGATGTGACCGGTTCGGTGCCTCTGTTGTTTTATAAAGATGAAATGAAAAAAGCCGAATTGGATTTTTATGATGCGTTTAACGCGTTAAATGATAACAAAAAATATGCTATTACCTGTCGTTTAGAACAGCGTCAATTATCCCGTATTAAATATCGAGTGTGTTATCCACAATACGTACTCAATAAAATGGCACAAGAAACCCAAGATATTTTATCTTCTGGTGGTGCATATCCAACGTTAAAACAAATTGAATTTGCAGTAAAAGACGAACGTGCCGAATCGATGTTATATGTAGAAGAGTTAGTCAAAAAGAATCCGGCATTACTCGATAAATTAATTGCGTTAAATGAAAAGAAATCGCAATATGAAGAAAAACGTGCCCTCGCTTATCCTGATAATGATTAATCACATACGATTGATTTATATGGATATAACGATGCGCAACCGAATCATCGTTTAAGGAACATTATCCATGGCTAAATTACTGGCGTTTAGTGGCAGTTTACGTAAAGACTCATATAACCAAGCGATTGTTACTTGCGCTGCACAAGGGGCTCAAGCCGCTGGTGCCGAGGTAACAGTCGTTCATTTAGCTGATTATATCGCTCCGTTATTTTGTGAGGACCTAGAAGCACAATCAGGCATGCCGGAGCAAGCACGTGCGTTTAAGGCCTTGTTAACCAGTCATGACGGGGTGTTAATTGCTAGTCCAGAGTACAATTCAGCATTTAGCGCAGCATTAAAAAATGCCATTGATTGGGCCTCTCGCATGGATGAAGGTGAAACCCCTTTAGCGCCATTTAAAGGTAAAAGTGCCACACTGATGGCGGCATCACCCGGTGCATTAGGGGGGCTTCGCGGCTTGGTTAGTCTGCGTAGTTTACTCAGTAATTTAGGGATGCATGTCCATCCTACTCAGCAAGCTATCAGTAAAGTACATACCTTGGTCGATGAGCAGGGTGTAGTCAACGATGAAAAAACCATCACCAAGTTACATAAACTTGGTGCATTAGCTGCTAATTTTACTATCAATTTAACCTAGAATTCGCTAAAATCGCGCATCAAAATTGTAGCAACGATGCGCCTTTTATTATGTTTGAAACCAATCCAATCACCACATCTCTAGCTGATATCCGTGAACGTACGGCGTCACTTCGGGGGTACCTTTGACTATGATGCCAAACAAGAGCGTCTAGAAGAAGTCAACCGTGAACTCGAAGATCCCAATGTATGGAATGATCCTGAGCGGGCGCAAGCCCTCGGCAAAGAAAAAGTCGTATTGGCACAAATCGTTGAAACAATCGTAGTTGTTGAACAAGGTGTTGATGATGTCGAAGGCTTACTTGAGCTGGCGGTTGAAGCGCAAGATGAAGATACCTTTGCTGAAACCCAAACAGAACTGGCAGAGTTACTAACACACGTTGAGCTACTTGAGTTTAGACGGATGTTTGCAGGTCCTAATGACAGTAACGATTGTTATTTGGATATTCAATCTGGTTCAGGTGGCACCGAAGCCCAAGATTGGGCGAATATGCTGTTACGCATGTATTTGCGTTGGGGTGAAGAGAACGGCTTTAAGACCGAACTCATCGAAGTCTCTGATGGTGATGTTGCGGGTATCAAATCTGCCACTATTCGTTTTGGTGGTGAATATGCATTTGGTTGGTTACGCACTGAAACGGGCGTACATCGCTTAGTGCGCAAATCGCCGTTTGACTCAGGCAGTCGTCGCCATACGTCATTTGCCTCTGCGTTTATTTACCCAGAAATCAATGATGATATCGATATTGATATTAATCCCTCAGATTTACGTATCGATACATACCGTGCATCAGGAGCCGGTGGTCAGCACGTTAACCGGACAGATTCTGCGGTGCGGATTACGCATGAGCCAACCAACATTGTCGTACAATGTCAAAATGACCGCTCACAGCACAAGAACAAAGATCAAGCGATGAAACAACTCAAAGCCAAGTTGTATGAGCATGAGTTGCAAAAACAAAATGTTGAAAAACAAGCACTCGAAGACAGTAAATCGGATATTGGTTGGGGCAGTCAAATACGCTCATATGTACTAGATGACTCGCGCATCAAAGATTTACGCACCGGTGTAGAAACGCGCAATACGCAGTCTGTGTTAGACGGCGATTTAAACAAATTTATCGAAGCCAGCCTTAAATCTGGCCTGTAATTACTCTGTAGGAATACCCATGACTGACCAACATCAAGATGAAAACAAACTCGTTGCAGAACGCCGTGCTAAATTAGACGCGATCCGTGAAAACTGTAAATCGAACGGTTTCCCTAATAGTTTTCGTCGTGAAGCGTATGCTCAAGATTTGAATACTGAATTTGGTGAGCATGAAAAAGCAGACCTTGAAGCATTGGGTCATGTAGTCAGTATTGCTGGCCGGGTCATGGCTAAGCGCGGGCCGTTTTTGTTACTGCAAGACATGACAGGGCAAATTCAAGCCTATGCCGCTAAAGATACCCAAAAAGACATCAAAGAGCGTTACGGTAGTCTAGATATTGGCGATATCATTGGCGTAAAAGGGGCGTTGCACAAATCCGGTAAAGGCGATTTGTATGTCAACATGGATGAATACCAATTATTGACCAAATCATTGCGTCCGTTACCAGAAAAATTCCACGGTTTGTCGGATCAAGAAACCAAATATCGTCAACGTTATGTCGATTTGATCACCTCACCAGAAACCCGTGAAACCTTCTTTATGCGCAGCAAAATAGTCAATGGTATTCGTACCTTTTTGACTGAACGACAGTATATGGAAGTTGAAACTCCAATGTTGCAAGTGATCCCTGGTGGGGCATCAGCTAAGCCATTTGTGACTCATCACAATGCCCTTGATATTGAGATGTACCTGAGGATTGCGCCAGAGTTATATCTAAAACGCCTAGTCGTCGGTGGCTTTGAGCGCGTGTTCGAAATCAACCGTAACTTCCGTAATGAAGGTTTATCGACTCGCCATAATCCAGAGTTTACGATGTTAGAATTTTATCAGGCGTATGCTGATTTTAATGATTTAATGGATTTGACCGAAGACATGTTGAAGTATTTAGCACAAACAGTGCTAGGGACAACAATCGTCACTAATACTGTCAAAAATGCTGAAGGCGAAGTGATCGAGACCAAAGAATATGATTTTGGTCAGCCATTTGCTCGTTTGTCGATGGGCGATGCGATTTTAAAATATTGGCCAGAAGCGAACGCTGCTGCGATTAATGATCCTGAAGCGCACTTGGATGAGCTAAAAGCAATGGCCAAACAACTGCACATTAAAGAGCCAGCGGTAGATGGTATCTGGGGTGCGGGTAAATATTTATGTGAAATCTTTGAAGCCACTGCCGAAGAACAACTCGATCAACCGACATTTATCACACAATACCCTTGGGAAGTGTCACCACTTGCACGTCGTAATGATGACAATCATTTTGTGACTGACCGATTTGAGTTTTTTGTTGGTGGCCGTGAGCTTGCTAATGGATTCTCTGAGCTGAATGATGCACAAGATCAAGCCGCTCGGTTCCAAAAACAAGTACAAGAAAAAGATGCCGGGGATGATGAAGCCATGCATTTTGATGAAGATTATATAACGGCGCTTGAGTATGGTTTACCGCCGACAGCCGGAGAAGGTATTGGCATTGACCGTTTGGTGATGTTGTTCTCAGATAGTCCTACGATTAAAGACGTGATTTTGTTTCCGCACATGAAGCCGGTGAACAACGAACTCTAATCGGTGTTTAACTAAATGGGCTGGCGCACTTAGTAGTCAGCCCACATATCGCATCAAATAATGCCTGATTTTCAGGTACTGCAATGCCGTGTCGTTGCCCTAGTTGAACCACATAGCCATTGATATGTTCGATTTCAGTGCGGCGACCATGCGCAACATCTTGTTGCATCGAAGAGTAATTATTTGCAGTACTGGCGATCACACCCTGTACCTGCTCTAATAGTTGTTCCTTATTTAATTTGACCCCCTGAGCTGTCGCAACGGCGATGACTTCTGCAATAATCGGTTCCAACAATACTTTATACTCAGGCTCAGCCAATTGTCCGTTGGCGATGTTATGTATCGCTGTTAATGGATTGATCACACAGTTGATCACTAATTTAGTATACAACGCCGGTAAAATATCATCATGCCATGTCGGGTCAGGAAGAATATGGTTAATCATGTCTTGAAGCTGAAGTGGGGGATGCTCATACTGTTGTTTATGCTGCGGTTGATTGACATAACCGAGTTGGCATTGACCTTTTGCCGTATGCACAATCGTATGATTATCACGAAAACCCGCCATTGTCGTCGTCGCGGCAATAATGACGTTGTTAGGGAAAACCTCTTGTGCTACTTCAATACACCCCATGCCATTATGCATTAACACTATGGTTGCTGTTGGGGCGAGCTTGTCCTGTAATTCGAGCAACACATCATATATCTGGTAAGCTTTAATCGGGATAATCACGAGCCCATCAAGTTGTGCTGGTTGCCCAGGTAAGCACTGTGTTGTGGGTAAGGTAATGCATGTCGTATCAAGTTGCTGGATTTGTATATTAGGCAATATCAAATGCTTGTTGCGTCGATGATGATACTGACGAACCGGATACTGCGCAGTGCTTACACGTTGCGCCAACAAACTGCCAATCACGCCTCGACCGATGATATGGACTATTGGCTGGGCCATGTTAATTCCTGTAAGTGTGCTGGTGTAATATGGCTGTGCACGGTGACTTGGTTAAATAATTGAGTGTTGTTATCTGCATTGTCGATGTTATCGTCGACGGGGCAGGTGATGTAAATGGGTGTGCCTGAATATTCAAACTCTAGCGCATAGGCGTGCAAATACACTCGGTCAGCAGCAACACCAGCATAATGCGTATCGCCGACGATGGGGCTGCTGTTGCTTTTTAAGGCAACACGGATCTGATGGGTTTTACCGGTGAATGGCTTGATCCAAAACAAATAGTAGCCATTACCCAAGCCTACACGTTGAAAATAAGATACAGCCGGATTCACTGACGTTTGCGTTAATGCCCATTGGCCTCTGCGTTTATTAACCATATCGCCTTTGACCCAACCTTGCTTGCGTTTACCTTTTTTGTCGGTTAGTGCAACATAATATTTTTGGATTTGTTGCTGACTAAACAACACCCTAAATTGTTCTGCCGCGGCCGGATGTTTGGCAATGATTAAGCATCCAGACGTATCGTCATCTAAACGGTGCACAATATGCCATTGATGCACGGCAGGTTGATTTAACGCTTGTGCTAGCAGGGGAATGATGGCCTGACGTGAAATTGTCGTACTCTGCGATGCTGTTGTTGATGATGCATGCATAGTAACATGGGCTGGTTTGGCAATAATGACAAAATCAGCGTGCTCAAACAAAATCCGCATAAATTATTGGTCAGTCCTAGGGGCATTCAAAATACTCAAAGCCGTATCGTAATTTAACTGCTGGATAGCCAAAGCTAGTTCGCTTTTTTGAGTCTCATCTAATGTCACATTTTGCATGTAACGAGCGAGTTTTTGGGGCGGAATAAATTGGTTCTTTTGCAATACACTGATCAAAGAGGCAATCGACTCTTCATTATTTACATCATCCGACAGCACCGTCTGCGGCGCAACTTGCACATCAATAAAAGCACGAAGAGCAGCAATGGTCTTACTGATATTATCGCCGTATTCAATAATGGCATTATTGTCGAGTTGGTTCTGTTTGAGATTGTTTTCAATGATTTTGGAGTGTTCATGCAAGTGTTGCATGCCTAAGTTACCAGAGACACCTTTGATAGTATGCACCAATAAATTGATCGCATCGTCATTCCCAGCAGCTTGCGCACTGACGATTTTGTCTTGTGTATCGTGATAATCTTCCGTAAATTTGGTCAATAAGCGACACAGTAATTCGATATTACCATTTAGTTGTGATACCGCAAATTGCGAATCAAAATAGTTCATTAGATTGGTATACCCCAAAAGTTGATATCCTAATATTAGCGAAGTTATCAACAAATACCAGATTTCTTTTCTTTTTGACTATATTAATGCGTGATAATTGCTTATGATCGCGAGTATTGTAAATTGCTATTTACGCAATTAAATTTAGATTACTTATACGGATTTTTATTTTGTTAATAGAGAATTCATCCTTTTCGCGACGTGCGCATTATTTGTTTGAACACGCCCGGATCCCCGTCTTAAAAGATATCCAACATGGCATTGAACGAGAGGGATTACGTGTTTGTGGTAATGGTAAGTTATCGCCGCAAGGTCATCCGTTGGCGTTGGGTTCGGCGCTGACCCATGCGACGATCACCACGGATTTTTCTGAGAATCTATTAGAGTTTATCACTCCACCTAGCCGTTCTATTAATACTACCTTAGCGCAATTAAGCGACATTCATACGCATGTGTATTTAGCGTTAGGCGATGAGTATATTTGGCCATTATCTATGCCGTGCTTTGTTGGTGATGAAGATGATATTGTCCTAGCCGAATATGGCACATCGAATATTGGAAAAATGAAACACGTGTATCGAGTCGGCCTCAAAAACCGCTACGGTAGTATGATGCAAGCTATATCGGGCGTGCATTTTAATTTTTCATTGCCTCAAGGGTTTTGGGATATTTGGTGTGAAATGCATGGACAGCAGCTTAATCAAGAATTTATTTCTGAAAGCTATTTTGCCATGATCCGTAATTATCGACGTTTGTGTTGGATTATTCCGTATTTGTTTGGCGCGTCGCCGGCCATTTGTAGTTCTTTTTTACAAGGACGCAAACCTGCATATGATTTTCAAACCTTAGGCAAAGGGACTTTGTATTTGCCTTACGCGACGTCTTTACGTATGTCTGATTTGGGCTATACCAATTCAGCGCAGTCTTCCCTTGATATTTGTTATAACGATTTACACAGTTATGTGCGTTCAGTGCGCAAGGCTATCCGCACTCCCTCTGAGCAATATGGGCATATTCCTGCTGGTGAAAATGGCGATTATCAACAGCTAAACAAAAATGTCTTACAAATCGAAAACGAACTGTATTCACCTATTCGACCGAAGCAAATTACGCAAGGCAATGAAAAACCAACCGATGCCTTATCTGCCCGTGGGGTTGAATATATTGAAGTGCGCTCTTTGGATATTGACCCTTACTCCACGGTGGGGATCAATAAACAACAGATCTTATTTTTGGATGTGTTTTTGTTGTATTGCCTGATTGACCCTAGTGAACCAATGAGCCAGGCAGAGTTTAAACAGACTGATCATAATTTAACGTCGGTAGTGCTGCGTGGGCGAGACCCAAATTTAGAATTAGCTCAAGGTGCTAAGCAGATCCCATTAAAGCAATGGGCCGATAATATGTTTATGGAAATGACCCAAGTGGCGGCCCTACTTGATAAGGTCAATGACACGGACGAATACCACAATGCATTGGTGCAAGAATACAAAAAAATCGAAGATCCGGATTTGACCCCTTCAGGTCTAATGCTCAAGAAGATGCAAGCTAATGATGAAGATAACTCCACATTTGGTAAACGTCTTAGTGAACAACACAAAAAACAACTGTTAGCTCGTCAATATGCGCATTACAGTGCGGAGGATTTTGCTGAGATGCAATTAACCTCATTGTCGCAGCAACAAGAAATTGAGTTGTCAGATACTGAGGATTTTTCGGCGTTTATCAACGCTTACTTTGGTTATTGATAGTCAAAAATAACAGTCAAAAAAAAACCTGACGGTTTGCTATATTCTAACGATATAGCAACAAGTCAGGCGATAATGTACTAGGAAAACACATACTACACAATTTAAGAGCGATGATTTGTATGAAAGTTCAAAAAAAATATAAACTATTATTCATCAGTAGCATCATTGTATTCAGCCTCAGTATTTTAGGGGGGTGCAGTGTCTCTCCGCCAAAACAACCTAACGATTTATGTGCCATATTTTTTGAAAAAGATGATTGGTATGATGCCGCGCAAGATATGCACGATGAATATGGTGTCCCGATCCATGTCCCCATGGCCATGATGTATCAAGAAAGCTCTTTTAAAGCACAAGCGCGCCCACCTAAAGATTATATCTTGTTTGGCTTAATCCCTTGGGGTCGGGTATCTAGTGCGTATGGATTCTCTCAAGCTAAGACCATGACGTGGGATGATTATGTCAAAGCGACAGGTAATAGCGGTGCGGATCGTGATGACTTTGCCGATGCGATTGATTTTATGGGGTGGTTTATTAGTCAGTCACAGCGTATTAATGGCGTATCAAAGTGGGATGCGTATGCCCAATATCTTAATTATCACGAAGGGTGGGGCGGTTACAAACGCAAAACCTATCAACGTAAAAAATGGCTCATGAATGTCGCCAACAAAGTAAAACAACGGTCTATGACCTACGCCGGACAACTGAAACGGTGTGAAGATGATTTGAACCGCAATTGGTTTATGAAACTTTTTATGTAGTTATTTGTTTAATTCACTATAAGGTTTAATTTTTTGTGATTTCGGACTAAACATTGATCTTGATCAGTACGAGTTTTGCCTCGGTTTGTATACTTAATGTAATCGTTAATCAAACCAAATAGGTGATGTATGTTGCAATTACTCTTAACTGATCCAGTCGCATGGGGCTCTGTCTTAGGTATTCTGATCATGGTGATCATGTCTGCTTATTACATTTATATGTTTGTGCATAACAGTGCAGATGATAACAAATAATAGGTTAGTCAGATCCTTCTGAACCAGCTGTGCTAAATACGATGCGCTAGTTCAGGTATATTCAGTAACACTAATATTGCCGCTTTGCCGCCCCATTGTTTGGGTGCCTGACAAAAGCCGACTACATGCGGATACTGGATCAACCAGTTGGGGATAGCGCGTTTTAATACTCCACTACCATGTCCATGCATAATGGCCACGCACGGAATGTCTTGACGATAAGCACTACTAAGTAATGCTGCAAGCTCGTTTTTGGCATCAGCTTTGGTTAAGCCATGACAATCAAGTTGATATTCAGGTATAAAATCGCCTTTGCGCAGTCGTTTGGTTAGCGCTGCGCTTGGTTTATCACCGACATGCCACAGTAGCGCTTCTGTGTCAGGAAAATGTGCTTCAAACCCATCACTAAACACAAATTCAGCACCTTGTTGTCGGGTACGCGTCGCTGCACTGGCCTTATCTCGTCGCATTGGTTTTTGTTGTTGACCGGATAACGGGGCAATTGTGTCTTGAGTTATCGGTTTTACTCCTTGCACAGAAGCAATAAAGTCAGCTTTCGCTTGCACCGCTTCATCGATTTGGCTTGCGCTGGATGACTGAGACGCTGATACCGCAGCAGATTGTTGCGCTAAAAAAGCCTTGATCGCGCCTTTACTCAAATTGGTTTTCATTAATTTTTAATCCTCACCCAAATTGCCTTTGCCGTTATTGCAAAATTTAAGGTATTATATACGCATTCTCATTGTAAAAAGTACATTCTGTCTCATGACTTCGGCATTTTCATTTCCTTCAACACATTACCCACAACTTAATTCTTTGTTAGATTGGGTACGTTATTGCACATCAGCTATGAATCAAGCCGATGTATATTTTGGTCACGGAACCGATAATGCTTGGGATGAAGCCGTTGCGTTGGTGATGTTTAGCGTGTCTTTACCACCTGACATGGCACAAAAAACCTCTGATGCGTTGTTCAGTGCACAATTAGTGCAAGCCGAAAAAGAAGCTATCGTTGAGTTACTCACACGTCGAATCAATACGTTAGAACCGTTACCATATTTAACAAACCAAGCATGGTTTGCGGGCTATCCGTTTTATGTTGATCATCGAGTACTGATCCCACGCTCTCCGTTTGCGGAGCTAATTGAAGATGAGTTTCATTCTTGGTTATCGAAACCTCCGCAACTTATTATGGATTTGTGTACCGGTGGCGGTTGTATCGCTATCGCGTTAGCGCATCAATTTGAGCATGCCCAGGTTGATGCGTTAGATATCAGTGAAGATGCGTTAGATGTGGCAGCTATTAACATTGCAGAGCATGGCCTTGACCATCGTGTGTACCCAGTGCATTCGGATGTGTTTACTGGTGTGTTAGGGCAACAATATGATTTGATTGTCTCAAATCCTCCGTATGTTGATGCGGAAGATATGTCTGATTTACCTCAAGAATTTTTGCATGAACCAGCTCTTGCATTAGCAGCAGGACAAGACGGTTTAGATATCGTCGAAACAATACTCCAACACGCACCGCAGCATTTATCTCCGGAAGGCTGGTTATTTGTTGAGGTGGGTAACTCCTCTGTGCATATGGCGACTCGTTTTCCGGGCTTAGCTGTTCAGTGGGTTGATTTTAAGCAAGGTGGGCAAGGTGTATTTGCGGTTGACCGTGAAACCTTAGTCCATTATTGGCAAACACAGTAAGGAATCATCGTGGCAGGCAATACTTTTGGACGTTTATTTACCGTAACGACATTTGGCGAATCGCATGGCATCGCCATTGGTGGTGTGATTGATGGTTGCCCTCCAGGAATGGCGCTAACTGAAGCGGATTTACAAGGTGATTTAGACCGTCGTAAACCAGGTACTTCGCGCTATACCACGGCACGGCGTGAAGCTGATGAAGTGCAAATTTTATCCGGTGTATTTGAGGGTGTGACTACAGGCACCAGTATCGGTGTATTAATCAACAATCAAGATCAACGCAGCCAAGATTACTCCAAAATATCAGACCGCTTTCGTCCTGGGCATGCTGATTACACGTATCAACAAAAATTTGGTACTCGTGATTATCGTGGTGGTGGTCGAAGCTCAGCGCGTGAAACTGCAATCCGCGTTGCCGCAGGTGCCATTGCCAAAAAATACTTAAAAGCACAATTTGGTATCGAAGTGCTAGGATATTTATCTGAACTTGGGCCTATCATCGCCGAAACGGTGGATCACAGTGTCACTAACACCAATCCGTTTTTCTTTCCAGACACGGACAAATTAGATTCGCTAGATGAATACATGCGTGATCTTAAAAAATCAGGTGATTCCATCGGCGCTAAAGTGTCAGTCCAAATTACCAACATGCCAGTGGGTTTAGGCGAACCTGTGTTTGACCGACTTGATGCTGATCTTGCTCATGCGATGATGGGGATCAACGCGGTTAAAGGTGTTGAGATCGGTGATGGCTTTGCTGTCATTAATCAAAAAGGCAGTGAGCATCGCGACACGCTGACTCCTGAAGGTTTTGCTACTAACCATTCAGGCGGAGTATTAGGAGGTATTTCTACGGGCCAAGATGTACTTGTGCATATGGCATTAAAGCCGACATCTTCGATTACTGTGCCAGGTGAAACAATCACTGTCGATGGTAAAACTACTGACGTGATCACCAAAGGGCGTCATGATCCTTGTGTTGGGATCCGTGCTGTGCCGATTGCAGAAGCCATGGCAGCGATTGTTATCATGGATCATTTGTTGCGTCATCGTGGACAAAATGCAGGTATAGTGTCGCCAACGCCAGTTATACCAGGCTCAATTGCACCATAACAAGGAATGCTGATGGCTATCATTATCCTCATTGCAGGCATGATGTTTGGGGCGGTAAGTTTTGGTACATCAGCGCAGGCACCGGTGAGTAATCTGTTTGTGATGGACAGCAAAACCGGTGAAACTACACAAATAACCGATACGCCTAGTTACACGAATCAGCCATATTTTGATGTCGCCGGTCAGCGACTTTTATATACCCAAGCCATGCCCAATGGGCAAATGGATATTTGGGCATACCACCTCGACGAACAGTTTCATGAGCAAATCACAGAGACTGCTTTGACCAGTGAATATTCACCGACGCCTATTAATCTTGGTTCAGCGCAAACACCGCTCACTGATTCCCCAGAACCTTTTACGCATATCTCTACCATTCAGGTCGATCCACAAAACAAACAATGGCTATGGCTTTACTCAGCCACCGGTCAGTCTGTGGGGAAGTTGTTTGCACAAGAGCCAATTGGT
This sequence comes from uncultured Glaciecola sp., assembly GCA_937125395.1. Lineage (GTDB taxonomy): Bacteria > Pseudomonadota > Gammaproteobacteria > Enterobacterales > Alteromonadaceae > Opacimonas. The sequence goes on from CAKZLI010000001.1 coordinate 42,619, forward strand.
TATCACGCTTGGGTCAATCCTCGGCTGGTCGTTGTCTTTGTGTTAGGTGAGCCTCACACTTTACAACTCATCACACTTGTCCAATCTATTAGCTTGCAACAAATCAGTGAGAAGCCAACATCGGGTTTTGCTGCGCAATCGTTGGTGTTAGATGAAGGAATTGGTGCTAGCATCTTTGTTACTCATTCTACCGAGCAGTCCATTGGGCATTCTACAGACAAGTCCAGTGAGCAGTATGTCATCTACGCCAAAGGGCAATCTCTGTACCGCTTTGGACTGACAACTAAACACAAGCAACTTGTCGGTAAATTACCTCTTGGTGCTGATTATTTTACGTTAACTGCAGATAATCTGGTTGTAGTAAACGATCCCAGTAATAATCAGTTATATCAATATTCGGTCACAGGCATATCTACAACGTCAGCCATCGATTCAGCTAACGCTCTAGCCACACCGACGGCATGGCATAATCTTGCATGTCCTGATGCAATGAGTGCAACACGACTAGCGATACATGCAAATAGATATATCGCTTATGTGTGTCAAGCCCGTTAAGTTCACTGGTATTGCATCAACGCTTACCGAGAGTCGGTAAAATCACTTGGGCAACGAGCCAATGTGCTGATCGTACCGTCGGCGTTAGCTTGCTCTAGCTTGACATCAAACCCCCATAATCGATGCAAATGTTTTAGCACCTGCTGTGTCGATGATGCCAATGGGATCCCATTTTGTGGTACATAGCGCAAAGTAAGCGAGCGGTCACCACGAGCATCAACCTGATAGATTTGAATGTTAGGCTCTAAATTACTCAAGTTATACTGCGCAGATAGCGTCTCACGAACCCGCTGATAACCTTGCTCATCATGGATTGCCGCGACCTCTACGTAGTCCTTATCACTGTCATCTCGTACCGCAAAAAGTTTAAAATCACGCATCACCTTAGGAGATAAAAACTGACTAATAAAGGACTCGTCCTTAAAGTTTTGCATCGCAAAATGAACAGTATCGAGCCAATCTTTACCGGCAATATCCGGCATAGCAGCATAGTCTTCAGCGGTGGGTTCAGTGCACATGCGTTTAATATCCATAAACATCGCAAAGCCCAGTGCATAAGGATTAATACCTGAATAGTAAGGACTATTGTATTCGGGTTGAGCAACAACCGAGGTATGTGAATGCAAAAATTCAAACATAAAACTATCGCTGACTAAGCCATCATCATATAGGTGCTGCAAAATGTGATAGTGCCAAAAGCACGCCCAACCTTCGTTCATGACTTGGGTTTGTTTTTGCGGGTAAAAATACTGAGATACTTTACGCACTACCCGAATTAATTCACGTTGCCAAGGCTCTAATAACGGGGCTTTCTTTTCGATAAAATACAATATGTTTTCTTGGGGTTCAGATGGAAAGTGTTCAGCTGCAACTGATTTGGCTTGGTGCGATTGCGGTAACGTGCGCCATAAATCGTTTACTTGTGATTGCAGGTATTCGGCTCGGTCGGCTTGTCGCGCTCGTTCTTCAGTTAATGAAATCTTACTGGGACGTTTGTATCGGTCTACTCCATAGTTCATCAACGCATGACATGAATCCATAATTTTTTCGACATCCTCTACGCCGTATTTTTCTTCACAATCACTCACGAATTTTTTGGCAAACACCAGATAATCAATGATGGAGCTAGCATCCGTCCAAGTTTTGAATAAGTAATTGCCTTTAAAAAACGAATTATGCCCATAACACGCATGAGCAATCACTAATGCTTGCATGGTAATGGTATTTTCTTCCATTAAATAGGCGATACACGGATCTGAATTAATCACAATTTCATAGGCTAGACCCATTTGCCCACGCTTATAGCTTTGTTCTGAAGCGATGAATTTTTTGCCAAAAGACCAATGTGAATAATTGATCGGCATGCCAATGGAAGCATATGCATCCATCATTTGTTCGGCGGTGATGATCTCTATTTGGTTGGGATAAATATCTAAGCGATATAATTTGGCCACCCGATCGATTTGCGCTTCATATTGTTCAAGTAATGAAAATGTCCAATCCGGCCCATCGGATAAAGGGCTATTGGAATTACGCTGCGCTGGCGCCATCATACTCTCCTTTCTGTTGCGATTTAAACAATGCTCTAAATGTAGGGAATATGTCAGCCTCACTGTTAATGTGTCGCATAGCAAAATTAGCTTGTGTGTCCTGTATTTGGGTATATTCACGCCACAAACTTTGATGTTGGCGCTGGGTAATTTCGATATATGCAAAATAACGTGTGACGGGTAACAATGCCTCGGTTAACAATTTACGGCAATTAGGGGAGTCATCCGCCCAATTATCGCCATCAGAGGCCTGCGCTGCGTATACATTCCATTCTTGAGCATCGTAGCGGCTTTTGACAATCTCAAGCATCAATTTGAGTGCGCTGGATACGATTGTACCGCCGGTTTCTTGTGAATAAAAAAACTCTTGCTCATCAACTTCTTTGGCTTGGGTATGATGACGTATGTACACCACTTCGACATCTTTGTAATTACGCGTCAAAAATAGATACAGCAAAATATAAAAACGTTTAGCGATCGCTTTGGTAGCTTGATCCATCGAGCCAGATACATCCATCAAACAAAACATCACCGCTTTGCTAGTGGGGATAGGGCGTTTGGCGTAATGTTTAAAACGCAGATCAAAGATATCAATAAAAGGCACGCGTTTAATACGCGAACGTAAGCTGTCTATTTCTTCACGCAATGCCGCAATTTCGATAGGGTGATCGTGGGGATCATCGATAAAGCCTTGAATGGTAGCCTCAAGTTGTTTGATTTGGCGTTTTTTGCCAGCAGTCAGCGCAATTCGTCTTGCAACTGAGCCTTTTAACGACCGAACAATGTCCAAATTACTCGGTACACCATCTGTTTGGTGGCCAGAGCGATAGGTTTCGTATTGCACCATTTGCTTTTGTTGGGTTTTGCGTAAATTCGGTAAAGCTAAATCATCAAACAACAGATCCAGATATTCGTCTTTGGATATTTGAAAAGAAAACTCATCTTCTCCATTGCCTGTATCACTGGCATCCCCACAGCCTTGGCCGCCGTCACCTCCCTTAGGAGGGCGGGCTATTTGATCACCACTAACGAATTGATCATTGCCAGGATGTACTTGCTCGCAAATACCACCTGGTGCCGTATGAAAAACAGGCTCAGAAACATCCCTCGTAGGGATCGTTATATGCTCGCCATGTTCTACATCTGTCACACTGCGCTCACTCACCGCATCAGCCACTGAACGTTTAATTTGGTCTTTGTAGCGGCGTAAAAATCGTTGTCGATTAACCGTACTTTTACCTTTATTATTTAATCGCCTGTCAATAAAGTGCGCCATACATTAAGACGCCTTACGGACACGCAGATACCATTCACACAGCAAGCGAACTTGCTTTTGCGTATAGCCTTTTTCGGTCATACGTGCGACGAAGTCATCGTGTTTTTTCTGATCATCATTAGAGGATTTGGTATTAAATGAAATCACGGGTAGTAAATCTTCGGTGTTCGAAAACATTTTTTTCTCGATGACCGTGCGCAGCTTTTCGTAACTGGTCCATTTCGGGTTCATGCCTTCATGAGAGGCGCGTGCGCGCAGTACAAAATTGACAATCTCGTTACGAAAATCTTTTGGGTTGCTGATCCCCGCAGGTTTTTCGGTCTTTTCTAACTCAGCATTCAGTGCTTCGCGGTCAAACAATTGACCGGTTTCCGGATCTCGGTATTCTTGATCTTGGATCCAAAAATCTGCATAGGTAACATACCGGTCAAACAAGTTTTGGCCATATTCAGAATATGACTCAAGATAGGCGGTTTGAATTTCTTTACCAATAAACTCCACATACTTAGGCACCAAATAGTCTTTTAAAAATTCTTTGTAGCGTTCAGCGGTTTCGGTTGGGAATTGTTCGCGTTCAATTTGTTGCTCAAGTACATAAAATAAATGGACCGGATTGGCAGCCACCTCAGTATGGTCAAAATTAAACACACGCGATAAGATCTTAAAGGCAAAACGGGTTGATAGACCATTCATGCCCTCGTCTACGCCAGCATAATCGCGATATTCTTGGTATGATTTTGCTTTGGGGTCGGTGTCTTTTAAACTTTCACCATCGTAGACGCGCATCTTCGAGTATAAACTGGAGTTCTCAGTATCATTAATACGCGACAACACACTAAATTGAGCCAGCGCTTCTAGGGTATCTGGGGCACAAGGGGCACCATGTAATTCGCTATTTTCGAGTAATTTGCGGTAAATCTTGATTTCTTCAGAGACGCGCAGACAATAGGGCACTTTGACAATGTATACCCGATCTAAAAAGGCTTCGTTGTTTTTGTTATTGCGAAAAGTCTGCCATTCAGATTCGTTAGAATGGGCTAAAATAATGCCATCAAAGGGCAATGCTGAGAACCCTTCAGTTGGGTTGTAATTGCCTTCTTGTGTAGCGGTGAGTAACGGATGCAATACCTTGATGGGGGCTTTAAACATCTCTACAAACTCCATCATTCCTTGATTGGCTTTGCATAACGAACCTGAATAGCTGTAGGCGTCAGGATCATTTTGGGCAAAATCTTCTAAGCGCCGAATATCCACTTTACCCACTAAGGTCGAAATATCTTGATTGTTTTCATCGCCCGGCTCGGTCTTAGCTATCCCGATTTGATCGAGAATGGATGGATAGACGCGTACAACTTTGAATTGGCTGATATCGCCATTAAACTCATGCAGGCGTTTACGCGCCCATGGCGACATTATTGTCTTGAGATAACGTTTAGCAATACCATATTCACTGGCCAACAAATCCCCATCTTCGGCAGGATCAAATAACGCAAAAGGGTGATCATTAACCGGAGAACCCTTTAGTACATAAATAGGATTGGCTTGCATCAATTCTTTAAGGCGCTCTGCAAGGGAGGATTTACCGCCGCCGACTGGGCCAAGTAAATACAGGATTTGTTTCTTTTCTTCGAGGCCTTGGGCGGCGTGTTTTAGGTACGACACGATTTGCTCTACCGCTTCTTCCATTCCATAGAACTCACTGAATGCAGGATAACGTGCTATCACACGGTTTGAAAAGATACGACTTAGGCTTGGATCTTGCGAGGTATCGATCATTTCTGGTGATCCGATAGCCGCGAGTAAACGCTCGGCTGAGCTGGTATAACTGGTTGGGTCGTTTTTACAGATGTCTAAAAACGCTTGAATGGTAAACTCTTCTTCTTGGTGTGCAGTGTAACGGTCCTGATATTGCTCAAATATACCCATAACATCTCCGCGATAACGTATAATTAGATATACTTAAAGTTTAGTCGGTATTTGGTTAGATTGAGAAAAAATTGAGTAATTATCTGTAGCAGAGATTTGCTATGAATTTTGTAAGAAAAAAGCGCTAAACTTAATATTTAGCGCTTTTAAAAACATCTTGCGATGAATTGTACGGTGAACTGTACGGTAAATTATGCGGCGAAATTAGACGCTGCAAATTCCCAGTTGGCTAATGCCCAGAAACCTTCAAGGTAGTTAGGACGCACATTACGATAGTCAATATAGTAAGCGTGTTCCCACAAATCAACCGTTAATAAAGGTGTTAAGCCGTCAGTGATCGGCGTTCCTGCATTAGACGTGTTAACGATGTCTAATGAACCGTCAGCTGTTTTTACTAACCAAGTCCAGCTAGAACCGAAGTTGTTGACTGCTTTGTCGTTAAATGCAGCCTTGAATTCAGCAAATGAACCCCATTTTGCATTGATCGCGTCAGCCAATGCACCGGTAGCTTCGCCGCCAGCATTTGGCGCAAGGCTATGCCAATAGAACGTGTGGTTCCAAATTTGTGCAGCATTGTTAAACACGCCGCCGTCTGAAGATTTGATGATTTCTTCAAGGCTTTTTGATGCAAGGTCAGTACCTTCAACCAAACCGTTTAACTTAGCAACGTAAGTTGCGTGATGCTTGCCGTGGTGAAATTCTAACGTCTCAGCAGAGATATGTGGTTCAAGGGCATTCTTTTCGTAAGGTAGTGCAGGCAATTCAAAAGCCATGATGTTCTCCATTCGTCATAATAAAAGTGGGTTAACTGTGCAAACCAAATGTGTTAGCAGTTGACCTTAATATAAGGATTGTTGATCAGTTTACAAGTGCTAAATGAACGATTATGTAAACCTAACCACACTATCATATATGCAAAAACACTAAATAAGTTCATTTTTGCGTGTAGAATCTTGTAAATCACAGGCATAATACCCATATACAGATTATCGTACGTTGTGTATTAATTATCCTTTTTTTTTATTATTTATAAGTGAGTGAACGCCCATGGAAACTGTTGACAAGATCAAACAACAAATCGCTGAAAATTCAATCCTACTATATATGAAGGGCTCACCTAAGTTACCTAGCTGTGGTTTTTCTTCACAAGCTTCACAAGCGTTAATGCAGTGTGGTGAGCAGTTTGCGTATGTTGATATTCTACAAAACCCGGATATTCGTTCCGAGCTGCCAAAGTTTGCTAACTGGCCAACCTTCCCACAATTATGGGTAGATGGTGAATTAGTCGGTGGTTGTGACATCATCATGGAGATGGTGCAGCAGGGTGAATTGCAAACATTGATCAAAGAAACGGTAGCCAAAACACCGAGTGCCGATAGCAACGAATAAGCGCGGGAATACTACCTGTTAAACATCTAATTACAGGTCATACCAAGTAAAAAAAGTAAGCCCCTAACAACTTGCGTTGCTAGGGGCTTTTTATGTGCGTCAGGGTCACAGTATACGAATGAGAGTAAGAATACCGTTAGCCAACGTCTTTAAATAAACCTTCGTCGATAATCAGGTCATCAATTAATGCTTGTGCCATGCTAATACATTTGCCACATTGCTCACCGAGTTGCAACTGCTGTTTGAGTTCGCGAATATTACCCACACCTTGCTGTGACACTGCTTTGGCAATGTCTTTATCGGTAACGTTGTAACACATACATACAAACATGGTTGCTTCCTCAAATCTTGATACAAATAATAATAGTTATCATTTAGAATTATTGCAACTTTATTTTGTGTTTTTTATTGATAAAGATTTTTTAAACCTTATATTCCTAAGTAACGTAATATAAAATCGTTAATATAACCTTATAAATAACTAACATTAATGGAGAATCTTATGAGTGTTTTAGTTGGTCGTACTGCCCCAGATTTTACTGCTGCTGCTGTTTTAGGCAATGGCGAGATTGTTGATTCGTTCACATTGAGTGAAGCGGTCAAAGGAAAGAAAGCGGTTGTTTTCTTTTATCCACTTGATTTTACTTTTGTTTGTCCTTCAGAATTAATCGCGTTCGATAAGCGTTTAGCTGAATTCAACAAACGTGGCGTAGAAGTAATTGGTGTATCTATCGATTCACAGTTCAGCCACAATGCATGGCGTAACACTGCTATCAATGATGGCGGTATCGGTGCAGTTAAATACCCACTAGTTGCTGATACTAAGCACACTATCTGTCAGGCGTATGACGTTGAGCATCCAGAAGCGGGTGTTGCATTCCGTGCTTCATTCTTAATTGATGAGCATTTTCAAGTACGTCATCAAGTGGTTAATGATTTACCACTAGGTCGTAACGTTGACGAAATGTTACGCATGATCGACGCGCTTAACTTCCACGAAGAGCACGGTGAAGTATGTCCTGCTGGTTGGACTGAAGGCGATAAAGGTATGGACGCAAGCACCGCTGGTGTTGCTGAGTACTTATCAGCCAACGCTGACAAGCTATAAATTATAGGTTGATTGATTACCCTTCAATCAATCTAATAATCTAAGACACCCGCTAGCACGCTTGCTGTTAGCGGGTTTTTTGTATTCAGTGCTTTCGCTCAGTAGGTTTTTTCCTGAAATGCAGGCATAATTACCATCCTGTTGATTTGTCCCAATTTGATTAAGGCTAGAATGAAAAAAATTGCTTCTGTGTTTGCTAAAGAGGGTGCGCTGGCGACGGTCATTCCCGGATTTTCTCCCCGTGACGCGCAAACCCAAATGGCGACAGCGGTGCATAGTGCAATCAAAAACAAACAGCAGCTCATCGTTGAAGCCGGTACTGGCACGGGTAAAACGTTTGCCTATCTTGTGCCTGCATTAATGGGAAGTGGTAAGGCAATCATTTCTACGGGGACCAAGAATCTTCAAGAGCAATTGTTTCATCGTGATTTACCCGTCGTCAAAGACGCATTGGGCAGCTACAAACAAACTGCGTTATTAAAAGGCCGCTCGAATTACTTGTGTAAGCATCGTTTGAGTCAAGCCGCTATCTCCAATACGTTATTTGAAAAAGACACCCTGCATGAATTTACACAAGTTCGGCGCTGGGCCAGTACCACTCAATCAGGTGATATTGGCGAGTTAAAAAGCATTCCCGAAAATGCCAAAGTCATTCCGTTTGTTACCTCAACAGTCGATAACTGTCTAGGTAAAGAATGCCCTGATTATGATGAGTGTTACTTGGTGAAAGCTCGAGGAGAAGCGCTTGAAGCTGATGTGATTGTGGTTAATCATCATTTGTTTTTTGCTGATTTGGCGCTCAAAGACACCGGCTTTGGTGAATTGATCCCTGAAGCTGATACGATAATTTTTGATGAAGCCCATCAAATTGCTGATATTGCCAGTGAGTATTTTGGCCAACAATTTTCGACGCGCTTATTACATGACAGTGCCCGTGATATCTATGGCTTGTTTCGAACGACGCTCAAAGACATTGAACAAGTGGATAAAACGGCTAAGAAACTTGCCAGTATTGCCACTGATATGCGGTCATTTTTTCCAGAAAAATCCAAAAAAGGCAAGCTCAAAGAAATCCTGTATGACGATAATTTTGTCCAAGGATTATCGCGTTTATCCACGACATTAAATAGCTTAGTGACAGTTTTAAAAGTACACATTGGGCGAGATAAAGAACTCGATAATATTTATGAGCGCTTAGTGCAAGCCAAGGCGCATTTAAAAGACGTAACGGATATCAATACTGAAGGCGTTAGTCTGTGGTATGAAACCACCCCAAGGCAAGTTGTGTTACATTTGACGCCGTTGAGTATCGCAGATAAGTTTAATGGCATTGTGACCCAGCCGCTAAGAACATGGATATTTACTTCAGCGACGTTGATGGTCGACAATGGCTTTGCCCATTTTGCCGAACACATGGGCTTACAAAAAGCCAAAACCTTAGCTTTAGAATCACCCTTTGATTATCACAATCAAGCCATGTTGTGTGTACCGCATTATTTGCCTGAACCCTCTAATTTTGCGATGAAAGAAACACTGTTACGTGTTTCAATGGAGTTGATTCATGCCGCGCAGGGGCGTTGTTTTTTGTTGTTTACCTCACATGCGATGCTGCGTGACGTTGCGGCTGCATTAGCTGAGCATATTGATAACGAATTATTAGTCCAAGGCACCACGACTAAACAAGCACTTCTGGATAGTTATATCGCAAACAAAGAATCAGTCTTGTTAGCTACGGGGGCTTTCTGGGAAGGTGTGGATGTGCGTGGAGATGATTTGTTGTGTGTTTTGATTGATAAATTACCGTTTGCGTCGCCAGATGATCCTTTGTTGCAGGCCAAAATTGAAGATGCTCAAAAACGGGGCAAAAATTCATTTATGCATGTGCAATTACCGCAAGCGGTGATCACCTTAAAGCAAGGCGCTGGGCGCCTGATCCGTGATGAACAAGACAAAGGGGTGTTAGTTATTTGTGATTCTCGATTGGTCAGCAAAGACTATGGTAAAATTTTCTTATCGAGTTTACCACCTATGCGTCGTACCCGAGATTTAAGCAAAGCAACGCAATTTTTAACCCAATTAGTGGATCCCAAAGTATGAATATTATTGTATTAGAAACTGCAACGGAAGCCTGTTCTGTGGCGGTGCAATCGGGAGACAAGATTGTCAGCGAATACGTTATTTGTCCGCAACAACATTCCCAACGAATTTTACCGATGCTGGCTCATGCATTGTCTGAAGCTGGACTTGCCAAGCAAGATATAGACGGCATTGGCTTTGGTCACGGCCCAGGCTCGTTTACGGGAGTGCGTATTGCAATGGGGATGACCCAAGGCCTCGCTTTAGGCCTTGATATTCCGGTGGTCGGGGTGTCCACATTGGGTGCCATGGCACAACAAATATTTGCCCAACAACCCAAAGTAACCGATGTCTTCGCCGCGATTGATGCGCGGATGGATGAAGTGTATTTTGCGCATTACCGATGCATCGATAATATTGCTGTCGTACAAGGCGTGGAACAGGTCATCTCCCCTGCAACTACGCTGACCTTGCTACCTAATACATTACACAACGATATCGCGTCCGGTTGTGCAGCATTAGTAGGAACGGGCTGGCAAGCGTATCCTGAACTGAGCGAATATGCGCACGATACGCCCGCTGTATTGTATCCGGATGCCCGATATATGTTGGCATTTGTCGAACAAGCATTAGCTGCAGGCTTAGGCCAAGCAGTGGAACAGGTCGAGCCGCAGTATTTGCGCAATACAGTCACTTGGAAAAAACTACCCGGTAAAGAGTAATACCGACTAGCTGTGTTTACGTATATACGTGTTTAAATGTGCGCATGCCTATATATTTAACTGTTTAAAATTTATACAGTTGTTTCTTGCATATTAGCATAAATCATTCTTTACTTAGGTACATGAGACAATCTCAATGCGTGGTTAAAACACATTGTGCATGTTACTTGCATAATAGCGCTGGGTAATAACATTTGACCGTTTTTTGACAGTGATTTGGATTTTTTAAATGGATATAGAGTCATCAGCATTACTTGCACAACGTGCCGTTGTTGTGAATCCAGCCGCGAAGCAACTCGCAGGTGATGTGCCTCAGCGTGTCTCTAAATCAGCGCAAGACACACGCAAAGACGACTCAAATATCATCGTTAAACGCCAGGTGGATGCCAATGTGTATGCTAAAGCTGAACGTTTTTCACAAGCCAAAAAAGCCTTTTATGATCAACCTAACCCTCAATCTCAGCAGGCATTGAATGTCTATCAACAACTGCAATCGGCACACGAAAAAGACCATATCCGGAGTGTATTAGGTGTCGATACATTCGTTTAACCCCGTCATTCATTTTACATTCAGCAGTCATTGTCAATAATGATAATAATGGTTATATTAGTAATCACTTGTTAACAGGATTGATTTGCCCATGAAATATTATTCAAGCGTCATCGCCATCATTACCTTTTTGTTATTATCAGGTTGTGCATCCGTGCCCCCGATCCTCGCAACGCCTGAAGATACTCCGTTATCAAGCTATGAAGATGTTGTTCTAAATCAAGCGCAGGTTGATTCAGTGGCTCGTTGGGGAGGTGTGATTGCACACGTTGATAATACTGCAACAGGCAGTGTCATTGAAATGGTACATTTTCCGTTAAAATCCAGTGGTAGACCTAATTTATCCCGTGCGTCGATTGGTCGTTTTAAAGTCTTTGTCGATGGTTTTATTGACCCGTTAGTATTCAAGCAAGAACGAGTGTTGAGTGTGCTAGGTACGGTTGGTGAACCGGTTGAAGGCAGTGTGTCTGAGCAGGTATATGTATATCCTAGTTTGCATGCCACTGGTTATTATTTGTGGGAAGATGTGGAAGAATTTGATTACAACCGCATTCAAGTGACGCCTTTTTTTCGCTTTGGTCATGGCATTGGATTGAGTCACGGGTTTGGTTTTGATTTAGGTTTTCCATATCATCGTACCCGTTACCACGGTCTTTATAATGAACGGGGACGTGTTCGGATCCGTTCAGGTAATACGCAATCAGGCTCGGTCAATTCATCAGCTGGCAATCCATCTAATCAGGATCTGCCAGCGCGGAATATCCCGCCGCCCAAGTCCAAAATTAATCTAGAGCATAACCGGAAATACTCAAACAAATAATGACAAAACATACTGTTAAGCAAGCCGATGCCCAATTACGAATCAACGATGAGGCTCGGCAAGCGCCTTATCTTACTGCAGTTGAATATACTCTCGTCAATCAAACTCGGTTAGCTGGCACTGTCTTATTGTCCGCTAGTCAAGACGCAGCTACACCAAACGCGGCTACACAAGACGCGGCTACACAAGACGCGGATCGCAAAAAAATAGTTCTGTGTTTGCATGGTTATTTAGATAACAGTCATTCGTTTATACCTATGCTGCAACAACTCGCGGTTAACGAATATACCAATAGACAGGTGATTGCGCTTGATTTTGCTGGGCATGGTCAATCGGGGCATCGCAGTGCCGATGCCCATTATCATCCAAGTGATTATACCCAAGATATTGTCTCATTGATTGAAGCACAAGACTGGCAAGATGTGATCCTTGTTGGTCATTCAATGGGTGGCATGATAGGTTGCAGTGTGGCTGCGCTATTACCAGAACGAATTACCCAACTGATTTTGGTCGAAACTGCCGGCGCATTAACCGCCGAATCGGATACCACGGTCAGTCAACTGCGGACGTCGATTACGAGTCGGATAAACGCTGCGCAAAAACAACCTAAGCAGCCTAGCCATTATCAAGCTGTGTTAACCGCAAGGATGCAAGTCAGTGATATTAGTCTAGCGCACGCGGATTTAATCATGCGCAACAACTTGCGCTTTGCTACTGAGCAACCGAGCATAAAGGATGCTTGTACTTGGGGCACGGATAGTCGTCTTAGAACGATCTCGACTTGTCGTTTTTTGCCGGAGCAAGTGCGCAACATCGTGCAACACATTATTGCGCCAGTGACGATGCTTATTGGTGATGCAGGCTTTGAACGAGTAAAAGAGCAAGCTAACGAGAGGATTGCTTGGTTTAACCAATTATCAATCATCGAAACACCAGGCAATCATTATTTGCACATGCAATACCCACAAGTTTTAAGTGATATGATCACCGGGTTATCCGATAGTTAGTCCAGATTCAAAGTGCGATTAGCCCAGGCTGCAAAACGCTGGGGATCAACAATATGCACTTCTGCAGTATCGGTTAACGCCGCTTGAATAGGCATGTCACCATGACATAAACGACCATCACGTAACCATGTTAATCGAACCTGTGGTGATTCAGCAAAACGCATTAATAATGCGTTAAGGTTACTCGCAGAGACTTCCCAGTCATTGATTGCGATCAAGGTATCTTTGGCCATCATGCCGGCGATGGCAACGGGTGAGGCAATCATCACTTGGGTTAGATTGACACCCACTGTATTGGCGGAGTAATTTGCACCGAACGCGGTCGAGCAGGGCACCTTAGTCGTCAGGCCGCCTTTGTCATGATGGTCAATTGACGCCCGCAACCGCACTTCTAAACCTATTGTCGGTAACAAAGTACTTAGCGGTAATTCAATTGTGCTATGGGCTAGTTGATGCACGATGTTTTCAACATCTAGATTGAGGTGTTGTTTACACACCTGCTCAATCACATCATCAGGCGTACCGATTTGTTCAATCCCATAATGCTCCCACAATAAGCGCATTACCGTATCTATATTGGCTTTACCATTGCTTTGCTGCAACAACGCAATATCAAGGCACAGCGCTGCTAACCCACCTTTGTTGTAATAACTGACGATAAAGTTAATTGAATCAGGCGTTTGTTGATAAAATTTTGTCCATGCTTCAAAGCTTGATGTGCTGATTGATTGATCAATTCGACCAGGATTACGCAGTAAGCGCGTGATATTTTGTGCTAAAATATGGGCATAAGCAGGGCCATCTATGATCCCGGTGCGAAATAACGTTGCATCATCATAAAAACTCGTAAACCCTTCGTAGATCCATAATTGTGGTGTGTAGGTCTCTTGTGCTAACGTTGGATTTAGCATAACAAGAGGTTTGATGCGCTTAACATGCCAAGTGTGGAACAGCTCGTGCGCGCACAGACTCAAAAACGTTGAATAGCCTTCACTGAGTCCTTTTTTGGCCGTATTACGCAATGAATCTCTCGGGTAGAGCAGTGCTGTGGAGGCTTGATGTTCTAATCCACCAAAGCCATCTTTTGCGACTAAGGTTTGAAACACGTAGCGTTTAATGGGCGTGGCAGAATTAAATAAGTGCAAATGATGCACACAGATTTTTTTCATGTCATCCAGCAAGGCAACAATATCCATATCGACTTGTTCAGTAAACATCATTTCAAAGACGACATCTTCGACCATAAACGAATGCACGTTGATGTTACCCACGACGATAGGGTGGTCGATTAAATCTGCGTAGTTGTCGACTTCAAACTGCCCAAGGAAAAACTCAGTAGTGTGGGTTGCAGGAATATCTTCTTTGAGCACAATGGGTAATGTGGTGCTAACTTTCCATTGCTGTGCAACACTGTACTCGTTGCCAAATAAACGCACAGTATATGACTGATTATCTTGGATACCGATATCGTCAAGTCGGTCGGTTTTGGGATCTAGATCATTGACTACTTGCATGAAAATACTTGTGCCATTAACAAAAGCATATTGATCATTGATAAACGCACTGCGTACCGATAAGTCGTTGGCAAACACCATATAGCTAAATTCAATCGCATAGCGACACGGAGCAATCACCCAAGTATGTTTACTTGTCTTGCGCCATGCTAAAGCTTGGCCTAACACATCTTTGGCTTGTTCTTGATGAATATGTTTGGCAAAATCGCGCACCATATAACTACCGGGGATCCAGTTTGGTAGACGAAGGATGGTTTGTTGAGCGCAAGCGGGTAGTGTCAGTGTAATTTGCAGTAAATGTGCGTTGATATCGAATAACTGCACGTCATAACAAATAGGTTGAGACATAATTTTCCCTAGACGATTGTAAATATAATGTTAACATTAGACCAAATGACAAAAAAATACGTATTAAACGCAATATCTAAGTGTGTCAGTGCCTCTTAATGGTGCAAAGGATACGTTGCTTTAAAGCCAAATAACAAGTACTAATTCGGAGAAACTATGCGCCAAGTTGAAAAATTACTGCATCATTACAGTGAGTCACACCAAAACAAAACCAATGTATTAATCCACGGCATTGCGGTTCCGAGTATATTCTTTGTGACAATTGGCTTGATTTATGCGATCCCAGTACCAGATTTACTGGCGAAATTTTCACTCACGTTTGCCCATATTTTGGTCATTCCCATGTTGATGTATTATTTTAAGTTGTCAGGGCCAATAGGTGCAGCGATGACGCTGTTAACCATCGCTGTGTTTGGTGGTATTCAATTATTAGAAAATGTAGGGATCTCAGTCTGGCAGTTTTCAGTGGTATTGTTTGTTTTGATGTGGATTTTGCAATTTATTGGGCACCAGATTGAAGGCAAGAAACCATCGTTTTTTGAAGATTTGCGTTACTTGTTAGTCGGACCTGCCTGGTGGTGGATGCATTTACTCAAACGCGTGAATATTCAACCATAATCATGAAACGACTCATTGTTGTATGCCTCATTACTTGCTTTATGCTGTCGGCTTGCTCAAGTCGACTGGTGTATAACAATGCGGACTATTTGGTAAAATGGTGGGTCGGTAAATACATTGATTTTAATGACCAGCAACAACAAACCGTTGACAGCACAATAGACAGATGGTTGTCTTGGCATCGACAATCTCAGATCCCGTTATATCAAGCTCAATTACAAACACTCCGAGCACAAGTGAGCCAGCAAAGCTTAAACCGTGAGGCAATACTGGCGCATTTTGCAGATAGTAATCAGCATATCGATACATTGCGTGAATACGTTGCGCCAGATGTTGCCAAGATCGGCATGACCTTGGATTTAGACCAACTATCGCAATTATTTGCAACTATCAAGCATGAACGTGCCGAGCGCCAAGATGAATACCAACAGCGCAGCCAAGCAGCATCCTCAAGGGTAGATAGGATCACTGAACGAATGGCTGAATACATCGGCGCAGTGACTCCGCAGCAAGTTGAGATTATCCGTCGTTACGAAGCACAATTCAATTATACCTATCCAATGTGGCAAGCCTATGGAGATGCAAGTAATCAACGAGCTCGCAGCATCCTACTGTCGGCTTCATTTAATCCTAATGCAGTGCAGCAAATGCAACAATTTGTGATTGACCAAAGTTCATTGCAGTCCCCGGAGCTACAACAAGCTTCCCAAGCAAATAAAGATTTGTATATTGATATGCTTTGGGCTATCTTCTCGACATTATCATCCTCCCAACGTGCTGAATTAGTCGATAAAATTGACGAATACCTTTCCTTGCTTGAGGCAATCGGTTAATCCACACGTATCATGTTGTAAGGAAAGTCATGCCACACTCTCGTCCACTGTATGGATTTTTTTTGGCGTTGTTGACGTCTGTGTTATGGGGCGTATTACCGATTTTTTTAAAAATCTGTCTAGAGATCATGGACAGTGTGACGATCACCGCTTACCGGTTTTTGGTGGCCGGCGTATTTATTTTTACCGTTCTGGTTGCCAGCAAACAGCTGCCTGCTAAAGCACTGCTGGATAAACGTGCGCTGGGTTTAATTGTCTTAACGACGGTAATGTTGGTGGTGAATTATACGACCAATGTCATTAGCTTATCTTATTTAAACCCAGAAACCGTTCAGGTGGTGATGCAACTTGCACCGTTTTTGTTAATGCTCGGTGGCGTATTTATTTTTAAAGAACGTTTTTCAACTGTACAGACTTGGGGAGCGGGTATCTTGTTGTTTGGCATGATCTTGTTCTTTAATCAACGTCTCAGCTCACTGGCCACATCGACCACTGAGTCGCCCATCGGATTGTTTATCGTTGTCTTTGCTGCCACGACATGGGCAATCTATGCATTAGCCCAAAAACCACTGTTAACCCGGTTTAGTGCCAAGCAACTGACCTTGTTTATCTATGTGTTAGGGTTTTCTATCTTGGTGCCCGTCAGTGATTTTGCGGTAATTAGTCAGATGCAACCTGGCCATCTTTGGGCATTGTTATTTTGTTGTGTGAATACCATCATTGGCTATGGCGCGTTTACGCAAGCGATGCATGTGTGGAGCGCATCAAAAGTCAGTGCGGTGATCGCAACGGGGCCGATTTTTACATACTTAGCGATGGCTGTCGCCATTGAAGTATCACCAGAACGTTTCATGCACAGCGAAATGGACCAATGGGCTTATGCCGGAGCAGTTTTAGTGATCAGTGGTTCTATTTTGTGTTCGTTGGGTAAAAAAAGCGCATAACCAAGTAACTATACTCGATTTGTTTTTTTATGGTAATCTTAGCGCACAGTTTCATAGCTTAAAATCCAATGGCAAAACAATACCTATACATTGATACCCAAGCTGCATTAGTAGCTTATTGTGAGCAAGCTTCGACCCAAGCCGTCATCGCGGTTGATACCGAATTTGTCCGAACCAGAACATTTTATCCGCATATTGGACTCGTGCAAATCTATGACGGAGTCGATGTCGCCTTAATTGATCCCATCGCGATTGATGATTTGTCTGCTTTATCTGCACTGATGACTAATCCCAATGTAATTAAAGTATTGCATGCCTGTTCTGAGGATTTAGAAACCTTTGATGTGGCGCTTGGCATCATGCCTTCACCACTGTTTGATACGCAAGTTGCAGCGCAATTAGCTGGCTTAGGTAACTCTGTTGGCTACGGCAAATTAGTCGAGTTGTTGCAAGACATACTCCTTGAAAAAGGGGAATCTCGTACCGATTGGTTACGTCGTCCTTTACGCGCGGAGCAGCTTCAATATGCCGCTGAAGATGTGTTGTATTTGTTACCCTGTTATTTTCAATTGGTCGAGACATTAACCGACAAACAACAATTATCATGGGTGTATGATGAAATTGCGCAGCTGACCAAGCGCAAGCAGGCCAAAATACAACCAGAGCATGCGTATTTACAATTAAAAAATACTTGGAAACTTGCTCCAATCAGTGTCTATGTGTTGCAACAACTAGCCGCTTGGCGTTTGAATCAAGCGCGTGAGCATGACATTACCCAAAACTTCATTATTCGTGAACACGGGATGTATGAAATCGCACAAACCCTACCGAGTCATAAAGGGGCATTATTTGCCTTAGAAGTCGTGACTCCGCAAGAGGCGCGCAGAAACCAAGTGCCAATCCTTGATATTGTGCGTCTAGCTCGAGAAACGGATCCTGCGCTGTATCCTAAACCTGCGCAGCGTTTGACGGATTTACCTTTATACAAAAAACACTATGCACAGATCAAAGCGATCTGTACTGAGGCTGGTGAGGCTGTGGCTGTTGATCCGACGTTTTTTGCTTCCAAACGCCAGATAAACCAAGTGATCAGTTGGTATCGCAATAGCTTTGATGATACTCGGGCACTAGGTATGCAACCGGATCTGCTGGTGGGTTGGCGAGGGGAGCTGGTGGGTGCTAAAATTAGTGCATTGTTAAGCGCTTCTTAGAGCCTTCTTAGATCCTTCTTAAGCCCTGTTTAAGAGCTTTTTTTTTAACTCATTGTTTCATCGTTAATAACCGAGATACCCATGACCCAAATGTGTGCGATTTATAAATCTAAAAAACGTCCTGATACCTATTTATACTTACCTAAGAAAGAAGACTTTAGCGCAATCCCCAAGCCATTGCTTGAACATTTTGGGCAACCTGAATTGGTCATGTTAATGACCTTGCCGTCCAAAAAAACCTTTGCCCATTTAGACCAAGCAACATTATTAGCTAATCTGACCGACCCAGGGTATTACTTACAATTACCGCCATTAAGCCCGAGTCTCTTGGCTGAACATCGTATCATGCTGGGGTTGTCACCCGAGCCACAACAAGATATTTAATCATGGCTAAAATTACTCCTGCGATGCAACAACTGATCACCTCTCGATACTGGGAAACGACCTCACTTAGCGACATGAATGATGCTCAATGGGAAGCGATTTGTGACGGCTGTGCCAAATGTTGTTTGCATAAGTTTATTGACGATGATGACGTTGAAGAGGCGCATTACACCGACGCAGCCAAAGGCGAAGAGGTCATGCACTTTACCGATATTGCATGCCAATATTTACACACCAAATCTTGTCAGTGTACTGAGTATGAAGACCGTACTGAATTGGTCCCGCATTGCGTAAAGTTGACGCAGGCTAATTTGCCTGAGATTTTTTATATGCCACCCAGTTGCAGTTATCGCCGGTTACATGCTGGTCAGACGCTCCCGTCATGGCATCCATTGCTCAATGGTGGCAAGGCGCATAAAATGCATTCAATGGGTATGTCTGTGCGCGGTAAAATCGTCAATGAGCTAGAAGCTAACATGGATCTGTTTGAAGATCGGATTGTGACTTGGCCGTTAGACGAAATCGATTAGGCTAAAATTTATTTCGCTAAGATTAATTACGCTAAGGGTAATTAAATAGTGCGACAAATGGCTAATCGGCAACTTAGCACGACAAGCCATACCAACGCATACATAGCAAATATAACCCGCATCCATTCTGCCATCCCGTACCCTAAAAATTGCCACGAGTTTTCACTGCAATCCCCAGGTGCCGCAAATACCGCCGGTAGCCACTCATGCAGTGGCATAAAGCTTGGGAAGTTGGGGATAATATCGCACATCACAAAAAACGGATTTGCCGCATATAAAATATCCACATGCTCATGCGCAATCAGCCCCCCCCAAATTGCAGCCAGCCCCCAACCCAAAAATGCAATACATCGAGTTAACAACACATTGTGGAACACAGGCAATGCGGCACTGAACAAAATGCCAATGACAGCAGTGCGCTGGTAGATGCACTTTATGCACGGTTGTAAATCCATAACATGTTGAAAATATAATGCGATAATCAGCAACAAACTGCTTGATAAAAACAACACTAACCAAGCTAATTTGTTGTCAGCGGCACGTGCGATAACGTTGAACATGGTATGCATTCCTAAAAGGTAAAGGGGGTTAATTAAATAAACAAGCAAGAATAAAGACAACACACAATGTCATAATCATACCTAACCTTGGGTTTTGTTAACAGTTAATTATGTCTTCCTGTGCGGGCTTTTCGAGTAAGTAATATAGTTATTGGTAGGAATTTTTTTCTCTGGTACAATCAGTTATGCCTTAAAGAGATTAAATACATGATTTATAAAGCACAAAGCCCAGCAGGATTTGCAGAAGAATACATTGTAGAGTCAATTTGGAGTGGCCGTTTTCCGCCCGGCACCATTTTACCTGCCGAACGTGAGCTCTCTGAACTGATTGGTGTGACACGCACCACGTTGCGTGAAGTATTACAACGTCTTGCCCGAGATGGCTGGTTAACCATACAACACGGTAAACCGACCAAAGTAAATAATTACTGGGAGACCTGTGGTTTAAATATTTTGGAAACCTTGGCGCGCTTAGATCCCACGAATATTAAAGATCTAGTAGATAACTTGTTGGCAGTGCGCACTAACGTGAGCGCGTTATTTATCCGTGGAGCATTCAAGCATAACCCTGTGCGTGCTCGCGAAATCATTGCTAAGTACAAAGATATTGAGCAAACCGGTGCTGCGTTTGCTGAATTTGATTACCAAATGAATCATGACCTCGCATTTTCGTCCAAAAACAACGTGTATGTGCTGCTGATGAATGGTTTTAAAGGAATGTATGGACGCATTGGCGGGTATTATTTTTCGTATCCTGCATCGCGAAAATTAGCGACACAATTTTATCAAGACTTATTAGCAATCATTGACCAAGACACCCCACAACAAGTCACGTTACTCGTGCGTCAATACGGGATTGAAAGTGGTAAAATTTGGGCTCAGATCCGTGAAGAAATGCCTATTGATATTGCCGATTAGCTTGCTAATCAAATACTGCTAGGGCGACGATAAAGCAAACATTTCACTTAAAGAGGTCGGTATGAACAACTCTTTTGATTATATTATCGTTGGAGCCGGTTCCGCCGGCTGTGTACTTGCCAGGCGATTAATTGATACTGGCAATGTCACCGTTGCACTGATTGAAGCCGGTCGTCGGGATAGCAATCCACTAGTACATATGCCTTTTGGTGTTGCGTTATTATCTAGAATGACCAGTATCAATTGGAGCTACAACACCCAACCCCAAACTCAACTCAATGATCGTGCGTTATTTTGGCCACGTGGTAAAGTCATGGGGGGCTCTAGCTCAGTGAATGCAATGTGTTATATTCGTGGCCAGGACAGTGATTATGATGACTGGGTAAGCCAAGGTGCGCTAGGCTGGTCTGCGGAAGAAGTCTTGCCTTATTTTATTAAAAGCGAAGATAACTCCCGTGGTAGTTGTTCAAGGCACGGTGTGGATGGGCCGCTTGGGGTCAGTGATTTACGTCATACTGAAGCATTATCCCGTGCATTCATCCAAGCACACAGCGAATGTGACTTACCGGTAGTAGCTGATTTTAATGCACAATATCATTACGGCTTAGGTTTGTATCAAGCTACTCACCGAAATGGACAACGTTGTTCCACTGCTGCTGGTTTTATTGCCCCTGTCAGTGAACATGCTAACTTAACGCTGTTTACTGAATGTATGGTTCACAAGATAATCATTGCAGATGGCATCGCTACTGGCGTTGATTGTATGCTTGATGATGCGTTAACTCGATTAACGGCAAAGCATGAAGTGATTTTGTCGGGAGGCGCGATTAATTCCCCGCAGTTATTGTTGCTCTCAGGTATCGGGCCTCAATCACATTTAGCTGAGCATGGTATTGAGTGCATCAAAGATGCCGGTGGGGTTGGGCAA
This sequence comes from uncultured Glaciecola sp., assembly GCA_937125395.1. GTDB lineage: Bacteria > Pseudomonadota > Gammaproteobacteria > Enterobacterales > Alteromonadaceae > Opacimonas. The sequence goes on from CAKZLI010000001.1 coordinate 64,386, forward strand.
AACTTACAAGATCACCTGGATGTGATCATCCAAGTTAAAACCTCGGTCCGTGAAGGGTATGCGATCATGCCTGCTCTGGTGCCTAAATATACTCAACATATGGCAAAATATTTAATCAACCGTCATGGTTTGTTTGCCTCCAATGTCGCTGAGGCGGGTGGCTTTGCCGCGAGTCGTTTTGCTACGCCGCAGCGTCCAGATTTACAGTTTCATTTTATTCCTGCTTTATTGGTGGATCATGGTCGTGGTCAGGAATTTGCGTATGGCTATGGTGTGCATGTGTGTCACTTGTATCCGCAATCACGCGGCAGCATTACCTTATCATCAAACAATGCGCTGGATGCACCGATGATCGACCCTAATTATTTAGCACATGAAGATGATCTCATGGCGTTGGTCGATGGGGTTAATTTGGCATTGCGGTTATTACACAGCAGCGCATTTAGTCAGTATCAACCGATACCGTGGCAGCCAGCAGCGGCACAATTGAATGAAGCAGAAGTGATCGCTTTTATCAAAGCAACGGCACAAACGGTATATCACCCAGTCGGCACGTGTAAAATGGGATCGGCGGATGATCCACTCAGTGTCGTCAATCCACACTGTCAAGTACATGATATTGCAGGTTTACGTGTTGTTGATGCATCTGTGATGCCCAGTATCATTGGTGGCAACACTAATGCCCCTACCATTATGATTGCTGAGAAAATAGCCGATCATATTATTCATTCATTTACAGCATAGGCAAGGGTTCCATGAAATCACAGCATACCTTAAACACCCATCCATACCCCCATTTATTTGCACCGTTAGACTTAGGTTTTACGACCTTAAAAAATCGTGTGGTCATGGGCTCAATGCATACTGGACTTGAAGAAGTCGAAGGCGGACATACCCGACTTGCTGCGTTTTTTGTGGAACGGGCAAAAGGCGGAGTAAGCTTAATTGTAACCGGTGGTATAGGACCAAATGCCGAAGGTGCAACCCATGCAGTCTCGCGTCGCCTGGATAATCCCGATGTGCGTGCTGAACATCGTTATGTCACCGATCAGGTGCATGCCCATGGTGCAAAAATCTGTATGCAGATTTTGCATACAGGTCGCTATGCATATAACAAAGACATGGTGGGAGCTTCTGCAATTCAAGCTCCAATTAACCCATTTACTCCTCGTGCTTTAACCAGTGACGAAATTGAACAACAAATTAATGACTTTGTGAATACCGCATTACAAGCACAAGAAGCGGGTTATGATGGTGTCGAGATCATGGGTTCAGAAGGGTATTTTTTGAATCAATTTATTGCACAACGCACTAACCAACGTGATGATGAATGGGGCGGTGAATATGCCAATCGTATGCGTCTTCCGGTTGAAGTGGTGCGCCGAGTTCGAGCTGCTGTGGGTCGTGATTTTATTATTATTTATCGTCTATCGATGTTGGATTTGGTTGATGGGGGATCAACTGCTGATGAGGTCGTTCAACTGGGTCTAGCCATTGAGCAAGCTGGCGCTACGATCATCAATACTGGTATTGGTTGGCATGAGGCGCGTATTCCAACTATTGCAACCAAAGTGCCGCGTGCTGCATTTACCTGGGTCACCGCTAAGTTTCGTCAAGCGTTAAGTGTGCCGGTGATTACTTCCAATCGCATTAATACACCACAGGTGGCTGAAGCTGTATTGCAGCGAGGTGATGCGGATTTGGTATCGATGGCACGGCCTTTTTTAGCTGATCCTGAGTTTATGAATAAGGCACATGCAAACCAAGCGGCCTATATCAATACCTGCATTGGCTGTAATCAGGCGTGTCTGGATCATGTGTTTGCTAATCAATTAGCCAGTTGTTTGGTGAATCCAAGGGCGTGTCATGAAGATGAGATCCCGATTATCCCCACGCAACAACCTAAACGTATTGCCGTGGTGGGCGGAGGACCCGCAGGATTAGCAGCTGCGACTACTGCCGCGCAGCGTGGTCATCAGGTCACGTTATTTGAGCAAAGTAATGAGTTAGGGGGACAGTTTAATATTGCCAAACAAGTCCCAGGCAAAGAAGAGTTTTATGAGACCATTCGTTATTTTGAGCAACAACTTGCCCTATTAGGTGTCACGGTTCACCTCAATACAGCCGTAACCGCTGAGGAGCTTAATAACAGTGATGTGGACTTGGTCTTATTGGCAACGGGGATTATTCCTCGCACTCCGGCTATTCCAGGTATCACGCATCAAAAAGTATTGTCTTATGTTGATGTATTACGACATAAAGTTCCCGTCGGTGCCTCTGTTGCTATTATCGGGGCTGGTGGTATTGGTTTTGATACCGCGGAGTATTTAAGTCATGGCGCTTCATCACCCAGTACTGATATCCCTACGTTCATGGCGCAGTGGGGGATTGATATGACCTTTACTGCCAGAGGAGGCGTAGAAGGAATGCAAGCGATCCCAGAGCCGTCACCCCGTGAGATATTCTTACTACAACGTAAATCGACTAAAATCGGGGCCGGTTTAGGCAAAACAACAGGCTGGGCGCACCGCACGGGTTTAATGATGAAAGGTGTGCATTTACTTAATGGCGTGAGTTACGACAACATTGATGATGCTGGGTTACACATTACTCGCAATGATGAAACACAAGTGCTAGCGGTTGATCATGTCATAATCTGTGCTGGGCAAGAGCCGAATCAACAATTAGTCGATGGACTGACCGTGCCCTATCATTTAATTGGCGGAGCCGATGTGGCTGCTGAGCTAGACGCGAAGCGAGCTATTGATCAAGCATTACGTTTGGTAATTACAATTTAACGTCTAGTGTGCCTGAGTCTTGGTTAATAATGACTTGGGCACGATTGAGTATATTCATACCTAATAAACCATCAAATCCAGATAACCGTTCAACCGGTAAAACCAAAATATCGGCTTGTGCTAATTGCCATTGGCCAATGCTGACATCGTTGACTTGAAATAACCTTGCTTGGGCTTGACCACTAGCAGTATTGATTAATATACGCCCTAAAAAACGCCGTTTATTGCGCGGGATTAAAGCAAATGCTGCGCCAGATATTGCACTTGTCGACGCTCCGGTATCTAACAAAAATTCATATGACTGAGCAGCAATACTCACCGGTGAAAACCATTGTCCATTGCGATTAGTTAGGGCGATACTGATATCAGCTTGCTGGTTAAGTGGGGATGAGGCAGCGGCATTAGGCTCACGAGGTTTGCGATCATCAATGGACGGTGCATCTGCAAATTGCGATGCCCATAAACGACGCATCTGCGCTAATAATTCCGTGTCGCTGGTTAAGCTGGCTAAGGTATTTTCCATTGCATCAGGTAAATTTAGCATGGCATAAGCGAGTGCCAATGGTTCAATGTAGGTGCGAGCTTGCGGTCGAAACTGGATCAATGGCTCAATGAATGTGGCCAATGCAGTCCAGTCTTGATTATCTTGCAGTGCATCTATGATAGGTTGCACATGATTATCGATATACGCTTGGATGGCCGTAGTGTACTCCGGATCGTCAATATTGCTCAATAAGCTATACAAATAAGTAATGCCTGCCGTACTGGTTTCGGTATGGATCAGTGTGCGTCCTTCAAGCCATTGTGCTGCAACATCTTGTGGGTATCGATACAAATACTGAGTTAACAAAGGGGCTAAGCGCTCCCATTGATTATCATTCGCGAGTGCTGTGAGTTGGGCCATCACTTGAGCTTGAGATAGTGATATTACGGATGTGCTATCAAGTGCTTTGCTAGTCGGGGATTGGTGAGTTGATGGTGACGGTTTATTTGCATTAGTGGCAGCTACAGCACCAATATCGATGGGAGAATTTGCTATTAGTTTGCTGGCTTGCTGAGCAGGTTGTGTTATCTCATCGCGCTCAATGAAGGTTGAAAATGCGACTGGATTAAGCAATAACCAGCCGATTATTATGCCTAGTAATGCTAACAATAACGCATTCAAACACACCGAAAAAATCAACAGTTTATTCATTTGCAAAACTCATGTCACCACTCATCCCTGCAGGCGTTGTTTGGTTTTGGCCGATAGTGGTTGCACAGTATGTATCGTTAAAAATTGACAGCATCATCAATTGACCAAGGTAATATAAACGAATGCGATAAACTAAACATGCATGACCTATATGAGTTATTTGTGCGTATCAGGGTGTGTTATGCCATTGTTGACTAGATGATATGTTATTTTTTGATAGTGAAACAGCACTAATTATTATAAAATTGTACTATGAGTGAAGTCAGGTAAATAGGCGTTGTTATCACCCACGATGTTGATGCATTAATCCAGTTATTTAATGAGACGTTTGCACCGTCCTACAACACACAGTTAGTGAAAGGCGATGCCGAGCCTGAATATGTACCGGCCAATGAACGTTGTGCTTTTCATCAGGTGATATTTGCTCATGGTTACTTTTCCAGTGCCTTACATGAAATTGCTCATTGGTGTATTGCCGGTTCAGCTCGACGCTTGTTACCTGATTATGGGTATTGGTATGCACCTGATGGCCGTGATGCTCAACAACAACGTGCGTTTGAGCAGGTTGAAGTGTTACCTCAAGCCATTGAGTGGGCGTTTTGCATGGCATGTCGTTACCCGTTTAGTATCAGTATTGATAATTTACACGGTGATGCAGGAGAAGCCGATGAATTTACTGCAGCAGTTGCTGATCAATTAGCACAATTACTGACGCAGGGCTTTCCGCAACGAGCGCAGATATTTATTGATAAATTACAACAGCAATAGCCACTAACGCAGTATGTTAGTCAGGCAATGATGACACAAGAATTAAGCAGCCATTATGACAATTACCCACATCTCATCTGAGTTATCAGCCAATGCTGACGCTAGTCCCAAGCGTTTTAAATTAGGATTAGTGATCAATCCGTATGCCGGCATTGGTGGTGCAGTTGCTCTAAAAGGCAGTGATGGTGCCGATGTTCGTGCACAAGCATTAGCGATGGGCGTAGAACCACTCGCGAATCATAAAACAGGGATTGCGTTAGCTGAACTCATCGAACTGCAATCCGATATAGAGATTTATACTGCATCAGGACAAATGGGCGAAGCATGCGCTTCAGCGATGGGGTTTAACACACACGTTGTCTTCACTCACCCAAATGCGCAGACCGAAGCAACCGATACGCAAGCCGCGATTTCAGCATTACTCAAACATGATGTTAATTGTATTTTGTTTGCAGGGGGGGATGGCACGGCCCGAAATATCTGTGACGTTGTTCCAACCCATATCCCAGTGCTAGGGATCCCCGCAGGGTGTAAAATTCACTCAGGAGTATACGCGATCACACCTCGAGCCGCTGGGTGCGTGATTGCCGATATGGTGCAAGGCAAATTAGTGTCGGTTCAAGAAGCGGAAGTGCGAGATATCGATGAAGCTGCATTTAGAACCGGCACTGTCATCGCCAAACATTTTGGTGAGCTGACTGTACCGGCGCAGTTGCAATACGTTCAAGCGGTGAAGATGGGCGGTAAAGAGTCCGATGAATTAGTGTTGATGGATTTGGCTGCGCATTTACATGAATTACAAGATGAGTATGCTGACCATGCTTGGGTCATGGGTTCAGGCTCTACCGTTGATTTTGTGATGGGGGAGTGGGGCCAATCCAATACCTTACTTGGTGTGGATGTAATCCTACCGGATCAGCGTGTCGTGAATGATATTGCTGCCCGTGATCTATATGCTATAACACAGCAACAACCTTGCAAATTAGTGATCACCTTAATCGGTGGGCAAGGTCATATATTGGGTCGCGGTAATCAACAACTTTCCCCTGACGTGATCCGCGCTATTGGCAAAGAAAATATTCTGATTGTCGCTACCAAAAACAAATTACAACAGCTCAATGGTCAGCCGTTGATATGTGATACAGGTGATGCGCAACTAGATAGTAGCTTTGATGGTTTCATCGAAGTCATTACCGGATATAATGATAAAGTGCTGTATCCTATTGGAGTGAAGTACCATGACTGAGTTTGAGCGTTTTGTTGATGACGTTGAATTGACACTCAATGCTGTTGTCGACACAGGCAGTGATGACGAACTTTTTATATCCAGTTACTTTCATGGGCATTTTTCGTTAGCGGTGAGTCAAGTTGCCCCGATTGAGCCCGCGTTTGATGCACACGCACAATTGCAACAACTTGATCATATTTTGACGTTAAGTTTTGTCGATGCGTTTGAGCAACACGAACTCAGTGAGCCGGATCAACAACATTTATGGGCGTTGTGGCATTCTCTCAAGGGCTCCTCACCGGTGTTAGCGTCTTAACAATCCATTTAATCTATCTAGCGCTTGATTTAAACACATATTTGCCGATAAAACACAAAGCAAACAGTCAATAAACAAGCGAGAAAAGCAATGAAGACTTGCCGAAAAGGGCTCACCAACCTGTGCTATATAGCATTGTTATTGAGCATCAATGGGTGTGCATTCACCCGATCTGTCGTACCAACGGGTGTATATGCTGATGAGTTAATGACGGTCGAACCAGGCATCACATCCGCACCTCAAGTACTGCAAGATAGCACCATCACCCCCGAAGTTGCTCTGGAAGAAAATGCAGCAATGCAAACAGCACAAACGAGCGTATCGGTGCACTACACCATCAATGATTATGTGCGAAATATGGCGCAAGACTTAATTGCGAATATGGAGCAAGTGTCGCCGACTACGCCGGTAGGGATCACCGATTTTGCGTGGTTAGATAGTCAATTATACCAATCCAATGTACTGGCATTACAAATGAGTGAAGGGTTTAAACACCATTTTCATCAGTTTCGTATTCCGGTCGTTGAATTTGGTGCCACGGGATTTATCCGCGTGACCGGACAGGGTAATTTTTATTTATCTCGTGACCACACTGATTTAAACATTGATGTCCCTATGGAGTATATTTTGACTGGAACACTCGCTATGCATATTGACGGTGTATTCATTAATGCTCGGGTGGTGGATGTCACTAGCAAACATATTGTGGCCAGTGCACAAGCGTTGATCCCTGCACACATTGCTAACGCGGTATCCATGCCATATGAAAATGTCATTGCAGAGCATCTTCAATTACTCAGTTCACAGTAATCCTCACTTGCACGATTTTGATTAGAATAAAGGACACGTTTTCCCTACTTTATGGTCGATCAGCTAGTTGTAAATCGCGCCAGATAATCTAATTTGCGGATCCCATCTCGGATCAAAAAACGATTAGGGTTGAGCGCATCAGCAATAGTTTGTGATACTGGCAGAGGCCGTTGTAATAGTTGAGAAACTAATAACTGTGCCATCAATGGCGCGGTAGTCAGTCCCCGAGAGCCTAATCCAGTCAAAATATAGGATTGTGGAATATCACATGCCGGTGGATATAGATGCGCCGGTAAGGCTTTGTACAAATGCGCGTAATCGAGTTGCTGTTGTTGTACATCGGGTAATGCGCCGACCAAGGGTAAATGATCTGGTGTGGAGCATCGAGTTGCAGCACGTCCTTGGGTTGGTAAGGTGATACTTTGCATCCAAGGACACAACGGTAAGCTAGCTTGGTGCATGTGCAGATTAACTTGTGCCTCAGCGCTGCGATACCCGGTGTTGCTATCTTCTTTTACATAAGTTGACCCCATTGCATGCCAGCCTTGATATGCAGGGGTAAAATACCCTTTATGACACAATACGGTATTGAGCTGTTGTGTGCTATCGGTTGGTGCTAGACGTTCAACTTGACCGCGAACTAATCGATATGGCAGAGGAGGCAGTGCATCGAGTAACGCAGATTGTGCACCAGTGGTATACACTATCGCATGATCCGACGATTGATTCAGTGTGCTAATTTGCTCGGGCGTTAACGTTTGCTTGAGATGTAAGGTACATAATTGTGAATCTGCCGCTAATTGACATAACGCTTGCACAAGTTCCGGTGGACTGATCCAGCCGCCTTGAGCCACAAATAATCCTGGATAGGGTAGCTCTAGATTAGCAATATCACTGGCTTGGCTTGGCGTAACGGCCTCAATTAATGCATCAGGCCAGATGTCTTGAGCCGTTAGGTTAGCTTGCCGAGCTTGTACTTTGTCATTAAACCCCACTAACATGACGCCGCACCAATCATGTGCAAATTTCGCTCCTTGCGCCGCGACTTGGTCATAAAACCGCCTAGCATAGACAAAGCTTCCGGCATGTATTTGACTTGCGGTGCCAGCTTGGGCATTAAGCTGTGGATAAAAACCACCCAAATCATTCCCCGACGCACCCATTGCCAATTGCTCATCATGGCAATACAAATCAACCTGAATACCTTGTTGCGTTAACAAATACGCAGTGCAGGCGGCAGCAATTCCACCACCAAGAATACTCACGCGTTTCACTTTGCTATTAGCGTGTCGCTGATAATAGGGTAAGGCAAGGCGTTGTTGCGCACGTTGGCCATATTGCGGATCGCTTAATACCGCTGTTACCATTTCTCGTTTAAACTTAAAACCTTTGCATTTGCTCACCGTGAATCCCACGCCTTCAAGCCCTCTTCGAACCAAGGAAGAGGCCGTGAATGTTGCGAGTGTCGCATTGGGTTTACTTAAACGCGCTAATTGAGTAAACAACTCAGGTTGCCACATGTCAGGATTTTTACTTGGAGCAAAACCATCCAGATACCACGCATCAACTAGACCTGCCGGTGGATTACGCCATTGGGGGAGTGTGTCATTGATATCACCAAGCCATAAATCGAGGGTGATGGCCCCTGCAGCAGCGCTGATCCGGTGACAGCCAGTCAAAGCCATTGGATATTGTGCGCTAAAGTCGGCCAATAAAGGGATTAAATGCGGATATACACTAATAGCTTGATGCAAGTCGTCTATGTGTAATGGAAATTTTTCGGTAGACAAAAAATACAAACGCGGTAATGCATGACCCTGTGCCAGTAATTGTAGGTAATGATGCACCGTTTGAAAAAAATTCAAGCCAGTACCAAAGCCGGTTTCAGCTATGGTGAATACAGCGGTCTGATCGGATTGTGCACTTTGTAACCACCTAGTAATGATGTGGTTTTGTTCGATAAAGACATAATCAGTCTCATCAGCACCATGAGCGTCAAAAAAATACACATCCCCAAACTCATCGGCGACAGGGGTGCCACTTTGTTTAAAACTGATTTGGGCATGGGATAGCTTCATGGGGTACTCAATATAATCATTGCAATGGCTGTATTGTAAAAGGTTTTTACGGGTGTGTCAGTGACAGGCTATGTAGTTATTGATAATCTTAACTAAATTCAAGTGGCCTGGTCGAATATCAGACCAGTTCAAACACGAAACTGACGTACAATCAGGCAATTAATTATTTGCTAAGGAATATCATGAGAAGAGCAGTCATCACTGGATTAGGTATCGTATCAAGTATCGGTAATAACAAAGACGAAGTTACTGCAGCATTGCGTGCCGGTAAATCAGGTATCACTTATTCTGAGCAGTTTAAAGAAATGGGTTTACGCAGCCAAGTATGGGGCAAAGTTGACCTCGATTTAAGTGAACATATTGATCGTAAACAACTGCGCTTTATGGGTGATGCAGCATCTTATGCATATATTGCAATGCAACAAGCGGTAGATGATTCAGGATTAAGCCCGGAGCAAGTGTCTAATATTCGTACTGGGATCATCGCGGGCTCTGGTGGTGCGTCATCGCATCATCAAGTTGAAGCTGCGGATATTCTGCGTAATAAAGGCGTTCGCCGTGTTGGGCCTTACATGGTTACTCGTTGTATGGGCAGTACGGTGTCAGCTTGTTTAGCGACCCCATTTAAGATCAAAGGTGTCAATTACTCGATATCTTCAGCTTGTGCCACATCAGCGCACTGTATTGGTAATGCCTTAGAGATGATTCAACTGAACAAACAAGATATTGTCTTTGCCGGTGGTGGTGAAGAACTGCATTGGGCGCTGTCAGGTCAATTTGACGCGATGGGTGCGTTATCATCGCAGTATAACGATACGCCAGAAAAAGCCTCGCGAACCTATGATGCTGACCGTGATGGATTTGTTAGCTCTGGTGGTGGTGGTATGGTCGTCGTTGAAGAACTGGAGCATGCGCTTGCTCGTGGTGCGCATATCTATGCTGAGATTGTCGGCTATGGTGCGACCTCAGACGGTTACGATATGGTTGCTCCTTCTGGTGAAGGTGCGGTGCGTTGTATGCAAATGGCAATGCAAAACATTGCAGGCGAAGTCGATTACTTAAACACGCACGGTACTTCTACCCCAGTGGGTGATGTACAAGAGCTCAAAGCAATTCAAACCGTGTTTGGCGAAAAATCACCTGCAATCAGCGCCACAAAGGCTATGACGGGGCATGCATTAGGTGCGGCTGGCGTTAACGAAGCTATTTTTAGTATTTTGATGATGGAAAATGATTTTATTGCGCCATCTATCAACGTTGAAACCTTAGACGATGCTGCTGCAGGTTTGGATATTGTAACGCAAACTCGTGAACAAAAAATCAATACCATTATGTCTAATAGCTTTGGTTTTGGCGGCACGAACGCCACCTTGGTCATGCAGCGTTATCAAAAATAATGATGCGAGTTGACTAAGATTAGTCTGGTATTTTTTTGTGTTTTATTTTACTGTGCCATTACGTGACACGACAATAATTTAACAAGGAAATACCAATGACTCAATCTGTGCAAGACCTCGTCTCGCCTGCCGAATGGGCTATCCGAGTGGATTTAGCTGCTTGCTACCGCATGGTTGCTCATTATGGCTGGGATGATTTAATATTTACCCATATCTCTGCTCGAGTTCCCGGTGATGAAGATCACTTTCTGATCAATCCTTACGGTATGATGTTTGAAGAAGTGACCGCTTCAAGTCTCGTCAAAGTCGACGCGTTGGGTAATAAAGTCTTGGACAGTGATTATGAGATCAATCCTGCTGGCTTTACCATTCATTCTGCGGTACATGCTGCGCGCGAAGATGCGCATTGTGTCTTGCACTTACACACGAATGAAGGCGTTGCGGTGTCTGTGCTTGAACAGGGACTCGAAGCCTTATCACAAGCCTCATTATTTCCACTGAGTTCATTGGCTTACCATGATTATGAAGGCGTGGCATTAAACCCTGACGAAAAAACACGCTTGGTCGCCGACTTAGGTGATAAAAATTTCTTTATCTTACGTAACCATGGATTATTAACGTGTGCCAGCACCATCGCTGATACCTTTTTGTTAATGTATATTATGCAACGTGCTTGTGAAGTTCAGTTGTTGGCTCAAGGTACTGGCAAGGCGTTAATTAACATTCCGGATGCTATTTTGGCTGGTATTCAACAGCAAGCCGAACAAGTATTGCGTTCAGCCGGTGGGCAAATGGCTTGGCCTGGTATTTTGCGAAAACTTGACCGTGATTATCCTGGTTTTAGGTCGTAATGCCACATATCAGCTTAACTGATTACACCAAAGATGCGCAATTCTTACAGGTTGAAGAGTATTATGTCGCTTATTGGAGTAGCCTGGCTTTAGAGAGCATTGATTCAGGAAAAATAGCTAAACGTCCTGTCGTGTTATTTTTACATGGATTTCCCAGTGCCAGTTACGATTGGCATCATCAGTGGGCTGCACTCAACGCAACGCATCATTGTGTTGCATTGGATTTTTTGGGATTTGGATTATCAGATAAACCGCATCCTCAACGCTATTCTTTGCAACAACAAACCGATATTGTGGTCGCGGTAATGCAGCATTTGCAAGGTTATGGAATTGCACAATGCGCTGTTGTTGCACATGATTATGGGGTTTCCGTAGGGCAAGAGTTATTAGCCAGAGGAACAGAGTTACCCTTACACATACACAGTATGACGTTTCTCAATGGTGGTTTGTTTGCACATTTACATCGCCCCTTACTAACCCAAAAATTACTGCATTCCAAACTGGGTTGGTTAGTGGCTAAGTGTATGTCAAAACGCACGCTGGCGGCGAGTTTTGCTAAGATATTTGGTCCGAACACACCGCCTAGTGCACAGTTAATTGATGATTTGTGGCAATTACTTAATACCCATGATGGACGACGAGTGATCCCTTCATTACTGCGATATTTAGATGAGCGTCATCAATACGCTCAACGTTGGCGTGATGCGTTGGTCATGACTCACAGCCAGTTAGCTTTTATCAATGGTGTGCGTGATCCGATCTCCGGTCAGCATATGTTGGATGAATTTTCTCGCGTCGTACCGCATGCCAAAACGTTTGCCTTGGATGTAGGGCATTACCCTCAGTTAGAGGCGCCTGAGGCGGTCACTAAAGCATTATTGGAGTGTTGGACTTGAACATATTATACGACGATAACATGCCGTTCGCTGCGGATGTATTTACCACGTTAGGCAACGCAACAACCTATAATCATCAACGATTAGCGCAACATGATTTAGCGCAAGTAGATGCGATGATGATCCGCTCTACAACCAAGGTTGACGCTGCATTAATTGGTCAGTTATCCCGTTGCCAGTATTTGGCGACGGCTACAGCTGGTTATAATCACTTGGATTTAGATACCTTAGGCACTAGCGCCATTCAAACCTATATTGCGGCCGGTTGTAATGCTGAGTCTGTTGCAGAGTATGCGTTAAGTGGGGTGCTGTATGCGTTATTACAGCGTCAACAAATCCATTTAGGACAAACCATTGATGCGCTCGAGTCGTTTACTGTTGGAGTGGTGGGATTAGGTCAAGTCGGTCGACGCGTGCAAGCCAAATTCGTAGCTTTAGGTATGCAGGTGCATGGCTACGATCCACTGCGGGCTGATGCCGAGGCACAACCGCAATGGCATGATTTAGACCAGGTGCTGGCGTGTGACATTATTTGCTTACATGCTCCGTTAGTTAAAACCGGTCCTTATCCATCCGCGCATTTATTCAATGCCGAAGTATTAGCCCGCTTACAACCGCACCAAATATTGCTCAATGCAGGGCGTGGTGAAGTCATCGATAATCAAGCTTTATTAAGACAATGCGAGGCTCAGCTTGCGCCTTGTCTTATTTTGGATGTATGGGAGCATGAACCTGATATCTTACAGCCATTAATTGCACATTGTTTATTAGCTACCCCGCATATTGCCGGGCACAGTATGGAAGGTAAGACACGGGGGACTTTCATGCTGTATGATTGGTTGTGTCAGCAAACTGACCAACCGATGACGCAACAGATGCACGATTTTTTACCGGATGCAATCCAGCATGTGGTGTGCGCCGATGAACAATTGACCATCGCATCATTATCGACCTTAGTCTGGTCAATATATGATATAGCAATTGACCATAGCGAATTTGTCGCTAACATGGCACAATCACCTTGCTTTGCTAAATTACGCAAAACATATCGTGATCCGGCGATTCATCCCACGACAACACCACGTCGCGAGTTTGATACACTGAATATCACGTGTACTTTTGCACATACACAAACCGTATTGTCTGCGTTAGGTTTTACTGCCACGACGCTCTAACCTCAAATTAGGATTGTTTTAATACCATGTCTCAAGCATTTAATGTCGCTGTATTAGGCGCTACCGGCCTTGTCGGTCAAACCATGTTGGATCTTCTTGCTGAACGTAATTTTCCAATTGATCAATTATTCCCATTAGCATCTAGTCGCTCTGCGGGTGGCTCTATCACTTACAAGGGAAAAGACATTGAAGTCCTAGATGCGGATACATTTGATTGGAGCCAAGCGCAGTTCGGTTTTTTCTCAGCAGGTGGCAGTGTATCTGAAAAGTTTGCACCGATGGCTGCTGAGGCTGGTTGTATTGTCATCGATAATACCTCACATTATCGCTACGAACCGGATATCCCATTAGTGGTGCCAGAAGTGAATGCCCATGCACTGGCTGATTTTAGAAACCGTAACATTATCGCTAACCCGAATTGTTCAACGATTCAAATGATGGTTGCGTTAAAACCCATTCACGATGCGGTGGGTATTGAGCGAATTAATGTCTGCACCTACCAGTCTGTCTCTGGTGCCGGTAAAGAGGCAATGGAAGGCTTGGCCAAACAAACGGCGGATTTGTTAAATGCTCGCACTATTAATAATGACAATTTTTCACGTCAAATTGCATTTAATGTGATCCCACAAATTGATGTATTTATGGATAATGATTACACCAAAGAAGAAATGAAAATGGTCTGGGAAACCAGAAAGATTTTAGGTGATGATACGATTTTGGTTAATCCAACCGCGGTACGTGTGCCGGTATTTTATGGTCACGGTGAAGCGATTCACATCGAAACGCGCGTGCCAATTGATGCGCAAGATGTTAAAGCGCTATTGGCTGAGGCACCCGGTATTAAATTATATGATGATCGCGATGAATTCCCTACGCAAGTCTGTAGTGCCAGTGGCAATGACTTAACGCACGTGGGTCGAGTGCGTAATGATATTTCGCATCCGAATGGCATTAATATGTGGGTGGTATCGGACAATATCCGTAAAGGTGCGGCGACCAACAGTGTGCAAATAGCGGAAACGTTAATTAAGGATTTTTTGTAGGTTACTACGCGCCCTACAAATAGCCGTTTGAAAGTATAAAAGCTCGTGTAATACGGGCTTTTATGCTATTGTTTATTAATACTTTTTTATTGTAAAGACTGGCCGATAACTATTTTAATAGTTGAACGATATTTTGGAAGATACATGAAAATATTCACGACGTTGCTGCTCGTTTTTTCTATCTCGTTAGGGAACCTAGCTGTATTGGCTGGTGATTTTCAAACCGTGCAGCTTCGCGGAGCCGAAGGGACACAACGCACGAGTGAGTTAAGTGATGTTGTCTTTGGACCAGTCGAAAGTAACGATACATTGTGGAGCATCGCGCGCGATTACCGTAACTCTGACGTGTTTGCCCAAGCACGACCTAATTCATTGTACCCAGTCATGTACAGTATTTATGTACTCAATCCAGCAGCATTTAACGATAATAATGTTAATCATTTGCTGGATAATGCCATGCTCGAATTACCCTCGGTTGATTTTGTGGCAGCGGTTGATGTTAATTTAGCGCGCAACAAAATTGAGGGTGATGAAGATAAATGGGGCTATGAAGACCGTACTGCGCAAACACAGACACCTGCAAGTGCTGTCACATCTTCGGCATCGCCGGACTCTGGCAACGCAAATACGCTATCAAACGCATCATCAGATAATGCCTCATCAGATAACGCATCAGTCAACACAGCGCCAGCAATTGACAGCTTAGTTGCTCAACCGCCTGTCGGATTCAATGCCCAATCCCCATTAAATGCAAATGAATTGAACATTCTTGTAGAGCTCAAAAATCAATACGCCATTTCGTTAGAAACCATTCAAATTTTACTCGACGAAAATGAACAATTATCCGGTCAGTTGCAGAGTGTAGCATCGCAATTGGAGGTGTTATCGCGTCGCGTGGATGGGGATGTACAAGAACAACTTAACGCACAGGCTGAGCTGCAAGCACAGTTATATGCATTACTCGAAGAAGCTAATTTATTGACTCGTACAGAACCTCAAAGTGCGTGGTTAAGTGATGTTAAGCACATGCTCAAAGATCCCATGGTTATTATCGCATTGGTGTCAGGGATTGTGCTGTTGTCGTTACTCGCATTTGGCATCTGGTTATTTGTCAGTCGTGCGCCGAGCAAACCAGCGCACTTAGCAGACAATGCAGCAGGAGTTGCGCCTGTTAGCAGTATGGAGCCTGATATTGCAACTGCTCCGGTAACAGACACTCCTGATATCATTGAATTATCAGAAATGGATTTATCCGATGATAGTTTGTTTGCTGAAGAGCCGGTTAATGCCGAAAGTGATATCGCTGATTTAATGTTAGATGAGGTCGCGGTTGATGCATTGGCCGATGATGACTCAATAAAACCGGAAACCAAGTCTACTGACATTGAGATAGATGAATCACTGACTGAAGCATTGCTTGATAGTGATGAGTTACTTGAAAGTGACGAGAGTAGTGATAGCGATGAAGCACTTGAACAACAATTACGTGCTGAAATTTCCGAAATCGAATTTGAAGAAGCCACCGGTGAATTAGATCAAAATACGCTCGATGAATTGTTCGGTGCTGCTGGATTAAGTACTGGCAGTATAGACTCTGTTGCAGATGATGAACTAGATGAAAATATTGATATTGATGCTATTTTGGATGCAGAGATTTCTCCGGTTATGGAAGAGCCAGAATCGGCTAGCGAAATTGCAGCAAACAGTGAACAAAACACTGAAGAGCAAACTGAGGAAGTTCCCGAAGAACTTGCCGATATTGCTGATGCGTTAAGTCAATCAGCATTACCAGACAATCTAGATATTGATGAATACGAAGCGCTGGATGAAGCAGGCAGCGCACAACTAGACCAAGAAATTACAGCTCAAGGTCAAACGATTGATGCGTCTGTCGATGATTTAATGAATGAAATCGAACAAATAGAAATGATGGAGAGCATGCTTGATGATGCTCCGTCTGCAGCCGATGATAATGTACAAGGTGATATTGATACTCTAGCAACAGAAGATGAAGTGGCTCCACTTGCTGGGGATGAGCTGACTGATGAGCTGTTATCACAAATGTCGGCTGAGATTGATGTCAAAGAAGCGTTGACCGATGAAGTACTCAATGAATTGTTACATGACACTGATTTTTCTTTGGTTGAGGAATTAGACACATCTAGCGACCCTATTGAAACTGATGCTATCGGGGCTGAAGAGCATGCTGCTTTAGCGGAAGATCCTGAAGCGATTTCGCAAAAAGCGGCCACGTTATTAGATGATTTGCCCGATATTGGCGGTTGGATGAATGACGATGCGGATGCTGATAATGGGGTTGTGGATGATTTTGAAGATACCGATTTTGATGAGTTATTACATTCTTTAGAAATAGACAGTGACGCTAGCACAAGTGACACATTGGATGTATCTCTTGCTGATATTAGTGCTGAACTAGCGCCTACCCAATCAGCCGAACTGGATAGTCAATCAGCTTTAGCATCATCAATTCCTGCTGCTGAACTTGTTGATCCTTCTCCTGATTACATTGATGTCGATGTGTTATTAGACGATTCAAATATCGAGATGACCGATGAACCTGAAATCGATTTACTTAAACACCTTGAGGGGATGCCAGAGCCGGTATCTGACGCAGATGTGTTAGACGATAATGCATTTGCATCCGATCTAGATTTGGCTCGTGCGTATATCGAGATGGATGAAATCAATGAAGCAAAATCACTCCTTAACAAAGTCATAGTGAATGGCTCAGATGTGCAGCAACATGAAGCACAATCGATCCTCGCACAAATAGAAAGCCTATAATAATAATGAAAAATATTGCAATGGCCGTAGAGTATTACGGCGCTGACTTTCATGGTTGGCAACGTCAAGATAGTGTCCCTTCAGTCCAAGCTGCGATTGAACGGGCAGCAAGTTATGTCGCAGATGAACCGATCAAAATTCAATGCTCAGGCAGAACCGATGCCGGTGTTCACGCTACGTATCAAATTGTCAATTTTAAGACAAACGCAATCCGAGACGAAAAAGCCTGGACTATGGGTATCACCACTCGCACACCTGACTCGATTTCGATAAAATGGGCAGTGGATGTCGCTGATGATTTTCATGCACGATTTAGTGCTACAGCTCGACGTTACCGGTATATTATTTATAATCATCGGATAGCACCAGCTATTATGGCCAAAGGCCTCACACACTGCTATAAACCGCTCGATGCGCAAGTGATGCATCAAGCTGCTCAGATATTAGTCGGTGAACATGATTTTACGTCATTTCGTGCCGCGTTGTGTCAATCGCATACACCGTGCCGACGTGTGCATCATTTGAGTGTGACGCGGGTGGGTGAGTATGTCGTGCTAGATATTAAAGCGAATGCGTTTTTGCATCACATGGTGCGCAATATTGCCGGTGCGTTAATGCTGATTGGTTGCGGTGAACAGCCGATTGAATGGCTCAGTGAGTTACTTGCTGCTAAAGACCGCACCAAAGGAGCGACCACGGCAAGACCGAATGGATTATACTTTATTGATGTCGACTACCCGAAGTTTGATTTACCCAGAAGTAAACTTGGGCCGACCTTTTTGCAATTACCAGAACAGTTATAACTCTACTTCTTAGACCAGTTATTCGTTCGTTAATTGGCAGTTATGTGGTTTAATTCACATATACATATTTATTACGCTTAGTGCATATATTTGCAAACACACAGGATATAAAAATAATGAGTTGGATTGAAAAAATTCTCCCTCGCACCCAGTCTTCAGAAAAAAGCAACGTGCCAGAAGGGATTTGGACCAAATGTGGATCGTGTGACTCAGTATTGTATCGAAGCGAATTAGACAAATTACTAGAAGTCTGCCCTAAGTGTGATCATCACATGCGGATTGGTGCGCGTGCACGTATTAATAGTTTCTTAGATGCCGATAACCGTGAAGAATTAGGCGGCGAATTTGAACCTCAAGATATCTTGAAATTTAAAGATTCAAAGCGTTATAAAGACCGGATTTCAGCAGCACAAAAAGTCACCAATGAAAAAGATGCGATCATCATCGTCAAAGGTGAGTTAAAAGGAATGCCGGTAGTCGTTGCTAGTTTTGAATTTGCATTTTTAGGTGGTTCAATGGCATCAGTGGTTGGTGCGCGGTTTGTCGCAGCGGTCAATATGTGTTTAGCCGAAAATCGCCCACTGATTTGTTTCTCAGCCAGTGGCGGTGCACGAATGCAAGAAGCGTTATTGTCCCTGATGCAGATGGCTAAAACGTCAGCTGCGTTAGCCAAATTGAGTCAGGCAGGTTTACCGTATATTTCGGTATTAACAGACCCAACGATGGGTGGGGTATCCGCAAGTTTAGCTATGCTCGGTGATATCAATGTCGCAGAACCGAAAGCATTAATTGGCTTTGCCGGTCCGCGAGTCATCGAACAAACAGTGCGTGAAACATTACCTGCTGGTTTTCAACGCAGTGAGTTTTTATTAGAAAAAGGGGCGATTGATCTGATCGTCGATCGTCGCGATATGCGTGATACCTTGTTCAGTATTCTCTCCAAGTTACATTATATGAATACCGACAGTGCCGTCGTTAAAATAACAACAAATGATGAATCAGCTGCGGTGCAGCCTACTGATTTTTCGGTTGATAACGACAAAGCCGGTTAGACGTCATGTTATTGACGGCGACCTCGTCACTCACTGATTGGTTAGATTATTTAGAATCTATACATCCGGTCGGCATCGACATGGGCTTGACCCGTGTCAATGATGTGTATCAACGCTTACAGCTAGATTGGTCTGATCGCACTGTCATTACAGTCGCAGGGACTAATGGTAAAGGCACGACATGTGCCTTTATTGAGCGAGCGGCGTGTTTATTAAATAAACCTGTCGGTGTGTATAGTTCACCTCATATCAACACGTATAATGAACGTGTGCGGATCAATCAATCCTTATTGTCAGATGCTCAGCATACTGCGGCATTTGCAGAGATTGAACGTGCCCGTGGTGATATTTCATTAACGTATTTTGAATTTGGTACATTGGCTGGTTTGTGGCTATTGCACCAACAATCGGTGCAAGTGGTGATCCTCGAAGTAGGACTAGGTGGGCGGTTAGACGCCATCAACGTGGTTGATCCTGACATCGCCGTGATCACCAGCATTGGGTTGGATCATCAAGCTTATTTAGGCTCGACTAGAGCATTAATCGCAACCGAAAAAGCCGGTATTTTGCGTCCTAATATCCCGGTTGTCATGGGAGAAGCGGATCCACCGGTGACCTTGCATGAGGCGGTGCAGCAACATAATGCGAAAGCTGTATGGGCCGGTGTTGATTTTGGTTTCACTGTGCAAGATCGTCAATTTCATTATCAGTCTAGTCAACGACGTATTACATCTGCTATCCCACATATACCATTACCGAATGTGGCTACAGCCATCACAGTTATTGATCAACTCAACTGGCCGATGAATGATGCGCTATATCAACAATGCATAGCACAAACTAAGCTGACTGGGCGTTTAACGCCTTATGCTTTGTTATCCAATGTAACTGACTCTAGCGCTACCAAATCTAGCGTTACCAACCCTAGTGATACCAACTTTAGTGATCCGAAGGGCTGGGATACACCGAGCATGCTTTTAGATGCAGCTCATAACCCGCAAGCCGCTGAATACTTGGCAAAACACATTGCATATACTCAACCCAAACGTGTATATGCAGTGTGTGGCATGATGCAAGATAAAGATATTACTGGGGTACTGCAACCATTGATAGATTGCGTAGTGCATTGGTATCCTGCTTCGGTGAGCATCAATAGAGCCGCAGACAGCGCAACGATAGCTCATCATTTAAGTCACGATTTACGGGTCAATCCACAGCAAATATCGTGTGTGGAACAGGTTATTGATGGCGTTAAAATGGCAATAAATTCTGCCACCAAAGACGATTTAGTGTTAATATTCGGTTCATTCTTCACGTTAAGTGATTTTTATGCACGCGCTGCTGAGTTGCACTCGTCATAAACGATTACAGTTACACTAGTACATGGGTAGGGAAGGTTAACCGGTGAATTCTGCATTACAAAATCGACTTGTAGGTACCTTAATAATTGTTGCCTTGGCGGTCATCTTTTTACCAGATCTGTTAGATGGTAAAAAGCAAACCCAACAAGATATCCAAGTAAATATCCCACCTGCACCGCCGGTGTTATCGATGGTGACAGCCAAAGATATCGATGTTGAACAGATTGCGCAACAAGCGACGGCCCCTTCTACCATGACGACTGACAGTCCCATTGACGACAATGATACAGTGCAAGCAAGCGATACCCTAGACTCTGCTTCTGCGGATTTGCAACAGCAAACGAATGCAGCAAAAACGTCTATGCAACCAGCCACAAATAAAGACTCAGCGACGGCGTCATTAGCAAATCAAACGATTAAGCTTGAAACCGATCCACAAGATGCTGTGGGTTGGGTGGTACAGTTAGGTAGTTTTAGGCATCAAAAAAATGTACGTGAGTTACTCAACAAGCTAGACAAAGCGGGTTATCGCACATTCTCTCGTCCGGTAAATACGCCTTCAGGTGTGTTAACCAAAGTCTTTGTCGGTCCAGAAATTGACCAATCTAAATTACAAGATGCCTTACCGCATCTTAACGAAGTCACAAAATTAAAGGGGCGTTTGACGCCTTTTACAATTAAATAAAAATGATGATGGCAAAGCATCTTGCTTCTGCTAAAATACGCACCATTAATCCCATGTGTAAATGCAAAGCACAGTCACTGATGAAGACAATATGAACTGGGTAGATTTTTCAATAATTGGTATCATAATCCTATCGGCACTGATCAGTTTGGTGCGCGGATTTATGAAAGAAGGCCTTTCTTTAGTTATCTGGTTCGGTGCGTTTTATATCGCAAGCCGATTTTATCCTAGCGTTGCGTTACTCCTCACCCAAATAGAAAATGAAATGTGGCGTCAAGGCGCTGCAATCGCTATCTTATTCGTTGCCACTATGATTGCTGGCGCTATTTTTAATTATGTCATCGGACAATTGGTGGAGTACACTGGATTGTCAGGGACAGATCGTATGCTTGGGATCGTGTTTGGTGCATTGCGAGGGATATTAATTGTCTCTGCATTGTTGTTTTTTATCGATTCTTTTACCGCTTTTTCTGATGCTCAATGGTGGAGTGATTCTCTATTGATCCCGGAATTTGCTATTGTTATAGAATGGTTTTTTGAATATTTGCAAGGTAGTTCAAGTTTTCTTAAACCCGCTTAAATAGGTATTTTTCATGTGTGGTATAGTCGGGATTGTAGGTAAAGCCTCCGTCGCTCAAGATCTTTATGACGGATTAACGGTGCTGCAACACCGCGGACAGGACGCCGCCGGTATTATGACCATTGATGATGGAAATTTTCATTTGCGTAAAGGCAATGGATTGGTCAAAGACGTATTTCATACTAGACACATGTTGCGTCTAGCTGGTACAACGGGCATAGGGCATTGTCGCTATCCAACAGCGGGTAGTTCTAGCTCTGCTGAAGCACAACCGTTTTATGTAAATTCACCCTACGGTATTGCATTTGCTCATAACGGTAACTTAACCAACGCTCATGAACTCCATGATGAAGTATTTAAGATTGCTCGTCGGCATATTAATACGACATCGGACTCTGAAATTTTACTGAATATTCTGGCTCATCAGATTTCATCTTCTGCTGGCATGCAAGTCACCCCTGATGAAATATTTGCTGCTGTGACTGAAGTACATAAAAAAATTCGTGGCGCGTATGCCGTGGTCGCATCGATTATCGGCAATGGGATGTTGGCGTTTCGTGATCCCAATGGCATTCGTCCATTATCGCTAGGTAAACGTCAATCTGCAGCCGGCAATGAATACATGGTAGCCTCTGAAAGTGTTGCATTAGATGCTGTTGGCTTTACCTTTTTGCGTGATGTATTGCCAGGTGAAGCTGTCTATATTACGGATGAAGGCGAGTTGTTTACTCAGCAATGTGCTGCGGATCCTGTGCATTCACCGTGTATTTTTGAATACGTGTACTTTGCGCGTCCAGACTCATTCCTTGACGGTGTGTCGGTATATGCTTCACGGGTCAATATGGGAACAAAGTTGGGCGAGAAAATCGCTCGGGAATGGTCTGATAAAGAGATTGATGTGGTGATCCCCATCCCTGAGACGTCAATGGATGTTGCATTACAAATCGCCAACACGCTTGATTTACCTTATCGACAAGGTTTCGTCAAAAACCGTTATATCGGTCGAACATTTATCATGCCAGGACAAACTCAACGCCGTAAATCAGTGCGCCGTAAACTCAACGCAATCAAGTCTGAATTTAAAGGCAAAAATGTTTTATTAGTAGATGATTCAATTGTACGTGGGACGACGTCTGGCCAGATTATTGAAATGGCGAGAGAGTCAGGTGCCAAAAAAGTATATTTTGCCTCAGCCGCTCCTGAAATACGCTTTCCTAATGTATATGGTATTGATATGCCATCACCACATGAATTGATTGCATATGGTCGTGAAATTGATCAGATCAGTGAACTGATCCAAGCTGACGGATTAATTTTTCAAGACATAGATGATTTAGTCTCGGCGGTTCGTCAAGAAAACCCTTCGGTGACTCAGTTTGAAACATCGGTATTTGATGGACGTTATATTACCGGTGATGTGGATCAGTCATATCTAGAACGGATTGACTCTGCTCGCAGTGATGATGCCAAAAATCCAGCTAAATCAACGGCTGATTTATGTAATATTGATATGCACAACATGGAACAAGATGAAGATTAACTGATGCATAGTTAGCTTTTTGCATCGTTAGCTTATGCACATGATGAGCAACAAAAAACCGCTTAATAATGTAACTTATTTAAGCGGTTTTTTTATGTCTAACTAACTATCGTGATCAATGCTTGTTTAGGCGTAGACGAGCCCTGCACCAGAACTTAGCAATATGACTGATAATGCCATAAGGATAGATAACAGCACTAGGCCGCAAGTCACCACCGTTGAAGCATAGATGAACCCTTTTTCTTCGGGAATGTGCATCAATATCGGGACTCCTGAATACAATAGATACACAGAGTAGGCGACCCCAGCTAAGCCAACTGCGCTGATAACCCATAACTCGGGATACAAGCACGCAAAGCCCACCATGAATAATGGGGTAGAGGTATAAGCAGCGAGCTCTAGCGCTTGAGTTATAGAGGGTTTAGCATCAAATACTTGTGCTAATTCATGGATCATCATGGCCAAACACGCCACGCCAACAACTAATCCAAAATACATACCCACCGCCATAAACAAAGCACTGTCCGAACTCAATTTAATTATCTCACCAGCCCCAATACTCCATCCTATGTGGGCACTTGCATAATAACTACATACAGCAGGGATCAATGCAATGATGGCAATATGGCTGGTAGCATGCCAATGATCTTCATGATCGCGGTCGATTGCATGCCACTCGGTCTTTGGACTTGCGTACAAGCCCCATACGTGATTTAAAATCATCATGTCTCTCCAATTTACGAATAAGAGTCCCTTGCGCATGTTCAGGGGGGTAAACACCTTCAATAAATATTATTAACAATATTTACAAAGTGTTAACAAATAATGCGTGTTGGGTAGATAAATGTCAAATCATTTTATTTACAGCCGTCCTTTGTCTAATGTGGCGTTATGCTTGCATTCAATGGGGGATACTTTTAAAATTGCAGCACGTTATTTTACGAAAGTATCCGTCTTGAACACAGCAACCCTACTAGAACCGATCAACGCATTTTTGGCCGTATCAACGCCTGTAGCATGGATTGATGAAGCCGTAAAATCGGACAATTTGGCATTGATGTTAACCGATCATTTAATGTGTGAATTAAAAGCAGCACAGACAGCCATGTTACTGTTGCGTCGTTATGCGGTTGATAAAGACAGTGCACAAGCATTATTAGAATGGCTTAAACCCTTTGAGGATTTTGCCTATCGTAAAGTGGGGGATGGCGATTTTTCAGGACAATTATCGTTATCTAAAAAACTCATCAGCCGTTCACATTTTGTTCATGGTGATGAATTGATTGATAAGATGGTGTTATTGATTAAAGAAGAGCTGCATCACTTCGGTCAAGTCTTGACTATTATGCAGTCCCGAGGCATGGCTTATGACAACATTGGCGCATCAAGATATGCTCGTGGCATGATGCAACATGTCCGCACGCATGAACCGGCTAAGTTAACGGATACCTTGATTTGTGGCGCGTTTATTGAGGCGCGAAGCTGTGAACGATTTGCAATGCTTGCGCCACATTTAGACCCTGAACTGGATAAGTTTTATACGTCATTATTGCGCTCTGAAGCTCGTCATTTTCAAGATTATCTGACTCTTGCACAGCGTGTTAGCAAAGACGATATCAGTGAACGCGTGGCATTATTTCGCAGCGTTGAAAGCGCCTTGATCACTGAACCGGATACGGAATTTCGTTTTCACAGCGGACCATTAAATGCGTCTAACTGCGCAGTGGCCTAAAACTGCGCAACTCATTAAAACCGCGCAACTCCTTAAAACTGGCTTATAGCGTAAAACTGCGTTGTTGTAGTTTAAACGCGTTTTTTTCTACTTTTAATACACTACCTTGAGAATACCAATCTCCCAGCACAATTCGTGTTGCAGACTCACCGTTGACATTGTGCACGTGTATATCTGGACGATGGGTGTGGCCGTGGATCATGCGCTTCACCTTGTGGTGTGCTAATACGTCATCAACAACCTGCGGTGTGACATCCATAATATCCATGTTGAGCTGTTGTTTGTTGTGTGCCGATGTTTTACGTCCCTTGCGGGCGATGTACTTTCTGACCCATAAAGGTAATGCTAGCATCGATGTTAGCCACCATTTACTGCGGGATTTTTTTCGAAAGCGCATGTAGGCAATATCGCGAGTACACATTTCGTCACCGTGTAAAATGACTGTTGGAGTGTTGTATAAATCAATCACGGTTTGCTCTGCAAGGATTGTCATCCCAGCACGCTTTGCGTAAGCATCTTTAAGTGCAAAATCACGATTACCATGGATAAAAAACACAGGTACTGTCAGCGATAATTGTTTAATCGCTGCTGCGATAAGTGTCGTAAAAGGATTGATATCATCATCACCTAACCAGACCTCAAACAGATCGCCTAATATATATAAAGCATCTGCTTGTGGTGCTTCGTCACGCAAGAACGCAAGCAAACATTCAGTGATGTCTGTGCGTTCTGCGCTAAGGTGTATATCTGAAATAAAATAGGTAAAATTACCCATCAGTCAGGCTTATTCGTCGATGGTAACGGTTTCGATGATCACATTTTCAACAGGGACATCTTGGTGATGACCATGGTTACCTGTCGCGACATTTTCGATCGCTTCAACAATCTCGATACCATCAGTCACTTCACCAAATACACAATAACCCCAACCATTTACTGATTCGCTAGAGTGATTTAAAAAATCATTGTTTTTGGCATTAATAAAAAATTGTGCAGTGGCTGAGTGTGGGTCTTGTGTACGTGCCATTGCAAGCGTGCCTTTGTTATTTAACAGGCCGTTGTTTGCTTCATTTTTGATTTGAGCATTGGTTTCTTTCTGTTGCATATCAGCAGTAAAACCGCCACCTTGGATCATGAATCCTTTGATAACACGATGAAAGATTGTACCTTCAAAAAAACCTTCACGTGCATAAGTCAAAAAGTTAGCAACGGTAACTGGCGCTTTATCAGCATGAAGTGCAATGGTAATTGGACCATGATTAGTAGTAAAAGTAATAGTAGACATAATAATCTCTCAAAAAAAAGTAAATGTTGCAGCATTTTAGCTTACTTTGTTTAGAATTACGATGATTCTCAAGGTCTTGAATGGTAAACTTTACAAATAAATAGGCGTTGATTTAACGCTCACCATTAATTGCATTGTTTATCATGGAAATCTGCTCAATATGTTACATATTTATAATACGCTGACCCGCCAAAAATCCGTATTTACCCCAATTGAACCAGGTAAAGTCGGTTTATATGTTTGCGGAATAACAGTATATGACCTGTCACATATGGGGCATGCTCGCACGTATTTGAGCTTCGATGTCATGGTACGTTATATGCGTTATCTAGGTTATGCGGTTAAATATGTCAGAAATATCACAGACGTAGACGACAAAATTATTAAACGTGCGATTGCCAATAATGAAAGCACTGATACGTTAACGGAACGCACCATTGGGCAAATGCATGCTGATTTTGCGGCACTAAACCTACTTGAACCGGATGTGGAACCACGCGTCACCACTCATATGGACGAAATCATTGATGTAATTGCAGCATTAGTTAATAAAGGCCATGCGTATGTGGCTAGTTCAGGAGATGTATTGTTCGATGTATCGACATTTTCCCAATACGGCGCACTGAGTAAACAAGACCTAGAACAACTCCAGTCTGGTGCTCGCGTAGCTGTGGCTGAAGGCAAAGACGACCCGTTAGATTTTGTGTTATGGAAAATGGCGAAACCAGATGAACCAAGCTGGCAGTCTCCGTGGGGAGCCGGTCGTCCTGGTTGGCATATTGAATGTTCTGCGATGAATCACAAACATTTAGGGAGGCATTTTGATATTCACGGTGGTGGGTCAGACTTAACGTTCCCGCATCACGAAAATGAAGTAGCTCAATCTTGCTGTGCGTTTGATACCCCTTATGTCAACACTTGGGTACATACTGGGATGGTGCAAGTCGACAACGAAAAAATGTCTAAATCGCTGGGTAACTTTTTTACGTTACGCGATGTGTTAGCTGAGCATCACCAAGAAACATTACGCTTTTTCTTGATGTCAGCGCATTACCGCTCTCAATTAAGTTATTCACAAGATAATATCGACCAAGCTCAAGCTGGCTTAGAGCGGTTATACACGGCATTACGCGATGTCACTCCCGATACTGATACGAAGTTAAGTCACGGTGGGTATTTGGCACGCTTTGAAGCTGCAATGAACGACGATTTTAATACGCCAATTGCATTTTCTGTGCTATTTGATTGTGCCAAAGATTTAAACAAAGCCAAACTCACTGATGCGCCTGAAGCGGCCCGACTAGCCTATGTGTTGCGAGGCTTAGGAGATATCTTAGGATGTTTACAAGATGATCCGAGTGCGTTTTTACAATCCGATACGAGTTTGGATGCACAAATGGTTGAAGATTTGATTGTCCAACGGAATCAAGCCCGAGCAGATAAAGACTGGGCTGCAGCAGACGCTGCGCGAGATGCGCTAAGTGCATTGGGTGTGATCATTGAAGATAGCGCCACGGGGACAACTTGGCGCATCGGTTAATCCTGGCTATTCTTGCTTAGCTATGAGCCTTGTTGCATCCTCGTGACATCAACACTGAGTTTGAGTCGCTGACCAGGTTGGATATATTGCTGTGTATCTAATCGATTCCAATTAATAATGTCGTTGATTTTGACTTTGAATCGTTGCCCAATACGGGCTAATGAATCTCCATTTTTGACGACATATGTAATGTTTCTAACAATCCCTGCGGGCTTGTCTTTCTCTAACCAAATGACTAATTCTTTGCCTGGATAGATGGGATCGTTGGGCGCAATCCCATTCCATTTTGCTAATGCGCGCGTTGAAATTTTGTATTTCCGAGCTAGCTTCCATAGCGAATCACCGTCTTGAATAACATGCGTCAATTTTGCTTTGTTAGGTTTTGCATTGGGCTTGGTGATACTTGCCAATCGTTGGGTTTTGGATAAGGTATACGCATCCAGCGATTTTAATGCGACGGGGACTAACAAATAATCATTCTGGTAAATAACATTGTTAGGTAGTTGGTTGATTTTCTTGATGATATCAATAGTGGTGTGATGTGCTTGAGCGATTGCACCTAAGTTATCGTTCGCTTGTACTTTGTAGCGTAACCAGTTAATTCTATCTTTGGAGTGTGTTTGCGCCAATTGCACATTAAATTGAGCGTGAGTTTGAATCGGTAATAGTAATCTATGCGGCCCTTCAGGTGCTGTCGCCCAGCGATTAAATCCAGGGTTGAGGGCATGCAGTTCTGTTAAAGTCAGCCCAGCAAAATCTGCGGCTAAGGCCAAATCAATTTGTGAATCCACTTCTACTGGCGCGACCACAGGGTTATTCGCAATCACCGGCCAAGCAAGGCTGCCTGCTGCAGCTTGTTCTTTTAGGATACTCACCAGCGCAATCAACTTAGGGACGTATTCCCGGGTTTCTTTGGGCAAATCTAGAGACCAAAAATCTGTATTTCTACCTAAACGTTTATTTTTGCGAATGGCTCTGCGTACCCGTCCTTCACCGGAGTTATATGCCGCTAACGCGTGGTACCAATTACCATCAAAAAAGCGATGTAAATAACGCAAATAAGCCATGGCGCCAGTGGTGGCAGCAACGACATCACGACGTCCGTCATACCACCAATTTTGTTCCATACCGAAGCGTTTACCCGTACCTGGAATAAACTGCCACAATCCAGATGCACTGCCGTGCGAGTATGCAAATGGGTCAAATGCACTTTCTACAATAGGCAACATTGCCAATTCTAATGGCAGTGATTGTGATTCAAGTTCTTGTACTATATAAAATAAAAATGGACGAGCGCGTTGGGATACTTGTTGCATATAACGTGGATGTTTTAAAAACCACTTTTTGTGGGCGATGATGCGCTCATGCTCACCGGTTAAGGTATTGCTATTGGCTGCGATGTAATGCCACAGGCTGGTTTTTTCTAGTGGGGTTGTTTTGGGCTCAGCTACGGGAGCTGGTAATGCAATACTGGCTAATGATTCGTTTAAATTTTGTACAGGGTGAATCAGTTCAACGACTTCGTTGTGTGCGTGAGGCGATGCTTGTTCATCGAGATAGGTAGAGCTACAACTACTGATGAACAGTAAACTAATGAATAACCAACAGAATTTCATTTACGACCACTTACTGCAAAAAAATCAGGGCATATTATAAATGATTCTGCTGCAAACTGCTAAAATTCGTCTTTTGCTTTTCGTAATGCGGCAAAGACCTGAACGCTATCGGTGAGTTTGTTATTAGCATATTGTTCGGCAAATGCTTTGATATCAGGCTCATGTAATCGTAAGAATGGGTTGAGTTGTAGTTGTTCTGATAGCGAAGTAGGTATCGTAGGGATACCATTGCCACGCTGGCGTTGCACCCATGATTCGTAGCGCTGTAAGTATTGGTTATTCGGTTCAACATGCAACGCAAATTGCACATTAGCTTGGGTATATTCATGCGTGCAGTAAATCATGGTCTCTTCGGGCAAGTCACTGATTTTTTTGAGTGACGCTCGCATTTGTGTAGGAGACCCTTCAAACATTCGCCCACATCCTGCCGAAAAGAGCGTGTCACCGCAAAAGACCAAGCCTTTAGTGTAATACATAATATGGTCAAGGGTGTGGCCTGGAATTTCAGATACAATAAATTCGATTTTTAGTTCATTGATATACACCACATCATTATGTTCAAGTGCTTGAGTAATACCTTTGATCTTTGCATTACTCGGGCCAAACACATGTATATCTGGATAATGTTCTGATAATACTTGGATCCCACCGGTGTGGTCATGGTGATGGTGGGTAATCAAAATCGCCGCTAATGTTAAGTTGTGTTGTTGTAAAAACGCTAAGACAACTTCAGCATCGCCGGGATCAACCACGACACAGGATGACTCGTCATGCATCGCCCAAATATAGTTATCTGAAAAAGCGGGTATCGGAAAAATTTTCAAGGCAGACTCTGCTTAATGCATTGTGTTTATCAAAGGTTAAACTTATATTACGTTATAGATTTTGAATTGCATAGTGATTTGTAATAACAAGTGACAGAGGAGTAAGCGTGTTTATAGGTGATGCTTTTATACATACCCGTGTAGATTATCCAGATGATTGGATGAGCATACCTCGGCAGCGTGAATTGACCAACACTATTAATCAGTTAATTACGGCCCATTGCGATAGGGTGTATGGCGATGTCCAAGTGAATGTGGGCGAGTTAAGTCATCTAAGTGCAACTCAAGCTAATCGTTTACGCAAAACCATTAATTTGCATTTGCATGGTGATGATCCGATGCATGAACATCAGGCTATTTGTCCAGTCAGAGTCGGGCAACAACAACCTGTGTTTGGTACATTAACGCAATTACCATTTGCTCAGCATAGTATCGATGCCGTGGCATTGATAAACACGTTGGATTTTACGCATGACCCGCATCAATTACTGCGCGAAGCCGAACGAGTGCTGCGCAGTGATGGCACTGTGATTATCACGGGGTTTAATCCGTTGAGCCTATCAGGCGTATTGCATCGATTACCTTTGTATGGCCAGCATCCGATCAAACACGCGCGGTTTTTTAGTCAGTATCGAGTTAAAGAGTGGCTAAAGGTGTTGGGTTTTGAAGTAAAATATTCTCAGTTTTTTGGGCCTGTAAATTTATTTGCAGAGGGCTCAAAAAAACAGAAAACACAACCGGAGCAAACATCTCAGCCGAAACAAACATCGCCGCTAGCGATGAATAGATTCGGCAGTATGTATTTTATTGTGGCACAAAAAGCCGAGATGCCGATGTCGATGATAAAGCCTAAGTTTGCAAAATTTAACCCTAGGCTACAAGCTGCATCGGCCAGTATGCGCTTAAGTAAAAAACAGCGCTCAGCTTAGGCTATTATTTAACGCGCATGCCAGGTTGTGCACCAGCATGCGGCTCTAAAATATACAGCTCATCACCACCAGGTCCTGCTGCGAGTACCATGCCTTCAGACATGCCAAAACGCATTTTACGTGGTGCCAGATTCGCCACCATCACGGTTAACTTACCGGCTAAATCTTCAGGTGCATAAGCTGACTTGATCCCGGCAAACACTTGACGAGTGGTCTCTGCACCGATATCTAATTGTAAACACAATAACTTGTCAGCTCCTTCAACATGATCAGCACTGACAATTTTAGCAATACGCAAATCAACTTTAGCAAAATCATCGAATTGGATCATCGGAGCAATCTCATCATCGTTATTCGCTTTGCCGGCCGGCTTTGCTTTATCGGCTTTCTTGGCTACTTTTGCCTTTTTACTGGCATCTTCAGTGACGGCTAAGTTGTCTTTTGACGCATCCACCATTGCTGCCACCTTATCGCTATCAACACGTTGTAGCATGGCTTTGAATTTATTTATGCTATGACCGGTGAGAGTCGTTTGGGCTGAACTCCACACAAAGCTGTCATTCAAAAACGCTTGCGCTTTTAACGATAAGTCAGGCAATACAGGGCTTAGGTAAATACTCAATGCGCGGAACATGTGAATACCCATCGAGCACACATCATGCGTGTGTTGCTGTAATTCTGGATCTTTAATCGAGACCCACGGCGCTTGGGTATCAATGAACTGATTCGCTTTATCGGCTAAGGCCATGATTTCACGGATCGCATGATGATACTGACGTGATTCAAAGTGCTGCGCAATACTGTCACTCGCTGCACTAAACTCATTAAGTAGTGCTGGGTCGAGAATATTGTCAGCTAACTTGCCATCAAATTTCTTAGTGATAAAGCTGGCACAACGACTGGCGATATTGACGACTTTACCGACTAAATCCGAGTTGACTTTTTGTGTAAAATCTTCAAAGTTAAGATCGATATCAGTCACGCTGTCGTTCAGTTTAGAGGCAAAATAATAACGTAAATATTCAGGGTTCAAATGATCTAAATAGGTCCGCGCTTTGATGAACGTGCCTTTTGATTTGGACATTTTGGCACCATTGACGGTCACAAAACCGTGGATGTTGACACCCGTTGGTTTACGATAGCCTGCGCCTTCTAGCATCGCAGGCCAGAACAGGCAATGGAAATACGTAATGTCTTTACCAATGAAATGATACAACTCAGCGTCAGAATCGGCATTCCAATATTCATCAAAATTAACGTTATTTTTTTCGCAGAAATTCAAGAAACTCGCCATATAACCAACCGGCGCATCGACCCATACATAAAAGTATTTACCGGGTGCATTGGGGATCTCAAAACCAAAATAGGGCGCATCGCGAGAAATATCCCATTGCTGTAAACCTTGCTCAAACCATTCTTGAAGTTTGTTGGCCATCTCCGCTTGCACTGTGCCGGATTTGATCCAGTTTTGTAACATATCGGAGAACTTCGGCAGATCAAAGAAATAATGCTCTGAGTCTTTTAAGATTGGGGTCGCACCGGATACCACTGAGCGAGGGTTGAGTACCTCAGTTGTAGCATAGGTTGCTGAACACACATCACAGCTATCGCCGTTTTGGTCTTCTGCGCCACATTTAGGGCAGTCACCTTTAATAAAGCGATCAGGTAAAAACATGCCTTTTTCTGGATCATATAATTGGTTAATGGTCTTAGTAGAGATATAACCTTCGGCATTTAATCGGTTATAAATTGTCTCGGATAAGAGTTTGTTCTCCGGAGAATGCGTCACATAGTAATTATCGTAATCAATATCAAAATCGAGCAAATCTTGATGATGTTCCGCTCTGGTACGATCGACCATTTCTTCTGGCGTAATACCCAACTCTTGGGCTTTGAGCATCACTGGGGTACCGTGCGCATCATCGGCGCATACGCTGTAACATGTGTGTCCACGCATTTTTTGAAAACGCGTCCAAATGTTAGTTTGGATATGTTCCAAGAGATGACCTAAATGGATCGAACCATTGGCATAGGGAAGGGCGCTGGTAACTAATATCTTGCGTGGTGCTTGAGCCATAATAAAAATTGCATATTACTGTAGTAAAAAAAGTGGGCAAATGGTAGCGTAAATCGGCTGTTTTTGCACTCTTAAACTCATGATTTATTGCATTAATATTTGCGTTGTTTGTTCTGTCGATAGATAATGACCAAAGATTATCCAACTTACTTGAGAAACCCCATGCGCTTATGCGATAAAGATATTTATGCCTCGTTGCAACGCGGTGAGATCGCCATTACTCCGCAGCCCGATTACGAACACATCAGTGGCCTGACAGTAGATATGCGTCTGGGCAACAAGTTTCGTATATTTCAAGCTCATGCTGCACCATATATTGACTTGTCGGGTGAAAAGTCCGACGTCCAAGCACAGCTTGACTCGGTGATGAGTGATGAAATCACCATTGCCGATGACAAAGCGTTTTTTTTGCACCCCGGTGAACTGGCATTGGCTATCACTTATGAATCTGTCACGTTGCCAGCCAATATCGTCGGCTGGCTTGATGGCCGTTCTTCACTAGCACGTTTGGGGTTGATGGTGCATGTGACCGCACATCGTATCGATCCCGGTTGGTCTGGCAATATTGTGTTGGAATTTTACAACTCTGGTAAGTTACCGTTAGCATTGCGTCCCAAAATGAAAATTGGCGCGTTGAGTTTTGAAGTGTTATCGGATCATGCCGACAAGCCATACAATGCCCGAGTTGATGCAAAATATAAAGGTCAAGATGGGGCTGTTGCCAGTCGTATCAATCACGACAGTAACACCACAGATAATGGCTAGTCAGGGATAGTTAGGGATAGTTAAGTATAGTTAAGGAATGGTATGCTCGATTTTTTGCAAATGATATATTTTTGCATTGGTTTGATCAAGCGCCTGAACCGTTTATTTCAACCACAACGATATATGCTGAACCGCCGGCAACACCCACAACGTAACAGTTTAGTGTGTGGGTGTATGCATACTTAGCTTTTATCCATACTAATCGCTATGAAGTGCTTCAATTGGATTGAGTTTTGATGCTTTTATCGCTGGAAACACGCCAAAGCCAACCCCAACAATCATACAGATACTAAGCGATAAGATGATGGCGGTAAGTGACCAACTAACGGCCCATTGACTATAAAAACCAATAATCTCCGATAAAGCCAGTCCAAACACGATGCCCAACAATCCACCTAGTACCGAGATGGTGAAGCTTTCTGCTAAAAACTGTAAACGAATATCTTGTTGAGTGGCTCCAACAGCACGTAACAAACCGATTTCAGTGGTGCGCTCAAGGACATTGGCTAACATTATATTCATAATCCCAATGCCCCCAACCAATAGCGAAATACCGGCGACACAGGCCATCACAATATTAAAAATCTGTTGGGTTTGTTTTTGCTGAGCTAATAATTCAGCAGGGATCACTATGTCATAATCTTGCACAGCGTTGTGGCGCATCTGCATTAAATGGGTGACAGCTTTCGCGGCGACAACGGGATTCTGTCCCTCTTGGATACGTAACTTAATACTGTCTAACTCACTGGCAAGGGTATCGTGAGCGAATTTTTTGAGTGAGGTGGCAAGTGGGACAAAAATACTGTAGCGATCGCCACCAATTTTGACACCTTGAAATTCATTTTGATTTCCAGGGGGGGCCGTTAATACACCCACAACATTTAGCCACACTTGATTGACTTTAACAAATTGCCCGACCGGGTCTGCGATCCCTGGAAATAACTCTGTAGCTGTATCAGCACCTAAGATAGCGACTTGGGCCAAGCGTTGCTCATCCTGCGCCTGCAAAAAACGCCCAGAGGCTAAGCGCAGATTAGCATGCTTAAAATAGCGTAGGGTGACGCCTAATACTTGTGCGTCAGATTTGGCGTAATCAGAATAGATCGCAAAAGTTTTGATGATTTTACTCGCACTGGAATCTTCGACAAAAGGCAGGGTATTCGCTGCTGCCGCGACATCGCCTTGGGTTAACCCAAGTGAGTCTTCACGGATCTCGACTAACTCATCATTGTTAAATTCACGGGCGTTGATGATAATGTTGTTGACCCCCATTGAATCAATTAGCTTTAACGCTTCTCGCTCTGCTCCTTCGCCAATATTGAGCATGGCGATGACGGCACCGACCCCAAAAATCATTCCTAAAAGAGTCAAAAATGTACGGAGCTTTTTGGAGGACATTTCGTATAACGCGTCTTTGATCAATACATCATAGCGTTGGCGTTGTAAGGTCGGCTTCATGTATTTTCTCCGGCCATAAGAGCACTCAGTGCAATGGCATCATTCAATTTTAGTCCGTCAGTAATTTCAATAAAATATAAATTTTTACGTCCGGTTGTCACTGGATGTTTGATAAATCCGGAGCCGTTTTGTAGCAACACATAGCTTTGCTCTTGCTCATAAATGACGCTTTGTAATGGAATAGCAATACGCTCTTGTGGCTTAGCGACAGCTATACTGGCTGTTAATTTACGTCCTGGCTTTAGGATTTGGCTATCTTGTTGTTTGATAGTCGCGGTCAACTCGTAATATTTAATGGGGTTGCCGCGCTTAATTTCTCGAGGAAATGCCGCCACTGATGCAATGCTGCCATCAAATGTTTGCCCAGGAAAGGCATCGAGTTGCAGGCTAACAGGGAGGTCACTGGCTAACTCAATGGCATCGTCAGCTAACACATACAAACGTGCTTGCAAGTTAGTCAGGTTAGGAATTTCTGCAATGGGACTGCCAGGAAAAACCGTGTTACCGACAGCCGGTTTTTCGCCGCGACGATCTTTAATATAGACTAGTAAACCAGCATAAGGCGCGGTCACTTCTAAGCTTTTTAATGCGCTAAGATATTGTTTAAGTTTGCGTTGATGACCTTGTTGTTTGATATCTAGCACGGACATTGCAGAGTCATGTTGTTCTAATACACTGGTTTCTTTCCAGGCTAAAAATTCATCTTTAGCTTCTAAAAAATCTCTATTTTGTAAGGTATCAATAATATCGAGCTTAGAATAAATCCGCAGATCATCAATGGCAAAGCGGTCCACAAAGCCAAACTCTTCTGCGACAAACGCTTGATCAGATTGAATGTCTTGTTTTTCTTGAGTTTGCGCTGCTTGAGAATTAATTATGTCTTGTTGTAATTTGCGTACAGCAAAATCTTCTTCGTTTTTATCTCGCAGAATACGCTCTGCATCAAATCTGGCGATAACATCACCTTCTTGTACTAAGGTATTTTCTTCTGCAAGCCACGCAAGCATCATCGGTCGTCTGCCCGGTGCGACTATTTTTTGTGAATCTGCAGCTTCGATTTCACCCTCTGCGTAGATAGTAATAGCAAAGGTCTGCGATTGAACCGTATATGTTGGTACTGTACTGACAGTATCTTCACTACAACCGGTTAACCCTGCGAAACTCATTACACTGATTAGGCTAGCGACACGGATAAACTTGACTCGTTGACACCATGGCGTTGAAGAAGTTGGATTATTCATGGGCTAACTCCTTGGCTAACGTCTTGCTTAAGAGCAATATTAACACTTGCTTGCATTCCTGGTCGCATGATACTCAAATCTAATTCATCTAATGTCACCCACGCATCAAATACTATCTTTTGATTGCGCTGTGATTTGTTGCGATAGGCTTGACCTTTACTGGTGATGCTACCGAGAAAGACTTTTTCAGGAAAGGCATTTAGGACGACTTCAACGGGTTGACCGATAGAGACTTTATTAGTATCCGATTCGTCCACTTCAATCTTAATCGCTAAATTATCCAAAGAGGGCACATCTAACAGTGAATTACCCATAAACACGGTGTCGCCAACGGCGGGCTTATCACCATCGCCATTGTCGCGCAGTATAACAATGCCATCAGCAGGGCTCATAATGGTGAGTTTTTTGATACTGGTATTGATCTCATCGACTTTAGTTTGCAAGCTAGCAATCCGTGCTTCTTGCACTTGTTTGTTCACGATGCGCCGTTGTTTATGCTCATCAAGTCGCTGTAACGCTTGTGTTTTACGTTCTTGCATAATGCTAAAATCAGCTTCTTGTTGACGTCGCTCGACTTCTGATCGAGAGGAAACGGTTATCTCGACTTTGCGCCTTGCCTTATCTTCATTCATTGTTGCTTCGGCTAAATTTAACGCGAGATCTTCTTGTTTGGCCGTGTCTTCGAGAACTAGCTTTTCGAGCTCTTTGCTTGCTGCATCCAATTCAGATTGTCGTGTTAACATTCGGGTGCGTAGATCTTGTCCATCAAATTTGACTAATAGATCGCCTTGTTTGACGATTTTATTTTCTGCGACAAGGCGCTGAATTTTGTATTGCCACATCCGGCGAATACCTGGGGGCCCGATCGTCACCGTTTGTAATGACATTAATTCACCAGGCACGCTGATATTTTGTTGATTTGATGAATTACCTGGCGATGTGAAACTTGCAGTATCGGTGGCGTTTGCCTTGTCATCTAGCACTATTCGAACACTCATCCCCGGAAATAAGGTGCGCTCAGGTAAGGTATTAAAGCGGATGATCACTGGAAAATACGAGGCATTACCCAATGTCGGCTGATTTTCTGCCTGACTGCCAATGCTGGTAATGGTGCCACTAAATGTTTGTTGAGCAAACGCATCAAATTGTAAGGTCACCTGTTGTCCGTTTTGTAGCGCTAATGCATCAATTTCATGCACATAGCTTTCAATTTGGTAATCGGTTGTTGCCTGAACATCCATGACTTTCCAACTGGGTTGTACATTCATCCCTGATGCCATCTTGGTGTTGTTCCAAGGGTGGTTTGCATATGTCACAGGACCAGTGTGTTGAGCGACAACATTTAATTTGGTTAACAGATTTTGGTAATATTGAATGTCATCATTTTCTTTTAAAATATCAATGTTTTTCTTTTCAAGACCCGCAACAAGCTGTTTTTGTGCTTTTTTGAGCGACTCGTCAGCTTTAACTTGTTCCAATAACGCACGCTCTAATACCATTTGGTTTTGACCTTTTTGGTAATCACTTAGCGTGTCACTGTTTACGGAAACTGCGATTTGGGCTTTAGCGACCTGCATTTGGGCTACCTTTAAACGCCCCTCTGCTTCAGTACGCGTCTGCTGTAAGCGCATTTCCAGTTGTTTGAATTCAAGTAACAAGGTTTCAAGGCGCTCTTGGCTTTGTTCTAAGCGACTTTGTTCGGTAGCGCCATCAAACACCACGACCAAATCACCTTTATCCACGACTTTGCCTTCTTCTTCCATCCATTGGACTTGGATCTGCCAACTTGAAGCTCGCGGAGCAACCACCATTTGTTTGGCTGAGGAGGACACTTTACCCGTTAAAATTAATGGTGCTTTGAATCCTGCTTTTGATTCATCTGTTAAGGCTTGAGACATCGCAGATAGTAAGACTAGACTCCATCCAAGACACAAAGATACTATGGTTCGGCGACCTGGTTGATATCTATTCATGCTGCGCTGTCCTCAATAATTTGACCATCTTTCATGCGTATAATTCGTTGTGCATACTCGGCAATTTCTTGTTCATGTGTCACCATCACAATGGTTTGACCTTGTTGATGTAACTCCGTTAACAATGCCATGATTTCTTCAGAAGTTTTGGAATCGAGATTACCGGTTGGTTCATCCGCCAAAATAACACTGGGTTGGTTCACCAAGGCCCTGGCAATAGCAACCCGTTGACGTTGTCCACCAGACATTTCAAACGGTTTATGATGTTTACGATGACTCAAGCCAACTCGTTCAATCAGCGCTAGGGTGCGTGCTTGGGCTTCATCAGGAGCAACATCGCTGTAGCGAAGAGGCAGTTTGATATTGCCAATCACATCGAGTTTGGGAAGTAGATGAAATGTTTGAAAAATAAACCCTATGTATTTATTGCGTATTTGCGATAATTTATCATCATCGAGTTGTGCCACATCATGCCCGTCCAAATGATACTGACCATTGCTTGGGGTATCTAAGCAACCAAGGACGTTCATCAAGGTTGATTTGCCTGAGCCTGAGGTACCCATTATTGCCACAAACTCATTTTCGTTAATGGTCAATGAGACATCATCAATTGCCGTCACGACTTCATCGCCATTTTGAAATTGTTTGTAGATATTTTTGAGGAAAATCATATAACTCTCGATATTAACGTGTTGAAATACATGTCACTTACTCAATATGCATTTAACGCTTTAATAGATCATGGCTCAATACTAATTGAGGGTTTATTATGTAAAGGTTTGTTACACAGCGAATGCACACACGATAAAATTCCATATACAGCTGTAATTAGTTGATCATAGAACCTGTTTTTTGAGTATATTAGATGACAAATCCCATTATAAGAAAAGTTAAGGAACCGTATGAGTCAATCGACCACCGTTAGAGCATTCGCCGCTGCGAATAAAGATGCACCGTTAGCACAAATAGACATCAACTTGCCTGAATTGGGCAGTAATGACGTGGATATTCACGTCGCGTATTGTGGCTTGTGTCATTCTGATGTATCGATGCGCCATAATGAGTGGGGAGCGACCAGCTATCCTTTCGTTGGCGGGCATGAAGTAGCTGGGACCGTCAAAGCAGTAGGCAGCGCCGTTGGGCATTTAGTCGTGGGGCAACACGTTGGGTTGGGCTGGCATTCTGATTATTGTAATCAATGCAGCACCTGTCATGACGGCGATCAAAATTTATGTGGTTCGGCGCAAGGCACTTTTATAGGGCGACATGGCGGATTTGCTGAAGTCGTTAGAGCTGATGCAAGTGCCGTCATTGCCTTACCTGCTGGGATGGATTTGAAACTAGCTGGCCCTATGTTTTGTGGTGGGATCACCGTTTTTAATCCATTGTTGCAGTTTGGCATTAAGCCAACAGATAATGTTGCGGTTATTGGTATCGGAGGTTTAGGGCACATTGCATTGCAATTTTTGCGCGCTTGGGGCTGTAAGGTCACCGCATTTACCTCTAGTGATCAAAAAGCACAAGAGGCTTATTCACTGGGTGCTCATGACGTCATCAACTCAACCCTCACCTCCGAGCTAGACAAGGCTGCGAGCTCTTTTGATTTTATAATCTCAACAGTCAATGTCAAACTCGACTGGAATGCGTATATCAACACATTGAAACCCAAAGGACGTTTACATTTTGTCGGCGCAACATTGGCACCATTAGATTTAGGCGTATTTGGATTAATTGGTGGTCAAAAAAGCGTGTCTGGTTCGCCTGTAGGCGCACCTGGTGCGATTGAAAAAATGCTCGATTTTGCGATGCAACATCAGATTAAACCGCAAATAGAAGTGTTTGAGATGTCAAATATAAACGCAGCGTTTGCGCACTTGGCCTCAGGTAAAGCACGCTATCGTATTGTATTAGCTAATGACTGGGATTAAGTTTAAGCGATCAGGTTGTGAATAAATAGGTTATTGGCGTTACAACATATACTTAGCGAGATTGTTGTAACGCTTGTATCCGTTTGTCCAATGGTGGGTGACTTGAAAATAACGCTTTTAAGCTACCACCGTTGATCCCCAGAGCGGACACTTCTTTTGGCAGGCCGGCGTCGACGGGGCCTGATTTTAAACGTTGTAATGCTGCTATCATATTTTGATTACCAACCATTTTGGCTGCACCTGCATCAGCTCTGAATTCACGATAACGCGAAAACCACATGGTAATGACGTGAGCAAGGATCCCAAGTAATACTTCTGCAATGATAGATACAATCCAAAACGCAGGACCATGTCCGCGCTCGACTTTGAATACAACTCGGTCAACAACATGGCCAATAATCCGCGATAAGAAGACCACAAAGGTGTTAATCACCCCTTGTAATAATGTCATTGTTACCATGTCACCATTAGCCACATGGCTTATTTCGTGAGCGAGTACCGCTTCCACTTCGTTTTTGGGCATATGCTGAAGTAACCCAGTACTCACGGCAACTAACGAATTATTTCGATTCCAACCCGTTGCAAACGCATTAGGGCTTGGGCTATCAAAGATCCCAAATTCTGGCATGCCGATATTTGCATGTTCTGCTTGCTTGCGCACCACGTGCATTAACCAACGTTCAGTATCACTTTTGGGATCTGTGATCACTTGCACACGCATACTGCGCTTCGCCATAAACTTGGAGAGAAGCAGTGAGATTATTGCACCACTAAAGCCGATAACGGCTGAATATATCAATAAGGCTTTGAGGTTTAAATCAACGCCATTTTCGGCAAGTAATCCTTGTACACCAAACAAACTAAAGGTGATGGATATTAATGCCATAATAGCGATGTTGGTGGCGATAAATAGTCCGATTCTAAACATGTGTCGGTACAATCCTATGTAATAGTTATATCAATAATGTAGGAGCGGGGGAGGTTAAATGCAAGAGATACTTGCAACGAACAGTTAATGATCCTTTGTTACACAAACCAATGTCGAGTGCGGTTAACAAACCAAACTAACGATAACATGACAGGTACTTCGACCAAAACACCCACAACCGTGGCTAACGCGGCACCTGAATGTAATCCAAATAATGCTATTGCTACAGCAACGGCCAGTTCAAAGAAATTAGATGTACCAATCATACATGCTGGTGCGGCAATATTATGTGGTAACTTCATGCGTTTTGCCAACCAATAGGCCAATGCAAAAATGCCATATGTTTGAATTAACAAAGGAATTGCAATCAACACAATGGCTTCGGGTTTAGCCAAAATAGTCTCTGCCTGAAAGCCAAATAGTAATGTTACGGTGGCAAGTAAACCCATTATTGACCAAGGTTTAATTGTTGCTAAAAAGGTATTGAGCGCACTCAAATCACTGCCTTTAGTTAATTTGTGACGGGTATATGCACCAGCAAGTAATGGTACTAACACATACAAAACCACTGATAACAACAAGGTATTCCATGGCACTGTAATATCCGTCATACCCAGCAGCAAGCCAGCGATTGGGGCAAATGCAAAGATCATAATGACATCATTAATAGAGACTTGGACTAAAGTGTAGTTTGCATCCCCTTTGGTCAATTGGCTCCAAACAAACACCATGGCGGTACACGGAGCCACACCTAATAAAATCATGCCTGCAATGTACTCACTGGCAGTAGTGGGGTCGACCCATTCGACAAACAACACTTTAAAAAACAACCAACCCAACAATGCCATCGTAAAAGGTTTAACCAGCCAGTTAATAACAATGGTTAACAGTAAGCCTTTGGGTTTTTTACCTACGTCTTTAATCGATGAAAAATCAATTTGGACCATCATTGGATAAATCATTAACCAGATTAACACCGCGATGACAATGTTGACATGTGCAAACTCTAATTGCGCTAGTACAGCAAATACATCTGGCATGATACTACCAGCAATGATCCCAACGATGATCGCAAGACCAACCCAGACCGATAAATAACGTTCAAATAATCCCATGATAGTTCCCCTTATGAGCTTTGGTTAACACGCTGACTAACTTGTTCGGCGCTCTCAACACGCTCTGAATATCGGTCGACCATATAAGATTGATTACCACGCAACAATAACGTGAATTTGATGAGTTCTTCCATGACATCTACGATCCGATTGTAATACGGAGAAGGTTTCATTCGACCTTCTTCTGTAAATTCCAAAAATGCTTTGGCAACCGATGATTGATTGGGGATAGTAACCATGCGCATCCAACGGCCGAGAATACGCATTTGATTCACGGCATTAAATGATTGAGAGCCACCGCAGACTTGCATAATAGCGAGGGTCTTGCCTTGAGTAGGTCTGACGCCCCCCATATTTAAAGGGACCCAATCAATTTGACTTTTTAATATACCAGTCATCGCACCATGTCGCTCCGGAGAGCACCATACTTGTCCTTCCGACCAGATCATTAATTCGCGGAGTTCTTTAATCTTTGGGTGAGAACCATCATCACTGTCTGGTTGAGGTAAACCTTGCGGATCGAAGATACGTGTTTCTGCGCCAAATGCGTTTAATAGCCGCGCACTTTCTTCAACCGCTAAACGGCTAAATGAACGTGCCCGTAAAGAACCATACAATAGCAAGATCCGCGGTTTGTGATCTGGTTGTTGTAACGTAAGGCTAGATACATCTGGGGTGTGCAGCTGTTCTGGGTCAATATTGGTCGAGATAGGATGACTCAGTACCGTCAACGCCTGCTGAAGTGATACTTTATCTAATTGACGTGCGGCAATCTCGGCTAATGCTTTAACACGTTGCGTGATTTCTTCGATACACTGTAAAAAAGCGAGTTCAATGGTGTCATTATCACCTTGTACTTTGGATGGGTCACTCAACCCCCAATGTATTTGTACACTGTTACCAAAATATACTGGGCAAGGTTCATTGGCTGCTGAGTCACACACCGTAATAACTACATCAGGTTCAAACTCAACAAAATCGTCCCATGATTGACTGTGCAATCCATCAATAGCATGGCCTGTTTGTTTTAGATACTGTATGGATAAAGGATGAACTTCACCAACGGGTTGACTGCCAGCACTTTTAGCGACAATAACATCACCGGCGAGTTGATTGGTAATGGCTTCAGATAAAATGCTACGACAGCGATTGTGGGTGCAGATATATAATATTTTCATGATGTTAGCAGCATCCTTTGGTCGTGCTTTGTGAAGTGTTCAGGGTATGTAATGCAGGTTTGATATAGTCGTTGTTGTGTTGAGCTGATTGGACAATTACCTCTTTGGCCCACGCGGGTAGTGCAGGGTGGAGCTTATAAAATACCCACTTACCGCGACGT
This sequence comes from uncultured Glaciecola sp., assembly GCA_937125395.1. GTDB lineage: Bacteria > Pseudomonadota > Gammaproteobacteria > Enterobacterales > Alteromonadaceae > Opacimonas. The sequence goes on from CAKZLI010000001.1 coordinate 108,517, forward strand.
TCATCTTGTAAAATGCCGCATTTACGTAATTGCGCAAGGTGTCGAGACGTTTTTGGTTGATCTAGTGCCAATGCGATCATTAAGTCACATACACACATTTCATTGAGCTTGGTGATTAACAGTAATGATTTTAGGCGCGTGTCATCGGCTAAACATTTAAAAAAAACACAAGGGTCAAACATGATTTGCTCCGAGATAATTAGGGCTAGGTATTCAATTATCTAAAAACCAAGTTCGACTTAGCTAAACCGAGTAAGATAATATGGTTACAAACAGCATATATGATAAAACACATATGTGAAATTTCGCATGTATTGTTTGTAAAGTCAACACGCAACCTTCGCTTTACGCTTATCCTCAAATAAAAGTGGATATTTTTAAACAAATCAATATAATGCTCAACCTTAGTCGGTGTGTGGCGCAGCTTGGTAGCGCACTTCGCTGGGGGTGAAGGGGTCGTAGGTTCGAATCCTATCACACCGACCATTAACTCATCCTTCCAACTCCATTAATCTCCCCGTCAAAAGCATCTAGAGCTCAAAAAACAGTTAGTTCAAAGAATTAATCAAAAGTCACTAAGAGATTCATTTAGGGGCTGATTAATAGTTTGCTAAAATGTGAAGCGGAGCGGAATCGAGCAAACTGTAATTGTTGTTTGAGTAGCTTGTTAGCCGTATTTAAATCTGCAGAAGAAACCTACGAAGATCTCGTTCTTGGCGCATTACATGCAAAATATAAACTGTATCGCTATTTATTGTTATCAATAGCTGGTGCTGTCCATACTATTTCAGCCATTTGCTCATTTTCGCTGTTGCTTCTTGATTTGAAAATATTTGACCATTTTTAATTGCTTGCTCACCACGTGCAACGCCTTCAAGAATTGCCATTCGTTGTTGCATAAATTCATAATCGTCAACATCGACTAAATACGCAGATGGTTGACCATGTTCAGTAATTAACACGGGTTCTTTAGATATATGAAGATCCGCTAAAATTTTAGTGGCTTGACGCTTAAGCGTTGTAACAAGCTCAACTCTCATGAGAAATCCTATTTAAATATCCAGTAATGTATCACAATAGTATCACATGAACTCGAGGTTACAACCTATTATGGCTGGGTTCGAATCCTATCACACCGACCATTAATTCATTGTTTTTTGCTAAAGGGTTAATATCGGTTACCAAGGTATAAATATCAATAATGTGGTAACGTTATAATAACCTTTACCTTTTTTAAATTGAATACAGGAATTAATATCATGTATATGGTCGTTAAGCATGCGCATCTCACCATTATTGCGCTGACGTTTTTATTGTTTATTATTAGCTTCGTTTTGACACTCAAACAGTCAGATAAGGTCAATCACAAAATCCTCAAGATAGGACCGCATATCTTATATACCTTGTTCGCAGTGACGTTTATTTATATGTTAGTGGTGAACCCGTTGAATCTGTATCCGTTTGTCAACGGATGGGGATCGTCTAAATTAGCTGGGTTTGTGCTCTATGTGCTGTCAATTACGTTTGCGCTGAAATGGGCGAAATCAACACTCTGGCGATGTGTGGGTTTGGTCAGTGCGATATTTTGGATTGCGATGAGTGCTCGATTAGGTTTTGCCGACCACATTAAGATTAAAGGAGCCCTTAAAGACACCCAGTCTTATATTGATTTTGCACAATCCACACTCGTTGCACTGTGCTAACGCAACGTCCAAGCTACCTAAGGTAAATCTATCTTAGGTAAAGCGTTGCTCAAGGTATGCGATAATAGCGGAAGATTCATACAGCCATTGAACTTGTCCATCTTGCTCTATACGCAGGCAAGGCGTTTGAATTTTGCCGCCACCATCAAGTAATGCTGCTCTATGGGGAGAGCCTTTAGCAGCACTTAATTTGGTGATCGGTAAATTCAATTTATACATTCTACGACGTGTTTTGATACAGAATGGACAGGCAAAAAATTGGTATAAGCTAAGTCCTTCAAGCTCTTTTGCAATCTGCTGTTGCGCTTGAGGACTGCGTTTTAATTTAGTGCCACGGGTAATAATGTCAAAAAACACTAAAATGCCACCAATACCGTTACGAATTAAGGAAATGACTACGCCCATTATTGCTTCTTTTAGTTTTGTTAAGTAGGCTGAGCATTATACCTAATATTCAACAAAAACTAAATCTAAGACGCCTTAATATCAATCACGCTCACTCACTTTCAATAGCAGTTGTCGATATCAATCTTGGACCCCTAAGGCGTAGTTTGCTCCCAAGACAGTGCCGGAAAATCACGCGCAGTTAACTCCACAGTACCTTCATACGCCATATCTCTATTGATTTGTCGCAGTCGAAGTAGCTCAGCTTGCAAAGCCACCCGAAATTCTTTGACCTCTTGCCATAATGGGATAAATGCGGGGCTTTTAATACCGGCATCATACTTAGCCAAAATAGGACCAAGTCGTGCATACCCAGCTAATAAACGAGCAACTTGGTGCTGTGTATATTGCTGCAACTGTTCATTGTCTGCTGATACGCGGTGTTCGCGATTGATTGTATTATGGTTAGTTACAATATCTTCAAAATACTGCACCATCTCAGTGGTAGTCATGCTTGCAGCATTAGCCCATTGTGCAATGCTGTTTTCATTGATTAATCTTCGCTGATTAGGCTCAATCACTAATACTGTCGGTGTGCCAAAATACATCGGATAGCCTAACGACTGCACTAATTCATGCTTGTCCTGTAAATACCCCACATCGATGAACTGCACCACATAATACTCCGATAATGTGGTGTGTAACTCAAGGCTATTAAATGCATCAGCTAGGGCAACAGAGTCATGACACCATTGTGCACCAAACACGAACAAGGCCAGCTTGTCCGTTGCTTGGGCTTGTTGAATAGTCTCGTTGATACTTGCCTGCTCATTATCCTGTGCGCGATAGGCATACTGCTCAAGTCGCGTTTCGAAAGCACTTTCAAGGGTCGCTCCAACCGGTACACTGATAATTAAACTTAGCAATAATATACCCAAAATCATGCCACTACTGCTCATAAACCTAGCACCGTTTTGCCTTGAGTAAAGGTGATGTCAACTGGAATAGCAGCATCCGTCAGCCGTTGCAAATCTTCTGCAAGCGTCGTCTTAATGACACCTTTATCAGCGACTAGCGCTGCGACACCAGCATAATCGCCATCACCTTGTAATGTTAATATTGTGGCTGAGAGCGAAGCAATCGCCGCTGCCATTTTGTCCATATTAACCGCATATTGGCCTTGTTCATTTCGGGTAAATGCACCGGCTTGAGCAAAGTAATTAAAGCGGATCATATTTGCTTTGCCATGTGCACTTGATGCACCAAAACGGACGGAACGAAAAATCCCAGCCATAAAGGTAACATAGTAATCTTTGAGCGTGCCTTCAGTAATTTCGCCTTTTGCTAGCAACTGTTCAACCATATACAAGCCCAAAATATCAGCTTTACCTTCTTCCAATGCTGAGGCGTGTTCTTGCAATGCACTGCGGACGGTTTGTTGAGACCCGAGTACCGTTTTGATCCCAAGTCCGTGAGCCACTTCGTGGAACATCGTATTACTAAAGAACGCATTAAATGTGATGTGCTGACGTTGCTCTGGCACCACTAACACGTCTGCAATAGGCAATAAAATATGATCGAACTTTGCTTGCATCGCATTTTTTAATTGGAGGCGACGTGTGCCCTTAGCCAGTTGCACCGTTTCATCGTTGGGCAAATTAATCGCGATGGTCTTACTGCCGGCGTTAGAGTGACCAGCATAATAAATCACATCATAAGCATTTAAATCTGCATCGGTTCCTGGCATTTGCGCTTTGTACTTTGCTGGGACCGGCAGTCCTTGTTGTAATTCGGGTAAAAAATCTGCAAATTTAGCTAACCGCTCAGACCATGCCAAATCTTTGATTAAGACATAAGATTCAAAAGCAGCGCGATAGCCAAAAAGTTGATCTTCGTAGTTTTCAATGGCACCAATAACGACATCGATCGGATTGGTTTTCATATCCATCCATGCAAAATCAGATGGCTGATAATTATCCGTAGTAATTGCTTCCGCGCGGAGTAATAAATACGCTTTGAATTCTGCATTATCCGCATAACTGGCTGCGCTGCGAAGCAAATTGGCAGCTTCGGTTAATTCTTTTTGATAATAAATATGATAAGGAATACTGGTTAATTGGCCATCTGGTGTATACCGAACGACAGAGTACAGACCTTCTTTATCGGATAGCTGCGCGTCGTTCAATGCCGCTTTGGTGATGTCATGTGGATAAAATTCAGCGCCAAGTGGTTTATCAGGATAGCCACTGATAAATGCGTTATCACCATTTAAGCGATCGTAAGGACCATAATTTATAGTGGCAAATTCGCGGATCTTTGGATCGGATAGCTGAGCTAAAAAAGTCGACTTTTCAGTACCGAAGGATTGCTGCCAGAATAAATCATCCATGATTGATGAGGCATCAATTAACAGCTTAATCATCGTTAACTGATTGGCCGACAAATGACTTAAATCACTGGTCAGTGTCACGGGGTGATAAATATCTAAACGACTCGGTGAGACTAACAATGTCGCAGGTGCCGTTACCGCAGCGCGCTCATCGACGGTTTGGTTGAGCTTGTCAGTGGTGCTAGCTGTAGAGTGATTAATTTCACTGCAACCGCCTAATACACCTATCAGTGCGAACGTTGAGCACAGAATGATGGCGCGTTTTCCAAAAAAAGCATAATTCAATGTGACAGAAGATTGACCGGAGTGTGAGGTACTCATAATGATTCCTATTGCGTAAATTTGTGAGGTGTTTATTATTTTATTTATTCAGATTAGGCTATATTTAGGAGTAGCCCTAATAGTAATGCTGATATAAAACTAACGCTGCTGCCAATCAGTACGTATCTTCGATACAGTGCAGAGTCTTTTGCATCAGGCTGTTGTAACCGATAATATAATTTACCCATTAACAACAATACCGGGATCATATAGGCTTGATTACCTATACATGCCAACACGAGTATACGCTCAATGATCCCCATACGTTGACCTTCCTTGCTTGGTTGGCTAACTTGATCGGGTAAATCCGAGTCAGCATCTTGTATCGCTTGGCGGTATGGCATAAGTAATACCATGATGGTGACGGCCATCGGGTTGGCTAACAAGATAAAGCTACACAGCCATAACAAATAAAGTTGGTAACCCGATAAGCTAGCAGTGACATCAGGGACCATGCTGCTCAACCAAAGACTGATCAATAACAAGATGACGATGTGACTAAGTTGATCAATAAGGTAGTATTTTAGAACAAAAGATTGGTAGGTTTTCCAGATATCAATCAGATAATGAGTGGTAATAATGACGGCCCAAGCGATGAACCAAGGCCAGAGTAAGACGATATCATGCGTTTGTTTTAGGAGAATATAAACTGACAACAAGGCGCCGCCGGTTAATAGAACATGTGTGAGCATGTGCTTAAACAAGCCAATTGAACGCTCATGATGAGCCACTTTATCCATGATCCAACTATGTCGCTGCAGGTAAAAATCGGCAATCAAATGAACACAAAGTAATAATAAAAATAAGGAAATCATCTGCAATAAAAATACGTTAACTAAATGATCATTATTACATACTTATCCGTATTTAATAGTTGTGTAGGGAAGTTTTTGCTGAATTATTAGTATTTACTTACATATTACTCAAACTCAACTCACCCTGCATATGCGCTTTTGGGCATTGCAAATCCTTGTGATTTAAGGACGATACTATGACGAAAGGCATCATTATTGAAGATTTATCGGTGCTGATTGATACGCACGATCTTCATCGCCGAGCATTTAACCAAGCATTTATTGAGTGTGGTTTACCATGGGAATGGGATAATCAAACATTCGATGAGATGGTTCATATCCATAAAAGTGTGGACAAGATAATTCATTACAACGATACACACGGTGGTTTAGAGATTCACTCTGCTGAATTTATTAATTCTGTCAGTGAGTTGTTTTTTGAACGTCTACTCGCGCGTAATCCATTAAAAATGTTACCGGGGATCCAAGAACTGTTGGCTATGGCTAAACGCAATAATTATCATGTGTTACTTTCGACACTAGAGCCCAAATCACTGGTATTGTCAGCGTTGGCATCTGCGTCAATACCAATAGATTGTTTTGCTTCAATTACACAAAAAGAACGGCCTGAATTTGATGAACATTATTACTCGGATTTTACCCACTCTCAGACAACATTCAATGCAGAAATAGACGAATTACTGATTATTCAAAAAGGAAGCAGGTTAGATGCTGCGCATTTGATCCCGCAACCAATAGTAAAATCCCTTACTTACAACACAAATATACACCCCCCAAAGCTCAATACCTCAACGATGATAAAGTCTCTGGGCGATATGCTTACGCGGGTATCTAACATATCAAGCATGAGGTGACGTATTACAATTTCTTTAACGCCTACAGAGCAACAGTTGTGGTTTTTGCCGTTAGGCGGTTGTCGTGAAATAGGAATGAACCTCAATTTATATGGACACGCTGGTCAATGGCTCATGATCGATTGTGGATTAACATTTAATGCACCGCTCAATCCAGATAATGATTATCAAGAACACGTAAAACGTTACCCATTGGTTGCGCCAGATCCTGATTTTATCGAGCAACGTAAAGACTTATTATCGGGCATCATCATCACACATGCGCATGAGGATCATTTAGGTGCCATACCTTATCTGTGGCAACGCTTTCAAAAACCCATTTATACCACGCGTTTTACCGCAGAAGTGCTAAGACGAAAATTAAGTGAGTTTGAGTTTGGTCATCAAGTGAAGATTATAGAAGTCTCACCGCTTGAAGAACATGTCATTGGACCATTTTCAGTGCAATGGTTACCCATCACTCATTCGCTGCCGGAACCTTGTGGTGTTGTTATTAAGACGCCTGCTGGTAAAGTATTTCATACCGGTGATTGGAAATTAGATTCACAACCGGTAGTCGGTGAGGGGCTCAACCGTGATTACTTTGCTCAACTTGGCAGCCAAGCCATCGATGCAATGGTGTGTGATTCGACCAATGCCTTAAAACATGGCAATTCTGTCTCTGAAAGCGCATGTGAAAGTGGCCTATATCATTATGTGAATTTGGCACCAAAGCGTGTTGTGATCAGTTGTTTTGCGTCAAATATAGCCCGATTGATAACGATTGCACGGGTTGCACAACGCACCGGAAGAAGGATGGCTGTGTTTGGTCGTTCGTTGGTGAATATGATTGGTATTGCAAGACGCACCGGCTACTGGCCTGAAGATTGCGTGTTGATTGACCGTCGCCACGTTGGATATTTACCGGAACATGAAGTATTAATTGTAGCAACAGGCTCGCAAGGTGAACCACGAGCTGCGATTAGCCAATTAGCCAAAGATGCCCATCGAGATATGACATTACAAGCTAATGATACGGTCATCTTTAGTACGATTATCATTCCAGGCAATGAGCAACCCATCAAACAATTGGTTAACTTACTGCAACAACGCGGTGTGCATGTCGTTCAATCTCATGAGGCACTGCTACCGATCCACGCATCCGGTCACCCGAATGAGCAAGAGCTTCGCAGTATGTATAAATGGGTAAAACCATCCATTAGCGTACCTGTGCATGGAGAGCCTGAACACCTTAGCCGACATGGTGTTATTGCCAAAGAATCAGGTGTTAAATCAGCACTTGTTGGGCAAAACGGCGATTTGTTTCAACTATCAGCACCGGTGATGGTTAAACGTAACGCGGTCACCACTCGCCGTATTTCAATTCAGCGACCTGATTAATCATGAGTGTCTTTATTCTGTGGCTTGTTGTATCAGTTTGTGGTCAATTCTCACATTTTATTATTTGAGCTAACAAGCTAATAACTATAAATAAAAAAGGCTTTTCACGTGTTTTTCTAACGTCATGGTCTATAGTAAATCTGGTATGTTGTTTTTTCCAAGGAAGGATAATTAATGTCAGGTGTATTTATACGGCGCTTTTTAGCCATCAACGGTCTGTTATTGTCTAGTTCAAGGCGTACTTTGTGGCGTGGCAATAGATTCAATCTGCTTGTTTGCCTAACCAGTGTGCTGGTGGTCACTACCACGCATGCGCGTGACTATGAACCAATCGACGGCGCCGCAATAGAACTCGGTGGCTTCAGTTTATATCCAAGCCTGAATATGCAACATTATTATGACTCGAATATTATTCGGGCAGGGCAAGATGAATCCGATAGCTGGATCCGTGTCATCGAACCACAAGTGACTCTCGTTAATGAGTTTGATGCCAATCGCATTCAATTTGGTTATCGTTTATCGGATGGTCATTATTATTCAAGCAATACGGATCATTTTACGGATCATTTCTTTTCAACCCAATTAGACCTATACGCAAATCAATCGCATCGATTTGAATTATCTGGAGCGTATGAAATTGGCCATGATGCCCGTGGGACTGTTTTTTCTATCGGTACGGGAAGTCAACTAGCCACGCCGGATGAGTACAAACAAACCCAAGTTGATGGCCAGTATTTTTTTGGCACGGAAGACGCAACGGGACGGGTCGAAATCAATATTAATCATACCCAACTGGACTATGATTTGTCGACACCGCGATATCTTGCCCGTGACCGAGATTTTCTGCGCTTTGCAGGCACGTTTTATTATCGCGTTGCCCCAGCAACCGATGCATTAATTGAGCTTCGCACCACCCAAGTTAACTATGCTGTTGCTAGCGATCGAAATAACCCACTTGATAGCACGGTAAATAGTGTCTTATTGGGCTTACGTTGGAATTCAAACGCAAACACTGCTGGTTTTGCCAAGGTAGGCTATCAACAAAAAAACTTTGACTCACCGCTGCGTCCAGATTTTACCGGTTTAGATTGGAATGCGGGTATAGATTGGACTCCAGTTGAACGCACATTTTTTCGTTTAAGCACGGCTCGAGATACCTTTGAGACTAATGGTGAAGGTAATTTTATTGATAGTCGGTCAATCGCATTAACGTGGCGACATAGCTGGTTGGATCGTTTACGTTCATCGCTCACTGCCCAGTATGCTAAAAACGCATATGAAGGGAATACCGATGGATTTTTTAGGCGTGATGATAATGTTTATGCTCTATCAGGTCAGCTTGATTATGAGTTTCGACGTTGGCTGACGGCGCAGTTAGGGTATCAATATGAGCAACGTGACTCGAATCGATTGTCGATTGATTATGACCGGCATGTGTTTAATTTTAATATCAAGGTCACGCTATGAGCCTAAGCAAACACCTATGGCATCGATATGCACGGACGCAGTGGTTAGTGTTGTTACTGTGCGCTGTCTTTAGCAGTGCCAGTTACGCAGAAACCGAATTTAATATCGCACAATACACACTTGGATCTGGCGATATTATTCAAATAAAAGTCTTTGGTCAGACGGATTTAACCCTCAAAACCCGTTTGTCCAATGACGGAGTAATTAATTACCCATTGCTCGGGGTAATCAATGTATTAGGCATGACAGCAAAAGAATTAGAGACTCACATTTATCAAGGATTACTCGGCGATTATCTGGTGACACCTTCCGTAGCAGTGAGCATTGAAGAATACCGTCCTTTTTTTATTGACGGCGAAATTAATCGTCCTGGTGGCTATCCTTACCAACCTGGGTTGACGATAGACAAAGCAGCCGCATTAGCGGGAGGGTACACGCAACGAGCATCCAAAACCTTAATTGTCGTCATCCGAGAAATCAACGGGGAAACTCAACGTTTAGACGTTGATGCTGCGCACGAGGTGTTTCCTGGAGATAGCATCAAAATTAACAAGACGTTTTTTTAGATTCATTATGTGGGTATTGGGTGACATGTTTGCGATTAGGAATAGATAAGTGATGGATAACAAAGTCGAATCGACTTTATTTTCACATGAGACCACGATTGATGTAAGCCAATATTGGCGCGCGGTAAAGTGCAATATCTGGCCGATACTTTCGTTTGCCTGTGTGATGACATTGTTGGTCTCGTTATTTGTGTTAGCGATGACCCCGCTATATAAAGCGACGACCTCATTACTTATCGAAACAGAACAGGCTAACGTCCTGTCTATTGAGGAAGTATATGGGATTGATGCTTCTAAACGCGAATATTATTTGACGCAATATGAGATTTTGCGCTCACGGCAGATTGCGCAACGTGTAGTGGATCGTCTGCAACTGGCGACTCACCCGTTGTTTGATTATACCCAATTGCAACAACATCAATCTGGGTGGTCACGGACGGTTAGCAGCGTTAAGCAATCGTTCAAAAAAGCCATTCCATCACTGTCCCAACCGACCAAAGACGCATTGACTCCTGCACAGGTTATGACACAAAAAAATGATCTCGCAGTTGCCAAATTACAAGCTAATTTGTTGATCAATCCATTGTTCAACACGCATGTGGTTGAAATAGAATATATAGCCGAAGAACCTGAACTGGCAGCAGTGATCGCTGACACAGTAGCCAATGTCTATATTGAAAATTACTTAGAAGCGAAATTAGAGATGACCGCGAAAGCCACGAGCTGGCTGAACATGAGATTGGCTGGATTAAAAGATAATCTGAACGAATCAGAGGCGTCGTTAACGCGTTTTTATGAAAAAGAACAGTTGGTCAATATAGATGGTGTTATCGGTTTAGCGTCTGAAGAATTACAACGTTATTCCTTATTACTGGTCGATGCCCAAAATAACCTAGCGCGGGTTAAATCAATGTACCAACAAGTGAATAACCAGCAAGCTCCACAAGCACTCGCGTCATTGCAAGCAGTGCAAAATCATCCAACGGTGCAAAATGTAAAGAAACAACAAGTCAGCGCACAATCACGCGTGTCTGAATTAACCAAAGTATACGGGCCAAAGCATCCCAAAATGATTGCAGCCAATGCAGAGCTAGATTCAATAAACCGTTCATTAACGCTGCAAGTTGATGCGCTTGTCGGTGGTATGACGCAAGAATACCAAGCCGCCGAGGCAAAAGTCATGAACTTACAAACCGAAGTCGCTTCTGCCAAGGAACAGTATCGAAAATTATCCAATTTAGAAAACCAACATATCAGTCTGCAACGTGAAGTGGATATTAACAATCAGTTGTACAGTTCGTTTTTTACCCGTTTAAAAGAGACCAATGAAATGAATGGCTTTGAGCGAGCGAATGCCCGAATATTGGATTCGGCTAACGTACCATTAAGCCCATTTAAACCGCGCACGGGGATGTTGATTTTGTTAGCCTTTGTTGTCAGTATTTTGATTGCAGTACCTGCTGCGATGCTCAAAGAAAGTCTCAATCATGGCATTCGAAGTGTTGATGATGTGGAGCGAAAACTACACCAAAAAATGTTAGGACTGCTGCCATTACAAAAAACACGGCGCAAGCAGTCTTTACACTTACGCCATTTTTTTGATGATGAACATCATGTTTTTTCTGAGGCAATTAGAACATTACGCACCAGCTTACAGTTAAGTCATATCGCCAAGACATCCCAGACGATGTTAATCACATCATCAGTGCCTAAAGAGGGTAAAAGCACGGTGTCGATAAACTTGAGTTTTGCTTTTAGCCAGTTATCAAAAGTGTTATTGATTGACGCTGATATGCGTCGACCCACTATTGGTAAGCAATTTAACCTAGCTGGATTTCAACCTGGATTATCTAATTTGATCACCAAAACGCATGAATTAAACGAATGTATCTGTATCGATAAAGAATCCGGTCTCCATATTTTACCGTCCGGTACGATCCCACCAAACCCACAAGAGTTATTATCCAGTGAAAGGTTTACCCGGATCATGTCGGTTTTAAAACAAAAATATCAATACATCATCATTGATTCAGCACCAACTCAAGCCGTCAGCGATGCGATGGTTCTTGCCAGCAGCGTTGATTCAATTGTGTATGTCGTCAAGGCTAATGCTACGGATGAGCGATTGGTCAATAATGGTATTTCGCGATTTTTGATGAACGGTAAACGGGTTGATGGGGTAGTACTTAATCAAGTTGATATTCGTTTAGCCGATAAATACGGCGATTACGCTGGGTATTATGACCGCTATAATTACCAATCTTAACGATGCTTACTAATAGGATTTTGCCATGATTGATTTACACAGTCATATACTGCCCAATATTGACGATGGCTCACGTTCAATGGCCAATACAATCGCGTTAGCCCAACATTCGGTAGACGTAGGGGTGACGCATATGATGTGCACACCGCACTGGCATTTGGGGCGTTACGATAATCATAAACATGATGTGCAATCGGTATTTGCTGAGACGGTTGCACAGCTCAAAGCAAACGCCGTGCCCTTAAAATTAGCGTTAAGTGCAGAGATCCGTATGTGTACCGAAATTATTCAATGGGCACAACAAGCATCATTGCCGTTGATCGGACACTGGCAAGGTAAACCGGCGTTCCTGTTGGAGATGTCGCACAGTCATATTCCAGCAGGGATCGAAAATTTGCTCCTGTGGTTAAAGCAACATCGCATTCAAGCGATTATTGTCCACCCAGAGCGCAACCGCGATATTATGAAACAACCCAGCAAGATCAAACGCTTGTATGATGCAGGTGCAATCTTTCAAGGAACTGCCGGTTCATTTACCCACACGTTTAAATCTGAAGTACAGGATGTTGCCTGGGAGCTGTTGGATGCCGGTTATTTTGCTTATGTTGCCTCGGATATGCATGATTTGGAACGTCGTTATAATCAAATGGCTGAATGCCGTGCATTGATTACTGAACGAGTCGATGCTGCCACAGCGCAGGCTTTAACGTTAACAGTCCCACAAACAATCACCCAATCAATTAATTGGGAATAATCAGTATTGAGCAAGGAGTCGGATAAATGGAAGTGTCCTCAACACGCAAGCGCCAACGTCGTCTGCGCACAAAGCCTGTTACTATCACCACGACCAATAGCCTATTTGAACAATTGTGGGTGCGGTTATTATGTTTATGTTGTGGAGTGTTGGTGACGGTATTCGTTATTTATAGTAGTGTCCAATCCAGTCGCGCTCATGCGTATTTTCAGACGGCTAAAAACGGCGTTGTGAATTTTTCACGTGGGGATTTTTCACAGCAAACACAGATTATCAATGCTGCCAAACAAGCCATTGCAATTTACCCAAACAAAGCAAATTATCATGACACATTAGCCAGCTTGTATGAATACCTAGCTATCAGTGTCATTAATCAGCAACATAAAGACAAAGATTCGGTGATGATCCAACGACAGTGGCTTGCGCTAGCATATAGTCATTACCAAACAGCGGCGATGTGGCGTCCATATTGGCCGGTAACACACGCCAATATGGCGATGATCAAGTGGCGTCAAAATCAAATCGACGAGGTATTATTAGCGCATTTGCTACGGGCGCATCAATTAGGTGCGATGAAAGATGAAGTGCATCAATTAATGGTTAACATAGGCAGTGCGTTTTATCTATCGCAACACCCTTACTTTGCTGAGCATCAATCTTTGTTCGTGTCGCATTTTGCGAACGGATTACGCAATGGCTCGACGCGGCGTTACGTCAAAGAACATATTCGTAACATGAGTTTACAAAGCGATGTCTGTGCTTGGCTTGAGCAAGATGAAACCATTCAACGTTTGTTAAAGTGTGTCACTGAGAGTGAATAAAATGATGACTAAATGCGTCTTTTGACCTTATTGCGAGGTAAGGCTGACAGACTCAAACACAATGCTAAATAGACGACAAACAGCATGGCATTGGCGGGTGCTTGTAGTGGAAAATCAACAGTCATATGCATTAACGTTGCACTAATAGCTAGCAAACAAGCAAAACTGGCGCCTTTGCATAGCCCATTGTGCCGTTCGCGCATTACCTTTAATGCTCTCATCAGACAAAGTAGCACTAGCAAGCTCAGCAGTCCCACCCCAAAAAAACCATATTCAATAGCAAATTGCACGTAATCATTATGTAGATGGTCATAAAAGATATGCACTTTGTTTTGTTGATATTGTGGGAAAATACTATAAAACGTATTGCCGCCGCTTCCCAGTAACGGAAAATCATAGACAATAGGGAGCGCTTCGCGTATTACTTCATCACGAGATTCGTTAAGTAATGAGGTATTTTCCAAACGGTGTTTTATTTTGTCTAACCCAAACCATGCACTTAACAAAAACAAATCAATAAAAAATATGCTTAGCAACAATATACTCAATCCAACACTGCGTTGTCGCATTGTCATAAAGGCTAATGCACCAACCATTGTCATTGATAAAAAGAAACTCACATTACCCATTCTCGAGCGTGACATCACCAAAGCAATAACCATGATCATTAAGGCCATCCGGATAATGACTTTTTTGGATACCAGCCCAGCAAAGGCATTCACCACTAACTCTTTGAATGTTGTGGCACTATGACTTTGTGTACGCATGACAATTAAGCCCATGCCTGCCGATAAGCACATGACCAGGTAATTCGCAAAATGATTATGATAGACAAACGTGCCTCTAGCGCGTTCACTAAATGGAAGATTAAAGAGTAGGCTGCTATCCGGACGCAGCAAAATTTCATATGCCCCATACAACCCTTGAAAAGCACCGATACCAACAACGACCCATAAAAAGCGCTCAATATTTCGCGTGCTCCTCAATACATGCAATGCCATGACAAACATGCAAAACAACATCCAAGTTTTATTAAATGCAGTGCGACTCATGCTCGCCTCGGTGCTAAAGGTAAGCCATTGGGTTGTAGTAGATAAAAACGGTGCGGCACTGCTGGGGGATAATTGGGCGACAACGGAAAAAGGTAATGGGAGTATTTGTAATAGTGAGATACAGGTAAAGCCGATAAAGAGTATGATTGCCGACTTAAATTTGGCCAAGCGAAATGCATTATGCGGGTAGTAAGCAAACATCGTAAACAAAAATGCCAAACTGACCATGACCTGTAAGATGGCGACAGCCCATGGTCGATTTGATCCCAGTGGCAGTGCAGACCAAACTAATAAACCACAAAAAAGATAAAATGCCCATCGGGTATAAGACGTTGTTTCAGTGTGCAATGGGTTCCCTTATTGCCGGTAATGCATTGGTGCTGTCGTTGTTATGCTAGTTACTAGTAATATCGACGTGATCAGACATTTAATTAGTTGATCCGGTCGTATCTCCACCACCGGTTCCGCCAGCACCGATACCGGCACCTAAAGGAGCGGCTGTTGGTGCAATGATCCCAACTCCTTGAGGCTGGGCTAAACCAGCTGCGGTTGTCGCTGAGACATCGGTTGGATCTGCACCTGCAGAAAGCGCTGCGAGTAAGGCTGAGTCGGGGTCAATAGTCGCACCTTGCGCCGCAGCATTTAAAACATCTTGTGCATAAGCAGGATACAGTGATACTCCTAACTCTATGTTTTGTTGAGAAAACTCTGGGAATAGATTCATTAATTCTATAATGACCGGCGATAAATCGTTGGTTAATGCCATGAGCTGCATAAAATCAACCGCCAAATCAAAATCATTATCAACAACCGTAAATGCATTATCATCCAACATCGTGCGAGTAGGGTTAATGGCATTATTCATCACTTGAGTCAGTGCCTCAATAAAATTCGCCCCTTCATCCATGGTTTCAATGATTTGTTGTTGTAGCTGATAACCCGGTTGACTCGGATCGCCAAATAAGGCGTTTTCACGTAATTGCTGTGCGGTGATATCCTGTATTTCTGTACCATCAATCAGTCTTCCTGAGCGGGCTAGTTCGGACAAAATCTCATTGGTCTTGATCCGTTCTGGTATACCTGCTGAAGTAGCGTCCATTGATA
The DNA here is from genome assembly GCA_937125395.1 of uncultured Glaciecola sp. Lineage (GTDB taxonomy): Bacteria > Pseudomonadota > Gammaproteobacteria > Enterobacterales > Alteromonadaceae > Opacimonas. The sequence continues at coordinate 124,393 of CAKZLI010000001.1, forward strand.
TGTCTGGGGCGCTAGATACAATTTTGGTGCTGCGTCGATACGCTAACGATACGTCTTTGATGACTTCCATCGAAGCAGACGATGTGGCGCTCGATGTGGCCTTTGATGCAGAATCAACACCGGTCGAAAATGTGGGTAATGGCTTATTAGTTGCGGTGGCAGCCGGGGTCGTGATCGCATTGATTCGAGACACCTCAGCTTGCGTTAATTTGGGTATGACAATCGCGTTCGAAGTGTGCTGATTGACTTGGTTTACTGAGTCTTGAACCATTGAGTCCTCGGCATTGACCGCAGCTTCCGGTGTCGTTGCCGCGGCCGGTTTTGTTTTATCAATATTATGTTGATTACTGGTTCGTTCAGCATCAATAAACCATGCAACCGCAATTGCGCCTAATGCACAAATTAACACTACTCCTAATAACACTTTCACGCGATACCTTTATCCTTGAGATACGTCTGTTTACTAGTACTAAACCTAGACTGAATAAGTGCATAATGCAAAATATTCAGCATTAAAATTGATTAAATCATTTTAAAATACGGCAGACAATGGACTGATTTCAAACCCTTGCAAGCAATCTACACCAATTGATTCCAAACATAAGGCTTGGGCCTCACTTTCAACCTGCTCTGCAATGACCTTAATGCCAAGGCTATGGGCTAGGTCAACCAGAGTTTTGACAAGTCGTTGTTGTTCATCCTCAAGGTGAATCGCACAGGTGAAACGAGGGTCTAATTTTAAATAATTGGGGCGAAGCGCTTTTAAATGTTGGATAGACGCGAGTTGTGCACCAAAGCGTTCGATTGTAAATTCAATATTGCGTATCTTGGCTTGTGCGATAAATTCGCCTAGTTGCTCGACATCATCAATGATGGCTCGCTCTGGAATTTCGATGATTAGTTTACGCGTGATGGCGGTACTGATAGGTAATGCATCAAAAAACCACGCTTGAAAATGTGGGTCAACCAACGCAACTCGAGAAATATTAATGGCAATTTTTGCAGGTGACTTGGTCAGTTTGGCAATCGCATGGGTGACAATAATCTTATCAAACTGCAACATATAACCGTGGGCATGTGCGTTGGCAAAAATGTCTTTTGTACTATGGCTCGCATGTGCCGTAAAGTGTGTAAACCATTCTTGATATAATACCTGCTGTGATTGATTGATGGTCTGTGATTTAAACGCTATTGACTCGTCTTGGATAATATTTTCTAAAATTGCTCGCCATTGGGTTTTGCTATTGGCGGGTTCTGTTGTTTGCTGAACGCAAAGACTCGGTTCCATGGTTAGCGCTTGTGTTAGGGCATTGTCTGCTCGTGTCATAATCATATCTGGGCTAGAGCCATAGGTAACGTCACCGGCTCCAATTGCCACGATACCCTGTGCATATTCAGATTTATCGACATGCTTGATGTGTTGATATAAGGCTGTAATTTGCTGATGCTGTTGCTCATGAGTTGTTACGGTGCTGAACACCGCAAAATCATGATCATTTAAGCGATACACTTGAGGAAAGTCTGATTCTTTAAAATAATCAGTGACTTGTACAGCCACATCATTGGCATAGCGCTCGACACTCTCATAGCCCTCTTTATTGCCAATGTGCTGGGCACTTTTCAGTCTAATAATGTACAAGGTGCCGGTGGGAAAAAGTTCTTTGTGTTGCAATAAACGTTGTAGGGTGGCGGTAAATGCACGCCGATTAGCTAATTTGGTTTGGTTGTCGGTTAAGGCAAAATACTTATATCGTTTAATTTCCTTGCTGTCTCTTTGTTGTTGTTGCGACAACTCGTGACTCATACTATTGAACTGTAATACGGTATGTTTGAGTTCCCGTGTTTTAGGGATCGCCGTAATCGGTTGATATCGCCCATCAATGATTTGATTGGCATGACTTTGTAACTGTATTAATGAGCGATTGATACTACGAACAATGAGCAGACTAATGATAATTGCGATAATCAGGCCTGTGCCAAATATAATGAGATTATCCATACTGGCGCTATACAGTTGTTCATAGGCAAAACCAGGGTGACTTTGGATGGTTAAATTACCTTGTGTGTTCCAACCATTTGTCACCGCAGATTCAATGCGAGGGGATTCGACATTAATTAATAGCTGAAACCAATTGGGGACTGAATCCATTTGCCGAGGATTTGATTTTTGGATCAGCACATTTTGTTGATTGTCAGTGAATGTAATAGATTGATAATACCCTCTATCAAAAATAGCGTTAATCATTGTATCGATCGTCGCGAGATCCGGCTGGGATTGTAGAGAAGGTGCAATTGCTAAACCTAATGATGTGGCGGTATCTTGGGCATGGGCTGTCAATTGACGCTCTACAAAGGTTTGTGTTGCCTGCATTTGTGATATAAACAATCCAATGAATGCAATACTGAGGACGAAAATCATCGCCGCGCCGATTTGTTTGGATAACGACATATTATTCTCCAATAGAAATAGGGGTTTGTTGTTCTATTTTGCGATGTAAATCAGCCCACAGACGGTTATTGCCACCGGGTTGCAGCTGCCTTCCTCTGCCTTGTGCTTTTGCAGTCCATAAACCCACGCCATTAAAACTGTAGATAAACCGTAAATCACTGCGCTGATCAGCGGGTAAAACGGCACGATTTAAGTTATCCAAAATAAGTGGAATTGATCGTGGGGTAGGGTAGTAAGCGAGTACCATGTGGGCCTGATCTAATACAATGGCTTTGACATACACTAAACGAAGTTTACTTTCAGGAATACCAATTGCGCGTAAGCTGACATATTTAGCAATGCTGTAATCTTCACAATCACCGGCATTGGTACCAATAAATTCAATCGGTGTCGCCCAATAATCTAATTGAGACCAATGTTCTTGGTCACTGACAAACGCATAGGCATTAAAGAAGGCATTAATATCTGATAGTTGCGCAGTAATGTCTTTGCCTTGTGCTTGTAGCAAGGTTTGTTCCCAACTCGCGACACGCTGTTGCGCAGCATCACCATATTGCGTATTGACCCAAGTCATTAATCGCTCATTAAACTCAATCAACAAAGAACTTGCACAAACCCAAGCGGATAGACAAATAAAAACAAGTGCCACTAGTCGTTTGTTAAGCTTCGCCATATCCCATACAACAAAATATTAATTGGTTATTTACTTAACTCTAGACGGGTTTGGCTAAAGTGCATAAAAAAATGCTCAAGCCCTCCAATAATTCATACGCAACGGGTTTACTGCTGCTAACTATGTATATCGAAACGATGTCTAACTTTTTTACATAAAGCGCTACATATACCGCAAAAGTAGCAGGATTAATATTAGCGTAACACACGGTTTTTATGTTTTTATTTATTAAAAATCAATCGTTTATCTTTAGTTGTTGACTTTTTTCATTGTTGTGGAACACATACTGCAATGATCCTAAATACTTGGTTCAGTTGGTTCTACATTGGCTTTGTTGAGCATCTGCGTTGACTGTTTTACAGAAGGATGCCTAAACCAATTTAGACACCAGTTAGCGATATATAAGAGATTACCGAATGCATAAAAACTGATAAATATCAAAAACGTATCAGGGGTAATGACGAGATTAACTGATTCAGAAACAAGTAATAATAGATTTGCCAATAAACCAGAAAAATAGAACGTAGCCACCGCATCTGACACCTGATTAGAACTAATCATTAAGGGCAGAATAGAGAAAATCACGACCGCCATGTAATGGTTATGCAGTAATGTTTTGTTATACAACACCCATACCAGTACAGCAACTAATGCATAACTGGCAATGGTAGCGAATGAAATTAATTTCAGTAAGCGATGCACGGTAAATCCTTTTGAAGTTGAACTGTATTAACTATAGACCGAGCTCACGAGTTCGCCATGTCGATGCAGCAAATAAGGTGAAACAAATGAAGTCCATTTTTTGTTTAGGTATGATTACCCTCTTGCAGTTATCTGTTACAGCGCAGTTTGCTTTAGCGCAGAGTGCAAATATGTACAGTGGCAATGTGAAGAGTGCAAATATATTGACTATCCAGCTAGGTCCCCAGCAGCAACATACCTCTGACGCAATTGATTCACTTGGAGAGCAGTTACTCAGCGCCTCATCCTCTATGAATACTGAATTACCTCAACGTATTGATGACAACACCCGCCTTGATCGAACCAGTGTATTTGATACTACGTTTGTCTATCATTTTACGTTACTGCAATACCCTGCAAGGGACATTGATAGTGATAACTTTGCAAATGTGATGCGTGAGGAGTTGCATGACAGTATTTGTCAGTCCCCCGAAATGGCATTATTTTTGAGTAATGGTGTCCCGCTTATTTATGCTTACAGTGGCATGTACGGAGAGAGCTTAGCAAGTGTTATTATTGACCAACAGTCATGCGATCATCACCATCAAATGACCTTGTTGAGTGAAAATAAGCACACCAAGTAAGCATTTTACACTCGTAAAGTCAGTTAAAAGTGGCTTAAAAGGGAGAAAAGTCGCTTATTTCCTCGAAAAACAGCTAAAAAGTAAAGAAAACTCAACATTTGAACAGTATTTATTATAAAAACTCGTTACAATATCGTAGTGTTTTGCGTAATTCGATGTATTATCATTGTTAATACGATGTTAATCATGGAGTAAATATGCCTTTAGATAATAATAAAAGTGAAACTTTGATGACAGATTTTACCTCTCCTTTAGACATGCTTTACCATTGGGAAAAAAATACACCTAATGATGTGTATTTAAGACAACCGATCAATGGTGTAATTAAAGAATTTACGTGGTATGACGTTGGCCAAGCTGCTCGAAAAGTAGCTGCGCGCTTAATTGCTATGGACTTGCCTAAGGGAAGTCGAATTTGTTTGTTTTCAAAAAATTGTGCTGAATGGTTCATTACAGATTTGGGGATCATGTTAGCAGGTCATGTTTGTGTGCCTATATTTGCTACTGCCGGTGGTGAGACAATCAATTATGTCTTGCAACATGCCGATATCAAATTGATGTTTATTGGCAAGCTTGACAAAATAGAGTCTGCGGTAGCGCCTATTCCTAGTGATATGCCTACGGTTTCTTTTCCTTATCCTGATCTACCAGGTGACACTACCTGGGCGGAGTTTACGGATATTGCGCCATTGATGGATAATCCGGTAGTCGATCCTGATGCATTAATGACGATTATTTATACTTCTGGTTCGACCGGTCAACCGAAAGGCGTGATGCATAGTTTTGCGACTATTAATTGGGCCGCCAGCGCATGTTTAGGTCAATTACAATGCACTAGTGCTGATCGCGTCATGAGTTATTTACCGTTAGCGCATATTACGGAGCGAGTGATTATCGAACTGGCGAGTTTTTACTCTGGGATGCAAGTCACCTTCGTCGAATCCCTTGACACTTTTACTCATGATGTACAATCTGCGCAACCCACCTTATTTGTTTCCGTTCCGCGTTTGTGGACTAAGTTTCAAATGGGTGTATTGGCAAAAATGCCGCAAAAGAAACTCAATATTTTATTAAACATTCCAATTGTTAAAGGAATTGTTGCCAAGAAAATCCGAACAGCAATGGGTATCAACGAAGCGCGTTTATGGGCATCAGGTTCAGCCCCATTAGCCCCCGCTGTAATCAAATGGTTTGAAAAGATTGGCGTTAACATTTCTGAAGGTTGGGGCATGACCGAAAATGCAGCATACGGCACGTCAGCCGTGCCATTTCGTTCAGACAAAGTTGGTACCATAGGACAAGCTTACGATGGTGTTGATGTTCGTTTATCAGAAGAAGGTGAAATTCAAGTAAAAGCACCTTGTTTGATGGTTGGATATTATTTAGAACCAGAAAAAACAGCAGAAACGATGACCGATGATGGCTATTTACGCACCGGTGATAAAGGTGAAATAGACAGCGAGGGCTTTGTTAAAATAACGGGGCGTTTAAAAGAAATATTTAAAACATCAAAAGGCAAATATGTTGTGCCTGCCCCAATTGAAGCGAAAATTGTCGAAAATACCAATGTTGAACAAGTATGTGTAACTGGGTGTGATTTACCCCAACCAGTCGCACTTATGGTGCTGTCTGAAGAAGCAAGCCATTTGGATCGTGCGGCTTTACGAGCGTCTCTCGAAGCAACATTAATTGCGGTAAATGCGACACTTGAAAGTCACATGCGATTAGATAACTTTATTATTATCGATGAAGAATGGACAATTGAGAACGGCTTATTAACGCCAACGTTAAAAGTCAAACGTCATGTCCTCGAAGAACGTTTTAAAGATGTCATTCAAGCAGCGCATCAAGAAAAAGTGACTTTTTACTCATAATGGTTTGTACGTGACATAAAAAAGCCCTTTGTTAAGGGCTTTTTTTTGTCTTGGTCTTTACTTCAGTATTGACGTTAGTGCAGTATTGTGTGGATTGAGCTGAACGCTCTAACTTGGATAACGCGAGGCTAATTGTGCGTATACGGCATCAGCATAATCCACTCGAGTCGGGTCGAGGGCATCGAGTATCTCAACCAAATGTTCATTGTCTTCTTGTCCTTGCCATTCTTTTATATAGCTACCTTCTTTGTAGCCATGGTCTTGACGGAAGAAATTCAGGATGTTTTTGCCAACATATTGTCTAAATAGCTCATCGCTAGACATCTCACATTGCGCGATAATGTGCATAAATAAGGTGACGTCAAACCGTTTAGCAGCGCACAGTCCGGTCATCAATTCTAAATTATCTAATAAATGCTGTTGGCGGTAATCATACTCAGTGCCATCAAATAAGACCTGTGATTGAGGCGATTGCAGTTGCTCTGCAATAGTACTGGCACTGGCGGAGATATCGCCGTTATATTGAATAATAATATGTGATAAAGCGAAGTGCCATATATCGACACATTCCATCTGTAATTGGGGTAAGTCTTTAGTTTGCGCCTTCCACCACTTCCAGCCATGATGTTCAATAGCTTCAACTGATTCAACCATTGCTGCGCGCATAAACCCATAGCCAGCAGTCAGCCATTGCGGGTTAACTTTGGTGTTCATTTTGTGTTGTAAGTCTAGCATTGTGGCTAATTGTTGAGCATTTAACATCATCGTCTCGGTAGGAGTAAATTTTGCCTAGTGTAAACCTTTTCACGGGTGGCTGAAAAGTAGTAATAACAAATAAATATTATTCGTAAAACTGATCTTGCATAACCGTTACTGATGTTGTCTACTGACACCTCTAGCTGTATAAACATACATGTGTAATATTTAGCCAATAATACAAGGAAAACAATCCATGTTTCATGTAGTGCCATCCAATAAACAAGAACTGCTAACGCGAGTCTTAATCAGCTTTATTGAGGATGATTTTAAAGCCAACCATACTCGTTTGTTTACCCAGACGTCGATTATTGTTGAAAGCCAAGGAATGAAGCATTACCTGAACATGGAAATAGCCAATGCGACTGGGTTAGCTGTTAACATTGACTATCCATTAGTGTCACGTGAAATCTATCGTATCTGTAGTCTTGTGTTAGGTGATAAGGTACCGACGGACTCTCCATTTAAACGTGAGTACTTGGTGTGGAACATTTATAGCATATTACAATCTGCTGAATTCATGGCCAAGGATGCAGCAGAATATGCCAATGCATACTGGCAGGATCAACAGCAACCCAACTTACAATGTTTTCGTTTAGCCAAACAAGTGGCCGATGTTTTTGAACAATACTTAATTTATCGTGAAGAATGGTTAACGAATTGGGAAGCCGGTGCAGGCAATGGACTCAATGCAAGTTTAGAATCTTGGCAACAAATTATTTGGCAAACCTTAACCGCACAGCACGCAAATCACCCTGCAGCAATTCGACGAATGGCCATTAATGAGTTGGCTTCAGCACCAGATAAATTGCCTAATCCTTTGTATATTTTTGCCGTGAATACACTCTCACCAACTCAAATTGAATTTTTTACTGCTTTAGGCCAACATATTGATGTGTATTTGTTTTTTCTGAATCCTTGTGCTGAATATTGGGGCGATGTGATTGGTGATAAAGCATTACTCAAAGCTCGGCTAGCCAGCAGTATTGCTACTTTAGCCGCGGATGAGCAACATCATCCTTTGTTAGCTAATTTAGGACAACAAGGACGAGATTTATTTAATCAGTTACAACATATCGAATACCCTGATATTACCAATAACCAGCTTTTCTTGGGCGTTGATACGCCCATCGCACAAGGCGGTGCAAGTATGTTGCAGCTAGTGCAGCAAGATATTGCCAATGGCATTGTTAGCCCTATATCTTGGCAACATGGCCATGCTACAGACAGTGACAATTCAATACAAATTCATAATTGCTATAGTCCGTTGCGTGAAGTGCAAGTATTGCATGATGAACTACTGCGTTTATTAGCCTCAGATCCAACCTTGCAACCGCATGATATTATTGTGATGTGTCCATCGGTAGAAGAATATGCGCCATTTGTTAACAGCGTATTTCGTTCTATGTATCAAGCGCAATTACCGGATCGCCCGCAACTAGTTTGTTCTATTGCTGACCGTGCTCCTTTGAATAGTGAGCCTATGGTGATGATGTTTTTGGACATGTTATCACTGCCTGATAGCCGTTTTTCGGTTATCAAAATCATGGATTACTTACGTATTCCTGCTGTACAAAAGCAACTGAATTTGAATGAAGGTGAGCTTGATTTATGCCGTATTTGGCTACAACAAGCTAATATCAAATGGGGGTTAGATACGTCTCACAAGCAAGCTATTATTGGTGTTGATGAGATTGATCCGCATTATACTTGGCAGTGGGGCTTAACACGATTAGCGTTAGGCTGCTTACAATCAGGCAAGCAAGCAGATCAACCCGACTATGCGTATTTGGTTGATGTTGAAGGCATTAACACTCGAATACTCGGTAAATTAATGGTGTTGATTGATTTGTTAGGTTCATTTAGACATCAGCTATTAAAAACCCAATCAATCGAACATTGGCAAGTGACGTTAGCGGGTATTATTGAACAATTATTTGGTCCAAAAGACAAAGATAATCGCGTACTAGCAAGTATCTATGATGCGGTGAGTGATTTACAAAAACAATTAAATAAAGCCCAATTTACCGCTGATATCGAATTGAGTTTGATTCGTGAAAGTTTGCAAGATCGCTTTGGGATGCCAGATGCACTTAATCAATTTTTAACAGGTCAAGTGACTTTTAGTTCAATGGTGCCAATGCGCAGTGTGCCGTTTAAGGTGATGTGTATCTTAGGATTGAATGACGGTGTTTTTCCTCGAATTAGCTCACCGAATAGTATTGATTTGATTGCCTGTTCTGATGTTCGAAGTGGGGATCGTTCGCGCCGGAATGAAGATCGCTATCTCTTTTTAGAGGCGCTACTGTCAGCGCGTGAGTATTTGTATCTTAGTTATCAAGGACAGAGCGTTAAAGATAATCAAGCACTTGAACCTAGTTTAATGTTACGCGAATTCTTTTTATACCTAGACAAAAAATTCATCGCCGCAGAACCGGTCAGTGAATTCATCATCCAACGCCAACCTTTGCAACCCTTTAGCCCTACGTTGTTTGATACCAGCTTTGCCGAGCATCCAACGCGTGGGTCATTTGATGCAGGATGGCTTAACGTTATCCAGCCCAATAACCCTCAGCCCGATTCAATTAATGAGTCTAGTGCGGTTTCAACAAATACAGAATCAGTGCATGCTCGGTTGTATTTAACTGAAAAACAGCTTCAAGACTTTTTTAATAATCCCTTTAAGGCTTGTGTTAATTACCGTTATGACGTGTTTTTAGATGAATATATGAATCTTGATACCGATATTGAACCGTTTTCGTTAGATGGATTGACTAAGGATAAATTGTTGCAATTAGCTGTCCAAACCGTATTAACGGATGAATCTGAACGACCAGAGGATTATCGTGCAAGTTTGATTAATCGCGGGGATATATCAGCATGGATGTTAGATTCTGATGAAATGCCCCAATATTTTGAGGCGGTTGATCAATTGAGTGTGTTAACCAAAGGGTTATGTTTGACCCATCAGCACCAGGCGCTAGAAATATCAGGCATGACTAAAGGAACCCCCTATGTATTAAATGCTATGATACCGATGGATGAGTCAGGCAGTACCGAGATTTTGCTGCATAAGGTGGCTTCCACGACGCTCAAGAATCAACAACTGGCATTAGTTGTACTAATCCGACATTGCATTAAAGTGTGCTATCTACAGCAACCATGCTTAACGACCCATCATTACATCAAATGGAAAAAGAAAGGCGACGAACAATTAGCCAGCCTTCAAACGTTTACGATCACTGAAGCACATCTTGATGCAAATCAAGCAGAGGCGTTATTGGCACTGTTCATCGATTTGGTATTTGAGGGGATGCACCGACCCAGTTTTATGCATGTTGAGTTAGCGGATAATTTACGAATATTAAATAAAAGTGACCCAGCAAGAGCATTTAGTGATATTCCATATATCAATGATTATTTGGATAATTTGGGTGAGCAAACACCCCAAACACAACGTTCATGGAATACTAATATCTATTGTAAGTGGCTGTTTCCAAGTGGGTTTTCGCATAATGATATTGATTTATCTGCGCTTGAGGGTTTGTACCAACACCCTGATGTAGTCCAGATTATGCAATCGATTAAATGTTAAGGAGCTGATGATGAATGATAAAACCCACTCAGTGTCATTGGCCTCAGCTAATACACCAGCGTTAACCAATACAACTCGACTTAACTCAACATCGCCTTCATTTAAGCCGTTAAATGTCAGTGATTTAATACTGTCTCAGCGTCACCTTATTGAAGCCAGCGCAGGCACTGGAAAAACATACAATATTACTCGAATTGCCATCAAGGTATTGTTACAAAAAGCAATCCCGATTAATGAGTTATTAATTGTGACGTTTACTAAAGCTGCTACCCAAGAATTAAAAGCTAGAATTGCAACGACGTTGCATGAATTTATTGAGATGTTGGAAGGGGAATCTAGCGCATGGGATGAATTGCTTGTATCGATTCTGTCCCAGACTGATGCACCGACGGTGCCACGCGCGCTTGATCTATTAAAACTCGCCGTGTTTCAAATGGACGAAGCGGCCATATTTACTATCAATAGCTTTTGCGGCAGGATGCTCAAACAGTCATCTTTTTTGACTCGACACCCATTTGATCAAGCGATAATTGATGACAGTGAGACGATTTACATCGAATCAATTCAAGATTGGTTTCGACAACATCAATCTCAACCTACTATTCGACAGGCATTGCAAGAATTTAACGTTGAATCACCGGACAAGTTTTTTAATGAATTCAAAACTATCCTCTTTAATGCCGAGCCGGTGTTGTATCCAGCACAACATGATCTCGATACCGAGTTAGCGATTGCTTGTGACGAAGCATTTGTAGCCCAAGGTGATGTTAGAGCTCAATGCGTCACTACTTTACAGCAATATCATGGACTCATAGAACCTTATTTTAGTAAGCACAAAGACCCCAAAAAACACGGGTGCTTTGCTGCAGTTGTTGCTTGGTGTGAAGCGGTGAACTACCCAGGGCCCATTGCCGATTTTACCGTATTGTTTAACGGCAATGCGATGAACAGTTATTTAAAATCTTTACCCAGTGATGAATTTACGGCAGTAAAAACAATCTTAACAGATTGCAAGAATACCATTAAAGCAACCATTTTAGACTTACCCCTTGCGTATTCAACAATCGCTAAGAAGGTCGATTGTTATCCTATTTTAGCAGATGCATTTACGCAAATTAAAGCCCAAGCAAGCATCGAAAAACGTCGACAAGGTGTATTAGATCATACTGATACCGTGATGTTGTTATCTCAGCAGATTGTTGAGAACAATAGCGCGTTAATCGCCTTGATCAGACAGCAATATCCGGTGGCGTTAATTGATGAATTTCAAGATACGGATGCGGCGCAATATGCCATCTTCGATACCGTGTATCCTAGAGACGACGCGACGTTAATGTTATTAATGATCGGAGATCCTAAACAAGCAATTTATGGTTTTCGAGGTGGCGATGTATTTACTTACCTAGCGGCGGTCAATGATGCATGTTTCCATTGGAATATGGACACTAATTTCCGTTCTACCGATAATGTAATCAAAGGCTACAATACTTTATTTTATGGACTGGATGTTGCAAAAATGTCGGTCAATGCAATGTCTACTTTAAGCCAAACACAGCCATTAGATTATGCATCAACGCATCCTGAAGCCCAAATTTTTGATCAAAAAATTAATTATACTTGGATTCAATCAACGATTAAGGCCAAAGCCAATGCAAACCAATTAGTTGATCCGATATCTCAGGCGGGTACACATATTTTTGCCATTGAAAATAGCGACTCGGCTCACCCAGTAATGCTTAAATCAAGCGCAGCAAGTCAATTAATGGCGCGTTGGGTTGCCAACGAGGTCGGACGGTTATTCGATCAAGTAGAGTTAGGACAAAGAAAAGTTAGACCCGCTGACATTGCTGTCCTGGTCAATACCAGAAAGCAAGGCATGATGATGCAAAAAGTGTTTGCCAGTGCTGGACACAATAGTGTTATTTTAAGTGACAAAACGTCAATTTTTAGCGCTCAACAAGCCCATGATTTATATTATTTTTTACACGGCATATTAAACTTTAACCAACAACGCGCCTTTAAAGCCATGTTAGGTACCGACTTAATGGGGATCGACAAAGCCGTGTTGATTGATCTCGATGATCATGAGCAGCGCGTGGAGCAGTTCAAATTAGAGTGTCATCAACTGCAGCAGCAATGGCTTAATGAAGGTATTTTGGCGATGCTCACAGGCGTACTTAAAAACCGTTTTCGTCTGAGCTCAGTCAACGGCAACCTTGAACGTACAGTATCGAATTATATTCAATTAGGTGAAATACTGAATGAGCACGAGCGAAAAACCTCATTGCGCGCGATGACCGTTGAGTTTTTGCATCATAAGATTGCAGAGGAAAATACGGCAGATGCATATTGTCAGCGATTAGAATCAGATGCTGCATTGATTAAGATTGTGACTATCCACGGTGCCAAAGGATTAGAGTACCCCATTGTATTTGTGCCTTTTGATAGCTTTGGTAAAAATCCGACAAAAGGTAAAACTGATAGTTTTCTGACTTACTTTGATGAAACCAAGCATGCAAAGATACGTTATCTTGCCAAAACACCAGTTAAAAAGCGTATTGCACAACAACAGGCAAAACGAGAAGCGTTTAGATTATTGTATGTTGCGATGACACGTGCTGCAAATAGGTGTTATATCGGGTATCAAAATATCCATCATCATGCCGACACTGCGATACATTCAGTGTTCAATGAACCAGCTCAACAGAGTGATAAGACGCCACTGGAATACATGCAATATCTAGCTAGTCGAGAGTCCGATTATTTTGCATATTCACGGATAGATTATGATGTTCCTTTATCGATTCGCACAAATCATGATTCGTCACGTCACTATGCGGCCTTGAGTTTTTCGGGAAATACCTATTCGCAGTGGCAAATATTTTCATATTCAAAGTTACTCAAACAACACACATTTGCGGATTTGAATGAAACAAACCATGCTGATGATACACCGGACAAAAAACCTAAGCAGAAGGTGCCAGATAATGCAATTAGGTTTACCTTAAAAAAGGGCGCAGAGGCGGGTAACCTGCTCCATAATATTATGGAATACAGTGATTTTACCCAACCTGTAGACCGCGAGTTAGTCAAAGAACAGTTTACACAATGCCTGCCAAGCGAGAGCGATAAACTTGAGGATGTGCAGGAGTGGATTGAGGAAGTCCTGCATACACCGATCCTAAATAGTGCGTCAGGATCAACATTTACCTTGAGTCAAATCCCATTAACGAACACACTCAAAGAGCCGCAATTTTATTTTCCATTGACGCAAGTTGGTTTATCAACAATCCACGCGTTATTAGCATCTCATCGTGGTTCGCCGATATTAACTAAGCAACTGACAGCAAGCATTAATGGCATGATGCAAGGGTTTATAGATTTAATTTTTGAGCACGAAGGGCAGTATTTTGTATGCGATTATAAATCGACTTATTTAGGGAATACGTTAGCTGACTATACAGCTGATAAGCTTCGTCAAAATATAGAATCCCATGATTATGATCTCCAATATCTGATTTATACATGGGTCTTACATAAAATGCTCAGTCAACGTTTGGATAATTATGATCCCGCAATACATTTAGGTGGTGTGTATTATTTTTATCTGCGAGGTATGTCGGTCAATGGACCGGAGCAATCAGGTATTTATTATCGTCAAATTACAACGGATGATATTGCAGCACTGTCTGCGGTGTTTAGTGACGTAACGGACCCCGATCCTGCAGACTCCCATATTGAAGAGGAGCAGTAATATGACGTTACAATCATTCAACCATTCTGAACATATTCGTCAATTTACAACGCAGTTGCATGCAAGTGCCTATGATCTGGCTTTAGTCACGCATCAGTTAAATGGATTATTAGCTAGCACTTCTGTATCCCAGTGCGATGCTAAGCATGAAGTTGAAACCTTGTTTTGTTTATTACTGACATTGCAGCAAGCCTTGTGTGAAGGAAATAGTCATATTGATCTGAGCTCAGTGGCGAATAAACGAGTGTTTGCATCATCGCCATCAGTCGAGGAACATGTAGAGGACACAGATGATAATGTTAAGTCTGGTTATAAGTTGGGGGCATTAGAACAATTATTAGCGTGTCTAAATGGGTTAATTCTATGTTCAATGCATGGCAAGGTATTGGTCTTATCGGGCACACTTTTATACAGTGCAAAATACTATGATTATGAACAATCAATCGGAGCAAATGTTTCGCAGCGGATCAACAGTGATTTTTCGCCATTGAAGCCACAAGCTTCTGCTATGTTCGCCCAGCTATATCCAAATCCAAACGTAAATATATTGCAGGCCGTGGCAAGTTTAGTTGCATTGTCTCAGCCGTTTTATATTATTAACGGAGGGCCAGGTACAGGTAAAACCTACACCGTTATCCGGACTTTATTGTTGTTACTTGCTCAGTATTCATCGGATCTAAAAATTGGCCTATGTGCGCCTACGGGTAAAGCTGCGCAGCGTGTTTCTGAGTCAATAGTCAATGAAGTTGAATCGCTCAAAAAAGCAGGTGTCGCGACGGCGTTGTTATCTGCCATACCAACAGAAGCAACAACTATTCATCGGCTCCTAAAAATACGTTATGGCGCTTTAGACGCAACCTACAATCAATCTCAACAATTGCCGTTTGATGTGCTTGTCATTGATGAGGTATCAATGTTAGATACTTCATTATTGTATCGACTATTGATGGCGTGTAAATCTACTACACGCTTAATATTTATTGGTGATACAGCACAATTACCTTCAGTCGACGTTGGAGCTGTATTAGCTGATTTGATGCCACCCAACACTAATCACTTTTCAGTTAGCCTGTGTGAATGGATCCAAACAGTGAATAATGAACTTGGCACAGCGCTTTTTAAAGCGCAGTCTTCAACGCTGTCACATCATGCCAATTACGCTACAACGCTGCACAAAAATATGCGCTCTACGGATCTTATAAATGATGTTGCTAATGCGGTATACAATGTCGATATTGAGGGTACTTTAGCTACGTTATCGGATGTGCAATCCGCTTGGTCGACGCAGGCACCGCATATTCCCTGTCTAGCATCTAGTTTAATTACATCACCGCCCATCGATGAGCATGAAAGCAACACCTCAATGGTGAATGATACAACTCATATTAAGCAATTTGTTGCTGACTTAATGCAATTTGTAGAGAGTTATTACAAACCGTTAATCACTATGTTAACCCCTGAAGCGGCGTTATCGCAAATTCAAACATTTAGAATTTTAACACCGATTAAGCAAGGGATGTTTGGTGTAAATGGCATTAATCAACTGATTGATCAAAGCATGCAGCAGAGCATTGAAGATCGTGCAAAACTCGGAATTGATGATATTTATCATGGAAGAGCGATATTGATCACTCAAAACGATGCACAATTAAATGTGTTTAACGGTGATTCCGGTGTGATTTTGCTAAACGAAGACAATGTATTAACAGCGTACATAGACCGAGGAAAGCAAGCTCCCTTGGCAATTTCACCATATCGACTCCCTAAGTTTGAGTCTTTGTATGCAATGACAATT
Source organism: uncultured Glaciecola sp. (assembly GCA_937125395.1). Taxonomy (GTDB): domain Bacteria; phylum Pseudomonadota; class Gammaproteobacteria; order Enterobacterales; family Alteromonadaceae; genus Opacimonas. The sequence goes on from CAKZLI010000001.1 coordinate 140,614, forward strand.
CATAAAACACAAGGCAGCGAGTTTGATAATGTGTTACTCGTATTACCTCAAGATATGCAGCATGGTATCTCAAGAGAGTTATTGTATACGGCTATTACACGAGCAAAAACTCATTTAGCGATCCGAGGGCATAAAACGGTGTTGACCCAGGCGATTAAACATCGGCATAAACGCAATACGGGTATTGTGATTGAACACAGCCCGAATACAAAATAAGAGGATGATTTAATGCAAAAAATCACACTGGTTCGCCATGGTCAAGCTTCATATGGCACAGATAATTATGATAAGTTAAGTCCTCTTGGGCATGAGCAAACAGCCTTGTTAGGTACGTATTTTAAACAAATAGGCTATCAATTTGATGCGGTATTAACCGGCAAAATGGTTCGACATCATGAAACCGCGCAGCAGATATTGACGGCGATGGGTTCTGAACAAACATATAAGCAGCATAGTGGGTTTGATGAATTTGATTTTGAAGCCGTGGTAAATGCATATTTACAGGCTAACCCGAACGCTAAACCCCAACCGGATAGTCCAAGAAGTGAATTCTATCGACTGTTAAAAAATGCCATGATTGCATGGTCAAATAATCAGTTAGGGTCTTTACCCGAGACGTGGATGGATTTTCAACAGCGTGTTGTGGACGGTGTCGAGGATGCCATTGCCCAGTATCCTGAAGCGGAGCATTTGTTGGTTGCTACCTCTGGTGGGGCTATTGCCATGCTAAAAGGTCATACACTGGGTTTAACGGCAAGTAAACTTGTGGATATGAATTTACAAATTCGTAACGCAAGCTTTCATCAATATTTGGTTAAACCAAGGACCTACTTAGAGACCAGTTTTAATCAAATAGCACATTTAGAACTGGCGAACACACCGCATTTACTCACTTACTCATAACATCAATTAAAAGAAGGTACTGTTACTATGACTCAATTAATGAACGCTGTTGTTTGTGAACAATTTGCACCGATCGACACACTGACTGTTCAACAGATTGCGACGCCGGTAATCAAACCAGATGAAGTATTGATTAAGATAGAAGCAGCAGGGGTTAATTTTCCTGATGGGTTATTGGTACAAGGTTTGTATCAAATGAAACCGCCTTTTCCATTTATACCGGGTAATGAAGTAGCCGGTGTGATTACTGAGTTGGGTTCAGCGGTTCCGCACTTAAAAGTCGGTATGCGAGTCATTGGGTTGTGTATTTTAGGCGGGTATGCACAACAAGTTGCCTGTAAAGCATCACATGTCATGCCATTACCTGATGCAGTGTCTTTTGCACAAGGTGCTGCATTAGTTACTGCTCATGCAACAGCCCATCACGGCTTAAAACAGCGCGCAGCATTGCAACCTAAAGAAGTGGTCTTAGTAACCGGCGCTGCTGGTGGAACGGGTGTTGCAGCGATTCAGATTGCAAAGAAAATGGGGGCGATAGTCATTGCAGCTTGTTCTTCACAGGACAAGATTGATTTTGCAATCAGTCAAGGTGCAGATTATGGAATTAATTACACAACGGATAAAATTAAAGACCAGGTTAATATATTAACGAATAATAAAGGTGTTGATGTTGTATATGAGTGTGTTGGTGGGGATATTTTTCAACAATGCAGCAAAGTGATGGCATGGAATGGTCGATTGTTAGTGGTTGGGTTTGCAAGTGGTGAGATCCCCTCATTCCCAGTTAATTTAGCCTTGGTCAAAGGGTATTCAGTAATAGGGGTCTTTTGGGGAGCATTCACACAACACGAACCTAAAGTATTTATCCAAAATATGCAGGAACTATTTACGTGGTTGGTACAAGACGATGTCAGTGTACAAATTCAGCAAACATTTAAGTTAGAAGAGGCTGTGTTGGCTTTAAATACGCTTAATCAACGGCAAGTTAAAGGTAAAATTATCATTGTTCCGTGAAAGAACAATTATCCAGACTAATACCAATACATAAAACACATAAATTATCTATCAGCATCAAGCTAGCCTACTATGAGGGATATCAAACATAGCGAGGTTAGTATGCAACAATATAAAGCACCCAAGAACGACACATTATTTGTGATGAATGAAGTATTTGATTTTGAAAGCCATTATCAACGTTTAGGTTTTGTTGATGCGACACCTGATTTAGTTGATGCGATTTATGAAGAAGCAGCTAAGTTTGCTGAAAATGTATTGGCACCTATCAATGCCATTGGCGATCAACAAGGTTGCCAATGGAATGATGGCGAAGTCACTACCCCTGATGGATTTAAAGAAGCGTATGCGCAATATGTTGAAGGCGGTTGGCCTTCAATGTCTCATCCTGAGCAATATGGCGGACAAGCTTTACCGTATTCATTATCAACTGCGATGGCGGAGTGGTTTTCTGGTGCAAATCATTCATGGGCGATGTACCCAGGTTTATCTCAAGGGTGTATAGATACATTAAAAGAACATGGCACTGATGCACAAAAAGAGATGTTCTTGCATCATTTGGTTGCCGGCACCTGGACTGGAACTATGTGTTTAACAGAGCCACATTGTGGTTCTGATCTGGGCATGCTCAAATGTAAAGCTGAACCCAATGAAGATGGTACATATCGATTAAGTGGGACCAAAATATTCATTTCTGCTGGTGAGCATGATATGTCAGACAATATTGTACATATTGTATTGGCACGTTTACCTGACGCACCCGCAGGTACAAAAGGAATTTCCTTATTCATTGTGCCTAAATTTAATGTCGATGCACAAGGCAACAAGGGCGAGCGCAATACTGTTAAATGTGGTTCCATAGAACACAAAATGGGGATTAAAGGCAGTGCAACATGTGTCATTAATTTTGATGAAGCTAATGGTATATTAATTGGTCAACCGAATCGTGGACTAAACTGCATGTTCACTTTTATGAATACTGCACGTATAGGTACCGGATTAGAAGGCTTGTCGGCATCTGAAGCATCATTTCAAGGTGCATTAGCTTATGCCAAAGACCGGTTACAGTTTCGTTCATTAACCGGTAAGAAGAACGTTGATGGTCCAGCCGATCCGATTATTGTTCATCCAGATGTTCGTCGCATGCTACTAACGCAAAAAGCATTTGCTGAAGGCAATCGCGCATTAGCCATCTATTGTATGCAATTGGTAGATGAAACTTTGTACGGTACGGATCCTGATACAAAGCAATTGGCTAACGCTAAGTTATCGTTGTTGACACCGATTGTAAAAGCATTCTTGACTGAAACCGCCTTAGAATCTACATCTCATGGCATGCAGGTCTATGGTGGACATGGTTATATTGCCGAGTGGGGCATGGAGCAATTGGCCCGAGACACGCGTATTTGTACAATGTATGAAGGGACCACTGGGATCCAAGCTATGGATTTGTTAGCTAGAAAAATCATGGGTTCACAAGGGGAGTTACTCAAAGTAATGTTACAAGAAATACTCACCTATTGTGGCAGTATTCGTGAGTATAAGCAATTTCATAGTATGGCCAATGCGGTGCAGTCTCATTGTGACGAATGGCAGCAATTAACTGGCGAAATAGGTCAAGCTGCGGCACAAAATCCGGATGAATTAGGGGCGGCTGCGGTTGATTATTTGATGTATTCAGGCTATGTGATCACCGCTTATATGTGGTTAAAAATGGCAGTTGTTGCTCAACAAAAAATTGATGCTGGAGAGGGAAATCAAGCGTTTTACGCGGCGAAGCTGCATACTGCGCAGTTCTACTTTGATCGTTTGCTTACCCGGACACGAGGTTTGGTATCTGCAATGCGAACTGGTTCTGATAATTTAATGAATATGCCAGAAGCATTGTTTAATGTTCGCTAATTGCTCAAGCATATTGTAAACACGAGCTTAATGTTCCGTGCAGTGGTCACTTACCTTGCACGGATACTACTAACCACACCATCACGAATTTAGTGATGTTGATACGCCTTTGCAACTTCAGTAATTTGATCGCGCATCCAACGATGGGCATGATCTTCATCCATAGAAATATGCCAATACAAAAAATATTCCATCAGTGGCATATCAATTGGCATCTCATACATTGCCAAATCATAATGCTTTGCCAAATGATAAGGTAAGCAAGCAATCATGTCGGTTTTGACCAGTGCACTGGGCACCGTCAAAAAATGCTGCGAATGAAATTTTACTTTGCGCTTATGCCCAAGATTATCTAAGGCGAGATCAATGACACTATCACCATCATGGCGATAGGCAACATTGATATGATTAAGTTGTAAAAAGGTGTCTAAATCTAAGCCATTTTTTAAACTGGGGTGATTTTTGCGAGCAAGGACAACATATCGATCCGTCGCGATACATGATTTATGTAGGTGAGGATCTGTAAACGTCGATGCATCAGCAAAAAAATCCAAGTTACCATTCGCCATTTCCGATACTACTTTAGAGCGTGATATTTCAAAGTTAGCTAACGTAATGTTGGGAGAACCATGCTCAAGATGTGCCAGTAGCCTTGGCAATATACTGACCTCTAGTAGATCTCGACTGGCAAAGTTAAATTGTTTTTCTGCGATAAGCGGATCAAAGGTATGACTATCTTGTACGCTTTTACGTAACAACTCCAATGCAGCGCGAGCCGGAACGATAATATTTTGAGCCACCGGTGTGGGTGTCATACTGTGCCCTGTTCTAACAAATAGCGGGTCATTGAGCATGTCACGTAAACGCGCTAATGAGTTACTCACGGCAGGCTGTGTTATACATAATACATCCGCTGCTTTAGTAAGACTTCCAGCGGTATAAATAGCATCAAAGACAGCAAACAGGTTTAAATCTAAACGGTGTAAATTCATAGAGTGACCTTTTGGGATAATTAGCGCAGAGTAGAATTGATAAACTGCTTCAATTGAATCTGGCAGACCTATGTATTAGTTATATCAATATAATACACTAAAAAACATCATTTAGACTAATAGAAGCGAAAGAGTTGACTATTCGTTGTAAAGTTCGACAATATAGTTAAACAATATAAACCTATAGCCAAATACCATAATAAGGAATTCACATGCCAGAAAAATTAACTGATAGCCAGATTCAAGCAGCACTCAGTGAGCTTAACCATACATTACCTGAAAGTGCGCATTGGCAATTAACAGACGGTAAATTAAGTAAGACTTATACATTTAAGTCATTTATTCGTGCATTCGGTTGGATGACGCAAATCGCGATATGGGCAGAAAAAATGAACCACCATCCAGAATGGTTTAATGTCTACAACAAAGTAGAGGTTAATCTGGTCACGCATGATGTCGATGGGATCAGTGAATTGGACATAAAACTAGCGAATAAGATGCAATTACACAGTTAATTGTTGGATATTTATGCAGGGGCAAATTAATATCATTTTATTTGCAAATAGGGGTTGCACGTACAACTGGGCTATGTATAATACGCACCACTTGAGAGGGGAAAGCAGGTAACTGCAAGCAGCTTCTGAAGTATTTCAAGCGCGGGATGGAGCAGTCTGGTAGCTCGTCGGGCTCATAACCCGAAGGTCGTAGGTTCAAATCCTGCTCCCGCAACCACTTGAACACAATCGAAGGATTGGAATTGATTGTAGTTCGCAGTATAGTGGACTAGGGTCCAAAAATTTTAAGTAAAAAGCCCCTGCTTGTAAGGGGCTTTTTTCGTTTTTGAGATATATAAAATGGGCTTAATGCCCTTTTTTTATTTATGGAGTCGTGTTTTGTCACAACTTGAACAAAAGTTAACACAGATGCTTACACCAGCAGCAGAGTCATTAGGCTTTGAAATGGTGGGCGTTGAGTTTGTCAGAGCGGGTAAGCATTCTACCGTTCGTATTTTTATTGATCACCCTGAAGGCATAAGCGTTGACCACTGTGCGAGTGTATCGCAGCAGGCAAGTGCAATATTGGATGTTGAAGATCCCATTAACACTGAGTACAACCTAGAAGTTTCGTCCCCAGGCATGGATCGTCCGTTGTTTACCGAAGCACATTATATTGCTTGTGTCGGTGAAACAGTGGCTGTGCGCTTACGCATGCCAATCAACGAAAGAAGAAATTTTAAAGGCACGATGTTATCATGCGAAAATAATAACATTGTGATAGAAGTAGATGGTCAATCATATACATTGGCTATAATGAACATAGAGAAAGGTAATCTTGTCCCAGTCTTTGACTAGGTTAATTAAATTAGGAATAGAGCATCATGAGTAAAGAGATCTTATTAGTTGCCGAAGCGGTTTCGAATGAAAAACAAGTGCCAAAGGAAAAAATCTTTGAAGCACTAGAGATTGCCTTATCAACCGCCACCAAAAAGAAAAATGCAGGTGATATTGAAGTGCGTGTTGCTATCGACCGTATTACCGGTGATTTTGATACTTTCCGTCAATGGGTAGTCATTGCTGATGATCAAGAACAAGAAAATCCGTATGCTGAAATAACCCTTTCTGCAGCACAGATTGATGAACCAGATATCCAGATTGGTGATTTTGTTGAAGATCAAATCGAGTCAATTACCTTTGACCGTATTACTACACAAACAGCGAAGCAAGTTATTTTCCAAAAAGTACGTGAAGCTGAACGTGCACAAATGATTGCTGAATATGAAGACCGTGTTGGTGAATTAGTCACCGGTACTGTCAAAAAAGTCAACCGTGACAACATTATTATTGATTTAGGTAATAACGCGGAAGGCGTTATTTATCGTGATGATATGTTACCACGCGAAACATTCCGTCCAGGTGATCGTGTTCGTGGTCTATTATATGTAATACGTCCAGAAGCACGCGGTGCTCAATTATTTATTTCTCGCACCCATCCAGACATGATTGTTGAGCTGTTTCGTTTGGAAGTACCTGAGATTGCTGAAGAAACTCTTGAAATCAAAGGGGCAGCTCGCGATCCTGGTTCACGCGCTAAACTTGCCGTTAAAACGAACGATAAACGCCTCGATCCAGTGGGTGCTTGTGTTGGTATGCGTGGCTCACGTGTCCAAGCCGTGTCTACTGAGTTAGGTGGTGAGCGTGTCGATATCGTATTGTGGGATGAAGAAGCACCACAATTTGTTATCAATGCAATGGCGCCTGCAGAAGTTGCCCGCATTGTTGCTGATGAAGATACGATGACGATGGATGTTGCTGTTGAGCCAGAAAACCTTGCTCAAGCGATTGGTAAATCAGGTCAAAACGTTCGTTTAGCGAGTCAACTGACTGGCTGGGAATTGAACGTCATGACGGTTGCTGATCTAGAAGCAAAACAGCAAAGCGAGAACTCACAAGTCATTGAAGTATTTGTTTCAGGCTTAGAGATTGATGAAGAATTTGCGGGTGTATTAGCTGATGAAGGCTTTACATCACTTGAAGAGATCGCTTATGTACCTGTAAGTGAACTATTAGATATCGAAGGGTTAGATGAAGATATCATTGAAGAGTTGCGTAACCGCGCCCGTGCATATCTAACCACCAAAGCGTTGGCCAATGAAGAATCATTAGAGCCAAAAGAAGAGTTGTTAAATCTTGCTGGCATGACCAATGAAATTGCGGTTGCGTTAGCTAAACAAGGCGTAACTGATTTAGAAGAGTTAGCCGAACAAGGTACCGATGAGATTTGTGATATTGAAGG
>CAKZLI010000002.1 GCA_937125395.1 uncultured Glaciecola sp.
TTGCATTGTTATTCCACGCCCTCAATTTAACTATAGTGATTAAAATTTAAACACGACAGGTAGTCTGACAGAGAGGGAGGCCACGATACTGCAACGGGCTTGCAACAAAGGCCTAGAACTATAGCTGAGGTTAAAGTTGACTTGGACTTGATTGGTAATTTATTAACTGATTTGAACAAGAGAAGATAATGACATACACGGAAGATGCTTTAGTAGAACAACCTGCAATACAGTTGTTTTCAGAATTAAATTGGGAAACGGCTACTTGTTGGGATGAGGTTTTTGGCTCTGCTTTTGACTTAGAAAATGATGTGTCTTTGGCTAATAACCCATTGTTTTTTGGTAGAGAAACGCGCAATGACGTTGTGTTATTTGCCCGTTTGAAAGCGGCACTACTAAAGTTAAATCCTGATGTTAATACACTCATTATTCAAGAAGCGATTGATGAAATAGCGCGTGATAGAAGCGCAATGACGGCAATATCAGCCAATGAAGCTGTGTATGACCTATTACAAAACGGTTATGTATACACTACCGAGGCTGAAGATGAAGAAGATTGCGTAGTTCGTTATGTTGATTGGGGTGATTCATCAGGTAGGGCTACAGAAAATGATTTTTTGCTATGTAGCCAAATGAGCATAACTGGCGAGATTGAAACCCGTCGCCCTGATTTACTGGGGTTTGTTAATGGACTTCCGTTTTTATTTGTCGAGCTAAAAGCGAGTCATAAAAACCTGCTAACAGCTTTCAAAGAGAATCTTGCTGATTATCGTAATACCATTCCTCAACTATTTACCTTCAATCAATTAATTTTGCTATCAAACGGTGTGCAATCGAAGGTTGGCTCTATATCAAGCTAATGGGAGCATTTTGCTGAATGGAAGAAAATTGAAAGTGAAAAAGAAAAACGTAGGGTTAGCTTAGAAGTTGTTATTCGAGGCGTGTGTGAGCAAAACCGCTTACTCGACATTATTGAAAACTACGTACTGTTTGTAAAAACAAAACAGACGATAAAAATTATTGCCAAGTATCATCAATATCTTGGTGTTAACCAAGCATTGTCAGGCTTAACGAATGTAAAACAGCGTGCTAGTTCTGATAGCGCTGGTCAGTTGGGGGTGTTCTGGCATACCCAAGGTAGTGGTAAAAGTTTTTCAATGGTTTTTTTCTGTAAAAAAGCCTTCCGTAAATATACCGGTAACTGGACGTTTGTTTTAGTTACTGACAGAACCGACCTTGATGATCAAATTTATAAAACCTTTAATTCTGCCGGTATTGTTACAGAAAACTGCCAAGCAGATTCTGGCGTACAATTAAAGTTACTACTTGGTGAAGATCACCGCTTTGTATTTACACTAATTCAGAAGTTTAAAGGTGATGAAAAAGGTAATTATCCGGTTTTATCTGAACGCGACGACATTATTGTTATCACTGACGAAGCCCACAGAAGCCAGTACGACTCTCTAGCGATGAATATGCGTAATGCTATGCCTAATGCGTCGTTTATGGCATTTACAGGCACTCCGTTGCTTGCAGGAGAGGCTAAAACACAAGAAGTGTTTGGTGATTACATCAGTATTTATAATTTTTCAGATGCGGTTGACGATGGCGCAACGCTCCCCTTGTATTATGAAAATCGAGTGCCAGAAGTGTCATTAGCGAATCAAAATATTGGTGATGAGATAGCTGAACTATTAGCTGAAGCCGATTTAACCGAAGAACAAGAAACTCGTTTAGAAACAGAATTTTCTAAAGCGTATCACATCATTACACGCGATGACCGATTAGAAACGGTCGCTAAAGACTTGGTCGAACATTATATTAATCGCGCTCCCTTTTCTGATGGCATGCTAGGCAAAGCCATGGTTGTGTCTATTGATAAAGCAACCACGATAAAAATGTATGACAAGGTTCAGGATGCTTGGAAAACCAAGTTAACGAGCTTAAAAGCGCAAGCGAAGGTAGCTAAAGGGAGTCGTTTAAATAAGCTTAATTTCCAAATAGAGCATATGACTTCAATTGATATGGCTGTTGTTGTATCCGGTGGTCAAAATGATGATGAACGACTGGCTAAAAAAGGACTTAATTACAAACCACACCGTGAACGCTTTCTAAAAGAAAAAATTGATGAGAAGTTTAAAGATCCCCAAGATAACTTAAGGATCGTGTTTGTTTGCGCTATGTGGTTAACCGGCTTTGATGCACCAGCGGTTTCTACGCTTTATTTAGACAAACCATTAAAAAGTCATACGTTAATGCAAACCATTGCTCGCGCTAACCGTGTTTATGAAGGTAAATCGGCTGGCCAAATTGTTGATTACATCAATATCTTTAGCTCTCTTCAACAAGCATTAGGCCTGTACGGTGGTGGTGTAGCTGAAGGTAGCCCTGGTTATCAAGTAGATAGCCCAGCGAAAGATAAATCAGAGATAGTAGCAGCACTCGGAATTGCCATTGGTGAATTGCAGGTATTCTTAAATTCAAAACATATAGATTTAGCGGGTATTGTTTCAGCTCCGGCAGATGGCTTTGCCAAACTATCTTTATTAGATAACGCGAGTGAAATTCTTTTAGATCCTAAAAACAAAGATGAATTTACCGCATTTCTTCGCCAAATAAACCGGATCTTTAAAGCGATAATGCCTGATGATAGTGCAAATAAATATGTGCCTTATCGAATCGCGATCAACATTATTTATTCTCAAATGCGTTTGAAATCTGGCTTATCAATAGATGATGAAGATGTTCTCGATGTGGTACGTAATCAAGTAAATGAATTGCTTGATGAATCCATATCTACCATTGAAATAAAAAGTAATTTACCCGAGCCTATTAATATTGCCGATATAGATTTTGATGCGCTTGCAACAATGGTCGCTAAGGTTGAAAAACCAAAGCAGTCTGATGCGGAGCGTTTAAAAACCCTTATTGAACGCAAGCTACAGCCAATGGTGTTAAAGAACAAAAGCCGACAAGATTTACAGCAAAAATTCTTAGACTTAGTTGAGCAATATAATCTAGGCGCTTATACGGCTGAAGAATTCTTTAATCGCTTGAAAGAGTTTATCAATGAATTGGAGCAAGAGGATAAACGTACCGTGCGTGAAGGCTTAACTGAAGAAGAGTTAGCTGTGTACGACTTGATGATTCAAGATGCACCACTTACTGACAAAGAGCGAACCCAAGTTAAAGAAATCGCTAAGGAATTGACTGAAAAAATGCAGGAAATGTTGGTTATTGATTGGCGTAAAAAACAGCGAACTAAGGCTAGAGTTAAAAATATGATCGAGGAAATATTAGATAATCTACCTGAATCATACGATGATGACTTATGGCCGAAAACCTGTAGCGAGGTGTATATGCATATTTTTGAAAAGTATCCAGGGGAAGGGCAGAGCGTTTTTGCTTTTTAATGACTAGTCCGACATAGAATCAATGATGATATCAATAATAGAAATTCAATACCAAATGAAACAAGGAGCTACAGCCCCTTATCTTTGCTTGGCTGATAATGATAAAAAGTATGTTATCAAACGACAACGAGCTGGTTTTGACGGCTGCATTAAAGAATGGCTGTTTGGTAAGTTAGGGCTGTGCTTTGGTTTACCTATCCCTAATGTCGAGCTTGTTTATGTTGATGACTCATTACTTGAATATAATAATGATTATCAATTTGAAATTGGTGAAGGGATTGCGTTTGGCTCTGAGCATGTTCCTGATTTGCAAGAAGTGAATTATCAACAGTTAAATGGCCTTCCTCAAAGCAAGTTGCAAGACCTTTATGTGTTTGATTATTGGATACGTAACGGTGATAGAAATTTAAGTGAGTTGGGTGGCAACCCTAATTTATTTTATAAACACTCTAATATAGACCTGGTTGTATTAGATCACAATTTAGCTATTGATCATCAGTTTCAGCTTGATAATCACCAAAAATTTCATGTAAGTAGCCAGTTTTGGCCAGCACAAATCGATTATGATTTGCTACATAACTATGAAGAAAGAATGAAAGTTGCAATGACGAAATGGGACAAATTAGCCGCAGATATTCCAGACGATTGGAAAGAAGGTGTGGCTGATTTTGATGGTTTTATGGAGCAAATAAAGCTAATATTAAATGAATATCAAAGCAAACAATTTTGGGAGGGACTAAAATGATTGAGATAATGAACACGGTTATGACTAACAATACACAATGTATGTATGCAGTTGTTCGTTTTATGCCCTTTGCAGAAACAAGAGAGTTTGCTAATGTCGGCGTGGTTGTAATCGCTCCTAAGTTAGGTTTATATGACTTCAAACTTGCGCCTAAATCATTTAAAAGAGTAACTCACTTTTTTGATGACTTAGATGGTGTTGTATACAAGCACGCCATTGAAGGCTTTGAAGGTGAGCTAAAACGAATTAGACATTACCTTGTTCATAACCATGTACAAGGCAAAAACTTAGTTGATTACTTTAAAGAAGTTACGCGTACTAGAGAGTCTGTTTTACATTTTGGTGAAGTGGGTACAATGCTTACTGCTAATATCAATGTAGCGGTAGACAAGTTATACGATCGTTTAGTCGGTCGTAACTTTACTGAGAACAAAGAATACACAGAACAGTTTATGGTTCGAGATTTAAAGAAACAGTTAACGTCAAAACTGCCTTCTGGTATTCGTTACACACAAAAAAAACTTAAAGCAGGTATTTATGATATATCTGTACCGTTGGCTACGCGAATTGACGACAGCTATCGAATTATCAGACCAATGGCCTTTGAACAAAATAATGTGTTAAAAGCAATGGAGCACGGTGAAACTTGGGTTGGTCGATTGAAAAAATTGATTGATGCTGACGTTATTCAAGCAGAAAAGGCTTTATTTGCATTTGAAAAACCTGTGCATCGTAAACTAGAGTTTATGAATGTTTATGAAGATGTGGTGGGGGAGATCAAAAACCTTGGTGCATTAACTAAAGATTATGCAGATACCGATAGTATCATTAGCTTTGCATCGGCTGATCTATCACCAGAAAGTGTTGAAAACAGCTTCCATCTTTAGTTTAAAGTCGTCGCCTTATTAATTTAAAGCTCAGATTACGCCTCTATTTATTCGATGGCTTTTGTAGGTAAGCTATTATGGTCTATTTGATTTGGACAAACAAACACCCGACCAGTAATTAGTTATTGACATCTAGACGTCTATACGGCAAATTAGACCCATGAATAAAACAAATAACACTAACGACATGATTATTATAACCACCCTTCTCAGGGCGGACGTTGGTTAGTGCATATTCACAAATCATCTGAAGCCCGCTAAACTAGCGGGCTTTTTTGTTTTCAGAGCATTATTTTTGGCGTGTTTAATGGCTATTGAATACGTGTTAGATGCGTTTATTACGCGTTAATAAAGGAACTAGGAGTCCATATGAAAGTTTTAAAGTTTGGTGGTTCATCACTTGCCGATGCCGCACGTTATCAGAACGTTGCCAAAATTGTGGCGAGTATTCACCAAACCGATGGCGCAGCCGTTGTGTTATCTGCACCTAAAGGCGTCACTAATGCACTTTCATTATTAACCGAGCAAGCGCAGCAAGGTAAAGATTTTGGTGAGTTGCAAGCAAAGCTTGCCATGACCTTAAATAGTATCGCTGACGAGATTGCTCAAGACATTCCTCAATTTGATCTCCAAGCGGTCAAAGCCGTCATTGATAGCACACTCACTTACCTTGACCAGCGTTTACATGGTATCCAATTACTGAACTGTGCCCCAGATACCACGGCTGCTGAGCTCATGAGTTTAGGTGAGTATGTGTCGGTTAACTTATTAAGCCACATATTCCAAGCGCAAGGCATTAGCAACAGCATTTTAGATCCGGTTAACTACATTATTGCTTCAGGGCAGTACTTAGATGCCAGCGCCGATGTGTCTGCATCAAAAGCGCGTTTTAGTGACGTCGATCACTCTGGCAAGACCTTATTAATCATGCCGGGTTTTGTTGCGGTTAATCCTGAAGGGGAAAAAGTCACCTTAGGACGCAATGGTTCGGATTATTCGGCCGCGATATTAGCTGCCTGTATTGATGCCTCAGTATGTGAAATTTGGACTGATGTGGATGGAGTCTATAACGCCGATCCGAACCAAGTCGAAGGCGCAGTCTTGATGGACAAGCTGACGTATGAAGAAGCGATGGAGTTATCGTATTTTGGTGCAAAAGTCTTACATCCAAAAACCATAGGTCCGATTGCCCAGCATCACATTCCTTGTTTAATTAAAAATACCTTAAACCCAAGTGCGCCTGGTACCTTAATTAGCGCTGAGAAAAGCGAAAAATGGACCAGTGTAAAAGGTATTTCTAATCTTGATGACATGGTGATGTTTAATATCGCCGGTCCAGGTATGAAAGGCATGGTCGGTATGGCCACACGTATATTTGATTCGTTGGCCAATGCGTCTATCTCGATTACGCTAATTACTCAGTCTTCATCAGAATACAGCATTTCATTTTGTATCCATGCCAAGGATCATCACAAAGCGTTGGATGTATTGCATGACGAATTTGCCTTAGAGTTACATAACAACTTGTTAGAGCCGATTGATATTCGAGAAAATTTATCAATTGTCACTTTGGTCGGTGACGGCATGAAACAATCTCATGGTACGGCGTCGAAGTTTTTCCAAGCCTTAGCGCAAGCCCGTATCAATAACATTGCTATTGCTCAAGGTTCATCAGAACGTTCAATCTCAACAGTTATTGAAGCCAGTAAAGCCAAAAAAGCCATTAAAGTCGTGCATCAAAATTTCTTCTCAGAACAGCAATGCATTGATGTGTTTTTGATTGGTTGCGGGACTGTGGGCGGTGAATTACTGCGTCAAATCAACAAGCAGCAACCCGTTCTAGCTGACAAATCAATTCGTTTGCGTGTCTATGGCATTGCGAATTCATCGCGTATTTTGTTTAACGACAATGGTATTGATTTAGTCGATGATGCCCAATGGCGCAGTGATTTAAAGGCACATGGGGAAGATTATGGGCTAAAGGAGCTACAAGCGTTTGTCGTCAAAAACAGCCTGACCAATCCAGTATTTGTGGATTGTACCAGCTCACAAAGCGTGGCAAGCCAATACGTTGATATCATCAATGCGGGTTTTCATATCGTGACTCCAAACAAAAAAGCCAATACCGACAGCGCTGAGTTTTATGCACAAATTAAAGCTGCTGCGCAGAATCATAAGCGTCAGTATTTATATGAAACAACGGTTGGTGCAGGTTTACCGGTCATTGATAATTTACAAAAATTAGTTATCGCAGGTGATCAGCTACATACCTTTGAAGGGATATTATCCGGTTCATTATCCTATGTGTTTGGCAAGTTAGAAGAAGGATTAAGCTTATCTCAAGCAACGTTAGTGGCTAAAGATAACGGCTTTACTGAGCCGGATCCACGTGATGATCTTAGTGGAACCGATGTTGCACGTAAATTACTCATCATGGCACGTGAATCGGGTATGGAGCTGGAGTTATCGGATATTGAGATTGAGTCTGTGTTACCGCCATGCTTTGATGATAGCGGTGACATTGATACGTTTATGGCTAATTTACCTCAGGCTGATGCCCATTACGCTGCCTTATCCGCCGCCGCGCAAGTCAAAGGCGAAGTGCTTCGTTATGTTGGCCAAATCAACAATGGTCAATGTAAAGTCGCTATCCAATCTTGTCCAGCGACGCATCCTCTAGCAGCTGTTAAAGATGGTGAAAATGCCTTGGCGATCCATTCTGATTATTACAGCCCAATCCCATTCGTTATTCGTGGTTATGGTGCCGGTGCGACGGTGACTGCAGCCGGTGTATTTGCCGATGTATTAAGAACTTTAGCGTGGACGCAAGAATTATGAAATTAACTGCATTTGCGCCTGCTTCTATCGGCAATGTGAGCGTCGGATTCGATGTGTTAGGTGCAGGCTTAGCCCCGATTGATGGCACCTTGCTTGGGGATAAAGTCTCGATTGAATCGGCTGATGAATTTGCATTAACCAGCTCAGGTCGCTTTGCTGATCGTCTGCCGCCGGGTATGGAAAACAACATTGTCTTTGCTTGTCATCAGTTTTTTAATACTGCATTGACCGACAAAGGCATTGATCTTAAACCATGTAAAATGGCTCTTGATAAAGCATTGCCGATTGGCAGTGGTTTAGGCTCAAGTGCTAGCTCCATTGTTGCAGCCTTTTATGCGCTCAATGCGTTTTATGACTATCCATTTGATAACAACGAATTGTTGTATATGATGGGAGAGTGTGAAGGTGAGATCAGTGGTAGTGTCCATTATGACAATGTCGCACCCGCGTTATTCGGTGGCATGACCTTAATGACAGGGCTGGCGGACCCCATTTGTGAACAAGTTCCCGTATTTGAAAACTGGTACTGGGCGATGTGTTATTCTGGTATTAGTGTCTCAACCGCTGCCGCGCGTGAAATATTACCCAAACAATTTGATATGGCGACAACGTTAGCCTTTGGTCGTCAACTGGCTAATTTCATTCATGCCAGCCATACTCAAAATGAAGCATTAGCCGGACAAGTGTTTTTCGATGTACTTGCAGAAGAGCATCGCCAAGCGTTGTTACCGCATTTTGCACAAAGTCGTGAGTTTGCGATGGAACAAGGGGCCATTGGTTTTGGGATCTCTGGATCAGGTCCGACGGTATTTGCCGCGTGTAAAACCCAAGCACAAGCCCAAACGATTGCTGATTATTTAGCACAAGAATATATTCAAAATGACGATGGATTTGCCCACGTTTGCAAAATCGATACGCAAGGCACCCGTTTAGTCTAATTACACAACATTTTTCAATTTAGATTGATACTGAAATTAAAAGCGAAAGGAATAACCATGCATTTGGTGAATTTGAAAGACAGTACACAACAAGTGAGTTTTAAAGAAGCCGTCAAAACCGGTCTTGGCCGTCAACAAGGGTTGTTTTTTGTTGAAAGCATTGAGCCGTTAGCTGACTTGGACGATGTGCTAGCCCTACCATTAGCTGAGCGTAGTAAAGTCATTTTAGGGCATTTGATTGGCGATGAATTTTCTCCTGAAAAATTAGGTGAGCTTGTCGACAATGCATTTACCTTTCCTGCACCGGTCGTTAAGGTCAGTGAACATATTCATACTTTAGAGTTATTTCACGGGCCAACACTAGCTTTTAAAGACTTTGGTGGTCGCTTTATGGCGCAGTGTTTGACTGATATTTCACAAGGTGCACCAGTGACAATCCTGACTGCGACTTCTGGTGATACAGGTGCTGCGGTAGCCCATGCATTCCACGGGATCGATAACATCAATGTGGTGATTTTATTCCCTAAAGGCAAAATTTCTCCGTTACAAGAAAAACTCTTCACAACATTAGGTGGCAATATCCATACGGTTGCCGTTGATGGTGATTTTGATGCGTGTCAGGCGATCGTCAAAAACGCCTTTGATGATGAGCAAATGCGCAACGAGCTTCATTTAAACTCGGCTAACTCAATTAATATTTCTCGTTTAGCGGCGCAAGTGTGTTATTACTTTGAAGCGTTTGCCCAGCTTGATGAGTCAGCGCGGCAAGAATTAGTAATTTCGGTACCAAGTGGTAATTTTGGTAATTTAACCGCAGGTTTGATTGCTAAAGCAATGGGGTTACCGATCAAACGTTTTATTGCTGCGACTAATCTCAATGATACCGTGCCACGCTATCTTGAAGAAGGTGAATGGTCACCGAAAGATACGATTGCCACTTTGTCTAACGCGATGGATGTGAGTCGTCCAAATAACTGGCCACGGATCGAAGCGATGATTGAAAAAGGGATCATTGATAAAGACATCTTAACGGGTATGGCGATTGATGAAGATTGCACGCAATTAGCAATGAAGCAATTACAAGCCTTGGGTTACACCAGCGAACCGCATGCAGCAATTGCTTATCGTAGCTTATCCAAATCAATAAAAGACGGAGAAACAGGGTTGTTTTTAGGCACTGCGCATCCGGCTAAATTTCGTGAATCAGTAGAAAATATCTTAGGTGAACCGCTTGCTCTACCTCAGGCTCTTGCTGATGTTGCGGGTAAACACTCCTATGCAGTAGATAAACCCGCAGACTATGCCATAATAAAACAACACATGTTTAATTTACTTAAGCCAGCATAGATATCGAGGTTATATGACCAGTTGGGAATTGTTTATACACAACCAGCAGGAAGCATCGTATTATAAGGATATAAATACTCAATTAGCACATAAACGCGCTTTGGGTGAGACGATTTACCCGCCTGAAAAGCACGTATTTGACGCATTTAAGCACTGCTCTCTAGAGCAAGTTAAAGTCGTAATATTAGGACAAGATCCTTACCACGGAGCAAACCAAGCACATGGATTGAGCTTTTCGGTAAGCGAGGGGGTGGCTATTCCGCCTTCATTACGCAATATTTACAAAGAATTAGCACGGAGCATTCCGGATTATATAGCGCCCACGCACGGTTGTTTGGAGTATTGGGCTAAGCAAGGTGTCTTATTGCTCAATACCGTGCTTACTGTAGGTGAGGGCAAGGCACATTCACACGCTGATATTGGGTGGCAAATATTTACTCAGGCAGCGTTGGATGAAGTGGCAAAACATAATGAACACGTCGTGTTTATATTGTGGGGAGCGCATGCGCAACAATTTGCATCGAATTTAACGTTTCTTAATCATAAACGACACCTCATACTCAAAGCACCACACCCGTCGCCTTTATCAGCGCATCGTGGTTTCTTTGGCTGTAATCATTTTGTATTAGCCAATGAGTGGTTATGCAAAAAACATCACACCCCAATTGATTGGCAGGTGTAATCACAGCAGCAATATTGGATACACATGACATTAAAAAAGGGTAGACGCGTTAGCATCTACCCTTTTAATTATAATTCGTCGTCTGAAAAGTCGAAATCGTATTCAAGCGAACTGAGCTCTTTACGTAATCGATTTTTATCCTCAATCGCCTCTATTTCTCGCCATTTACGTTTTTTGCTTTTGCGTTTGGCTTTGGTTGAATGATGTTCACTTTCTAGCATGATTGATTCTTCCATGAGAACCTCCGTGTAAGATGTTGTGTTACCAGACATCTGTGTAATGTTACGATCAGTGTAACGAGTTGTAATGTATCTGTTGTATTGCACGGATCATGACATACACATGACCCTTTTAGTATTAGTGATATATCGGCATTTCGCCAATTATTTTAATAACGCCTCTCTAAATTGTGAGATTAATGCTTGCGTTGAGCTATCCATATCCGCATGCATCTGTCCGCTATGAATGGCATCAAGTACTTGATTACCGAGTACTTTGCCTAACTCCACACCCCATTGGTCAAAACTATTGACATCCCACACCACGCCTTGAACAAATACTTTGTGTTCATACAATGCGACTAAGGCACCTAATGTAAAAGGGTCTAATTGCGCAAATGTAATAGTGTTAGACGGTTTATTACCCGGCATCACTTTGTGCGCTGCCAATACATCTTTGTCACTCTCGGCCATATCGTCAGGTAACGCTGAGCGACATTGTGCAAAGGTTTTACCTTGCATTAATGCTTGGGTTTGCCCAAAGCAATTTGATGCGAGCATCGCATGATGGGCATCGTTCTGTTGTGGCACACGTAATGGCAAAATAAAGTCAGCAGGGATAATGGTATCGCCTTGATGGATCAGCTGGTGAAATGAATGCTGACCATTGGTGCCTTCAGATCCAAAGATAACCGGTCCAGTTGCATATTCTACCGGGCTACCGTCGGGGGTATTGCGTTTACCATTGGATTCCATATCCAATTGTTGCACGTAGGCTGGAAAACCGCGCAGATAATGATAATAAGGGAGCAATACATGTGCTTGTGCATCTTGAAAATTGCGATACCATACCCCGAGCAGCCCCAAAATCACCGGTAAGTTCTGAGCTAATGGGGCGGTTTTGAAGTGTGTATCCATTGCATACGAGCCTTTGAGTAACGCTTCAAAATTGGCATATCCAATTGCTAACGCGATCGGCATACCAATAGCAGACCATAACGAATATCGCCCACCGACCCAGTCATCCATTGAAAATACTAAGTCCGGATCCATACCGAACTCAACTGCCGCTGGGACATTTGAAGAGATCGCAGCAAAATGTAAGGCAACAGCCGATTGGGGGGCCCCACTAGCCAAAAACCACGCTTTTGCGGTCAATGTATTTTGTTGAGTCTCTTGGGTACCAAAGGATTTGGATGACATTAATACTAAGGTTGTCTCCGGATCACGCAGTGCTAAGACATCCTGAATATGACAACCATCTACATTTGCAACAAAATGCACATTAAGCTTATGTTGATGATAAGGCTTAAGTGCTTCAGTCATGATCTTAGGACCTAAAAAGGACCCACCAATGCCAATGCTCACAACATCAGTGATCACTTTACCGGTGTAACCGGTGTGTGACCCAGTATGCAATGCGTCAGTGAATGCTTTTATTTTGGCTCGAGAAGCATTGACCTCAGGCATGACATCATGACCATCGACGAGGACAGGCTCATCACCAAAATGGCGCAATGCGGTGTGCATGACTGCACGATCTTCAGTAAAGTTAATCGCCTCACCATTAAACATAGCACGTCGTGCAGGCTCTACACCGGCAGTGTGAGCTAACTCGATGAGATGGTTGAAGATCTCTTGGGTAATGGTATTTTTGGAAAAATCAATATGAATGCCACATGCTGATTCACTAAAGGTTGCCACTCTTGTCGGATCAGCCAGAAACCAATCACGCATGTGGTCATTGGCATGTTTATTCGCTAACTGACTTAACGCGTTCCATGCGGGAGAAGTGTTAATGGGCATTGATTGTTGTTCCTATAATGTATTTTGTAAAAAAACGTAGATGATCGGACACTGATTCACTTTGCTACAGCTTGGCTTGTAATACCGCTTCTAGTTTAATTTGGTCAATCGTAAAGTTACGGATCCCTTCCGCTAATTTTTCAGTGGCCATCGCGTCTTCGTTCATGTCCCAACGATATTGACTCTCAGTCAGTGCTGCAGGGGGCGGTTGAGTAGCACCATTATCTTGTAATTTAACTATAAGGTCACCTTGGGTATTGGCGAGTTCTTCTAGCAATGTTGGTGCAATAGTCAGACGGTCACAACCGGCTAATTCGATAATTTCATCTGTATTTCTAAAACTGGCACCCATGACGACGGTCTTGTAGCCGTGTGATTTGTAGTAGTTATAAATAGCCGTTACTGATTGTACACCCGGATCATCGGCACCGGCATAGCTATCCATCCCAGTAGATTGCTTGTACCAATCGAGGATGCGGCCGACAAATGGCGAAATTAAAAAGACATTTGCTTCGGCACAAGCTCGGGCTTGGGCAAAAGAAAACAACAAGGTTAAATTACACTGAATACCTTGTTGCTCTAATATCTCAGCTGCTTTGATGCCTTCCCATGTGGAGGCCATTTTAATTAGAATACGGTCTTTACTGATGCCTTCTTCTGCGTACATGGCAATCAATTTTTGGGCTTGAGTGACAGTAGCGGCAGTGTCAAAAGACAAGCGTGCGTCGACTTCAGTAGAAATACGTCCAGGAATGACACTCACAATTTCTTTACCAATTAATACCGCTAATTTATCTGCTGCATCGGCTACCTGAGCCGTCGTATCGTTAGATTGCTGTTTGGCCCAGTTAATTGCGTGTTCTATGATACTGGCATATTGCGGTATAGCGGCTGCTTTTAACAATAAAGAGGGATTCGTGGTGGCATCAACCGGCTGATACTTTTTGATCGCATCAACATCACCTGTATCGGCAACAACCGTAGTCACTGCGCGAAGCGCAGACAATAAATTAGACATAACAATCCTTATAAATAATGTATATCTATAGATTACCTTGCTCACCCAAAAATGGCTATAGGGGATTGAGAATAAAGCGATTAATGTGATTGTTTTTTCTCATTAGCATACCAAATAGAAGTGAACGATACTCTAATCAACAAGACAAAAAACACCACGAGGGTGCTTAGGTATCTTGTTAAGGGGATAGTAAAATGCAATCAATGATTAAACGTGCAACTCACACTACGGTACTTGAATTATTGCGTCAAGCAGCTAAAAACCATTCACCGGAGAGACATGAAGAATGTAATTACCCAAATAATTATTACGGTGATCAAGTGTGTATGCCTAGGAGTACTAAAACAGTACAGTAGATTTGTGATAGAATAATTTATTATAGTTAAACCGTATCGCTACCCAGTGATCACACCCAGTATAAATAAGACGAGTAAGGAATCTGTTGATGTTAGTTGTTGTTTCTCCAGCAAAAAATTTAGATTACACCACGCCGGTTGCGACATCGTTGTTTAGCCAGCCAGCATTACAAGATGATATGCAGGCATTGCTGAACACGTGTAAAACGCTAACACCAGCCGATCTGTCTGCCTTGATGGGCATCAGCGATAAGTTAGCATTATTAAATGCTGAACGGTTCGCTTCGTTCCAGTTTCCATTTACACCTGAGAATGCGCGTCCAGCTGCACTGGCTTTTAACGGTGATGTGTATACAGGACTTGATGCAGGCTCGTTATCTGAAGCAGATTTGAGGTATGCACAATCGCATTTGCGAATTTTGTCTGGCTTATATGGAGTACTGAAGCCGCTTGATTTGATGCAACCATACCGTTTGGAGATGGGTACTAAGCTTGCAACGGAGTCCGGCAAAAACCTGTATGAGTATTGGGGCAATCGGATTACTGACAATCTCAATGACACGCTTGCAGAAGAGCAACAACAGGTGCTCGTTAATTTGGCGTCAACTGAGTATTTTTCGGCGGTCAAACCCAAAGACCTAAATGCCCAGATCATCACACCGGTATTTAAGGATGAAAAAAACGGCAAAGTAAAAATCATTAGTTTTTATGCTAAAAAAGCACGTGGGTTGATGGCTAGATACATTATTCAACATCGTATCAAAGATGTGGCCCAATTGAGTCAATTTGATACTGCTGGGTACCGGTTTGCTCCGGAGCAAAGTAATGCCACACAATTAGTTTTTGTACGATTGGAAGCAGACCGCCCTAGCTAAATGCTAGCAGAGTCTGCTAGGTAAAACTCACTGATCGACATACATGCGCTGCTGAAACGTCAGCTCTTGTGTGTCGCCGTTACCTTGCATGGTAATGGTAAAACGATATGTTTCTTGGTCACGGTAGGCCAAAGGTGCAAGATAATAAATTGCATCGCCATCAATTACCCGTTTAAACTTCAGCGCTTTGTTGGTGCCAATCAAATTTCGTGCTGAGCCTTCTATTGCAATTCGCTGTGCAACTTGCGTGTCCTTATCCAGTACCGAAATGTTGACCAGCGCGTTATATTTACTGCGAATTATCCCATTTGCTTTGGCTATTTCAGGTGTCAAAAACGTGGAAGAAAATACAATATAATGCACATCCCACTCACCTAAGGTTTTTTTAATTTCGGCATGACTCACCGGGCTGAGGGTACTTAATATTAGCGCAGAAGCTAATACCCATAATTTAAAAAGCTTATTTAATGTCAACACAATGTGCTCCTATAAAGCGCCGAGATATTGTTGTAACAGTAATTGAATAAACTGCAATGCAATGATAGCTACTAACACGGATAAATCTAACCCACCAATCGGTGGTATAATTCTACGAATAGGCGCTAGCATCGGTTCAGTTAGCTGAGCAATGACTTGTTCAAATGGATTCCCACCTTGTGATACCCAACTGAGTATCGCACGCAGTATCAACATCCAAAATATCAATGACAAAAATTGTTTGAGTAAGGTAAATGCACCGATAACCAGCACCGCAATCGGGTTGATACTAGCGGAAGAAAATAACAAACCGATAGTCGTGATCTTAGCGCAAGCGACAATCAATGCGAGAACGAATGTTGCAGTATCAAAACGTCCCATCGATGGAATGACTCTGCGCATTGGCGCGACAATAGGCTGGGTGGCTTTAACGACAAACTGAGAAAAAGGGTTATAAAAATCTGCTCTAGCAAACTGCAGCCATAAGCGTAATATCACCACCATCAAATACAAATTAAAAAGAGTATCGACTAAAAAATAAGAAGCGTTCATAAAAGGTCCTGTTTAGATTTCTTGTTGCATTTGTTGTGCTCGATCCACTGCCGCTTGCATTGCATCAGCTACTATATCGGCAAGTCTAGCATGATTAAAGCTTTCGATCGCTTGTGCCGTCGTGCCGCCTTTGGAGGTGACATTACTCCGCAGTGTTGCAAAGTCAGTCTCCGGCTCAGCTAAGAGCATGGCACCGGCCCCAGCTAACGCTTGCGCAACCAGTATTCGTGCATCGCTGGCAGTAAATCCGAGCGCTTGTGTTTTGGTTTGCATTGCCTCAGCCAGTAAAAACAGATACGCAGGCGAAGAACCAGCAGCTGCAATAACCGTATTTATATCGTCTTCGTTATTTACCCATAGGGTTTTTCCAACTTGCTCTAATGCGTATTGAGCAATATCACATAATGCATTGGGTGTGCCTTGAGGAGCGAATAATCCCGTCATGCCCATACCAATTGATGAGGGTGTGTTAGGCATGGTTCGTACGACGGGTACAGCAGCGCCAAGCATACCTTGGATACGCTCTACACTAACACCAGCCGCTATCGATATGTATGATTTTTGTTGACGTTGTACATCTGGCAGTGCCGCACATACTGCACTGAGCATTTGTGGTTTGACCGCTAATACAATATAAGTCGCAAACGCAAGGCCATCCGCATTGTTAGTACTGGTTTGGATCCCCAGTTCTTGCTGTAATATGTGTAGTTTTGCAGAAGACGGGTTGGTTGCCATAATCAAATTTGCTGGATAACCTGTTTGCACCATCCCTCGAATAATCGCACTTGTCATATTGCCCGCGCCGATAAAGCAAATCGGGTGGACGTGTTGTTGTGTTGTCATGTGTTTCTTGCTCCAAAAATACCCGTTCCCACTCTTACCATAGTAGAACCCGCGGCAATGGCAGGGGCTAGATCGCCACTCATGCCCATTGATAAGGTATCTACATCACAATAGCGTTCAGTGAGTTGGTTAAACAATCGTTGTAAATGCAAAAATGTCGCGGTTTGTTGTGCTACATCGGGAGTTGCCTGTGGGATAGCCATGATCCCTCGTAACCGTAAATTAGGTAATTCAGCAATCGCTGCTGCAGTCTCTAACAATGCCTCAGGCATAATTCCGGCCTTGGTCGGTTCATTATCAATATTTATTTGTATACAAACATTAAGCGGTGCCAAATCTTGCGGACGTTGATTATTCAAGCGCTGCGCTATTTTTAATCGGTCGATACTATGGCACCAAGCAAAGTGCTGAGCAATAAATTTACTCTTATTTGATTGGATCGGGCCGATAAAATGCCAAGTAAGATCGTTTAAGTGTGCCAGTGCTAGCACTTTATCGACACCCTCTTGGACATAGTTTTCACCAAAATGACGTTGTCCAGCTTGATACGCAAGTACTAAATCCGATACCGGTTTAGTCTTACTGACCGCTAATAGTTGTATATCAGCGGGATCGCGGTTGGCCTGTTTTGCAGCAACCGATATTTGGGACAGTGTGTTTTGCAGATGGTTTGCAATAGTATTGTGCATAGCGCGATTTCAATTTATTTATAAGTAGAGTAACAACATGGATATTACCGAACTTTTAGCCTTTAGTGTCAAAAATAATGCCTCTGATTTACATTTATCGTCAGGGTTGCCACCGATGATCCGCGTTGATGGTGAAATGCGTCGCTTAAACATTCCTGAATTGGATCATCAGCAAGTCCAAGGACTCATTTATGAAATCATGAATGATATGCAACGTAAGGAATACGAAGAAAACCTCGAAGTGGATTTTTCGTTTGAGGTCTCAGATTTAGCTCGTTTTCGGGTCAATGCGTTTATGCAAAACCGCGGTGCTGCTGCGGTGTTAAGAACAATCCCCAGCCGGGTGCTGAGTTTGGATGAACTGGGCGCACCGGCTATTTTTAAGGACATCATTAACCAACCCACAGGAATAGTATTGATCACAGGGGCTACCGGTTCAGGCAAATCAACCACTTTAGCAGCGATGATTGATTACATTAATACGCATAAGCGCGAGCACATATTGACGATTGAAGATCCGATTGAATTTGTCCATGAAAACAAATTATGCCTAATGAATCAGCGTGAGGTTCATCGTGATACAAAAAGTTTTTCTAACGCATTACGCTCGGCGTTACGTGAAGATCCTGATGTCATCTTAGTGGGTGAATTACGTGACTTAGAAACGATTCGTTTGGCCATATCAGCTGCTGAAACCGGTCATTTAGTGTTTGCCACATTGCATACTAATTCTGCGCCTAAAACGATAGATAGAATTATTGATGTGTTTCCAGCTGCAGAAAAAGCCATGGTGCGCTCTATGTTATCAGAGAGTCTGCGGGCGGTGATTTCCCAACATTTATTGAAAAAAGTCGGGGGAGGGCGCGTTGCGGCACATGAAATCATGATTGGTGTCCCTGCGATACGCAATTTGATCCGCGAGGACAAAGTTCCGCAAATGTATTCAGTAATTCAAACCGGTCAAAATCATGGTATGCAAACAATGGATCAGTGTTTACAGCGACTCACTGCACAAGGTCTTATTGCACAAGAGGACGCTGATAAATTGTCAAGTAATAAACAGCACTCATCTCATTTTTAAAGGAATAAATAATGCCATTACAACAGCACTTAGCACATATGATTGCCCAAGCCGCCTCGGATGTATTTATCGCCGTTGGACGAGCAGTTAGTGCAAAAATCAACGGACAAATGACCGATATTAGTGAGCATGTGTTAACCCAAACCGATGCGTATGAATTAATTCAATCGGTTATGTCCCCAGAGAATTTAGACCAGTTTCTCCATCAAAAAGAATGCAATTTTGCCATCGCTATAGAAGGGTTAGGTCGCTTTCGTTGCTCTGCATTTTGGCAACGCGAAATGCCAGGTATGGTAGTGCGCCGGATCGTCACTGATATCCCACAAGCCGCTGAACTTGGCTTACCGGATGTGCTCAACAATATCATCATGGCAAAACGCGGCTTGGTGCTGTTTGTCGGTGGTACAGGAACAGGTAAATCGACGTCTTTAGCTGCTTTGATTGACCATCGTAACAAACATTCATCGGGGCATATTTTAACGATAGAAGATCCGATTGAATTTGTGCATGAGCACCAGCAATGTGTGATCACACAGCGGGAAGTTGGGATTGATACGCAATCGTTTGATGCGGCACTCAAAAGCTCCCTGCGTCAAGCACCGGATGTCATTCTTATCGGTGAAATTCGTTCCATGGAAACCATGGAGTATGCGATGGCCTTTGCTGATACTGGGCATTTATGTGTGGCGACCTTACACGCGAATAATGCCAATCAAGCCATTGAACGGATCATGCATTTAGCCCCTAAAGATATGCATGAAAAATTACGCTTTGATTTGAGTTTGAATATGCGTGCCATCGTGGCACAACAGCTTGTCCCGACGATAGACAGTCATGGCAGAGTCGCTGCGATTGAGATATTAATTAACTCGCCGTTAATCAGCGACTTGATTCAGCGTAATGAGATGGCGAGCTTAAAAGATGCGATGCTCAAAGGCAAAGAAATGGGCATGCAAACCTTTGATATGGCGTTAATGGCGTTGTATCGTGAGCATCGTATCTCATTAGAACAAGCGCTGCATCATGCTGATTCTCCGAACGATTTACGCTTGTTAATAAAGCTTGATGAAAAGGCAGGAAATAGTCTAGGATCATTGTCTAATGTGTCCATTGATATGGATTAACACCTAAGGATATCCTGTTGCCTGTTTTTTATTATGACGCACAAGTATTTAAAGTATACCAAGTTAAACAACTCTTAGATGATGCGCAGATCCCGAGTGTAATAAAAAATGATTTTGCACAAGGCGCAATTGGTGAATTATCACCACTTGATAGTGCTCCTGAGGTATGGCTAGTTGACGAGTCATGGCGTGCTAGAGCGACACAGTTATTGACGGATTTTTTACATAATCAACGCGATTTGGCCGAGGGTCATGACTGGCAATGTGGGCAATGCCAGGAAACTAATGAAGCGAGTTTTGGCTTGTGCTGGTCGTGTCAACGACCCAGGGAGTTGATTGACTAAAGGCTTTGGCTTTCCACCCACGCTTCAAAAATAACACACGCAGACACACTATCCACTTTTTCTTTGCTGAGTTTTTTGAAGCCGCCAAGGGCAAATAAACGGGCTTTTGCATCAGTTGTAGTCAGACGCTCATCGACCTCAAATACTTGGGTTTTGCAGCGTGCGCTGAGTCGTCGTCCAAATTTACGCGCGCGTAGTGTCATCTCTTGCTCTGTGCCATCCATGTTTAATGGCAATCCAACCAACACCGCCGTCGGTAGCCATTGATTGTACAAGTCGATAATGGTGTCCCAATTTGGAATGCCTTCTTTGGCTGGGATAGCAGCAAGCGGTTGTGCGGTGCCGGTAATGGTTTGACCGACAGCAACACCAATGCTTTTGGTTCCAAAATCAAAGCTCAAGTAAGTACTCACTAAGCTCTTCCAGCATGTTCTGTCAACTGCCAAGGTTCAATGCCTAATGCTTGGATTGATTTACTCCAACGCTCATGGATGGGCGTATCAAACACTAATGCATGTGATGCAGGAATAGTCAGCCAGGTATTTTGTGCTAACTCTTCCTCTAATTGCCCCGCAGACCAACCCGCATAACCCAGTGCGATGATTTGTTTTTCTGGTCCTTGTTCATTGCCAATACAAGTCACAATGTCTTTTGAAGTGGTGACAGTAAAGTCATCGTTGAGGCGTAAGCTGCCTTCCCAGTTACCATGGGGATAGTGCAAAATAAATCCACGATCAGGGCTCACTGGGCCACCTTTAATGACGATTTGTTTGCCTTTAGCTGGGATAACAGTGGCCTCGGGTGCAGCTTGTTCAACCATTTCTTGTAAGCTCATATCAATTGGGCTGTTGAGGATGATCCCCATTGCACCGGCTGCACTGTGCTCAAAAATATAAATCACCGAACGGGCAAAACCAGGTTCATCTAATGCTGGCATCGCAATAAGCAGCTGATTAGCAAAACAAGTCATAATAGGCGTCGACATGCTTAATGAGTATCCTTATTGGCGTTGGTTGTGATTTTTTGCTCAATAGCATCAAACAGCTTGCCACAGATATTGACACCTGATGCTTTTTCGATTTCACGGACACAGGTGGGAGAAGTAATATTGATCTCGGTGACTTTGTCGCCAATGACATCTAAACCAACAAACAATATGCCATGTGCCATTAGTTTGGGCGCGATAGCTTGGGCAAGTGCGCGATCGCTATCACTGATAGGTTGTGTTCTACCGACTCCACCAGCAGCAAGATTACCCCGAGTTTCAGTCCCTTGAGGTAAACGTGCTAAACAATACTCCATGACCTCACCATTGACGATTAAGATACGTTTGTCACCGTCTTTAATCGCAGGTAAATAGGCCTGAAACATGGCTAAACGAGTCTCATTGGCGGTTAGGGTTTCAATTACCACACCTAAATTATTAGCATCTTGTTTGACTCTAAATATAGAAGCACCACCCATCCCATCAAGGGGTTTGCAGATAATATCTTGGTGTTTGCTATGAAAAGCGTTAGCCAAAGATTTGTTACTAGTAACGAGCGTATCAGGAATAAGCGCTGGAAAATACGCAGTAAAGAGCTTTTCGTTAAAATCACGTAGCGCTTGGGCTTTATTCACCACTAACACACCGGCTTGCTCGGCTAATTCAAATATATGTGTTGCGTAAATAAACTGATCATCTACCGGCGGGTCTTTACGCATTAATAAGGCGTCAAATAAGCTTAACGGCACTGTTTGCACTTCGCCAAGTTGATAAAAATCATCTGCTTGGTCCGTAACACTCAAATCTCGTACGGTTGCATACGGGATCCCGTTATCGATGTACAGGTCTTGCATTTCGATATAACTGATGTGATAGCCGCGGCGTTGAGCCTCAAGACACATGGCAAAGCTGGTGTCTTTGTACGGGGTAATATTAGCAATCGGGTCCATGACGATGGCAAGGCGTAAACTCATAACGTGAGATCTCCATATTGAGCTTGAATGATCGCGATGGATGCGATCGCTGCAGTTTCTGTGCGTAATACTCTTGGGCCAATTTTGACAGTATTAAACCCGGTTTGTTCGGCATTGTAGGTTTCACTTTCTGTAAACCCACCCTCCGGGCCAATTAACAATCTGACACCATGTTGATTAATTGGCAATGCTTGTAAATGTTGGCTTGCATGCGGATCAAAGGTGATTCGGTATTGTTGGGTTGATTGTTTGCACCACTGACTCAGTGTGACAGGATCGTGGAGTATGGGCAGAATATTGCGACCGGATTGCTCGCAGGCACCAATAATGATTTTTTGCCATTGAGCGCTTTTTTTGGCCCAACGTTCATCCGATAATTTGACGTTACAACGCTCTGTAATAACCGGCGTAATATCAGTGACACCCAATTCGGTAGCTTTTTGTAGGACCATTTCCATGCGGTCGCCTTTAGCGATGCCTTGGCCAAGATGGATAGGCAGAGTAGATTCCACAGTCAAAGCTAATTTGGCATCAACATTGATAACTAATTTGCGTTTGAGCACATCATTGATTTGTGCTGAGTACTCATTGCCATCACCATTAAACAATACCAAAGGTTGGTCTTGTTTAACTCGCAACACATTAATTAAATGATGGGCAGCGTCATTTTCTATAGTGTAAATATTGTCGACACAAATTTCTTGGTCGAGATAGACTCGAGGGATCCGCATAATGGCTTACTAAATGATTTTTTTTTAATTGTATCAATTCAGTATTGGGCAAGCTAGTAGAATGATTATTTAGTTTTTGACGACGACACTGTTGTTATCTGAATTTTGCTGAGCTTGCTGAGAAGCTGCCTGATGGCGACGCTTTGACTGCTGTCTTGCATGAACGGTGTTGCTGCCTCGGTCGGTACTTAAGCTGTAAATTAAAAGTGCGATTACAGCGATGCTTAAACCTAAAAGATAGAACATTGTTAAGTCCTTTTATATAACATGTTGAGTCAAGAGATGTTGTTTACCTGTTCGGGTATTTATAAAATTTAGTCCAGATCATGAGTAAAGCAACGTTTAATGTAAAAAAAAATGACAGCATTAAGTTAAGTTGTTTGTTTATATACGATTTTTTATTGCTTTATTTTGATAATTAGCTAACTTAAGAGTTAGGGAATACGCCACGTATTCATCACATTTTTAAAAGGAACCGATTGATGTCCATATTCCACAGCATTCAACGAATGCTTCAAGACAGCTCAAGTCCGTCAACCCTCAATGCTCCGGAGCAAAGTCACGACTCCTTTAGCGAACAAGTAAAAGGAGCGGGCGATGCGTTAGCGAATATTGATGTGCAAGCGCTATTTGATAATTATGTTGTTCCTTGGGGCATTAATATTGTGCTGGCGTTGGTCATTTATCTTGTCGGTAAAATAGTTGTTAGCATTTTAATAAGTGTGTTTAGCAAGGTAATGGCTAAATCTAAATATGACGATATGTTAGTGGATTTTATCAAATCCATCGTCCGAGCCATCCTGATGTTGTTTGTTATTATCGCTTCGTTAAATCAATTAGGTGTGGATACCACATCCTTAGTTGCGATCCTCGGTGCTGCCGGTTTAGCGATTGGTTTGTCATTACAAGGTTCATTACAAAACTTTGCCGCTGGCGTAATGTTACTAGTCTTTCGTCCCTTTAAAGCCGGTGATTATGTTGATGCCGGTGGCGTATCGGGCTCGGTGATGAATGTAGGGATTTTTTCGACCATCATGAACACCCCAGATAATAAAGAAATTATTGTCCCGAATGGCAATATCTATAGCGATAATATTACGAACTACTCAGCCAAACCTACGCGTCGTGTCGATATGGAGTTTGGCATTGGTTATGGTGATGATCTGCGTAAAGCCAAACAAGTGCTTGAGGCTATGCTAGAGAGTGATGAACGCGTCCTCAAGGAACCAAAATATACGGTTGCTGTCGGCGCTTTAGGGGACAGTTCAGTTAACTTGGTCGTTAGGCCTTGGGTTAATTCCAGCGATTATTGGGGCTTAAAATTTGATTTTACCGAAGCGGTTAAATTACGTTTTGATGCAGAAGGAATTTCTATTCCGTTTCCTCAAATGGATGTGCATTTAGACAAATAATCAATCGGTGACGACGTGTTTCCATGTGCTGTATCGGCCCCATATAACTTGGTTGTTATACTGGGGCTGAATTCTGATTGCATACTTATTTTGTGATACGAGCTACTTGTTCCACGGCATTTTGGCAAGTACACGAGCCAATCCACAAAACCCAGATAATCCTGCGAATAATAACCCCGCACCAAAAAATCCAGCTAACCAGACAAAATTAGGATTGATTGTTTGTGATAGCAATACCCCAAGCACCACACCACCACCTACTGAAATCTGCACTTGGCGATCTAAGGGTAATACCTTTGATGCTGTTTTGTTAACAGGTAACCCAGCTTGTTGCCAAGCAAGGATCCCGCCGTCTAAGTTATAAAATGACACATCAGGGTGTGCCGAGATTAGTTGCTGACAAGCCTTAGCACCACGCATGCCTTTTTGACAATGGATGATCACTTTTTTGTTAACGGTATCAATACCCTCTAAATTGAGATCACTTAACGGTTTTAGTTGGGCTTGAGTAATGTTGGCTTGACGATGCTCTGCAGGTTCGCGCACATCAATTAACACCGCATCATTATTGATTAATAATTGCTCGGCATCGGTACTGGTAATAGTTTGATAAGTCATGAGCTCAGCTCTCTTTAGTTAGGGTAACAATATGCAAGATACAGTGACGCTAAAATGGATTGCGTCACCGGATCGGTAATGTTGTAAATAATGGATGTGCCTTCTTTTTTCGCAGTAACCACCATGGCTTCTTTTAGTTTAGCCAGATGCTGGGAAACAACCGATTGTGAAAGTCCACTGGCAATTACCAATGAACTGACATCTTGTGGGCCTTCTTGCAATAAACACAAAAGCATTAATCGATTAGAGTTGGCTAATGATTTCAGCTTAGTTTCGGCAAGGTTAGCTGATTTATAAAGGTTTTCAATATTTTTCATGTGAATATAATATTAGCATTTGCTAATATTTCAAGTGTTTTTATTATGTGTATTCCAAAATGGTATTAACATAGATTATTTATGAATATAAAGTCTAATAAGCAGCTTGCTTATATTTCTTTTGGATATATATTATAACCAAATTGGAGTTTCATAAGGTTCAACATATATGATCATTTTAGGATTTATGGCAGCAATACTGATGGGTGTGGTACTTGGCACCATCGGCGGCGGTGGCTCAATCTTAACCGTACCGATCTTGGTCTATTTATTCCAAGTTGAACCCACTACTGCAACGGGATATTCATTGTTAATCGTTGGTTTCACTGCCGCTTTTGGTGCGGTGAGTTATTACCGCCAAGGCTTAATTGACATGAAAGCCGCCATTACCTTTGCTATTCCCTCGATTATTGCTGTGTATGTGACGCGTGCGTTTATTATGCCAGCAATCCCTGATCTGCTGATTGAAAGGCCTTTTATACTGCGTAAAGACATGCTGATCATGGTGTCATTTGGCGTATTAATGCTTGCTGCTGCGATTATGATGTTAACCAAAAAAAAATCAGTCTCGGCCCACAATGTAGGATCATCCAGCTCACATAATCCCTTATTAATAGTCGCTGAAGGCGCATTAGTCGGTGTGGCTACCGGTATGCTCGGTGCCGGTGGCGGGTTTTTAATTATTCCAGCCTTAGTGTTACTGATGGGGATGGAAATGAAAAAAGCCGTCGGTGCATCCCTCTTAATTATCGCATTAAAATCCCTGATTGGGTTTACCGGCGATTTACAAGCTGGTATTGAGATCGACGTTAAACTGATTGGTTCATTGATTGCCTGCACGTTAGTCGGTATGTGGTTTGCAACCAAGATCGCAGGGCGCTTAGACGGGGATAAGCTACAACAAGGCTTTGCTTATTTTACCTTGTCCATCGCGATTTTTATCTTTATTAAAGAATTACTCTAAAGGAGTCGAACATGTTAGTAAAAACATTTCATGATAATGCGACCGCCACCTTCACTCATGTTGTAGTGGATGAGTCGACCAAAAAATGTGCTGTGATTGATTCAGTATTGGACTATGACCATTTTTCAGGTGCGGTAAAAACGAGCAGTGCCGATGCGGTCATTGCATACATAAAAGACCATGATTTAACGAATGAATGGATCTTAGAGTCACATATTCATGCCGATCACATTACCGCTTCCAGTTATTTAAAAACCCATATCGGTGGCCAGACTGCGATGGGTAAAGGTATTAAAGACGTACTAGCGATTTGGGTACCGATGTTTAGTAATCAAGCTGACACCCCGATTACGGGTGAACAGTTTGACCGTTTATTGGATGAAGGTGATACGATTTCTATCGGCAATATCACATTGACAACATGGTTAACACCGGGTCATACGCCAGCATGCGCTAGTTATTATTGCGCGGAGCATCAGGCTATATTTGTCGGGGATACGATGTTTGCTCCTCATTTAGGTACGGCTCGTTGCGATTTTCCAGGTGGCAGTGCGGCTGACTTGTTTAACACTGTTCAGCGCTTTTATACGTTACCCGATAGCACCCAAGTGTATTTGTGTCACGACTATCCTGATGAAGGTGAGGCAGCTGTTGCTGTGGTGAGTATCGCGGATGAAAAAGCCCATAATATTCAGATTAAACCCGATACTGTGTTTGCTGAGTACGTAAAAAAACGTGAAGCGCGTGATGCGACTCTTGCTGTGCCACGATTATTGTTCCCATCAATACAAACCAACATGCGTTTGGGTGATTTTGGTGTGAAATCAGATAATGGCCTGCAGTATATCAAAATTCCAGTTAACGCCTTGTAGGGGGAACGTCATGGATATCAGATTCATTAACAAACATATCTCGGTTTCGCCACAAATCAGCGTAGCAGATGTGCAGACGATTTTTGATTTGGGTTTCAAATCGATTGTGTGTCACCGTCCAGACGGTGAAGGTACTGACCAAGTTAGCTTTACCGAAGTGCAAAAAGCAGCAGAAACATTAGGTATGCAAGTTGTTTATCAGCCTGTGATCAGCGGTACAGTCATGGACGAAGATGCACAAATATTTAAAACGCATCTTGATACATTACCTTCGCCAATGTTTGCTTATTGTCGCACTGGCACGCGTTCAACGACGCTATGGGCATTGGCTCAAGCGAATGAGCTCAGTACGACAGAGATTTTGCAGACAACTAAATTAGCCGGGTATGACATGTCAGGAGTGGTTCGCCGTATCGTTAATGGTGGCATAACGCCTAGTGACAGTAATGATCAAACGTTTGATATTGTGGTTGTGGGGGCAGGTGCTGCAGGTATTTCTGTGTGTGCCAGTATTTTGGAGCGTGCACCATATGTTAGGATTGCGGTTATCGATCCTGCGGATATACATTACTATCAACCGGGTTGGACGTTAGTAGGGGCTGGGGTGTTTACACAGGAAGAAACGGTTAAAACCATGTCTTCACTGATCCCAGAAGGTGTGACATGGCTAAAGCATGCTGTCGCAGCGTTCGAGCCTACCGCAAAGCGTGTGCTGCTAGATGGCTGTCATACGATTGCTTATGATAAATTAATTGTGTGCCCTGGACTTAAGTTAGACTGGGATAAAATTGAAGGTTTAACCCAGACCTTAGGCAAAAATGGCGTCACGTCTAATTATCGTTTTGATTTAGCTCCATATACTTGGGAATTAGTCCAGCAATGCAAATCGGGTAAGGCGTTGTTTACCCAGCCACCAATGCCAATAAAATGTGCAGGTGCACCTCAAAAAGCCATGTATTTATCATGTGATCACTGGTTATCAAACGGTGTACTAAAGGACATTGATGTGGACTTTTGTAATGCCGGTGGGGTGTTATTTGGCGTCAAAGAATATGTCCCTGCTTTGATGAATTATGTCGAAAAATATAATGCTAATCTGCATTTTTTCCATAACTTGGTCAAAGTCGATGGCCCGAATAAAACAGCGTATTTTCAACAAATCGGGCCAGATGCGAGCGCTGAGCTGATTGAGAAAAAATTCGATATATTACACGTTGCTCCACCTCAATCCGCACCGGATTTTATTAAAGTGAGTCCATTAGTCGATGACAATGGTTGGGTCGATGTGGATCAAGCAACATTGCAACATAAACAATTTCCAGATATTTATAGTTTGGGCGATGTCATGAATGCACCCAATGCAAAAACGGCTGCAGCTGCACGAATGCAAGCCCCCGTCGTAGCTGGTAATGTGCTACATGATATGGGCTACAACGTAAAACGTACTATGTATAATGGCTATGGTTCATGCCCGTTGACGGTCGAAAAAGGTAAAATTGTATTAGCAGAGTTTGGTTATGGCGGCACTATGTTACCAACGTTCCCGACATGGTTACTCGATAGTACTAAGCCATCGCGATTGGCATGGTTGTTAAAGGAAAAAGTGCTCCCTCCGATTTATTGGCAAGGTATGCTTAAAGGCAAAGAGTGGTTGATTAAACCTACAGAGATATCGGAGTAAAATTGGCCAGAGTGAATTATTAGGGGTTAATAGCCCCTATTACTTTGCTCATTGATTAGCGTTTATTACTTTGACGTTGTACTTTGGAATTTCAATATCGTTTGTCATGAATATAAGACCTTCAGCTTGAGCCTGTGCTACTAACATTCTATCAAAAGGGTCTTTGTGATGAAGCTCAAGCTCTCCTGCTTGTTGTGCATGATATGCAGTAATAGGCAAGTGCTTAAAACCTTCCTTTATAATAATGGCATCGAAGTCATCTGGCGCTTCGAGTAATCCTTTTTTCTTTTTAATTGCGATTTCCCATACAGATACTGCACTAACAAAAATGTCATTATCTTGGCTAGCAATAATTTCAATAGAGTCTTGGCCTAGACGTATGTCGCCGCTTAACCACCAAAGAAGTGCATGAGTATC
Source organism: uncultured Glaciecola sp. (assembly GCA_937125395.1). GTDB lineage: Bacteria > Pseudomonadota > Gammaproteobacteria > Enterobacterales > Alteromonadaceae > Opacimonas. The sequence goes on from CAKZLI010000002.1 coordinate 29,205, forward strand.
AAGTAGTATTCTTTTCACTACAAACCGAACTCTTCTGCTAATTCATCGGATACATTTTTAGCATCAAAATTATCAGATAAGTTAATTTTGCCTTTTAATTTTCCAAACACTCTTTTTTTAGAAGGTTTGCATGGAACCAACCGAACTGCAGGTTTTCCTGACTTTGCAATAATCACTTCTTCACCCATTAGGGCCGATTCAACTAGTTGAGATAGTTTACTTTTTGCTTCGTGCATATTCGCTTGCATCTTAAATTCTCATTAGCTAAGTTTAGCTAAACTATACATTGTGTTGATTAATTTGTCTAGTTAAGGCATACAGTTAGGCTTTTTTGTAACGGCTAAATAGTCAGCCATCACCGACGGGATTGCAGCGTTTAAATCAGCTATACGCGTGTCATGCGATGGGTGAGTTGATTGCCATTCGGGAGGCGTTTTACCCGAAGATGCAGCTGCCATATTTTGCCACAGTTGCGGCGCAGCATTAGGATCAAACCCCGCTCTAGCCATGAGTTGTAAACCGATTAAATCAGATTCTGATTCGTGTGCACGACTAAAGGGTAAGTTGACGCCATACTGGGCGAGTAGACCTGCTCCTGCCATCATTAAAGCTTGATTGCTATTGGTGACACCCGCACTGCGAAGTCCGACATTTGTAATTTGTAATCCTAAATTAGACAAGGTCGCAATCGACATTCTTTCATTACCGTGCTCGGCAATAACATGACCAATCTCATGCCCCATGACTGACGCTAGTTGATCCGGCGTTTGTGCGACTTTTAAAATACCTGTATAAACCCCGATTTTACCGCCCGGTAACGCAAACGCATTGATTTGGTCATCATCAAATACCACCACTTCCCATTCACCATCAAATGCTCCGGCAGGGATAAAAGGAATCAATGCATCGGCAATACATTGCACATATTGATTTTCGACGCGTTTGGTTGATATTTTTTGTTCGGTTTTTAATGACGCAAAGGTTTGGCTACCCATCGAGTTGAGTCGTTCAGTCGAGAATAATTTGACTTGATTACGCCCGGTTGGTGAGGTGGAGCAAGCCGCAATCAACGTAACAGTGAGAACAGTGATAAGTGCAGTCAATAAAATTCGCATGGTGTGTCATTCCCTGAGTTGGTCGTTGTAAACATGATTATAGCGTATTTAATAAAAAATACAGTCAGTCCAATATACTATCGACACGAACCAAAAATCCAATAAAAAAAGGAGCCGTTAAGCTCCTTTTTAGGTGTTGTATTGCTGTTACTATCTACAGCGCTGTTTCTTCCTACAGCGCAGCGCTTAGCTGTGCAGCGATATCCGTATTTTCCCAAGGATAAGCAGCATGTCCAAAATGTCCATAAGCAGCTGTTGGCAAGTAAATTGGACGTTCTAAATCAAGCATCTGAATCAGGCCGTACGGGCGTAAATCAAAATGTTCACGTACCAGTTGAGTAATGACGTTGTCGTCGACTTTGCCAGTGCCAAACGTGTTGATGCTGATTGAGGTTGGCTCAACCACACCAATTGCATAAGAAATTTGGATTTCACATTTATCGGCAAGACCTGCTGCCACAATATTTTTAGCGACATAGCGACCGGCATAAGCAGCGGAGCGGTCAACTTTTGATGGATCTTTACCTGAGAATGCACCGCCACCGTGACGTGCCATACCGCCGTAAGTATCAACGATAATTTTACGGCCCGTCAAACCACAATCCCCAACTGGTCCACCGATTACAAATCGACCTGTGGGGTTAATGTGAAATTGTGTCTTAGGCGTGATCCAGTGAGCCGGCAATACCGGTTTAATGATTTCTTCCATCACGGCTTCACGCAATGCCGGTGTTGCAATATCTTCGCTGTGTTGCGTTGATAAGACAACGGCATCGATACCAATTGGTTGGCCATTTTCATACACAAACGTAACCTGTGATTTGGCATCTGGACGGAGCCAATCTAGTTTGCCTGATTTTCTTATCTCAGCTTGTTTTTGTACTAATTTATGTGAAAACATAATCGGTGCAGGCATCAACTCTTCGGTTTCATTACAGGCATAACCAAACATCAAGCCTTGGTCGCCGGCACCTTGTTCTTCGCGTGAGCCACGGTCTACACCTTGATTGATATCTGCAGATTGTTTACCAATTGCATTTAACACGGCACAAGAATCTGCGTCAAAGCCCATATCTGAACTGACATAACCGATTTCGCGAACGGTATCACGGGTGATTTTTTCGATATCAACCCAAGCGTGCGTGTTGATTTCACCACCGACTAACACCATTCCAGTTTTGACGAAGGTTTCACAGGCGACACGTGCTGTCGGGTCTTCAGTTAAAATAGCATCTAATACAGCATCAGAAATTTGATCTGCGATTTTATCAGGATGGCCTTCTGAAACGGATTCGGATGTAAATAAGTGTTGTGACATAAAAACCTCATAAATTGTGTATTTGGCATTGCAGTAATCGTTATTATTTGACTTGTCTTACTGCATATGGCGTAATTCTATCAGTCTAACCATCTAGACGTCTATACGTCTTTTACATAAGATGTGCAAAAATGGTTCACTTTGTAAATTTTTGTGATTACGTATTGAACTAATCAGGCGGGTAGGCGACAATGCAACCAGTTAATTTTCTTAATTTTTTAGCAGCTATCATGTGTTACAAATCGCTAACAACTCTGCATCGCTGTGCTATCTCAGGAGTTATACATGTCATCACGTCAACAACTCGCTAATGCAATCCGTGCATTAAGTATGGATGCGGTTCAACAAGCTAATTCAGGTCACCCTGGTGCACCGATGGGTATGGCTGATATAGCACAAGTATTGTGGAGCGATTTTTTATGTCATAACCCGAGTGACCCTGCTTGGTCTAACCGTGATCGGTTTGTTTTATCAAATGGGCATGGCTCAATGTTGTTGTATTCATTGTTACATTTATCTGGCTATGCGCTGCCAATTGAAGAATTAAAGAATTTTAGACAATTACATTCTAAAACTCCAGGTCATCCTGAGTATGGATATGCACCTGGTGTTGAAACTACAACCGGTCCATTGGGACAGGGCGTAAGTAACGCCGTTGGTATGGCACTTGCTGAGAAAACCTTAGCGGCGCAATTTAATCGCCCTGAGTTTGATATCGTCGATCATTTCACCTACACGTTCTTAGGCGATGGTTGCTTAATGGAAGGAATATCGCATGAAGTGTGCTCATTAGCCGGCACTTTAGGCTTAGGCAAGTTGATTGCTTTTTGGGATGACAATGGGATTTCGATTGACGGTGAAGTAGAAGGTTGGTTCTCAGATGATACGCCAGCTCGATTCAAAGCTTACGGTTGGCAGGTATTAGATGGCGTTGATGGTCACAATCCAGAAGAGATTGCCTCAGCGATAAGAACAGCACAAGCCGAATCAGACAAACCAACACTAATCTGTTGTAAAACGATTATTGGTTTTGGCTCACCCAGTAAGCAAGGAACAGAAGCATGCCATGGTGCACCATTAGGTGCCGATGAAATTACGGCAACACGCGCTGCATTAGGTTGGGAGCATGGTCCCTTTGAGATCCCGCAAGACATCTACAAGCAATGGGATGCTAAACCGCAAGGTATTAAACGTCAGCAATCTTGGGAAGATGTATTTGCAGCATATGCTGATATCTATCCGGATCTGGCTGCTGAATTTACGCGTCGTACTGCTGGACAGTTACCTGCATCGTGGGAACCGTCGGCGAATGAATATATTGCGCAACTACAAGCAAATCCCGTCAATATTGCAACCCGTAAAGCATCACAAAATGCACTGAATGCATATGGTCCGTTATTACCAGAGTTATTGGGTGGCTCGGCTGATTTAGCCGGTTCAAACCTTACTATTTGGTCAGGTTGTAAAGGCATCACCGCCGATGATGCCAGTGGTAACTACATTTATTACGGTGTACGTGAGTTTGGTATGTCAGCGATCATGAATGGCTTAGTATTACATGGCGGCTTTAAAGCATACGGCGCGACATTCTTGATGTTTATGGAATATGCTCGTAATGCGGTACGCATGGCTGCATTAATGCAGCAACCTGCTATTTTTGTTTATACTCATGATTCAATTGGATTAGGAGAAGATGGACCTACGCACCAACCGGTTGAACAAGTCGTGGCATTAAGAGCGACGCCAAACCTGAATAACTGGCGTCCTTGTGATCAAGTTGAGAGCGCAGTAGCCTGGAAATCAGCGATTGAACGTACTGATGGACCTACTTCGCTGATCTTTACGCGTCAAGGCTGTGAGCAACAACCGCGCACCGCAGAGCAAGTTACAGCGATCGCTCAAGGTGGTTACGTGCTAGTAGATAGTGCCGGTACTCCTGATATTATTTTGATTGCTACCGGTTCAGAAGTTGAGCTTGCTGTTGCTGCCGCCAAAATACTCACTGAGCAGGGCAAAGCCGTGCGTGTTGTATCAATGCCAAGTACTGATGTATTTGATGCACAAACAGTCGAATACAAAAACAGTGTTTTACCCAATACGGTGACTAAACGTGTTGCTGTTGAAGCCTTGTCTAAAGACACTTGGTACAAATATGTGGGTCTTGACGGCGCAATCATTGGTATGGATAGTTTTGGTGAATCGGCTCCAGCAAAAGATTTGTATACGCACTTTGGCATCACCACTCAAGCGGTTGTTGATGCAGCCAACGCACTGTAAGGAATAGCAACTTGTTACGAGTAGCGATTAACGGGTTTGGTCGGATTGGGCGCAATATACTGCGCGCCCTCTATGAATCTGGCCGCCATCAAGCCATCAAAGTGGTTGCAATCAATGAGATAGCAGACGCCGAAGGCATCGCACATCTACTCAAATATGATACGGCACATGGCCGTTTTGGGCATACAGTTAGTTTGTCCAAGAGTCACGATGCACTCTCGCATGCCGATTTGCTGCACGTCGATAATGATGTAATATCACTATTTCATCACCAAGCTATCAGTGATTGCCCTTGGGCTGAGTTAGGTGTTGATATTGTATTTGAATGTACCGGTCATTTTGGGCATGCTCCGGCTGCCGCAATGCACCTACAACAAGGTGCCAAAAAAGTCCTATTGTCTGAACCTGGTTCACCGGATGTTGATGCGACAATTATTTATGGCATAAACGAAGACACATTAACCGCTGCGGATAATGTTATATCAAACGGCTCTTGCACGACTAATTGTATTGTCCCTGTCATCCAGGCGCTAGATGAGGCATTTGGTGTCGAAAGTGGCACAATTACCACCATCCATTCATCGATGAATGATCAACAGGTTATTGATGCGTTTCATCCCGATTTACGCAGAACACGTGCAGCGAGTCATTCAATCATTCCAGTTGATACGCGCCTAGCGCAAGGTATAGAACGTATTTTACCTAAATTTGCAGGTAAGTTTGAAGCCATTGCGGTTCGTGTACCGACCATCAATGTGACAGCGATGGATTTGAGTGTGACATTACGCGAGACGGTCACCATTAAGCAAGTTAATGCTATATTACAACAAGCGATGCGGGGGAAGTTATCAGGTGTCTTAGACTATACTGAACAACCGTTGGTGTCGGTTGATTTTAATCATGATCCCCACTCTTGTATCGTCGATGGCACGCAAACCAGAGTCAGTCATGGCCAGTTAGTCAAAACCCTCGTTTGGTGTGATAACGAATGGGGCTTTGCTAATCGCATGCTCGATACTGCCATGACCTTGTATCCATTTTGTAAACAGAATTAATAAAAAGGAACAGCAATGCCCATTACGCATATGCAAGATATCGATTTACACGCAAAACGTGTGTTGATCCGACAAGATTTAAATGTGCCTTTGCAGGACGGCAACATCACCTCTGACGCGCGCCTACGTGCCTCATTGCCAACGATTACACACGCCTTAGAGCGGGGTGCTGCGGTGATTATTATGTCGCATCTTGGTCGCCCGACTGAAGGACAATTTGCTGCTGAGTTTTCAATGCAACCAGTAGCCGATTATTTGTCACATGCTTTAGCGCAGCCAGTCACTTTAGCGAGTGATTTAGACCAAGTTAACTGTGCGCCAGGTCAAGTAGTGTTACTCGAAAATGTCCGCTTTAATAAAGGTGAAAAACACGACGATGATGCACTTGCTAAGCGTTATGCTGCCTTGTGTGATGTGTTTGTGATGGACGCATTTGGTACCGCGCATCGTGCTCAAGCCTCAACGCATGGGGTTGCCAAATTTGCACCACAAGCTGTTGCAGGACCACTGTTAAGCGGTGAATTATCGGCATTGGCAAAAGCAATGGATAACCCTAAACGTCCGCTAGTCGCTATTGTAGGTGGGTCGAAAGTATCCACTAAGTTAACCGTATTAGAAAGCTTAGCGCCTATGGTTGATCAGCTTATTGTCGGTGGTGGTATTGCCAACACATTTATCGCGGCACAGGGCCACAATGTAGGCAAATCACTGTATGAGGCAGATTTGATTCCTGCAGCACAAAAATTACAAACTGATGCGTTAGCCAATGGGGGCAGTATTCCTGTTCCGGTTGATGTCGTTACGGGTATGGCGTTTAGTGCCGATACCCAAGTAGAGACTAAATCGGTTGAGCAGATTAATGCCGATGAGATGGTATTTGATGTCGGTCCTGAATCAGCACAACAATTATGTGAGATCATCAAAAATGCCGGCACAATTGTATGGAATGGCCCTGTTGGTGTGTTTGAACTCGCTCCGTTTGCTGAAGGAACTCGTGCAATAGCGCAAGCGATTGCTGAGAGTGATGCCTTTTCGATTGCCGGTGGTGGTGATACATTGGCAGCCGTTGATCAATTTGGGATCGCTGATAAGGTCTCTTATATTTCTACAGGCGGCGGTGCATTTTTAGAATTTTTAGAAGGCAAAACGCTACCAGCAGTGGCCATTTTAGATAAATAAATGGTCTAGCTGATAGACGTTTTATGATACAACATTAATATAAACCTCATTATCGTGCATCCAATAATAATTATAAGTACGAAATGGAAATTTGTAACCCTACACTAAGTTAATAACAAACTTAGACATTCATGGAGAGATGACATGCCGTCACCAATTCAACACGACATGTTGGCTAAAATAGCCAACGAAACTGGTTTTATCGCCGCGTTAGATCAAAGTGGTGGTTCAACGCCCAAAGCGTTAGCCTTATATGGCATAAATGAAGACCAATATGCCAATGATGACGAAATGTATGCTCAAGTACATGCAATGCGTACTCGGATTATTACCGATGAGGCATTTAATGGTGAGCGTGTATTAGGCGCTATCTTGTTTGAAAACACACTTGATCGTGAAATAGAAGGTCGCTCAACTGCGCATTATTTGTGGCAAGAAAAGCACGTAGTCCCATTTTTAAAAGTCGATAAAGGCTTAGAAGATGAACACAATGACGTGCAACTGATGAAACCCATTAGTAATTTGGATGAGTTATTAGGCAAAGCCAATGCTCAAGATGTGTTTGGTACTAAGATGCGTTCAGTGATTAAACGTGCTAACCAAGCTGGCATTGACGCGGTTGTCGCGCAACAATTTGCGATTGGTCAACAGATATTGGATGCGGGTTTAGTGCCTATTATTGAACCAGAAATCGATATTAATAGTCCACAAAAAGCTGAAGCTGAAGCAATGTTGCAAGCATCTTTGTTACGCCATTTGGATACTGTACCAGACGGACAACAGGTGATGCTAAAATTAACATTGCCTGAATCGAGTGGTTTTTACTTGCCTTGTATCAAGCATCCCAAAGTATTACGTGTGGTTGCGTTATCTGGTGGATATGACAGAGATGAAGCCAATGCACGCCTAAAAGCTAACCCCAATATGATAGCAAGCTTTTCTCGTGCGTTAACTCAAGGTGTGAGTGCCCAACAATCTAGCGCTGAGTTTAGTGCAATGTTGGACGATGCCATTGCTGGTATCTACGCAGCATCTAATACCTAAATAGAACAAGGCATTAGAGAACGGTTAACGCAATATCTAATGCCTTTAAATATTTGGTTTCCTGCATCAAATCAGCTGTAAAAATGGGTTTTTCTAACAGCCACTCATCAGCAAAATGTAGTGAAATATTATTTTTTTCAGGTGTAAATAAAATCGTTGGGTGGATGGCGTTTTGGCGTTTGATATTGAGTAACACACTCAAGCGCATGATCACCAACATCGCGTTTATTTGCTCATGACTAAATTGTTCAAAATCAGCAAATAATTCCGGTTTGATTTTCTTTCTACAAAAACGCACAAGCAAAGCCAGCAAACGTTGTTCTTCTAAGTTGAAACCAGCCAGATCGGTATTTTCGAGAATGTAAGCTGAGTGACGTTGAAAGCCACGTGAATTGATATGAAAACCGACTTCGTGTAATAAACATGCCCAGCCTAGAATATTTTTGAGTAAGCGTTTTTTCTTGAGCCACTTATATGAGCTTTGTGCGACTAAATCATGGCAGGTATCCAACACGCGTTTGGCTTGCACAGTATCCACATGATATTGCTTAGCCAGGGACTGTGCGGTGCGTTCGCGGGTATCAATTTTGGCAATACTTGCCTGCATTTCAAAGATGACACCTTCGCGTAAGGCGCTAGATGAAAAGTGCATTTGCTCTATCCGCAAGCTGTTAAATATACCAATTAATATGGCCAAACCGGCACAAAACACTTCAGCACGTTCAGCATTGGTCTGTATTACATCCAATTTGTCAGTACTGCCAGCAGCGATAGCACTATCCATCAATTGGTTCAAATCTTTTAATTTTAGGACAGCATAATCATTGCCTTGTTGGGCTTTGATCAGATTAACCATGGCTTTAATGGTGCCTGACGTGCCAATACATTGCTGCCAGCCTAAATTTTTATAGCGATTTTCAATCAACTCAAGAGTTTGTTGAGTAGCTGTAATAGCTCGTTTAAATTGTTTTTTGGTGATTTTATCGTTATCAAAAAAACGTTTGGTGTAACTGACACAGCCCATGTGTAATGAACGACATATTTTGCTTTCAAAACCATCGCCAATAATGAATTCTGTCGAACCGCCCCCAATATCAATGATTAATCGTCGGCCTTCATCAAATGCAGTATGAGCGACACCGGAATAAATCAATCGAGCCTCTTCCATACCAGAGATTACCTCTATCGGGTAGGGCAGTATGGCACGAGCACGGTGAATAAATTCGTAAGAGTTTTTGGCTTTGCGCAGTGTAAAGGTTGCAACAATACGCACTTTATCAGGAGAGAACCCTTGCAAGCTTTCTTTGATCACCGCTAAAGCGTCAAGCCCACGTTGCATCGCCTCTTGGGATAACATACTGTTGTCATCTAAGCCTTGCGCCAGCTCAACTCGCTGTTTGACACGGTGCACGATCTGCACTGATCCATTGACAATCCGAGTCACGACAAGATGAAAGCTGTTGGAGCCCAAATCTAACGCTGCGATATGTTCATATTCGGCTGCAGGTAAATCTTTAATTATCGATTCTGGTTGACTCACAGTGTCATCCTATGTGGGCTGTTGATCTGATTCATCAAGTTGTAGCGTATCTTGTTCAATACGTTGCAGGTATTCATATATTTCAATTTGAGAGCGTAAATGTCGACGATTACCGCGATTGACATGCGGATTCGATTGTTCTTTGTTGATCACGCGAGCTTTTAATGTGTCTCTAAATTGCATATCTAAAATGTTTTCTACTTGTTCAATTAATCGTTTGGAGTAAATAGGTGCACCCACTTCAATCCGCTGATCCATATTACGCGTCATCCAATCAGCAGATGATATAAAGACTTTTTTGTCGCCACCATTTTCAAATAGCATAATACGTGGGTGTTCCAAAAATCTATCGACGATACTGATCACCGAGATATTCTCACTGAGTTTGGGAACCCCTGGGATCAACGAGCACATGCCACGCACAATAATCCTGACTTTGACCCCTGCTTGGCTAGCGCGGTATAAGTCATCAATCAGCTCTTTGTCTACCAGATTATTAATTTTGAGAGTAATACCCGCTGACAGATTTTGGTTTAGGTTTTGGATTTCGGTACGGATCAATGATTGGATCTTTAACCGCGAATTAACCGGCGATACCTGTAGATGTTTAAACTTAACGTTGCGATACGGGTTAATGATAAAATCAAACACATCGAGCGCTTCTTGCGCTAACTCTTGGTTTTTGGTGAATAAAGATAAATCAGTATAGATTTTGGCGGTTTTTTCATTGAAATTACCTGTACCAAAATGAGCATAATGCATGCTCGTGCCGCGCTCTTCACGACTGATGACACATAATTTAGAATGAATTTTTATATTTGGGTTACCAAATACAACACGAATGCCGGCATCAGTCATACGTTTAGACCATTCAATATTGGCCTCTTCATCAAAACGCGCTCTTAATTCGACCACAACGGTTACTTTTTTTCCATTATCCACTGCATCGATTAACGAATTGATGATCCGAGATTGTGACGCAACGCGATAAATATTTAAACGAATGTGAGTTACACGACGGTCAAATGCCGCCTGTCGCATAAATTCAGTAAAATGCAAAAAACGATGATAAGGATAATGCAATAAAATATCATCTGCGGTGATCGCTTCAAAGACCGTATCGAAATCCGTAAATTGGTTGGTCGATATTGCTGGCAACTTAGGGCTTTCTAAATACGCTCTGCCTACGTTTGGAAAGCTAATAAAGTCTTTAAAGTTACGGTAGTGACCGGCCTCTTGCATAGTTTCTGATGACTTGAGCTTCAACCGTTTGGCTAAATCATCAATCATAAATTGTGGCATGTTGCTATCGTGGATCACCCTGACCGGCTTGGCAATAAGGCGTTGTTTCATGCTCTCAGACATTTTTTCAACATACGACTCGTCGATTTCTTCATTTAATCGATATTCTGCATCGCGGGTTAATTTAAATGAATAGGCTTCAATCGCATCGTACTTTACAAATCCACGGAAAATTTGCTCAATGCACAGTTGAATGATGTCATCGAGTAAAATGATATTTTTACGTTTTTTAGTACCTTGCGCCGGTAACTGAATAAATCGAGACACCTCTTCGGTTGGGATTTGTACAACAGCAAACTTTGGGTTTTTTTGTGCACGCTTTAATGCCACATAAAAATACACCGACGACCCATTCAGCCGCTGGGATAAATCAATCTTGCTGTGCACCAATATGGGAGCAATATGGCGCAGTATTTTGTTGACGAATAAATTGGTAATCCAGTTTACGTGTGCATCAGAAAGTTGCTCGCCTTTGATAATAAAAATATTGTAGCGTTCTAGCTCTTGGATGATCTCTTGATGGATAGCATCGAATTGCTTGGATGAGCGAATGACTTTGTATTGAATTTGGTTGAGTAAAAACTGACCAGCATTGACTTGCTCGGTATCACCGTCGTTTTCTGCGATGGAGATAAAACGTTGAACACCAGCGACCCTAACGCGGAAGAACTCATCCAGATTATTGGAATAAATCCCCAAAAAACGTAATCGTTCAATCACTGGATTGTTAACATCGGCGGCTTCTTGTAGGACCCGTTCGTTAAACGCTAGCCAACTGAGTTCCTTGGGGTAGTAAAGTGCTGTATTTTCCATTTTATTCCGTCAATAAAGGGCGAATATTACTGGTTTATAATACATAAATATGACAAGAAGATGAAACATATCATCATTATTGTGTAAATACCTGCGCAGGCACCAACATAGCGAGGCATGTTGGACACTGTCATAAAAGTTTAACATTATTTTTTCAGTGGTCTACTATTGATCTCAATAGATATTGTGTATTATCCGCAACTATTGAATACAGGTAACAAAATTAAGGTTCTCCCTTGGATATATTAACAACCTATAGTGTATTATTAATAGGCTTAGCAGCATTTGTGGGCTTTCTTATGGCGTGGGGTATTGGTGCGAACGACGTAGCCAATGCAATGGGGACCTCCGTGGGCTCAAAAGCACTAACCCTTAAACAAGCCGTGATAATTGCGATGGTATTTGAATTTGCTGGAGCTTATTTGGCCGGTGGCGAAGTGACCTCTACTATTCGTAAAGGAATAATTGATACTGCATACTTTATTGATATCCCTCATTACTTAGTACTAGGTATGATAGCGTCCTTGCTTGCAGCTGGTATCTGGTTAGCGATAGCCTCTTATTTTGGTTGGCCGGTATCGACAACGCATTCTATTATTGGTGCGATTGTTGGTTTTACTGCGGTTGGTGTTTCAGTTGATGCGGTTGCGTGGGCTAAGGTTGGTGGCATTGTAGGTAGTTGGATCATTACACCTATGATATCCGGTGTCATTGCGTACTTGATTTACATGAGTGCCAAGAAAATCATCTTTGATGCTGACACACCTATTTTAAAAGCCAAAACTTTTGTGCCTATCTACATGTGTTTAGCTGGATTTGTCATGTCTTTGGTCACAATTAAAAAAGGCTTAAAGCATGTTGGTCTTGAATTATCTACGGTTGCAGGTTACTCATTAGCTGTAGGTATTGCTGTTGCAGTAGGTCTGATTGGATTTGTGTTAATACGTCGTATCAAAGTTGACCTGAATGCAAGCGAAGATGAACAACATGCTTCAATTGAACGAATTTTTGCCGTATTGATGGTCTTGACTGCTTGTTGTATGGCATTTGCTCACGGTTCAAATGATGTGGCTAACGCTATCGGCCCATTGGCTGCGGTGGTGAGTGTCGTCGGTTCTGGTGGTGCGATTGATGCAAAAGCAACATTGGATTGGTGGATCTTGCCACTAGGTGGAGTAGGAATTGTTGCGGGTCTAGCCTTGTTTGGTCATCGTGTGATAAAGACCATTGGTACTAAGATTACGCATTTAACCCCATCTAAGGGGTTTGCAGCAGAGCTTGCCGCAGCGACAACCGTTGTAGTTGCCTCTGGTACTGGTTTGCCTATCTCTACGACACAAACATTGGTTGGTGCGGTTATCGGTGTTGGTATGGCGCGAGGCATTGCTGCATTAAACCTTAAAACGTTTAAAACTATTGCAGTGTCATGGGTTGTGACCTTGCCAACTGGCGCGGCATTATCGATTGTCTTTTTCTTCATACTCAAATTCATTTTTGGCGTGTAAGCAGACGGTGCTTACCCCTATTTGTTTTTATACAAGCAAACAGTTAGGTCATTGTGATGCAATGGCCTAATCTTAAACACCTGCATTACTTGTTGGTGTTGCATGAAGAGCACCACTTTCACCGTGCAGCTAAACGATGTTTCATCAGTCAGTCTACGCTCAGCGCTGCGGTTCAGAACCTCGAAGAACAATGTGCTAATCAAATTCTGGAGCGTGATAACAAACAATTTGTGTTTACGTCATTTGGTTTAGACCTTGTTGCTCAAGCTAAACGCTTAGTTGAACACGCGGATGAATTTGCTAAATTTGCAAGTAGTGGAGGGGACTGGCAGCAATCAGTCGTCAAAATGGGGGTAATACCTACAATAGCCCCATTTATGTTTAACGATATTATTACCAGTTGCAAAGCACAATATCCTGATCTCACTTTGTTACTCAATGAAGACACCTCGGCCAATTTAGTTCAAGCTTTACAAGACGGTCAGTTAGATGTCGTGTTGTTAGCACTGCCTTATCCAACGCCAAACTGTCGCCAACGTGTATTGGGACATGACCCGTTTCATTTGGTCGGTCATCCGAGTTTTATTAATCAATTACCTTCCCCATTTGATTATGCCCAACTACCTAAAGATAGCGTCTACTTGTTACAATCTGAGCATTGTCTGACAGAACATGCAGTGTCTGCTTGTGATCTGGCCTATCAAGAACAAGTTAATGCCTTGTCTGCAACGAGTTTATATACGTTATTACAAATGGCTCAGCATCACCATGGCTTCACGTTCATTCCTGAATTAGCCAAGCGTCAAGGTATTCTTCAAGGCACGTCATTGAAGGCCTTGCCTAGCGATGGCAGCGCCTATCGAGAGATTGCGTTGGTTTGGCGTAACACCACACAACGCAGCGCACTATTTAATGCTTTGGCACAATTAATCCAACCTTTTATCCCTATCAAATCGGCTTAAAAGTAACCTTTAGGTTAATATCATTGTGTATTGGCCTGACTATAATTAAAGGTATTATATTTTTTTGTTCACTTAGGTAGCATCACATGACAAACGTTAAAGCAGTCAATGGGATTGCAATTGAAGCAATGGCGAAAGTCAACGCATCAGCGTTTATGCAGTGGTCTAAGATTGATTTTAATTCTTATGTGTCTGATTTAATGAGCCTAATTGATGTTTCTGGCGCAGGTATTGTACTTGATAATCAAGGGCGGCCGAATGTGGTGGCCGGTTCGAATGCCAAAGTATGTCAAATTGAACCAACGCAATTTTATACCAACCAAACCATGTCGTTTTCGCGTGACACAGAAATCATGATGCCATTTGGTTTATTAGATATTCATCAACAATCCAATATTGATGAGCTTGATGTGCATTACTATTACGGGGTGCCCCTGTTACTCAGTGATGGGTCGTGCGCGGGCTGTGTCTTTGTCTTTAATATTGAGTCTGAGGCATTAACCACCCAACAAAAAACCATCATGAAGATGATGAGTAATGTGATTGAATCGAAATTAACAATTATTACTTCTGAATATGCTTATCAGCAGGCTATCGATTTTCAGTATTTGATTTCAAATCATTCTAGCAATGCTATTTTTGTCAAAAATACCCAATTCGAAATTGTATTTGCTAATGATACTTTTTTGGATATGTACCCTGAAGAGCAACGAGATAAGGTCATCGGCAGTACGACATTTGAAGATTATAAAGCTGATGAAGTCGAGATGTTTTTAGCTAATGATAAACTTGCCTTTAAAGACGGTCGTCATCAGTGTTTTGAGACGATTGCATTTCCAAACGGCACCATTATGACCCTAGAAACGACTAAGACACGTTTTGAAAAAGATGGGCAAGCTTATATTTTGGGTGTTGCGGTAGATGTAACGCAGCAACAATTTTTGATCCAACAATTAGAGGCCTCACAACATGAATTATCTCAATTTGCTGATTTAGCTACTCATGATATGCGCAAACCCATCAATGGTATCTATCAATTAGTGGATTATATTATCGAAGATAACGAAGCAAGTTTAGACTTTACTACCAATGCTCAATTATTAGAAATCAAAACACGATGTAAAAAAATGAGCGATTTTTTGGGCGATCTTTATGAATATGCCCAAATTGGTACAGAACAAATTGCGTCTTCGACCTTTAATCTTCGTTCGTTAGTCGCTAGTCTCGATTATTTGATTGATATCCCTGCAGACATGTGTGTGACGACCAGTGATGTTGACGTGACGTTGCCGCAGTTACCGTTACAAATGATTTTGATAGAATTAATTAGTAATGCGGTAGAGCATTATGGTGATACCGAAGGGAAAATCACGGTTAAGGCTGATAGACAGCAACACGGTGTTGAAATTAGTGTGCAAGATTTGGGTTGTGGGATGAGCACCACAATGCAACAACATGCGTTTACTTTGTTTAGCCAGAACCGCTATAAACATAGGGAAAAAGGCAGTGGTAAAGGACTCGCGATGGTCAAAAAAATAATCAAAAAATACCGTGGCAAGGTCTCATTACTTTCTAAAATCAACAGCGGTACTGAGGTCAAGGTCTTCTGGCCGAATTGATATTCTCCGATTTCGTGGTAAGCTCTAATAAATACTCTTAGAAGAATGATCATGGACAAACAAGTCGTTATCAGCGGCAGTGGTTTATTTACCCCCGCACACACTATTACCAATGAAGAACTTGTCGCTAGCTATAATGCGTATGCTGATCATACCAATGAGCGCTTCCAATCTGAAATTGCGGCGGGTGAACGAGAGCCAGTGCCTCACTCAAGCGCTGAATTTATTGAAAAAGCTTCGGGTATAACATCCCGGTACATCTATGCCAAAACTGGCGCGTTAGATATACATCGTATGCGCCCGTTGATCCCAGAGCGTGGCGATGATGAATTATCCCACCAAGCCGAAATGGCTGTCGATGCAGCCAAAAAAGCCTTAGCCGCAGCCCATAAGACGCCAGCAGATATTGATGCTGTGATTGTTGCATGTGCATATACTGAGCGCTCTTATCCTGCCATCGCGATTGAAGTACAGGCTGAATTAGGTATCGAAGGCTTTGGGTTTGATATGTTAGTGGCTTGTTCTGCAGCCACCTTTGGTATGCACCGAGCGTATGAGATGATCAAAGCCGGCAACGCTAAAGCGGTGCTTGTGATTAATCCTGAATTGGTCTCCCCACAGGTTAATTATACCGACCGTGATAGTCATTTTATTTTTGGTGATGTGGCAACTGCAGTCGTGATTGAAGATGGTGCTAATGCCTCGGCCCCAGATGTGTATGACATTTTAAGTACGCATGCGGTGACTTCTTATTCAAATAATATTCGTTCAAATTTTGGTTACTTGAGTCATGTGACCGATGCTAATCCATATAGTGCCGACATGTTATTTCACCAAGCGGGACGAAAAGTATTTAAAGAAGTCTGTCCGATGGCCGCTGAACATATTACAGCGCATCTAGCTCGACATGATTATGTACCGAGTGATGTTAGTAAATGGTTTTTGCATCAAGCCAATATCAACATGAACACCCTAATCTGCAAAAAACTTCTCGGTCGCATGGCGACAGAGGATGAAGCACCCATAGTGTTAAATAAATTTGCCAATACAGCATCAGCCGGCTCGGTCATTGCGTTTAACTTGCATCAAAGCAAATTACAAAGTCAGGATGTTGCTATTTTATGTTCATTTGGTGCAGGGTATTCAATTGGCAGTTTAGTCTTAAAGAAACGCTAAACAATACAACATATAATTCATCACAAAGGGATCATGGATGATTTCCAATTTAGGTTTTAGTATTGCGGCTAGCGGTTTTTTGGTTTTGCTGTTGCTGTTGTTTACTGTTAGAAGCAATGGCTGGGTCAAAAAACTCCTTATTTTTGCTGTGTTTACCAATTTGCTGTGGGCATTGCAATATAATCGCTGGGTGATTGCTGAACCGAGCGTCGTGCAATATCTCACTTTCGATTCCTTAAAGCAGTTGTCTTGGATTATTTTTTTAACGGCGGCAGTCTATAATCAATTTACCTCTTTGCCGCGGATCCTAAGCCAAAAAACCACTCTTGTCTCCAGTGCTTTTCCGTTGATTGCCATCGCAATTATTTGGCTAACGCCTTTACCGTTGCACTGGGTTTATCTGATTCATACCATCATTGCGCTTATCTTATTATTGTTACTTGAAATATTGTTGCGCCAATCGGGTGAACAACGTTGGGCATTCAAACCTTTAGTCTTGTACCTTGGTGCGGTCAGTGTGTTTGATTTTGTTACCTATGCTAATGCCACTATGGTGGGATATGTGGATGTGAATTATATCGCCGCAAAAGGCTATATTTATGCATTGATGACCCCATTTTTGTTGATTGCCGTAAGGCGCATGGAGCATTGGGGGATCAAGATATTCATTTCCCGTGAGATTGTACTGCACAGCACATTATTGACTGTTGCCGGTATATATTTATTTGTGATGGCGATGGTTGGCTATGTCATCAATTATCTGGGTGGAACTTGGGATACGTCTATTCAGATTGTGTTGATTGCGTTATCTGTTGTGCTATTGATTACGCTATTGTTGTCCAGTCATATCCGCAATAAACTCAACGTATTTATTTCAAAAAACTTTTTTGCCAATCAGTTTGATTATCGAGAGCAATGGATTGAATTGACTGACGTTCTGGCTACTGGAGATGATAATTTACATGATGTCTATCGCACGGCATTAAAAGGGCTAGCCAATGCTGTTAAATACGATTGTGGCTTATTATGTAAACTGAACCAAGCGCAACAATATTCAATCGTGGCCCAATATAATGCAACTGATCCTAACTGTGTAGATGACCAAATTATAGATCAAGCCATTGCCTATTGCAGTGAAAAACCATGGCTAATTGATTTGCATGAATTACTGGTCAATCCCGAAAATTATCACGGGTTAGACATGGATTTTGCAGCAGTAAAGGCATCTGCGTACCAATTTATTTTGCCAATTTATAAAGAAAACCAATTGTGGGGCGTGGCTGTTTTATTTACCGACAATGCCGAAGTACGTGAGTTGAATTGGGAGTTACGTGATTATTTAAATGCGGTCCTCGCGCAAGTCAGTAATTATGTGCTGCATTATGAGGCTGCCAGATTGGTTGCTGAAAATGCACAATTTGCGGCTTTTAGTCGGATGTCGGCCTTTGTGGTCCATGATTTAAAAAATGTTATGGCGCAGGTCGATTTGATTCTGTGTAATGCTCAACAGCATAAAGATAACCCTGAATTTATTGCCGATACATTTGAAACATTAGAATACACTCAAGCGCGCATGCAAAAAATGCTGAAGCAACTCACCGAAAAACAAGTTCAAACTGAACAAACTCAACAGGCGGTAGATCTATCATCTATACTTCAACATGTAGTCGAGAAAAAATGTGCTGCACTGTTACCCTTGCCGCAATTACAGATCACTTCGGTCCCCTCGATTGCGGCTAACGCCGAAAAAATCAGTAATGTGTTTTATCATCTGATTAGTAATGCGCAGCAAGCAACTGAGCCTGAAGGAAGGGTGATCATTGAGGTGAGTTACGCAGCTGAAACCGATGCCGTCACCGTAACAATTAGTGATGATGGCCACGGTATGAGTCGTGAGTTTATAGAGCAGCGTTTATTTACGCCTTTTGATACCACCAAAGGTAACGCTGGGATGGGCATTGGTGCTTATGATGCCAAACAATACATCGAAGAAATCGGTGGCAAATTACAGGTTCACAGTGAAGAGAGAATAGGCTCAACATTTAGCTTAATGCTGCCGATATATTCTTTATAGCCGTTGATCAAGGATGAAGCATGAGCAAAGTATTAGTAGTGGATGACGATTTAGGGATCCAAAAACAATTAAAATGGAGTTTCACTGATTTTGATGTTGTTTTTGCAGAAGATCGTCAATCTGCAATTACTCAATTACGTCGATTTGAACCGACGGTCGTTACCTTGGATTTAGGATTACCTCCTGATCCGGCCAATGCGTCAGAAGGGCTGAAGGCACTAGAAGAGATTTTGGCATTAGCACCGCATACCAAAGTTATTGTGGTTACAGGGAATAACGAAAAAGAACATGCATTGCATGCCATTGAACTAGGAGCGTATGATTTTTATCAAAAACCCATTGATTCCGATACCATCAAAATATTGGTATCTCGGGCCTTGCATGTATCGAGTTTGGAAGCTGAAAATCGTCGTTTAATGCTCACTCGTCCATCAATGGGACGCATTATTGGAAGCTCTGAAGCGATTCAATCGGTCAGTAAACGTGCCGAAAAAATAGCAAAGACGGATATCACGACCTTATTACTCGGTGAAAGTGGCACGGGTAAAGAAGTATTTGCTCGAAGTATTCATGAAGCCAGTCCGCGCGCAGACAAACCTTTTGTCGCGATTAACTGTGCCTCGATCCCAGAAAATCTATTAGAAAGTGAATTATTTGGATATGAAAAAGGCGCCTTTACGGGGGCAAATAAAACCACACTAGGCAAAATAGAAACCGCTCAAGGCGGCACACTGTTTTTAGACGAAATTGGTGATATGCCGATTGGTTTGCAAGCCAAGATGCTACGTTTTTTGCAAGAGCGTGTGATAGAGCGAGTCGGCGGACGCAGCGAGATCAACGTCGATATCCGGGTGGTGTGCGCAACCCACAGAGACTTACAAAACATGGTGGGGGATGAAAGTTTTCGGGAAGATTTATTTTATCGAGTAGGGGAGATGGTGATCAACATTCCACCGCTTCGCGATCGTGAGAATGACGTTATTTTATTAGCCAAAACATTTCTCAAGCAATACGCCGAAGATTTTAGCAGTAAGGTAAAAGGGTTCAGTGATTCTGCCATCACATCAATGTTACAACATCCTTGGCCTGGTAATATTCGAGAGCTACAAAACAAATTAAAATCTGCGGTAATTTTGGCAGAAGGCAATGTGATCCACGCGGATGATTTGTCATTGAATATTAATGATGAAGAGATAGCGACTGAGGTTTTAAATTTACGTACTATTCGTGAAGAGGCCGAAAGCAAAGCGATCCGCAGAGCCTATACACGCTCAGACAAAAATATGTCCAAAACCGCTGAATTACTCGGCGTAACCAGGCCGACCCTGTATTCTTTGATTGATAAATACCATTTGGAAGATTTAAAAACAAACGTGTAATGCTTATTCGATAAGGTGTATTGCCATCGGCTAATGCACAGTGTCATAATGCAGGTGATTTATTTTTACCAGCATATTATAAGGTGAGCATGCGCATATTTCGTTATATTGGTTGTTTGGTCGTTCTGTTGCAAAGTATGCTGGTGCATGCCCAAGCGCAAGAGCACGACCCACTGAACATCTCAGCTCTCACACATGTCCCAGAGTCAGTGCTAAGCGAATTTAAACAGCTGCATACTAACGTGATGCTGCAAGGCTTACGTCATCCTGGCAACGCGCCCTATATACTCAGTCATCCACAACCGACGGCCAAACTGGTGGTACTGTTGCATGGGTTAAGTGACTCCCCGTTTTATTTACGTTCAATTGCAACGCACTTGCATCAGCAAGGGCATACTGTGGTAGTGGGATTACTGCCTGGACATGGTGTGGATGATCCTTTACCAGTGTTACATAACAATGAGTTGGCGCAAATTTGGCGAGACTATC
Organism: uncultured Glaciecola sp.; assembly: GCA_937125395.1. Classification (GTDB taxonomy): domain Bacteria; phylum Pseudomonadota; class Gammaproteobacteria; order Enterobacterales; family Alteromonadaceae; genus Opacimonas. The sequence continues at coordinate 50,052 of CAKZLI010000002.1, forward strand.
TGTCACAATTAATTCGCGTAACACGCGGACTTGGCAGCAAACTGTATGTTGGTGGATTTTCAACTGGGGGTACACTGGCTACCGATTATATGTTAGATCATTTGGCAGATGTGGATGGATTGTTGTTATTTTCAGGGGCGTTACGCTTAGCGGATAATGCTGAAACGCTCTCTAAGATACCGTTTGCAAAATGGGTCAGTAAAATCATTGATGGCGAATATGTCACGGCGTCAAAAAATCCCTATAAATACCCTGATGTATCGAATCATGCTGCGCTGGTCTTAATGGACATTATTCGCAGCATACGACAGCGCTTGGTAGACAGTACGGGTGTGGTTATTCCTATATTTGCGGCACACTCGCATGCTGATCAGGTGACACCGATAACGGGGATCTATGAGTTGTTGAATGTGACCGTTGGCCAAAATACGTTTTTTGCTATCGATGATTCACTTAACGTGTGTCATGCTAATTTACCGTTAGACGCGCAGCAAGTAGCGACGATAGGCATTGACGACTATAACCCATTATCCAATTGTGATGCATTGGCAGCGAATCCAGTTCATCAACATATGTTAAGTATGGCTGCTAGTTTTGTGGCTCAATAACAATCAATGTACAAAGTACTGTGAGGAATAATTTATGCGCGGATTTTTTTGGATTATCATAGCCATCTATGTGTTTTTGTATTTTTATGCCGTGTGGTTGTATGATGAATTTAGTATTTGGATGGCGCTAGCGATTATTGTCGCCATTGGAACACAAATCTACTTTGTCAGAAAACGCAAAGAGGTATTGGGTGATGAGGTGGCACAGCCAGTTCGGGTGGAGACCAAACCGATGTCGATTTGGCAATCTCCATTTCCGTATATTGGTGTGGCTTTTTGTACTTACATTGGCATATTAATCATTCTGTAATGACTCGCTAGCTGAGGCCTGTGTTGCATAGGCCTCAACAGCTTTAAACACGCGTAATACGTTTTGTCCCAAAATCCCTTGTATTTGAGCCTCGCTGTAGCCTCGCTCTAACAAACCTCGAACTAGATTTGGATAAGTAGATACATCTTTGAGCTCAGTTGGCAGTGTATTACCCACCCCATCAAAATCCGAACCTATGCCAATATGTCGAGTACCGATAGTCGCGTTAACTAAATCGATATGGTCCAGTACGGTATTCAAATCGGCAAAAGGATAGGGATTTGAGCTGCGATATTCCGCTTCCAATGCTATTGCTTTGGCACTGTTTTTGCCCCAGCGTTCAGCCCACTGTGAGCGTAAATCTGATAAATTATCCCACCAAGAACGTGCTTGAGGGCTCAAAAAGCCTGATCCAAAATTAATCATAATCACGCCGTCGTTGTTGGCTAGAGACTGCAACATCGTCTCATCCATATTGCGTTCCCAACCAGGAGTAAACCGTCGTATTGATGAGTGAGACGCGATGACTGGTGCCTTGGATAATTCGACTACTTGATAAAAAGCCGCATCGGATACATGCGAAATATCAATCATCATACCTAGCTCATTCATTCGAGTGATCAAGGTTTTGCCAAATGGAGACAGTCCCTTCCAGCGCTTACGAATATCATAGGAGGAGTCACTGATATGATTGGATTGGGAATGTGCGAGTGTGATGTAGCGGATGCCTCGATCGTAAAATTGCTGTAACGTCGCCAAGCTCCCTTGAATAGGAGAGCCATTTTCCATGCCCAATGGTAATGATATGAGTCCTTGCTTGAAGTGTTGCTCGATATCCGCAACGGTTGTAGCGATAGCAAATTTATCCGGCGCTCGAGCGACAATCGCTTCTACGGTATCAATGAGCGTATGTGCAAGTTGTGTCGAGGCCTTGGAGTTATCTAAGCTTGCAGGAACATAAATAGACATAAAAGGCGCATTAAGGCCACCTTGTATTGCTCTAGGATAATCAAAATCACCGTCAGCAGTGGCAGCGGTCACATCGACCCATTGCTTGTGTACACGGTAGGGGACATCAATATGCCCATCAACAATAATTGATTGCTGTGCTATCCGCTGGGCTTGCGCTTCGATATTCGCCGGTGGATTGGCAATTTGTGCACATCCTGTAACCGATAATAAAGCGCCCAAAAATACGCTGGCGCTGGGTAACATTTTTATAAATGCCATAAAGATTCCTTTTTACTGTTTAATTACTGCACATATTAACGCTGTGTTAGTTTAAAAATATAGCAAAAACTCACATATTATTTACAAATACAGGATATAACATGACATCGTGGTTGTTTTTTACCATAATCGACCCTATATAAATTTTACATTAATTATCATTCAACGAGAATAACACTATGGCCATGAACTACGTACCTTTAGACAAAGCAATTCATAAAGACCTAAAATTATCTACTCAGACTAATTTTGCGTTTACCCAAAATACTCATTTAGCTGCTGCGTCTATTCGTGAGTTCCCGCAAATTGCAGGTGCTATTCCGATGGTGTTCATTAAAGACGAACAAACAGGTAAGCATCACACAGTATGTGTACTGGGTATCGAAAAAGAAACTAACTTGTTTTTTGCTGAAGATCGCTGGCAGGCACCGCATGTGCCAATGAACATCCAACGTTACCCGTTTGATATTCGTCCAGACAACGGCAACTTAGGTGTATTTATTGATGACGCTTCAGCGTTGTTTACTGAAGATGGAGCACCATTATTCACTGCAGAAGGTGAAGCGGCTGATTTATTAAAAAATCGTCTTGAATTTTTAGATTATTTAGCTAACTCAGAGCGTTTGACGCAAGAATTTATTACTAAGATTGTTGAGCTTGATTTATTAACCGAAATTGAAATTCGCATGGTTAATGAAGCGGGTGAGCGTCGTGCCATTACCGGTATGCTTAGTATCGATGAAAGTAAGTTGTTTGATTTACCGGAAAAAGACGTATTAGAACTGCATAAGAAAGGTTTCTTTGGTGCTATTTATGCATTGATGATGTCATTAAGTCAGCTAAACCGTTTGGTTGAATTATCAAACAAAACCGCCAGCCCTATTCGTTCGCTACAAATAGTGAATCTAGCGGCCGAAGCAGCAGCGGCAGCAAAAGCGGAAGCCGACGCAAAAGCGGAAGCAGAAAAGAAGTAAACACTAACGTTATTAGTCAGTGAGATATTAAGTCCACTGACTCTGTTTAGAATCTAAAACCACTATGTAACCATAGTGGTTTTTTTTTGCCTATTTAAGTTGACGTGGTGTAAATAACACCATAAACTGATATTTGTGGGTAAAAGTGGATCAAAGTGGATCATAAAAGATGTTCTACTAAAACAGCCACTCAATTCCTACCTTCGTGAGAGTATCAACAATACGCTACACGTATAAATAATGATAATAAAAGGGTCAGGACATGTTCCGCGGTGCAAACGCAATTAATCTAGATGTTAAAGGCAGGGTGGCTATACCAACTCGGTATCGGCAATCGTTGCTGGATGATTGTGCTGGCCGTTTAGTGTGCACCATCGATACTGTACAGAGCTGTTTGTTACTTTATCCACTGCATGAGTGGGAAGAAATCGAGCTCAAGCTACAAAAACTCTCAACCACAAATCCACATGAACGTCGCCTGCGTCGCTTACTCCTTGGTTATGCAATGGAAGGCGACATGGATAAAAACGGCCGTTTTCATTTGTCTACTCCCCTGCGCCAACACGCAAAACTCGATAAACAAATAATGTTAGTCGGACAGCTTAACAAGTTTGAAATTTGGGATGCTGAATTATGGCAACAACAAATTGAGCTTGATGTCCAAACTGAACAACAAGGTGATTTTGAATTGACTGAACGCTTACAGGACTTCTCGTTATGATTGATCCTGCCCACACCTCTGTATTACTCCATGAATCCATTGCCGGTTTAGCCATTCAACCAAATGGCATATACATCGATGCGACGTTTGGTCGAGGTGGTCACTCAAGTTATATTCTTGATGCACTATCTGAGGATGGGCAATTAATCGCTTTTGACCGCGACCCGAGTGCAATCAAAGCCGCAGAAAAATTTGCAACTGACGCACGCTTTAACATTATCCACCAGGCCTTTGCCGATATGGATATGGTAGAGCAAACGCAGGCTTTGCATGGTCAGGTCGATGGTATTTTGATGGATCTAGGTGTGTCATCGCCACAACTTGACGAATCAGAGCGTGGCTTTAGTTTTTTACGCGATGGGCCGCTTGATATGCGTATGGATACAACTCGCGGTATGAGTGCTGCACAATGGTTAGCGGTAGCTGATGAGCAAGACATCACGCAAGTTATTAAAGAATTTGGTGAAGAAAAATTTGGTAAGCGCATAGCGCATGCAATTGTTAATACAAGAGTGCATACGCCCATTACTCATACCTTACAGTTAGCGCAAATTATCAGCGATGCGATGCCTGTCAAAGACAAACATAAACACCCTGCAACTCGCGCATTTCAGGGTATTCGCATTTATATCAATAGCGAGTTAGAGCAATTACGAGAAGGCTTAAAAGCCGCGGTTAAATTACTCAAGCCCGGTGGCCGTCTGACGGTGATCAGTTTCCATTCCCTTGAAGATCGAATGGTTAAACGCTTCATGCGAGAGCAAAGTAAAGGCAAACAAGTCCCGCATAATATGCCGATTATGCAAGCCGAAATTGACGCAGATAAAGTATTAAAGCTAGCGACAAAAGCCATTAAACCCAGTGCCGAGGAGATTCATCGCAATCCCCGGTCACGCAGTTCAGTCTTGCGGGTGGCAGAGAAGTTATGAGTACTCAGCGGATCAGCCTAGTCGACATTTTATTAACCGATTTAACTCGCAATTTTACGCGGGTTTTGTTGTTTATAGCGATCATGCTATCTGCGTATGCCGTGGTGCTTAGTGCGCATCATAATCGACAGTTATCCATCCAAGTTGAAGCGTTGATGCAAGAGCAAGATCGACTGGATGTTGAGTGGCGTCATTTAGTATTGGAACAAAGCGCGTTGACCGAACACAATCGAATAGAAACCTTAGTCAGCAAAAAACTAGATATGAAGCGTCCCGATGCAAACAGTGAAATTGTGGTGCGCATCCGATGAATAAGTCAACTAACAACAATTCCCCTCACCGTAAGTCGGCGACGACTTCGACGGCTGAGCAATCAATCGTCCCTGCGACTGTGTATTGGCGCTTTGCGTTTGTGATCATTTGTATCAGTTTGGTGTTCGTCGGTATCGGCGTTCGCGCGGCTTATATTCAGGTGATCGAACCTGATCAACTAATTAAGCAAGGAGATAATCGGACTAAGCGAGTGCGTGAAGCTGCTGCCCATCGTGGTTTAATTATCGATCGCAACGGTCAAGAGTTGGCTGTGAGTATTCCTGTTCAAGCGATTTATGCTGATCCAAAGATAATCGCGCAAAAATCTTCATTGGATGATGTGCGTCGTTGGGATGCCCTTGCCAAAGTGCTGAACAATGATACCCAAGCGTTAATGGCTAAAGTGAGCAACCCTAAGCGCCGATTTGTTTATTTGCAACGCCAAGTGACACCTGCGATGGCAAATTATGTCGATGAATTAGATATCCCAGGTGTGTATTTACGTGACGAATCACGTCGTTACTATCCTTCAGGTGAAGTGTCAGCGCACGTTATTGGTTTTACCAATGTCGATGATAAAGGCATTGAAGGTATCGAATACTTGTTTAATGACTACCTGACTGCGACACCGGGTAAACGCTATATTCGACGTGATGGTAAAGGCCGCCAGATTGAAGTACTAAAACAAAAAGCGGGCGTCAAAGCAAATGATTTAGTCTTGACCATCGATCAGCGCATTCAAGCATTGGCGTACAAAGAAATTAAAAAAGCATTGACTGTGTATCAAGCTCGCTCAGCATCAGCATTGGTGATTGATGTGGAGACGGCTGAAGTGTTAGCAATGGTAAACGGGCCATCCTATAACCCGAATAACCGTAAAAATACCGGTGCGTATCGCATTAGAAACCGAGTGGTAACCGATGCATTTGAACCTGGATCTGTAGTCAAGCCTTTAGCAGTATTGAGTGCCTTAGAGTTTGGTGCTATTAGCAAAGATGACATGATTAACACGCATCCAGGTTGGATGAGATTAGGTGGCAGTCGTGTCCAAGATGGTACTAACCATGGTGAACTTGATTTACGTGGGATTATTCAAAAATCCAGTAACGTCGGCACGACTAAATTAGCCTTATCTGTGCCCAAAGAATTTTTGCTTGATACCTATTACAACATGGGCTTGATGTCCGATACTGGCATGAGTTTGTTGGGTGAGAGCGATGGATTATTTCATGAACGTAGTCGTTGGTCAGATTTTGAATTAGCGACGTTGTCTTTTGGCTATGGATTGTCTGTGACAACCGCACAAATTGGGCGCATGTACACGACCTTAGCCAACGGCGGTGTTAATCGTGAGTTATCAATTATTAAAAATGGCGTCACTAAAGAGGCTGAACAGGTTTTCTCTACCAAACACACCCATGCCGTGCTAGATATGATGGAAAGTGTCACTCTTAAAGGGGGTTCAGGCAAAAAAGCTGCGGTGCCAGGCTATCGTGTCGCAGGTAAAACCGGTACTAGTCGAAAAGCCGTTGCCGGTGGTTACGGTGATAACTATGTGAATATTTTTGCAGGCATTGCGCCAGTGTCTGATCCACAAATTGTCGTGGTCGTGTTAATCAATGAACCTGGTGGAGACTTGTACCATGCAGGACAAACAGCGGCGCCGGTATTTTCTAAAATTATGGGGGGCGCATTACAGCTGTTAAATGTTGCGCCAGATGCACAAAAAGCAACCAATGTTGCTAATCTTACTTTTACTCAATAGGTCTACGGTATGATTAATCTTACATTATCGGATATAGCTAAACAGATAGATGGCACGTTACATGGCGATGATATTGTCATTGCAGGTGTGTCTACCGATACTCGAAGTATTAGCCCCAAGGATATTTTTTTGGCACTCGTTGGACCTAATTTTAATGGTCACGCGTTTGTTAATGAAGCTCGACAAAAAGGTGCGACAGCATTAATTGTATCTGAGCCAGTTGCCGCGCATATCCCATATATTTTGGTCGAAGATACCAAACTTGCACTGGGTCTGCTGGGGGCTTATATACGCCAATGTGTTAATCCTAAAACTGTTGGGATCACCGGTAGCTCAGGTAAAACAACCGTTAAAGAGATGACCACTGCGATTTTACAACAATGCGGGAACGTATTGGCCACAGCGGGTAATTTTAACAACGATATTGGTGTGCCATTGACCTTGTTACGATTAGCGCATGAGCATGATTATGCTGTGATTGAAATGGGTGCGAATCATATGGGCGAAATTGCCTATACAACCGGTTTGGTTAAGCCAGATGTGGCGACTATCGTCAACGCGGCAGCATCGCACCTTGAAGGCTTTGGCAGTTTATTTGGCGTTGCACGTGCCAAAAGTGAAATCTTTAAAGGCCTAGGGCCCTCAGGTACTGCATTATTGAACCATGACTCGCAATTTTATGATTTTTGGCGAGGAAAATTAGACAATGAATTTATTTATTCATTTTCATTAGACACTGAACCAGGCAAGGGTGTCGATTTTACTGCTTCTCAAGTTGGACTAGCCTATAACGGGTGTGCGCATTTTATAATGCACACTCCGATGGGTGAGATGAATATTGAATTAACGATACCTGGAATGCACAACGTCAGTAATGCATTACTCGCTGCGGCATTAGCAATCAATGTGGGCGCCAGTTTAGAAAATGTTCGAGATGGCTTGGCGACCATGCAACATGTCAAAGGTCGTTTAGATGTCAAACAACTATCTGAACAAGTTCGCTTACTCGATGATTCTTACAATGCGAATGTTGCCTCCGTCACCGCTGCAATCAAATTATTGGCTAGTTATCATGGGCGAACTGTGCTGGTCCTAGGGGATATGGCAGAGCTCGGAGACAAAGCACGCCATTATCATGAAGAAGTCGGTCAACTAGCAAAAGATGAGGGTATTGACCGCTTGTTTACATTAGGTGTGCTGAGTCAAAGTGCCAGTGATGTCTACGGCGAACAAGGGTTACATTGTTCAACAATTGAATCATTAATGGACGCCTTATACGCTGAGTTACACAACGAAAATGACGATATTACTATTTTGGTGAAGGGATCGCGTTCCGCCAGAATGGAACGTGTCGTGTCAGCGTTGGAGGCATCCCCCGTGGGAAAGCTTGATCGCTCTAGGAGCCGCATAGCATGTTGATATTATTATCCAATTGGTTAATTCAATTAGATATAGGATTTAGCGTTCTTAACTATTTGACCCTACGTGCGATTTTGGCCACGTTAACGTCGTTATTGATGGCTATTGTTATTGGCCCCACAATGATTAATTGGTTACAACGTTTACAAATTGGTCAAACCGTTCGCGACGATGGCCCTGAATCACATTTGCAAAAAATGGGTACACCGACAATGGGTGGCGTACTGATATTAGCTGCAATTGGGGTAAGCGTCTTGTTGTGGGCTGATTTGAGTAATGAATATGTATGGGTCACGTTAGTGATTTTACTGGGTTTTGGGATTGTTGGATTTGTCGACGATTACCGCAAAGTGGTGCGTAAAGATGCAAAAGGGTTGATTGCAAGGTGGAAGTATTTTTGGCAAACCGTGATTGCACTAGTTGTCGCTGTTTATTTATATAACAGTGCGGCACAGCCGGAGCAAACCGCCCTAGTCGTACCATTTTTTAAAGACGTCATGCCACAACTTGGTTTGATGTATATCGTGTTGGTCTATTTTACATTAGTCGGCAGCAGTAATGCTGTTAATCTTACCGACGGTTTAGACGGGTTAGCGATTGTCCCGACTATATTGGTGGCAGGTGCATTAGCGATATTTGCTTATACTACGGGGAATGTGAATTTCTCAGAATATTTGCACATTCCACATATTCCTCAAGCCAGTGAATTAGTCATTATTTGTGGTGCTATCGTCGGTGCAGGACTTGGTTTTTTGTGGTTTAACGCCTATCCAGCTCAAGTGTTTATGGGTGATGTTGGTTCATTAGCACTGGGCGGCACATTAGGAATAATTGCCGTGTTAGTCCGCCAAGAAATTGTCTTGGTGATCATGGGCGGTATTTTTGTAATTGAGACATTGTCAGTCATTATCCAAGTCGGCTCATTTAAGTTACGTGGAAAACGGGTCTTTAGAATGGCGCCTATTCATCATCATTTTGAATTAAAAGGTTGGCCAGAGCCTAAGGTCATTGTGCGCTTTTGGATAATATCGTTAATATTAGTCCTGGTTGGCTTAGCCACCCTCAAACTGAGATAAATAAACACTATGACCAGCACCACGTCACCCTCTTCTTTACAAGCGATGTTTGCTGCACGTTATGATGATGTGCAAAGCCAAACACGGTTGTATGATTTGGGACTGGTGTTAGTTGCATTAGCGTTAGTATCACTCGGGATTATTATGGTTGCCTCGGCATCTATGCCGGAGGGTATTGCAAAATATAATAATCAATATTTCTTTATCATTAGACATGTAATTTTTAGTTGCTTGGCTCTCATCACTGCATTGTTTGTGTTAATGATCCCGATTAGTTGGTGGCAAAAATATAATCCGTATTTATTGTTATTGGCATTTGGTCTGTTAGTTGCCGTCTTACTGGTCGGCCGCTCAGTTAACGGTGCACAACGTTGGCTGACTATTGGACCGATAAATATTCAAGCTGCAGAGCCAACAAAATTATTTTTCTTTTGCTTTTTGGCTGGTTATTTAGAGCGCCGATATGCAGAAGTGACTGATAATATTAAAGGGTTTATTAAACCTTTGATCGTGTTCTTTGTTCTTGGCGTGTGTTTGTGGTCGCAGCCAGATCTTGGCACGACAATCGTTATGTTTATTACTACCTTAGGATTACTCTTTTTGGCGGGTGCTAAGTTGTGGCAATTTATGGCACTGGTCTTTACCGGTATTGTGTTGTTTGTGACTATGATTATTTTAGAAGAATATCGGATGCGCCGGATCACTGCATTTTTGGACCCATGGGCAGATCCATTTGGTTCTGGCTATCAATTAACGCAATCGTTAATGGCCTATGGTCGCGGTGATTGGTTTGGCCAAGGGCTCGGTAATAGCATTCAAAAATTACAGTTTTTACCAGAAGCTCATACTGATTTTATTGTAGCAATACTCGCTGAAGAATTAGGTTATATGGGGATTGTGGTCTTACTTGGTTTAATATTGACGATGGTCATTAAAGCCTTATTTTTAGGCAATCGTGCACTTGCAGCCCAGATGCCTTTTGCTGCGTATTTGGCATATGGGATCGGCATATGGTTTAGTTTTCAGACCTTTGTTAACATTGGTGGCAGTGCCGGATTATTACCCACTAAAGGACTGACGCTACCCTTAGTCAGTTACGGCGGCTCGAGTATGATCATCATGGCTATAGCGGTTGCATTGTTAATTAGGATTGATTTTGAAGTACGTTGTGCTTCGATACAAGCAGTCAGCAAACCCAATAAAAAAACCAAAAAGACAGTTAAACCTAGCGTCATCGATACGACATCTCAGGCTGATTCAGTATTATTAGCAGATATTGATGAGGAGCCAAGCAATGCCTAAACTTCTCATTATGGCCGGAGGAACCGGTGGACATATTTTTCCAGGTTTGGCTGTCGCACAGATGTTGCGTGGGGCAAAATGGGACATTGAATGGTTAGGCACAGCCAATAAAATGGAAGCTCAAATCGTTCCACAACATGATATTTTATTACATACCATTGCTATCAAAGGAGTCCGTGGTAATGGGTTAGTCGGTAAACTATTGTTACCTTGGACATTAACAAAAGCAGTGTACCAAGCTTATAAAATAGTAAGCTTAACCAAACCAGATGTTATTTTGGGAATGGGTGGGTATGCCAGTGGACCTGGTGGTATCGCAGCATGGTTGCATCGTATTCCACTGATTGTACATGAACAAAATGCCATTGCAGGTATGACAAACCGCTATCTAGCTCGTCTAGCAACACACACATTAACAGGGTTTAATCATACTGATTTTGGATCTTCCACGATCAATCAACAAGTTCGTTGGGTAGGTAATCCAATTCGCTCAGACATCAGTGCGATATCAGCGAGTCTTCCACATCAAGACAATATCAATATTTTGGTCGTCGGAGGCAGCCTAGGTGCTCGTGCGTTAAATCAATCATTACCGAGTGTGTTTTCGCGCTTAGCCAAAAAGCTCAACCACAGTGATACTTCACCATACAATATGACAATTACGCATCAAGTAGGTAAAGGCAATCAAGCAACGGTAACGGATGAGTACAATAAACATATTCTAGCGGATAACGTGAGCATTAATGTCCGTGAATTTATTGATGATATGGCCAGTGATTTAGCGGCAGCAGATATCGTGATTTGTCGCGCTGGTGCGTTAACTGTTGCTGAAGTGTCTGGGGCAGGGAGAGCAGCATGCTTTGTGCCATTGCCAAGTGCTGTTGATGACCATCAAACCAAAAATGCACAATCGTTGAGTGAACACAATGCGGCAATGTTATGTCCCCAAGGGCAACTTGGGCAATTGGACGATATGCTGATTAAGTTGATCACTGATCAGGATCTGCGGATTGATATGGCTCAGCAAGCAAAATCATTGAGTCAGGGTCAAGCTACTGAGACGGTATGCAAAATCATTACTGACACTCTCACTGGCACTAAAAATAGTGGTCAGTCGCCGACCAAAATAGCAGTGCTGTTAGGTGGCACGTCAGCAGAAAGAAAGGTCTCGCTTGCTTCAGGTAATGCCGTGGTGAATGCTATTGCGTCTTTAGGTTTACCGGTCATTGCCTTTGATCCTAAATTACGCTCATTAAGTGAATTGGTTGAGGAACAAGTGACACATGTGATGATCATGTTACATGGTCGTGGTGGGGAGGACGGTACAGTCCAAGGTGCACTGGAATGGATGAATATTCCTTACACTGGAACAGGCGTACTGGGCTCAGCGATAGCGATGGATAAATTACACACCAAACACGTATGGCAAGCACTAGGCTTACCTACCGCTAAATATCTGGAAATTGATCACCCTTTATCGTTGCAATCGGCGCAAACCGTGATGCAACAAGTGGGTCAATGCGTCATGGTTAAACCTAGCCATGAAGGTTCTAGTATTGGTATGGCAAAGGTAGATACACCTGCGGGGTTAGTTGCAGCGATTGATGTTGCATTGCGATATGACAAACGGGTGTTGGTAGAACAATTTATTTGCGGACCAGAATATACAGTCAGTATCCTCGCTGGTGTGGCATTACCAAGTATATCGATGGCGACACCGCATTCATTTTATGATTACGAAGCAAAATACCAAGCAAACACGACGCAATATTTTTGCCCTAGTGATTTATCCAGCGAAGATGAACAAATCATCGGGCAATTAAGCTTGGACGCGTTTTCAGCGGTATCTTGTCAAGGTTGGGGACGAGTTGATTTGATGCGTGATGCTGTGACCGGAGAGTTTGTCTTATTAGAGGTAAACACAGTCCCAGGCATGACCCAAACCAGTTTGGTTCCTAAAGCGGCATTGCAAGCCGGGTATAGTTTTAATGATTTGGTTAAAGCGATATTAGTCGATGCATTTTCTCCAGCGATACTTCATGGTGTCGCGGTCGCCGATAAACCGGAGGTGACATGAGCGAAGAGTTTGAACAAGGTCATTTAATCAATCGAGAACAATCTTGGGGGTTGGTCTTTTTGTTTGTCGTGTTTAGTGGTTTATTGTGGGCTGGGTTCACTTTAAATAACTGGATGGTGGACGAGCAGCAAGTTCCTATCAGTGCAATAGAATTTAGTGGCCAGTATCAGTATATCCAAGACCGAGATATTTCAAGGTTGATAGCAAATGATGTAAGTGGGAGCTTTTTCTCAGCTGACATCAACGAAATTCACACCGCAGTGCTCAAGCATCCATGGGTGTATCAAGCATCTGTTCGCAAAAAATGGCCTAACACGGTACAAGTGTTTTTGATTGAACAAACGCCCGTCGCTATGTGGAATGATGATTTATTATTAAATGCAGATGGCGTCCCGTTTGCCGGTTCATTGGCAGATGCCAAATTGCCGTCACTATTTGGGCCTAATGGTGCCGAGAAAACGGCACTTTCTGGTTACAAAGCGATGCAGATGATTCTGTCTACTGGCACCTTAGCAGTAGATAACTTGGTGTTGAGTGAGCGCTTTGCATGGCAAGTACAGTTAAACAATGGAATTAAACTCAATCTTGGTCGTCAGGAGTTTATTGACCGTTTACAACGTTTTATAAATTTATATCCGCTTTTACAGCAAGATCAACGTGCAATTGATTACGTTGATTTACGCTACGACACAGGTGTCGCGGTAGGTTGGAAGGTATGAGCGTATTTTTTTCCAGTTAGTATTAATAGGAACATGTCATGTCTAAAATAGACAATGCGAATCTCGTAGTGGGTTTGGATATAGGAACCCATACGGTTAAAGCCGTTGTTGGCGAAATGCTTAATGATAATTTTGTCAGTATTGTTGGAGTTGGCACTTATTCTGCAAAAGGTATGGATAAAGGCGGTGTAAACGATTTAAATCTCGTATCGCAATCAATTCAGCGTGCGGTCAATGAAATGGAATTAATGGCTAATTGCAAAGTGTCTTCGATTGTAATGGCCATTACCGGACGTCACGTACAATGCCAAAATGAAAATGGCATGGTGGCGATCAATCATCAAGAGGTTGAACAAGAAGATCTTGATAATGTGATCCACGCCGCACGATCAGTTCCTATTCCCGCTGAACGGCGTATGCTGCATGTATTACCACAAGAATATTCAGTTGATGTGCAAGAGGGAGTCAAAAACCCTATCGGTATGTCAGGGGTGCGAATGAATGCAAATGTGCATATCATTACCTGTGCAGAAGATATGGCTAAAAACTATATCAAATGTACCGATCGCTCATCATTAACCGTCGATACTATGGTATTTTCTGCATTAGCAGCGAGTTATTCAGTGTTAACGGATGATGAACGTGAGTTAGGCGTGTGTGTAGTTGATATTGGTGCTGGTACTATTGATCTAGTGATCTATTCAAACGGGGCTATTCGTTATTCAGCGGTAATACCTGTAGCAGGTAATCAAATTACGGGTGATATTGCCAAAATATTCCGTACACCCATTAACAATGCTGAAGAGTTAAAAGTGCGACATGCTTGTGCACTCAAAGACATGGTTAGCATGGAAGATACCATCAATGTGCCTAGTGTTGGTGGACGTCCAGCGCGCACTATGTCACGACACACATTGGCAGAGGTTATTGAACCTAGATACCAAGAATTGTTTGAATTGATCCATGAAGAAATAAAAGCCAGTGGATTAGAGGAACAGATTGCAGCGGGGATTGTCTTAACTGGCGGTACCGTCAAAATGGAAGGCGCGGTGGAATTTGCAGAAGAAATTTTTCAAATGCCGGTCCGTGTTGGTACCCCGAATAATATTAAAGGATTGAGTGATTATGTGAACGACCCGAGCTTTGCCGTTGCGGTGGGCTTATTACAATATGGTCGTCAATCATTCGATGAACAACAAATAAAGCATAAAGAACCGAGCGAAAATATATTTAGTCGTATAAAAGCATGGTTTAAAGGCGAATTTTAAGAAATTAACCTGTATAATAACAAGCATAACCGGAGAGCAAATATGTTTGAATTAATGGATGACAGTAGTGCAGAAGCTGTAATCAAGGTAATTGGTGTTGGTGGCGGTGGTGGTAATGCTATCGAGCACATGGTGGCCAACAAAATTGAAGGTGTAGAGTTCATCACCGTTAATACTGATGCACAAGTATTAAAAAAATCTCATGCTGATACGATTTTACAAATTGGTAATAGTGTCACTAAAGGATTAGGTGCAGGTGCCGATCCAAATGTAGGCCGTGAAGCGGCACATGAAGACCGTGAAACAATCCGTCAAAGCATAGATGGTGCTGACATGATCTTCATCACCGCTGGAATGGGCGGCGGCACTGGTACTGGCGCGGCACCCGAAGTAGCCAAAATTGCACGTGAAATGGGTATCTTGAGCGTGGCAGTCGTGACTCGTCCGTTTGGTTTTGAAGGCAAAAAGCGTATTTCATATGCCAATCAAGGTATCGATGAGTTGTCAAAGCACGTTGATTCATTGATCACGATCCCTAATGAAAAACTATTAAAAGTACTAGGAAAAGGCACCCCATTATTACAAGCATTTGAAGCTGCAAACGATGTCTTGTTGGGTTCTGTTCGTGGTATTGCTGAATTGATTACCAACCCCGGTTTAATCAATGTCGATTTTGCAGATGTTAAAACCGTGATGTCTGAAATGGGTACCGCTATGATGGGTACAGGTGTTGGCCATGGTGAAGATCGTGCTGAAGAAGCTGCCGAACAAGCCATCGCTTGTCCGCTACTTGAAGACATCGATTTATCAGGTGCACGCGGTATTCTAGTGAACATCACCGCAGGTCCTAGTTTTGCAATTGATGAATATGAAACAGTGGGTAATGCAGTACGTGCATTTGCTTCTGAAAATGCCACTGTGGTAGTGGGTACCGTTATCGATATGGAAATGGATGATGAAATCCGTGTTACTGTTGTAGCGACTGGCATTGGTGCAGATAAGCCTGATATTTCGCTAGTCAAATCCGATACATCGGTCAATACGTCTGCGATGAGCAATCAATCCGTTGGTGGATCCAGTTCAAGCTCGTCATCTGCGACCATGACTGCAACTAAGCACGATATTGATGATATGCAAGATCTTGAATATATTGATATTCCTGCTTTCTTACGTAAGCAAGCTGATTAATTAGGAGACCTTGACTGATAACTGGTATGACCATATAATATGCCTCCAGTTTTCAAGGTGAAGCAATGATTAGACAACGTACTATTAAACATTCGGTCCAAGAAACCGGTATTGGCTTGCATAAGGGCGAGAAGGTCACTATGACACTTCGTCCAGCACCAGCAAATACTGGGATCGTATTTCGTCGTGTGGATTTAACCCCGCATGTCGATATTCCTTCACGCGCTGATGCGGTGAAAGATACTGTTTTATGTACCTGTGTCAGTAATGCCGATGGTATATCTGTGCATACTGTCGAACATCTTGCTTCTGCTCTTGCCGGCCTAGGCATCGATAACATCATTGTCGAAGTGAATAGCCATGAGTTACCGATAATGGATGGCAGTGCCAGTCCGTTTATATTTTTGCTGCAGTCAGCAGGCATTGAAGAGCTTAATGCGCCAAAGCAGTTTTTAAAGCTACTTAAGACGGTCCGTGTTGAAGATGGTGATAAGTGGGCTGAGTTAAGCCCATTTAATGGATTTAAAGTCGATTTTACAATTGATTTTGAGCACCCTGTTATCAGCCAAACACGTCAAAATATGGTGTTGGATTTTAGTTCTGATTCATATATCGACCATGTTTCTCGAGCTCGAACATTCGGCTTTATGCGTGATTTAGAAATGATGAACTCCATGGATTTAGCACTAGGTGGAAGCATGAATAATGCTGTTGCTCTGGACGAATACCGAGTACTAAATCCTGAAGGTCTGCGTTATGAAGATGAATTTCTTAAGCATAAAGTACTCGATGCAGTCGGTGATTTATATTTAGGCGGACACAGTATTATCGGTTTATTAAAGGCTTACAAAACAGGACACGGCCTGAATAATAAATTATTAAATGCACTATTAGCGCAACAGGATGCATGGGAGTATGTCACATATGACGATACTGCTGAGGCACCGATTCAATACATTAATCCGGTAATGGCATTGAATTAACCTGTAAAATAATGATTAAAGCCCTTTATAATGAGTTTATGAAGGGCTTTTTTGTTTTTTAATGTGGTAAATTAGTTTATTATCTAGCACGCAATTTTAAATAGAGAGTAGCATGAAACTAACCTTATCTTTTGAACATAATCAACGACGCATAATGCGGTCGTTTGATGTGCGCAAATGGCTAAGTATGTTGGTACTTACTACCGTTGTTTTGCTTATTTCCAGTCGCTCCACTCACTCTGTTGATGAAAACATTCAACGAGTTCAACTTGTTAAACAAGGATTGTTAGCACAGCAAAGCGTCTTGTATAGCTTACAAGCGGAAAGCGAATTAGGTTTAGATGCTATCGTTCAACAACTAGCAAACTTAGAACAACGACTCGCACTTCTGACTTTACAACAAAAGCAATTAGCCGTCACAACGGATGCAAAGTTGGTATTTACACAAAGTGATAGCCTCACTCAAGCAATGACTATCGATACTGACGATACATTAACAGTCCAAAGCAAACTGACACAATTAAATACCAAGTTGGATCAACAGATAAACCAGCTTGATGCCCTTGAAAAAATCCTTGCTAACACCAATATAAATATAGAGCAACGGATTACAGGGCGACCTATTAATAAGGGATGGCTATCATCTTACTATGGTATGCGCGATGATCCTTTTACAGCCAAACAGACCATGCACAAAGGCATTGATTTTGCTGCTAAAGAAGGTGCACCTGTTATTGCTACCGCTGCGGGCGTAGTCACTTGGTCTGGCGAGCGCTATGGCTATGGTAATCTTATTGAAATTGATCATGGAAACGGATTAGTCACTCGATATGGTCACAATCAAACCCTAGATGCCAACGTAGGCGAAGTGGTCACTAAAGGCCAATCAATTGCATTGGTAGGAAATACTGGACGCTCAACAGGCGCACATGTCCATTATGAAATTATTAAGAACGGTACACAGATAGACCCGTTGCCCTATGTCTATCGTCAATAACCAACGGAAATAACAACAACATGTTCACATCAATTGCACGCAAGGTTTTTGGAAGTCGTAATGATCGTATTCTTAAACGAATCAACAAAGCGAATAAACACATCAATGGCTTTGAAGAATCATTACAAGCTTTAAGTGATAGCGAGCTACAAGCTAAAACAGCGGATTTCAAAGCAAGAATTGAGCAAGGTGAAACATTGGATGCGTTATTACCAGAAGCGTTTTCGGTGGTCAGAGAAGCCAGTGTGCGTGTCTATGGCATGCGTCCTTTTGATGTACAATTGACAGGTGCGACAGTACTTCATCAAGGTCAAATCGCGGAAATGCGCACCGGTGAGGGTAAAACCTTAACATCGACATTAGCGACATACCTCAATGCGATTACCGGTAGAGGTGTTCATGTTATCACGGTAAATGATTATCTTGCTAAGCGTGATGCTGATTGGAGTCGTGATTTATTTGCATTTTTGGGTCTGACTGTTGGGTGTAACATTCCTGGATTAGGGCATGTTGAAAAACAAGCTGCATACCAATGTGATGTGACTTACGGTACAAACAATGAGTTCGGTTTTGATTATTTGCGCGATAATATGGCGTTTAGCCCGGCTGAACGTGTGCAACGTGAATTGCATTATGCCGTTATCGATGAAGTCGATTCAATCTTGATTGATGAAGCAAGAACGCCACTGATTATCTCTGGTGCGGCGGAAGATAGTTCAGCCATGTACAAGCAAATTAATGCACTTGTACCTAAATTAGTTGAACAAGAAAAAGAAGATGAAGAAGGTGTAGAAGGCGACGGTCATTACACTATTGACGAAAAAGGCAAGCAGGTTTACTTGACCGAAAAAGGTCAGTTGTATGTCGAAGAGTTACTCTTAGGCGCTGGGGTGCTTGCTGCCGAACAATCATTGTTTGCCTCTGCTAATATTGCGTTATTACAGCATGTTAATTCAGCATTAAAAGCCCATAAACTCTTTACCAAAGACGTCGATTATATTGTCAGCGAAGGCACTATTGTGATTGTCGATGAGCACACCGGCCGGACAATGGAGGGACGTCGTTGGTCTGAAGGGTTACATCAAGCTGTTGAAGCCAAAGAAGGCGTTGAGATTCAAAATGAGAATCAGACGATGGCATCCATTACCTTCCAAAACTATTTCCGTTTATATGAAAAACTAGGTGGAATGACCGGAACTGCAGATACTGAAGCGTTTGAATTTCAACATATTTATGGCTTAGAAACGGTCGTCGTTCCAACCAATCGTGACATGATCAGAAAAGACAAACCAGATCTGATTTACATGACGGTTGAAGAAAAATACGAAGCCATTGTCAAAGATATCCAAGCCTGTGCAGAAAGCGGGCAACCGGTATTAGTCGGTACCGTATCGATTGAAAATTCAGAACTACTATCCAATGTGCTCAAGAAGCAAAAAATTAAACATAAAGTACTGAATGCCAAATTCCACGAACAAGAAGCAGATATCGTTGCACAAGCGGGTATGCCAGGTGCAGTGACAATAGCGACCAACATGGCAGGTCGTGGTACTGATATCGTGTTAGGCGGTAATCTGAAGGTTGAGCTGGAAGGGATAACCGATGCAGCGCAACAAGCCAAATTAACGGCTGCTTGGGAAGAGCGTCATACTGCTGTGCTACAAGCGGGTGGTTTACATATCATAGGTACCGAGCGACATGAATCTAGACGTATTGATAATCAATTACGTGGTCGTTCTGGTCGTCAAGGTGACCCAGGTTCTTCGCGTTTTTATCTATCATTAGATGATGCGTTAATGCGTATTTTTGCCTCTGAAAAAATGGGCAATATGATGAAACGCTTAGGTATGGAGCGCGGTGAAGCGATTGAACATCCTTGGGTGACGCGCGCAATAGAAAATGCTCAGCGTAAAGTTGAAGGGCGTAACTTCGATATTCGTAAGCAATTGCTTGAATATGATGATGTGGCCAATGATCAACGTAAAGTCATTTATGAACAGCGCAACGAATTATTAGACGAAGGTGATATTGGTGAGACTATCTCAGCGATCCGCAGCGATGTTATTGATGAGATGATCAGCCAGTATATACCGCCACAATCCCTTGCAGAAATGTGGGACGTGGATGGCTTAGAAGAACGCTTAAAAGGCGATTATCAAGTGACGATGCCAATCCAGCAATGGTTGGATGACGATGATAAATTATTTGAAGAAAAACTCCGTGACAAGATCCATGATGGGATCAACAGCGCTTATCAAGCCAAAGTGGATGTTGTGGGTGAAGACGTAATTCGTCAGTTTGAAAAAGCAGTGATGCTGCAATCCTTAGATAGTCATTGGAAAGAACATCTTGCGGCGATGGATTATTTGCGCCAAGGTATTCATCTTCGCGGTTATGCGCAAAAGAATCCTAAACAAGAATACAAGCGTGAATCATTTGAACTGTTTTCAGACATGTTAGAAAACCTCAAAATTGAAGTCATTAGCCTATTGAGCAAGGTGCAAGTTAAAGCTGAATCTGATGTCGAAGAAGTCGAGCGACAGCGTCAAGAGGCTGCGGCTCAGCCAATGACAACGAATCAAGATAGCGATAATAACGCTGGTGTTCAAATTGGTCAGCGTCAAGGGCCTAAAGTTGGGCGAAATGATGCATGCCCATGTGGGTCTGGTAAAAAATACAAGCAATGCCACGGCAAACTGTAGCTTGACCGTCACATAATGGTGCAGAAAAAAACAGTACAGGTTGCGGTCGGTGTAGTACTGCGCCAAACCGCGGTGCATACCGCGCAGCAACGCTATCAAGTCTACCTTACCCAACGTAGCATTGCTGCCCATCAAGGCGGTAAGTGGGAGTTTCCTGGAGGTAAATGTGAACCAGGTGAAACTGTATTGCAGGCCTTGCAGCGCGAGCTAAAAGAAGAGATTGGTATTGTTGTTAATGATGCGGATTTTTTGATGGATATCCGGCATGATTATGGCGATAAAAATGTGCTGTTAGATGTGTATACCTTAACCAACTTTAGCGGCGAGCCGTTTGGAAAAGAGGGGCAAGTCGGGGCATGGTTTGAACTAACAGAACTGACGAATATTGATTTTCCAGCTGCAAATACTGCAATTGTACAGCGCATCATCGAGCAATATTAATCAAGCTGGAACTGACTAACCAGTTCTAATAGCCGTCAATAACATCTTTCAGCGAACAACAATGTGCAACTTACTACCCAATAAACTGACTACCAAATAAACTTACTGGCTGTTGCGAACGCCACTTGGCTTTGTTGGTAGGCAGCTTCATTAATAAAGTGTGGATAAATAGTGTGTTCACCACGCCACAGCACATCCGTCCCATCAAACAATGTAAAGATAGGATCGCCATGATGGACAGGTTCAAAATCCTTGTCTAATAAATTGGCATGGATCAATCCGTTAATTTCTTGCTCCGTATTGCATGGAAAGTTAATCGTCTCTTGCAATCGATATGCACTAAATGCAGGAATATCGGGTAGTTTATTGTGATTGTTTAGTTGACAATAATGCAATACATGGCGAAGCATGGCCTGGCATTGTTCAAAAATATCACTCCTTGATACGCCTTGCGGTTGCGCACCGAGTTCAAGCATTACGCCATGCTTGCCCAATGTGCACAGGTAAGGGTGAGCACTATATTCGACTTCATCTTCGAGTAAAATATTCGCTTCAGGCATCTGTAGAGCAAGATAGCCTGCCATATTTCGATAGAACGGTGAATCGGCCAATACAATCAATGTCGGGCCCATGGCTGACGTCGTATTATGAATATCAATAACTAAATCAAATTCAGGGGCGTCTATGGGGCCTAGCGTGTGATTTAACATCTTGGCTAAGCCAGACTCATACGCATCGCTGTGCTGTGCACTTAGCCGCTGTGAAGTAAATTGTCGATTAAGATCATCATCGATATAACGAGTGACCGCTTTTGTCGCCCGCGGGTTAGCAATAAAATATTGAGTCGCAAATTCATCTGCGATTGGACAATGGATTGCACGCAATTGCGGATTACGAAGTGCTTGGACCGTATGGATCCCTGTAAGCTCATTGCCATGAGTACCGCCGACAATGGCAATTGACTGAATTGTTGTCATCCTAGACCTATTCATAAAACCTGTGCTGACAGGTTATTTAAAAAATGTATCTGGTTGTGCTGCTAACAATGCCTCGATATCTTCAATGCTTGGCATTTGTGTGGTTTGTTCATTAGGGTTAGCACCGCATGGGATGGATTTCGCTTCATCGGCCCATTCACCTAAATCTATTAATTGGCATTTTTTGCAACAAAATGGTCGATAAACAGACTCATTATTCCATTGTACATCGGTGTTACAGGTTGGACATTGTACTTGCATTAACAGCTCGCCATCAAAAATTCAATACTCTCATCAATTGAAGCATTGTGATTATCATGTTGTGTGAATTCTAAAAAACGAACCGCATAACGGTATTTATTGCCACTGAGAGTGGGGTAATACGGCATGTTTTTGGTTGCTTGAACTCGGATAAGTTCGACTTTGTTATCTGCAATGCCTTGATAAAAACCATTCTTTGCTGTAACTGGCAGTAATTCACTGCGGCTGCGGATAAATTGCAAAGTTGTAGCAATGGAATCTTTTAGCAATAACAGCGGTTCAACCCATTGTGTGAGATTTATTTGTTTCACTTGTGCATTGAGTGACAACCAGTAATGTAATTTCGGTAAATCAAAACTACAAGTCGCGCCAGGAATAGTAAAACGTTGGCGAATTGCCGTTAAAAAACGATCAGATTTTAGCTCTTGGCCAATCCGTTTTGCATCTTTGAGTTTATTTATAATGGATAACACAATATCACGTTGAATCTGAATGCGAGCAATATCGACATTAGGATATGTTAACCAAGTATCCAAAATAGTGTGATATTGATTTAGGTCTCGCAATAATTCAGTTTTTAAATCGATACGTTCGATAAGCTCTAAGAGCGTAAAATAATCTCTAAAAAACTGGATTTCATTATGCTGTTTACAGATTTTTTCTGGTTGCTCTAAGGCACTAAACAAATGTTCAACGCGCAAGTAGTTTCGCACTTTTTCATTGAGTGGAAATTCGTAAACTACTAACGGCATTGTGAGCTCCTTATTATTGTATTAGCAATAGACAATAAATCCTTTCAATTTTCAAGCTTAATTTTTGATTTTACGCCATTATTTATCATTTTAGTATAAAAAGCATGCAGTTGGGATACTTGTTCAATTGAATCCTTAATAGAACCAGAATTATCAATAATATCATCAGCTTGCTTTAACCTGGTCGGGCGATCTATTTGCGCCTTTATAATCGCTTCGGCATTTTCTTCCGTGGTACTGTCACGTTTGGTGATCCGCGCAATTTGGGTGTCATGATTTATATCAACAACAATGACTCTATCACATAATTTGTCTAAATTGTTTTCGAATAATAATGGCACAGACAGGATCGTGTAGCTGGATTGTGATTGTTTTAATTGCGCTAGCATTTTGGTGCGGATCAAAGGATGCAGTAGTGCGTTAACCCATTGTGTCAATGAGGGGTCGGTGAAAATGATATTACGCAACGCAGTCCGGTTTAACGTACCATCCGGATGTAACATATCAATCCCGAATCGTTGTATGAGCTGTTCAAGTCCTGGTGTGCCGGGCTCGACAACTTGACGAGCAATCACATCGGCATCGACGATAGTGATACCCAGTCGTGCAAATTCATCACTTATGGTGGTTTTACCGCAACCGATCCCACCGGTTAAGCCGATAATCATTGGGTTGGTGTCACTCATTAGTGTAAAGCCCATTGCAAATATGCGGATTGAATCACATCGCCATAAAAAATAGTCAGCCAACCTGCGATCCCTAAAAATGGACCAAAGGGTATTGTTTGTTGCGGTACATCAGGTTGTTGACTTTGCAAGCGGGGGATAAGCAAACCTAATATCAATCCCACCACTGATGATAATAAAATAATGATTAACAAATGCTGCCACCCAACAAAGGCGCCTAATGCAGCGAGTAGTTTAAAATCACCATAGCCCATTCCTTCTTTACCGGTAATGAGTTTAAATCCCCAATAAATCAACCAAAGTATGGTATAGCCTAGTGCTGCGCCTATCACAGCATCGGGCAGTGTGACAAATAAATTGCCTAATCCGGCTAACAAGCCTAACCACAATAAGCCAAGGGTCAGATCATCAGGTAATAATAGATGATCAAAATCAATCATAATCATACTGATCAACAAATAACTGCTGAATAACAGCACTAAGGTCTGTAAAGTCACGCCAAAATGCACGGCAGTCCATACGCCAATACATGCCGTAGCTAACTCGACTAATGGATAGCGTAGACTAATTTTGTGACGACAATGCGCACATGCACCACGCAACCATACATAACTGATGACAGGAATATTTTGCCAAGCCCGAATGTTATGTTGGCAATGTGGACAAGTAGAATCCGGTTTAATTAAATCAAAGCGTCCAACAATGCGGTGTTTTTGGATAAATGCTGGTGGTAAATCTTCGGCAAAATATGCCAATGATTGTTCAGTCCAATCGCGTTTGAGCATAATCGGTAAGCGGTAAATAACAACGTTTAAAAAGCTGCCTATCAGTAAACTAAATACAAACACACTGATATAAAAATACACAGGTTCTGTTGCAAATAACACAAACAAGGGTGTTAGATCGAGCATGCTCATTTCTCAAATAAAATAACGTTAACAGCAGTTTATCATACAATATTACCCATTTGGAAAATCGGTAAATACATTGCAATAATTAACCCGCCAATCACAATACCCAAGACTGTCATGATGATAGGCTCGAGTAAACTTGCCAAACCTTCGACCATATTATCAACATCGCTTTCGTAGATGCTGGCGATTTTTGAGAGCATGCTATCAACGGCTCCTGATTCTTCTCCGATTGCGATCATTTGCACAACCATCTCAGGAAACACACCCGTCGTGCGCATAGCGATGTACATTTGTAAGCCACAGGCAACTTCTTTGCGGGTATAGTGGATTGCATCACGATACACAGCATTACCAGATGCATTCGCCGCTGATTCAAGTGCCTGAATCAAGGGCAGGCCTGCAGCAAATGTTGTGGCTAATGTTCTTGTCAACCGCGCAATGATCGCTTTACGTAGAATCTCGCCAATGATTGGAATACTCAACATATACCGGTCAACGCGGTTGCGTAACGCTAATGAGCGTCGCAGTGCTTGTGTCAATCCGCCGCCAACTATGGTTACGACGGCACCAATAAATACACCATAAGCTTGAATAAAGTCAGACAGGCTTAATATCATTTGCGTAAAGACCGGTAACTCAGCTCCAAAGCTGTTAAATATTTCTTTGAATTGAGGAACAACAAAGAGCAGTAGGATCAATGTCACGACACATGCAACAACCAGCACTGCAATAGGATAAAACAGGGCCTTTTTGATTTTAGATTTGAGCGCTTCTGTTTTTTCTTTATAGACGGCGATGCGATCAAAAATAGTGCTCAGTGCACCTGATTGCTCACCGGTGTCCACTAAAGCACAATATAACTCATCAAATTGAGCCGGATGTTTACGTAAAGACAGTGCAACAGGGTTACCGGATTTGACGTCATGAGTAATGGCTTTAAGGATTGTTCTAGTCGATGGCTTAGCATGCCCATTGGCGATTATCTCGAGTGTTTGTGTGACAGTTACACCGGCGCCTAACAGAGTCGCGATTTGACGTGTGATCATCGCGATATCCGTTGGGGTCGTCATATCTTTTGAACGTGTAAAGAGGGAAGTCGGGGCTTGTTTGACAATACGCGCAGATATCCCTTGGCGACGTAATAGGTATCTTGCTTGGGCGAGGGACGAAGCCGTGATCTCGCCTTTTATGGTTACGCCTTGGTGATCGGCTCCTTGCCATTTATACCGTGTAATTGCTTCTGCCATGAAGACCTCTCACTCATCGTTAACACAAGGTTGCAGGTACACAGACCGCTTCCCACGTTACTCTGCCTGAAGTCAGCGTTGGGGTGAGAGTATATGTGCCGGCCCCTGTGCCGTTGATATTGCTATCAGTGGCTTTTGTGGTGACAATGACTCCATCTGTCGTCGATAAGCCTATGATGTTATTTGCTGCGGTAATATTCGCTGGTATACCTGACATTCCCCCATCACAAGTTGCTACTGCACCGTTGATTTGCAGACACACCTCCACTGCTGATTTAGCGGCGGCAGATGCGTAGGTGATTTCGGTAAACTGGGCTTTTTGTGTGTAATTTTGGTACGCAGGTAAGGCAATAGTGGCAAGGATCCCGATGATGGCAACCACAATCATTAATTCAATGAGCGTAAAGCCTTTGTTGTGACCTGCATAAAGGGAGTGATGAGTGTGAGTGATGATAGCTGTTTGCATGTTGTTCTCCGCGCAATGCGCATATAAATAATATCATTCATAACGGTAAATCCATTAAGGGTGTGCCGGTGCCATTACTTGATATTAAGTATATTGAGAAAAGTACTGCATGGAGTATGTAGAATTATACCTATGTCTATCTTATGTGATTGTTAGACATAGGTATTTGATGTTAATCAATTATTCTAAGTGATAAGTCGATTGCTTGCACGTTCTTAGTTAATGCGCCACTTGAAATATAGTCCACTCCCGTATCTTTTAACTCTGCAATTCTTGCATCGGTAATATTGCCAGACACTTCTAGTTTACTTTTTCCTTGATTAATGGCTACTGCCGCATGGATCTGTTTGGTTGAAAAATTATCAAGCATGATCACATCCGCTCCCGCATTGATTGCCTGCTGAAGTTCTTCGAGATTTTCCACTTCGACTTCTACTAATGTATTTGGTGCAATACTCTGCGCCTTGGTAACAGCATGTGCAATGCCACCGCAGGCCATAATGTGGTTTTCTTTGATTAAGAACGCATCAAATAACCCTATTCGATGGTTTTGACCGTGACCGCATTGGACTGCGTATTTCTGAGCTAGACGCAGTTTTGGTAGCGTTTTACGTGTATCTAGTAAAGTAATCCCGCTACCAGCCAATTGTGCCACGTATGCAGCTGTGAGCGTCGCTGTCGCACTTAGCGTCTGGATAAAATTTAACGCGACGCGTTCAGCAGTCAAAATTCCTCTTGCTGGACCGTGCAATTTAACTATGACGGTATCAGGTGTAACTTTTTGTCCATCTTGGACTAACCATTCTACGTGAAGGTCATCAGCACACGCCTTGAAGGCATAATCGGCCCATGCTATTCCAGCGATCACAGCAGCATCTCGACACACTATGTGCGCGTTGACAACGGCTGTTGCTGGGATAAGTTGAGCGGTGATATCAAGTTCGGCGATATCCTTGATTTGCTTAGTATTGGTGTCGTTATCCATCCCCAAATCTTCGGCCAACGCATGCTCGACATCCGCTTGTAGCCTATTGACCGTAATCAACGTATCTGTTGCTAAATGTTGTGTGTAATAAGTAGATGCATACTTCGATGAGGACGAAGATGTATCTTGAGACGCTGTCGATGCTGATTCTGGGTTCATAAGTTTGGGACTTTAATAGTTAGTTGATTATTTCGTTGTAGCAATTCTAAATCTTTTAACACGTTCATGCCTAATAAAATTTTGTCTGATTGCATTCCAGGATTGATGTTTGCTCGGATATTCTGCAAGGCGACCGGTCCTAACGTGAGCGTGTCGACCATAGTATCAGTTACATACACAACGCCATTGGCAGTCTGCACCGGATACTGCTGACCGATAGGTAAATTTAGCTTTGCCGCGACTTGTGCCGGTATTGATACGCTGGTCGCACCTGTATCGAGTAAAAACGTCACGGGTTGACGATTGATCGTGCCCGACAAAATATAATGTCCCTGACGATTTTGATCTAGCGTTATCGCTACGCCGGCTTGACTAGTCGAATAATTAATATGCTGATTAGGATTATATTGTTGCTCTAATAACTCTCCAAATACCACAACTAACAACCATAACACACCAGCCCATGCAGCAATCCACATCCATTTACTATACGGGTGAGGGGGCTGAGAATTTGGATCAGTTGCCATTTGCAATTCCTTGATTTATCTTAGTATGTCAAATATACCACAGGTAATGCACTTGACTGTTATCTATCCGATTGCACAACACCGACCATGTGCATTTTATAATACACGACCGTTAGGCTCGAAGGGCGATGTCTCTTTATTGGTCATCCATAATATATCGCTACCTGCTGGGTATTTTGGTGGGCCTTATATTGATGCTTTATTTGCCGGTCAGCTGGATGTCCATGCCCATCCCTCATTTGCTGACTTAACCGGCTTGCAAGTGTCAGCGCATGCTTGTATTCGACGTGATGGTAGCGTGCTGCAATATGTTGATTTTGCACAACGGGCTTGGCATGCCGGTGTATCGAGTTTTCAAGGTCGGGCTGGGTGTAATGATTATAGTATTGGGATTGAATTGGAGGGGACGGATACGGTGGGGTATACTGATGCCCAATATGACGCGCTAGTCCAGTTATCACAATTTTTGATACACACATTTCCAAAGATTACAATGGGCCGAATAGTGGGGCATAATGACATCGCACCGGGGCGTAAAACCGATCCTGGGTTTGCATTTGATTGGTGCCGTTATCGACAATCATTACATTTATGATACTCAGCAATTTTTATTAGATGGAGTTTAAGGCACACTTATGACGTTAATTTATTTGTTACTCACCCTACTTGCGGAACGACTGATCGCCAAGCCGGATAATTGTCGGAGTAATTATTATATTGATAAATATATCCAGTGGTTAGAAAGCAAAGCTTATTTGCATCAGCAAACGAGTTCGACGCCATTATGGTTAATGTGGTTGCTGCCTGCTTTGTTACTGTCATTGAGTCTGATGATGTTAGATATTGCGTTAGTTAATTTTGTGGTTACATTAGGGGGTTTATATTTAGCGATAGGTTGCCCTGAGTTACGCAATACTTATAAATGTTATTTGCAAGCAGCTAATCGAGGTGATTTGCAAGCTTGTGATATGTACACCGAGCAACTGGGCTTAGCCAGTTATGATCCACGTTCGTTTGGACAGCACCTGATCTGGTTGAACTATCAACGGTATGCTGCGCCGATGCTCATGTTTGTTGTGTTTGGTTTGTTTGGGGTAATTGCATACAGTTGTCTCAGAGCATTACACGGATACAGTCAAGCACACGCATTACAAGCACAATCGTCTTTAGGCAAAATATTACACGTACTCGACTGGGTACCCATTCGTATTACTGCCTTTGGCTTCTTGTTAGTTGGGCATTTTTCGCGCGCCCTACCCAAATGGATCGGGTTGTTGTTTGATTATCAACAACACGCAAAATTGGTATTGGCGGAGGTCGCTATCGCAGCCGAAGATGTGAGCTGTCCTGCTGAAGATATGACAACCGAACCCACTACGTTAGTCCAGTTAGCCAAGCGAAATGTGTTATTTATTCTTTCCATTGTCGCAGTATTGACCTTATCGGGCATACTAGGTTAACCCTATAACCCAACCAGATAAGCACTTCAAAAAACCTTAAAAGCCCTGTTTTAAAAGGGCTTTGAGGATATATTCAAGCATTAAATGCGTCGTTTTGACGCTAGCTGTAAACTTCCGCTAATCCAAATTATACCGATGGACTTGTTCCATTGAATATTATCGTTTACAATTAGCTAATTGACCATTGGTACATTGGTCTTACCATTTTGCGAATAACGTTAAATGTTGTTAACAAATCGTAATTTTAAACATATACAAATTTATAAGTTGAAGGTATGCCGGGTATTAAACAGCAAAAGCTATCAGACGTAATTACTGACCGATTAGAGGCAATGATCCTCGACGGCAGTTTCGTCGCTGGTGAAAAGCTCCCTGCAGAACGTATTTTGGCTGAACAATTTAAGGTATCTCGCCCTTCTTTACGTGAAGCAATTCAAAACCTACAAGTCAAAGGCTTGGTCGAACGTAAACAAGGCGGCGGCACGTTTGTTACGGCATCGCTCAGTGCGAACATGAATGAGCCATTACTCGCATTGATTGCTCAGCGTCCAGAGACGCAATTTGATTTATTAGAATTTAGACATGCATTAGAGGGAATGGCTGCATTTTACTCTGCACTTCGTGGCCAACCTGAAGACTATCAACATTTACAAGCCGCATTAGCAGATTTGGATGCGATGGCAGCCACACAAGACAAAGAACAAGAAGCCAATGTATTAGGTGAGTTTTATCTCATAATGGCGAAAGCTTCACATAACATGGTGTTACAACATGTTATGCGCAGTATGAAGACCATGCTGATTGATAACATACAACGCAATTTACAAATGTTAGCGGTTAATCCCGAAGCATGTACAGAAATAGCCCAACAACGAGCAAGTATTGTTGCTGCCATCGTGCAGCAAAATCCACAAAAAGCAAGACAGGCGAGTAATGCTCATCTTGCTTTTATTGAACAAACGTTGTTGAACATTAATCAACGTGATACTCGTATTCAGCGAGTATTACGGCGTATTGAAACCAATCCAAGTTAAGCTACTTGGACACAGTATAAATAAGGAAAACACATGACTGATAACAAGCATGTTGATCACGATCCTATCGAAACTCAAGAGTGGATAGATTCATTAGAATCAGTACTCGAAGCGGAAGGGGTAGAACGTGCTCACTATTTATTAGAGAGTATGATTGAAAAAGCGCGTCGTAGTGGTGCACATTTGCCGTATGATGCGACCACCGCTTATTTGAATACTATTCCAGCAGGTCAAGAACCGACCATGCCTGGCGATCAAACCATTGAAACCAAAATTCGTCATGCGATCCGTTGGAACGCAATGATGATGGTATTACGAGGTTCGAAAAAAGACCTTGAGTTAGGTGGTCACATTTCCTCATTTGCGTCCTCTGCTATGTTGTATGATGTTGGTTTTAACCATTTTTTCCGTGCGCCAAATGACAAAGACGGTGGCGATTATTTATTCGTTCAAGGTCATGTGTCTCCTGGTATCTATTCCCGTGCATTCATTGAAGGTCGTTTATCAGCGGGTCAGTTAGATAACTTCCGCCAAGAAGTCGCGGGTGAAGGTATTTCTTCTTACCCACATCCTAAATTAATGCCTGATTTTTGGCAGTTCCCAACGGTATCTATGGGCTTAGGTCCAATGCAAGCGATCTACTTAGCGCGCTTCTTAAAATACCTCACTAACCGCGGTCTTAAAGATTGTTCTGAGCAACGCGTATGGTGTTTCATGGGGGATGGTGAAGTCGATGAGCCTGAATCATTAGGTGCCATCGGTCTTGCTTCTCGTGAAGGTCTAGACAACTTAACATTTGTAATTAACTGTAACTTACAACGCTTAGACGGTCCTGTTCGTGGTAATGGCAAAATCATCCAAGAACTTGAAGGGACATTCCGCGGCGCTGGCTGGGAAGTATTCAAAGTTGTGTGGGGACGTTACTGGGATCCATTATTAGCCCGTGATACGACCGGTAAATTACTCGAGTTAATGAATGAAACCGTTGATGGTGAATACCAAAACTTTAAAGCCAATGGTGGTAAATACACTCGCGAAAACTTCTTCGGTAAATATCCAGAATTAAAAGAAATGGTTGCGAACATGTCAGATGATGACATTTGGCGTCTAAACCGTGGTGGGCATGATCCGGTAAAAGTGTATGCTGCATACAAACGTGCTTCAGAAACTGTCGGTCGTCCACAAGTTATCCTTGCCAAAACGGTTAAAGGTTACGGTATGGGTGAAGCGGGTGAAGGTAAAAACATCGCACACAACGTGAAGAAAATGGACATCGAGTCAGTTAAACATTATCGCGATCGTTTCAATATTCCTGTTTCTGATGAAGAAATCGGTGATTTACCGTATTACAAATTTGCTGAAGACAGCCCAGAAATGAAGTACATGCGTGAAAAACGTGAAGCGTTGCATGGTTATATGCCTGTGCGTTTAGCGCAAAGCTCGCATAACTTACCGGCTCCACCTCTAAAAGCGTTTGATGCGGTACTTAAAGGTTCTGGTGAGCGTGAGATCTCAACGACAATGGCGTTTGTCCGTGTGTTAACCGTATTGCTAAAAGATAAGCAAATGGGTAAAAACGTAGTGCCTATTATTCCTGATGAAGCCCGTACCTTTGGTATGGAAGGCTTATTCCGTCAAGTGGGTATTTATGCCAACCAAGGCCAAAAATACGTACCACAAGATGCCGATCAAGTTGCTTTCTATCGTGAAGATAAGAAAGGTCAAGTATTACAAGAAGGTATCAATGAGCTAGGTGCAATGGCATCGTTCGTTGCTGCTGGTACGTCTTACTCAACTAATGATTTACCGATGTTACCGGTTTACATCTACTACTCAATGTTTGGTTTTCAACGTGTTGGTGATATGGCATGGGCAGCTGGTGATAGCCAATGTCGTGGTTTCTTAATCGGTGGTACTGCTGGTCGTACTACGCTTAATGGTGAAGGTCTACAACACCAAGATGGTCATTCACATGTCCAAGCCGGTTTGATCCCTAACTGTGTCTCTTACGATCCGACCTATGGTTACGAAGTGGCTGTCATTACTCGTGACGGTACGCGCCGTATGTTAGAAGAACAAGAAAACGTTTTTTATTACTTAACCGTAATGAACGAAAACTACGTTCAGCCGGCAATGCCTGAAGGTTGTGAAGAAGGGATTATCCGTGGTCTGTATCAATTAGACACAGTCGGTAAAGCCAAAACAAAAGTTAATTTATTAGGGTCAGGGACGATTTTAGTTCAAGTACGTGAAGCCGCTAAAATCTTAGCTGAAAAATACGATGTACAATCGCTTGTTTTCTCAGCGACATCATTTAATGAGCTAGGTCGTGATGGTATTGATGCTGATCGTTACAACATGCTTCATGCTGATGGCGAACAAAAAGTACCTTACATCACGCAAGTCTTATCTAACGTCGGTCATGATGGCCCAACGATTGCGACGACCGATTATATCAAAGCGTATGCTGACCAAGTGCGTGCATTTGTTCCTGGTCAATACCGTGTATTAGGTACGGATGGCTTTGGTCGCTCTGATAGTCGTGAAAATTTACGCCGACATTTTGAAGTTGATGCCAATTACATTACGTTTGCTGCGCTTTATGAATTATCTAAGCAAGGTCAATTCGATAAGAAAGCACTAGCCAAAGCGATTGTCGATTTGGGCATCGATGCTGATAAAATTAACCCACTTTACGCTTAAGGAATATTGTCATGTCTGATATTAAAGATGTATTAGTCCCTGATTTGGGTGAAGATTCAGTTGAAGTCATTGAAATATGTGTTGCTGTTGGCGATAGCATAGACGCTGAAGACGCGATTGTAACCGTCGAAAGTGATAAAGCTTCTATGGATATTCCGGCGCCATTTGCTGGTGACATTGCCGAAATTTGTGTCGCGGTAGGTGATAAAATATCACAAGGCTCATTATTAGCTAAGATCAGTGCGGCAGCAACAACTGCTGCAGAAACACCGGCAGCCCCTGTAACAGAGCCTGCACAAGAAGTTGCTGCTCCTGCGGCACTGGTTGAAGAAGTCGCCGTTGTGCCAGCCCCTGTTACAACAAGTGCAGTGAGCATTATTGAAGTGACAGTGCCAGATATTGGTGGTGATGAGAACGTTGAAGTTATCGAAGTACTTGTTGCTGCAGGTGATCAGGTTGAAGCTGAAGATGGACTTATTACGGTTGAAACCGATAAAGCCTCAATGGATGTGCCTGCACCTGAGTCTGGTATCGTCAAAGAAGTACATCTGAATGTTGGCGACAAAGTGTCGCAAGGTAGCTTGGTGATACATTTAGAAGTGACGAGTACGACGACTGAGGCTGCACCAGCACCAGCACAGGCACCAGCTGCGGCACCAGCCCCTGCTGCTGCGCCAGTTGTAACGGCAACAGACACAGCGCCAGTAGCAGCTAAAGCACCACCAGTGCCACATCATCCTTCTGCAACTATTCAAGCAACCGGCAAAGTGCATGCATCTCCGTCTGTGCGTCGAATAGCGCGTGAATTTGGTGTTGATTTGACTCAGGTAAATGGTAGTGGCAGTAAAGGACGTATTGTTAAAGAAGATGTGCAATCGTTCGTTAAGTATGAATTGTCTCGTCCAAAAGTTACCTCAGCCACAGCAAGCTCTGTTGGTGATGGTGCTTTACAAGTGCTTGCTTCACCCAAAGTTGACTTTAGTAAGTTTGGTGAGGTTGAAGAAAAACCGTTATCTCGCATCCAAAAAATATCAGGGCCTACCTTACATCGTAACTGGGTCACTATCCCACATGTTACGCAGTTTGATGAAGCTGATATCACGGATATGGAATCATTCCGTAAAGCACAAAATGTGGTAGCAGAAAAGCGCAAGCTTGGTTTTAAAATATCCCCACTGGTTTTCATTATGAAAGCAGTTGCTGATGCATTGAAAGCTTACCCCACATTTAATTCATCGTTGTCTGCAGATGGCGAGAGTTTAATATTGAAGAAATATTTCCATATTGGTATCGCTGTTGACACGCCGAATGGTTTGGTTGTGCCGGTCGTGCCTGACGTTGACCAAAAAGGTATCCTTGAGTTATCTAAAGAATTAATGGAAATAAGTGTTAAAGCGCGTGATGGCAAGCTAAAAGCTGCCGATATGCAAGGAAGCTGTTTTACCATTTCTAGTCTTGGTGGTATCGGTGGTACTGCATTTACGCCGATTGTTAACGCTCCAGATGTTGCTATTTTGGGTGTTTCTAAGTCAGAGATAAAACCAAAGTGGAATGGTCAAGACTTTGCGCCTAAGTTAATGTTACCACTATCATTATCTTACGATCACCGAGTTATTGATGGTGCATTAGCGGCTCGATTTGCTGTGCATATTAAAGATGTGTTGACTGATTTACGTCAAATTATCCTGTAGCTAATCGAGGCTAAGAGATATTGATATAGAGGGAGTGGTTTACAGAGTGCAGTAATACCCTGTAAACTTACCCTCGAAAAATCAATCTTTGCTAAATTACGAAATTTTTGAGGTCATAATGAGCGAAATTAAAACGCAACTAGTAGTGTTAGGAGCCGGTCCTGGTGGTTACTCAGCCGCATTCCGAGCAGCCGATTTAGGGATAGATACTGTACTAGTTGACGCCCGTGCAACGTTAGGTGGTGTATGTTTGAACGTGGGTTGTATCCCATCAAAAGCATTGCTGCATGTTGCCAAAGTTATCAAGGAAGCTAAACATTTATCAAGTCATGGAGTCTCATTTGGAGAACCACAGATTGATTTAGATAAAGTACGTGATTGGAAAGACAGCGTCGTTAGTCAGTTGACTAAAGGTCTAAGTGGCATGACCAAGATGCGTAAAGTACAACACGTCCAAGGCTACGGTAAATTCACCGGGAGTAATACCTTGGAAGTGACAGGTGACAAAGGCACCACCACCATTACGTTTGACAACGCGATCATTGCTGCCGGTTCAGAGCCAGTATCATTGCCTTTTATTCCACAAGACGACCGTGTGATTGATTCAACTGGTGCACTTGAGATGAAAGATATCCCAGGTAAAATGCTTGTACTTGGTGGTGGTATTATTGGTCTTGAAATGGGGACGGTTTATCATGCGCTTGGTTCAAAAATCGATGTTGTCGAATTTTTAGACCAGCTTATCCCTGCTGCTGATAAAGATATCGTAAAAGTCTACAACAAGACGATTAAAGATACTTTCAATGTGATGTTACAAACCAAAGTAACAGGCGTTGAAGCCAAAAAAGACGGATTATATGTGAGCTTTGAAGGCAAACAAGCACCTGCTGAACCTGTCCGTTATGACAAAGTATTAGTCGCTGTAGGTCGTAAACCCAATGGTCTGTTAATGGCAGCTGATGTAGCTGGTGTAACAGTTGATGAACGTGGTTTTATCAATGTTGATAAGCAAATGCGGACAAATGTACCGCATATATTTGCTATTGGCGATTTAGTTGGTCAGCCAATGCTTGCTCACAAAGCGGTTCATGAAGGTCATGTTGCTGCGGAAGTCATTTCTGGTAAGCAGCATTACTTCGATCCTAAATGTATTCCTTCTGTTGCCTATACTGAGCCAGAACTTGCTTGGGTTGGGTTAACCGAGAAAGAAGCAAAAGAGCAAGGCATCAACTACGAAGCAGCCTCATTCCCATGGGCAGCCTCTGGTAGAGCGATTGCTTCAGATGCGACTGACGGGTTGACTAAACTGATCTTTGATAAAGATACCGATCGTATCATCGGCGGTGCAATGGTAGGCACTAATGCTGGTGAGATGCTCGGCGAAATAGGCCTTGCAATTGAAATGGGTGCTGATGCAGAAGATATTGCATTAACAATCCATGCTCACCCAACTTTGAATGAATCTATTGGTCAAGCTGCTGAGATTTATGAAGGCAGCATTACTGATTTACCGAATGCAAAAGCAAAGAAAAAATAACGTTATCTCTGCTTAAGTAGTCCTAACGGTTAATGATCCCTAATTCTGGCAACAGATTAGGGATTTTTTTTGCTAAACTAATACAACACCCATACAGCTTAGTGGTATTGTAAAATTGTTAACCTTAGCGTTGTAAATATTGTTTATGCGTCAAATTGAATTGTTTCGTGTTCCAAGCCCTTGTATCGGGATCTGTCAATCAGGGCCTAAGGGTTTTTGCACGGGTTGCTATCGTTCACGTGATGAGCGAGTAATGTGGTTGAAAGTAGACGATAACACAAAAAAAGTCATCAATGATGCGTGTATGCGCAGAAAACGGGCCTACCTAAAACGTCAACAGAATAATGTGCAGACGAGTCATTCTAAACCTACTGACCCCTCCCAATCTGACTTATTTTGAATTGCTGCGAACACGCTTAGATTTATTCCTGCAAACCCAAAATTGTTAGCTATACTTATCCTTAAATTTCAATTGATTAGCGATTATCGATGAGCTTTTTTGTATTTAGCTCTTGATCATATAGAGAAGAATTACAAATCACGATAGAATACCCCGCGTTAATTGACTTGCCCGAATTGACACGGATTCAAACAAATTCGGCAGTAGGTATTGTTTAAATAAAAAGGAAAAATATGCGTTTATCAACAGTCTCCCATTCTCTCGTGTTAGCTGCACTTTGTACTTCTTTTGCCAGCTACGCAGAGGAAACTAAACACATGTCTATGGACGGTGAATTTGGTTTGATCGCCAACACAGGTAATACTGAAGCGACCTCTTTAAGTGCAGGCTTACGCGGTACGCAAGAACTAGCCGAATGGAGTAATGAGTACACATTTGATGGTTTGTACAAGCAAGATAAAGTCACCACCGGTGATACGACATCGACAGAAACGACGGCACAAAAGTTTTTTTTATCAGGTCAGGCGAACTATAAATTAACGCAAGAAAACCAGCGTTTGTTTATCTTTGGTTCATACGAAGATGACCGTTTCTCAAATTTTAAATATCAATCCACCATTGCTTTGGGTTGGAACCAAAAAATGTGGGAAAATGATAAATCGACATTCAGTTATTCTGTCGGTCCTGGTTATACGTTTGTCAAAGAACAAAGTGGTAAGAATTTAAATAGCGTTATCGTCCGTGCTGCCCTTGAGTATTCACACAAACTGTCTGACACGGCGAAGATAACCCAATCGCTATCAACTGAATTTGGTGAGTTTAATACGAAATCTCGTTCTTTAACCGCCGTTTCTGCCACTATTAATGGGGCGTTATCAATGAAGGTATCGTTGAAACTTGATCATAATACGGACGTGGAATCGGATAGAGATAAGTTAGATACAGAAACCGCAGTGACGTTGGTTTATTCTTTTTTCTAAATCATTTATAGCATGCTGAGGGGGTGTTGCAATGCATGTGATTGTGCTATAAAAAAACGCTTAGTGGTCGAAGCCAGTAAGCGTTTTTTGCTATTCAAACAGCGCAAAATATCAGTGCAGGATGCGAGTTTTGATCGTGCCCTCTATCATGGTCAGCTGTGCAAATGCATCATCAGCACGGTCGGTTTCGACATCGATAACCACATAACCAATATTCTCATTAGTTTGTAAGTATTGTGCTGCAATATTAATATTTTGAGATGCAAATGCTTGGTTTATTTTGGTTAATACGCCAGGTATATTTTGATGGATGTGCAATAAACGTGAGTGTTTAGCATGACCCGGTAACGATACCTCTGGGAAATTGACCGCAGATAGCGTTGAACCATTATCTGAATATTTAGCTAATTTACCCGCAACTTCAATGCCAATATTCGCTTGAGCTTCTTGTGTACTTCCACCGACGTGTGGTGTGAGTATCACGTTGTCGAAGCGACGTAACGGTGATACAAATTCTTCATGATTAGATTTAGGTTCAATCGGGAACACATCAATAGCTGCGCCGTTAATTTTACCGGATGCTAATGCGTTTTCTAATGCAGGAATGTCGATGACGGTACCGCGAGCAGCATTGATTAACACTGCGCCATCTTTCATTTGCGCCAGTTCTTGCTCACCGATCATGTTTTGTGTCTCGGCGGTTTCGGGAACATGCAGACTCACTACGTCAGAACTGTTCAATAAATCGTTTAAACGCTTAATTTGTATCGCATTACCTAGCACTAACTTGTCTTCGATATCAAAGAACTGAACACGCATCCCTAAATGCTCGGCTAGAATACTTAACTGAGTACCAATATGGCCGTAACCAATAATACCTAAGGTTTTGCCGCGAGCTTCGTATGAGCCGGTTGCACTCTTATCCCACTCACCTCGATGTGCTTTAGCATTCTTAGCCGGTATACCGCGTAACAAAATAATGAGTGTGCCTAAAACAAGTTCTGCCACTGAACGAGTGTTGGAGAAAGGGGCGTTAAACACGGGAATACCACGAATTTGTGTCGCCGATAAATCTACTTGGTTAGTGCCAATGCAAAAACACCCGACAGCAACAAGTTTGTTGGCGTGTGCAACCACATTTTCAGTAATTTGAGTGCGTGAACGCAAGCCAATGAAGTGGACATCTTTGACTTTTTGAATTAATTCTTCTTCGGGTAACGAGGTTTTTAGATATTCAATATTACTGTAACCATTACTCTCTAAGGTTTCAATGGCACTCTCATGTACCCCTTCAAGCAGTAATATTTTGATTTTATCTTTTGGCAGTGAAATCTTACTCATAAAAATATACCTGTTACGAAAATGTTAAAAAGACATCTAGACGTCTAAATGATTAATTTACCAAAATGTGACGGTACTAGATAGTCTTTTTTAATCAATGTAACAATTATTATTTATAAGGTATGCACACCTTCGTCTGTTCCGACTAACAGTGTATCGGCACCTCTATGCGCGAATAACCCGTTGGTGACCACACCGACGATTTGGTTGATTTGCGTTTCTAATTCACGAGGATTAAGGATAGTTAAGTTATATACGTCCAAAATGACATTGCCATTATCAGTAATAATGCCTTCACGATAGACAGGGTCACCACCGAGCTTGACTAGTTCACGTGCGACATAACTTCGTGCCATGGGGATCACTTCGACCGGTAATGGAAAATCACCTAACACACCCACTTGCTTTGTATCATCGATAATGCATATAAATTGTTTGGCTACAGCAGCAACAATTTTTTCGCGGGTTAACGCTGCGCCACCGCCTTTGATCATATGTTTGTGTTCGGTAATCTCATCAGCGCCGTCGATATACACGTCCAAACGGTCAATGCTGTTAAGATCATATACCTCAATGCCTAACGCTTTTAGTTGTTGGGTCGACGCATCCGAACTTGAGACGGCACCAGCAATCAGGTGTTTTTTATCAGCTAAGGCCGCGATAAAATAATCAACGGTTGAACCAGTTCCAACACCAATAACATCATCGTTTTTTACATAGGCGAGTGCAGCTTGAGCTGCTGCGCGTTTTTTGTCATCTTGAGTCATACGTCATTTCCTTTCGGCATGGATTATTCTGGTGATATTAACGATACAAATATTCTTCATTGTACTTATTTAATACTACAGTAGTTTAGGTGATTGTGATGCACTTTTGTTCTGTAACGATATGCGACATGGGTATGTCCCAGCTAGCATGAGGCAAATTAGCGACCTGTTGCAAGCTATGTGCTAAACCAAGCAAGGCAGGTTGTCGGTCAACGGGATGAGCAAGATAACCTACTTGATTCTGCATGATGCCAGCTAATGTTCGATCATAATAGCCACCGCCCATGCCCATTCTATTGCCTAGGTGATCAAAGCCTACTAGTGGCACCAAGATATGGTCAATAAGATGAATTGGGCAAAGAGTACTTATATTTGCCCGAGGTTCCAAAATGCCAAAGCGATTGGGATGCAATACCGTTTCGGGCGTATATTCAACAAAGATTAAAGCGCCTTTACGCCAAGGCACAAAGGGATGTAAGACTGGCAAAACAACCTGGATCTGGTGTTGCCAAGCCCATTGAATAATAGCATGAGGGCTGATCTCACCGTCGTTTGTGAGATAGGCTGCAATGCATTTAGCCCCTTGCAATAGTGGAGTGACATGTGCACATAATTGCTGTGCTGCGACCGTTTGTTGTTTCGCAGTCAGCGCCATACGTTGGTCACGCAACTGGCGCCGAAGACTAGCCCGTTGCGCCATTTGCGGTTCTGGATGCGACTTAGCGGAGGTCATTTAGCTTGCACAACACAGTAGGCTGTTACAGCGCATAAGTATCAATAAACAGTTGCGTTAACTGTGCATGGTCAACACGGGTCGCCACATTGACTGTTGGGGCCTCTAACCATAACGGACTCATGGTTGAACCTACTGGTGCAATGGCTGTTTGACCACGATCTAACTCACCAGTACCAATCCGGGCATGACCACGAGTAAAAGTAAATAAATCCGGTTTAAGCAAGTAAGCAAGAGGAAACGCATCATGAAAATAACAGACCCGCTCAGGTAGCCCTTGCGAATAAAAGTCCATATAAAATTGAGCTGAATCGCGCACGAAACCACCGAGTATCGGATTTTTTTGCGCTAGGATATCTACAAAATCAGGTGCAAAAGGGATGTCATAAGTCACATCCAGCCCAAACATAGTTAACGGCCAAGATGCACCAAATACGATATCCGCAGCATGGGCATCGTTCCATATATTTGCTTCTGCAAGTGGTGTTACATTGCCTTTAACGAAGGCCGCGCCACCCATAATATACACTTGTTTGACTAAGCTGGGTAATTCTGGACATAAGCGTAACGCGAGTGCCAAATTACCTAATGGTCCTACAGCAACTAAGGTCACTTCACCTGGGTTGGCTTTGACAGTATCAACAATAAACTGCGCAGATGAACGCGGGTCCAGTTGACCCAAGGGGGCTGCGACAGGAATATCACCAAAGCCATTATCACCGTGGACAAAGTGTGCGTAGGTTGATTCAGGACCTACCCATGGCATACCAACACCTTGAGTAACAGGAATAGATTGCTTCGCGATATCGCACAGACGCAGTGCATTTTGCGCTGACATGCTGACCGGGACGTTTCCGTATACAGTGGTCAATCCTAATATCTCGATGTCGGGCGATTGCATTGCAAAGAAAATAGCCATTGCATCATCAATACCCGGATCAGTATCTAAAATTATTTTATGCGTTGCCATGGATGGCTCCTTGTTTATTATTTTTGTTGTTGAGCCAGAAACGCTTCAACCTCAGCATATTTGGGGATAGATTGTGCAGCACCGGCTTTAGTAACAGCTAATGCCGATGCGGCACAAGCAAATTCGAGCGCTTGTTTAGCTTGATTATACTGTTGGTAATGCGCGATAAAATAGCCAATAAAGGTGTCTCCAGCGGCTGTGGTGTCGACCGCATCAACGATAAATGCTGGCACCATAATCTCAGATTCGCCAGCAGCATTAGCGGGTGATAATAATTTAGCACCTTGTTTACCTAAGGTGATGATCACTTCGCCATGCGCAAAATGTTGTTTGAAAAAAGCATCAATTGCCGGCATATCGGTTTGTCCTGAAAGCTCAGCTGCTTCTACTTCATTCACAATCAATAAATCAATATGGGCAAAATTTAGCGATTTTATATCATCTGTCATCGGCGCAGGATTAAAAGCAACACGTAGGCCTTGAGCCTTGGATTTGGCTAATACTTCGGCTGTGCCTGTGGTTTCATTTTGTAATAACACCCAATCATCTGGATTACTGGATGCGATGGCTTTTCCAATATCTTGCGAGTTGATCTCACGATTGGCGCCGCCAAATAAAAAAATGGCATTTTCACCACTCGGGGTGACTTGAATAATGGCATGCCCGGATGGCACTTCAGTACAGCGTATAAATCGCCCATTAATGCCTTGCTTGATCATCGCTTGCTTGAATTGTACATCGTTTTCATTGATGCACCCTACATGCAATACTTCGATGCCAGCATTAGCTAATGCAATAGACTGATTTGCGCCTTTGCCGCCAAGCAACACCTGATAATCATTGGTGTCTAAGGTTTCACCAGGTTGCACAAAATGATCAACTTGATAGACATGGTCTATGTTGATTGAGCCGAAGTTAATTACTGCCATGAATATTTCCGCGTGGTTGTTGGTATAGGAATACGGACCGGTGTCGTATTAGATATCGAATGTAAAGGAAATGTCGCCCAAGATGCCGCAGGTCATAATTTGCCCGAACGCCGAAATGTTCAGGGCGGAGGTATCATCACTACCGTAGGTTTCTCAATACGGGTTGAGCTTACGCAATAGCAGTGGAATCAACTTCCTAGGTTTAAAGCATCGGCCAGGGTCATGTTATGAACACACCAACATCCCAGGAGACTAAAATTAGGATACCAAATCTTTGAGTGATGTACAGTGATTTTGCTTAAATAAATTATGCTTGTTTGAGGAAAATAGGCATGTAATTTGATAACCTATACATCTTGAATGAACCAGAGATGAAAATATGAGCGCTGCACCAAATTTTATAAATACGACTGACTTGTTAGCACAGCACGATATCATTATAGATGGCGCTGAATTACACGGTATGATCACCGGTATGTTGTGCGGCGGTATGTCATTAGAAAACCAAGATTGGATTGCAGTACTAACCGATGTGACAAATAACTCTCAGGCTTTTCCAGACTCGCTAATTACGCATATTCGTACATTGTTTAGTGACACTGTCGCACAATTAACCGATGCTGATTTTGGTTTAGTGTTGTGCTTACCTGATATCGATGCAAGCTTGGCAGATCAAGGGCAAGGGTTGATCTTATGGGTACAAGGTTTTATGTTAGGCTTTGGTCTGCATCAACCGGCATTAGAACAACGCTCTGATGATGTAAAAGAGGGGCTTCAAGATTTTTCTGAAATCTCTCGCATGGAAAGCATTGAAGATGATGATGAAGATACTCAAGCGCAATTGTTGCTTCTGATTGAGCATGTAAGGGTGATTGCGATGACGTGTTTCAATGAATGTCAACCAAGCCAAAAAGCCATGCCTATCGACACGGATCCGACTATCCATTAATCACTATTGAAGGGTGACCATTGATGACAGCACCAATAATTGAGTTAGTCGAGTATCAAGCTCGACGCAATGCCATATTGACGCAAATGACATGCAATAGTGCCTGTGTTATCAGTGCCAACAAACTGCTGACTCGCAGTAATGATACCGAGTATGTGTTTCGCCAAGACAGTTATTTTTGGTATTTAACCGGCTTTAATGAACCCGATGCAATCTTAGTATTATTAAAATCGGCAACGGGCCTAGGCTCTTGCATCATGTTTTGTCAGCCTAAGGATGCACTCGCTGAGATATGGCATGGTCGTCGACTTGGTTGTTTAGCTGCTGTGGAGCAATTAGGGCTAGATGATGCATTTGATAATACAGATATTGATAGTGCATTACCGGCATTGTTATCCGGTGTGGATGCTGTTTATTCACTGTACCAACAAACCCACCTGCAGACTCGCCTGAATCACATGATTACGGCGTTAAAGCAGGTCCCCAAAAAAAGCGATCTAGCCCCGTCTCAATTGATTGATTGTCAAGCATGGTTAGACCAAATGCGCTTACTTAAATCTCCCGCTGAACTGGCTATCATGCAAGCAGTCGCGGATATTTCAGCAGATGCACATCGCGTGACAATGCAATATTGTCAATCGGGCATGAACGAATACCAGCTTGAAGCGCAGATCCAATATCAATTTGCAGTACATGGAGCCCGCTCACCAGCCTATACTACGATTGTGGGTGGTGGCGCAAATGCGTGTATTTTACATTACACGGACAACAACCAAACGTTACGCGATGGTGATCTGGTATTAATTGATGCCGGTGGCGAGTTACAGGGTTATGCGGCAGATATCACACGGACATTTCCAGTCAATGGTAAGTTTAGCGCACAACAAGCCGCGTTGTATGACATTGTGTTACAGGCCCAATTAGTCGCGATTGATTGCTTACAGCCCAACACGTTTATCACGGACGCCAATACAGCCTGTGTTGAGGTGTTAACTCAAGGATTATTAGAGCTTGGGGTTTTGACCGGTACTCTTGCTGATAACCTTGAACAATTAACCTATCGTCAATACTTTATGCACGGCTTAGGGCATTACTTAGGGCTTGATGTACATGATGTAGGTGCCTATGCGGTTAAAGGGCACAGCTGTGCTTTACAACCGGGTACCGTAATGACCGTTGAACCAGGCTTGTACATTGCTCCGGGTAGTCCATGTCCTGCTGAATTTCATGGCATAGGGATCCGTATTGAAGATAATATTGTGATCACGAATGAAGGGAATCATGTTTTAACTCATGCTGTGCCTAAAGATCGCCTTGAGATTGAGGCATTGATGAGTACTGTGCGCGAGTTAAGCCGCCAATGAACAAAGCCAAGCAGGTGCAAACGTCGAGCAATCGTGACATCGTTATCATTGGCGGTGGGGTTGTGGGGGGATTACTTACACAAGCCATTACTCAACTGCAGCTACCGATAACCGTCACGTTAATCAGTGCGCATCAGTTGTC
Organism: uncultured Glaciecola sp.; assembly: GCA_937125395.1. GTDB lineage: Bacteria > Pseudomonadota > Gammaproteobacteria > Enterobacterales > Alteromonadaceae > Opacimonas. Next base: position 95,047 of record CAKZLI010000002.1, read on the forward strand.
GACTTCGACCGGTTATCAAGATGATATTCGGGCACTTGCATTGGCCCAGCAAACGCTAGAACAAATCGCGAAAATGGGCATAGACACTGATTTTGTGAAATGTGCGATCCAACAAATTCATATCAGTGATCAAGGCCAAATCGGTCAAGTGCGTTTAACTGCGGCAGAAAACGCAGTGCCCGCACTGGGACATGTAACGGCGATCAGTGTACTTGAACAAGCGATTAATCACGCATTGTTGACCCATACTCATTCAACAACATTAGCGGATACTGGTAAGTTACAGGTGCTGGAGCAAACTCAATGTCGTGAGGTGCAGACTCAGCCGGATGGGACGCATCGCTGTGTTTTGGACAACGGTCAGGTTATGACAAGTACATGTGTTGTGTTTGCCGATGGACAGGTCGCAGGGTTAAAGCAACAACTTGGCATGACTTCAACGGTCAAAGATTATGGTCAGCAGGGAGTGGTGAGTGTGGTTGGCATTGATCGTCCTGGTCCTGCTCGATATCAAGATGTGTGTACCGCTTTTGAGCGCTTTACGAGCAACGGACCATTAGCATTATTACCCATGCATACCGATGCTAATGAATCTCATATTACCCAACGTTACTCCTTGGTATGGTGTACGAGTGAACCTCACTCTGCACAAATACTGCATTTAACGGATAATGAATTTTTAAATACATTACAACAATGCTTTGGTGATCGCGCTGGGCGTTTTGTGCAAGTCGCTGAACGCCAGCGCTTTAACTTACAGTTGACGACTCACCAAACTACAACTGCAGGGATATTTTGTATTGGTAATGCAGCCCAAGCACTGCATCCGATTGCCGGTCAAGGATTCAACTTGGCAGTACGCGACATTAGTGATTTTGTGGATAGTATTAAGACCGCACACGCCCATCAACATCTAGGTAGTGCCGCGCATAGTGCTGATTTTTCAACGCGTCGAGAATCTGACCGAAATACCATTATTCAGGCGACTGATAGTTTGTTACATATATTTTCAAATGACTACATAGGCTTAAAAACAGCAAGGGCAAAAGGACTTTCGGCGCTGCATTTACTTAAACCATTAAAATTAAAGTTTGCAAAAATGGCAATGGGCTACCGTTAAACTATAATTATCGATATTGACGTCGATATATATGTCGACACAAGTAAAAAGCCAAACAATCAAGGAAGATATTGTATGTATGAAAGTCACTATGGGCTGGTTGCCAAGCCATTTCAATTAACGCCAGACCCTAAGTTCTTTTTTGCGAGTAAATGGCACAAACGTGCAATGTCGTATTTGCAATATGGATTATCTCAAGGAGAAGGATTCATTGTGATCACCGGTGATGTAGGTACCGGAAAGACCACCTTAGCCAATAGTTTGCTTGCCAATATCGAAACTGACATAATCGCGGCCCAGATTGTCACACCTAAATTATCCCCTGATGAAATTGTCAAAATGGTTGCCGCTAAATTTGCTATCGATATTCATAATAAATCCAAAACAGATATTCTTAAGGCGCTTGAAGACTATTTGTATTCATTATCAAAACAAGGATTGCGGGCCTTATTGTTAGTTGATGAAGCACAAAATTTACCACTAGAAACGATTGAAGAATTGCGCATGCTGTCTAATTTTCAACAGGATGGTAAGCCGTTATTACAAAGTTTTTTGTTGGGACAAGAAGAGTTACAACCGATTTTACGTGCGCCGAATATGGAGCAATTTCGACAACGCATTGTGGCCTCATGCCATTTGTCTCCTTTGACGATGGTGGAATGTGGTGAGTATATTGAATACAGGATGCGCAACGCAGGTTGGGAAGGTGATTCATTGTTTAGTGATGGAGCCAAAACCGAGATTTATCGATTTACGAAAGGGATCCCACGAAAAATAAATACGTTTATGGATCGGGTGCTGTTATTTGGTTTTTTGGAAAATCTTAACGGTATTACCACTGAACATATAGGCAAGGTCATCGCTGAAGTATCCAAAGAAATGTTTACTCCTGAAGAGATGGCGAGCCATGCCGCCGACCAAGAGGGAGAGGCGCCTGCCACTTCCTCTGCACAGCAGGTTGCTGCGGATAAGACAGGTCATTCAACTTCAAGTCTTGCGCCTTTAATCACCCCTGAAAAATTACTGAATAATGATCCAATAACGGATAAACCGTTGACTTCGGAACAACGTAGAGCATTACTCGAACAAGAAGTTGATTACTACAAAACCATGCTCAATGAGCTGGTTGATGCGTTAGACGATGCGATTACGCATAAGGTTAAATTAACGCAATACATCGATAAATTATTAAAAAAGAAATATAAGACATACGTTAAATTAAAAGAAGATGAAGAGTGAGCCTGTCTTTGCTAGTGACTGATGAAGTGCGTCACTAGCAAAGGCAAGGGGATTAGATTGAATTGGGCTGATAGCGAACAGATAGGGTTATTCGATTGTCACTAAAATCTTCATTACGAATATTAGTAAAGCCTGGGACAAATCCTTCTCGTTCAATATCACTTAAGGTCAATGTCAAAGACACATCGCGTCCAAATTGACGTTCAACCGATATATCATGCCGACGAATATTGCCAGTACCTTCCAGTAATTTAGCAACAAATGATTTAGTTTCTGATTTTGAATGATCCCAATTAAGACTCGTGAATACGCCAATTTGATAATTGATCCCGCCTACAATTGAACGGGTTGCAAAGCGAGCTTCACTCAGTTCATTACTGTCTTCGTTCTCAGATGCGTTTAAACTGTAAGTTAACTTTCGCTGCTGATAACTAAGGTTAATGAAATGCTGTTTGCGTAAGGTGAGATTGTCATCCAGGGAAAAATTAGGCTGACTAAAGCTGATTAATGATTCACCTACGCCTAATTCATAATCCAATGTGTCAGGCAAAAAACAATCGCCAATATCAATGGTACCGGTACCGCACACAAAATTAGCATTTATCGTCCCATCTAACAGCAGTTGGGCTGATGAAGTCACCGACTCACTGCGTCCAATCACCATTCTAAATGCACGGTTGTTGAATCGAAAATTGGCATTTAACGATCGTCCATAATAGCGCTTAGAAATCGTTGCATCGATGGCAGTACGACTAGAAAAATCCCAATTAACAGAGCCACTAACGAAGTTATCGGTATCATTGGATGCACTACTGGGCTTGTTATAATACACCGCAATACTGCGATTGTTGGTGGGAGAGTAATTAATACCCACGCCATACGAAGAAAATTCACGCGCATCATTTTGCGCTGAACTGGCCGTCGACAAAGTATTTGTTTCATCTTGTGCAGTTAAACTCAGTCCAAAATCATCTAACAATTTAAAACTCGCATTAGCTTGCAAATACTGGCTTGAAAAATCGCCATTATTAAATTGTTCACTGTTACGCTTGGTGTAATCCACAGACCAACTTAACCAATTGAAGTCCCGTCCAGAAAATATGCCCAGTGCGAGTGTATCACCACTGGTTTCTCGGTTAATTTGATTGATCTTATCGAACGTTTTAAATCTATTGGTAGAAACGGACGCCTGTCCACCAAAATAATCACCTTGAATGATGGTCGAATTTAAACCAAACGACGATCGTTGTACCTTGTTTAGTTCATCTTCTTGCAATAAGAAATCATCAATCAAAAATTGATTGGGATTAAATGAAGTATAGTTTTGCGAAATAGACCCGTTCGCGGTTAACAAGCGCTTGAGTATGGTTAACTGTGATGTCAGCGTATATTCAGTAAAGTTATTATTAACTGAATCATTGTCGTTATCAAAGCTGGTACGCTGTTGTACATGCGACAAGGTACCTCTGACATTCGCCCTTGCAGCATCGTATTGCATCGCCACGGTTGGTTTAACCTCAATCGTATTAATTGAGACATCATCAGATGTTGCGAAAGTGTATTTTTGTTGTACCCAACTCGCATCAAGTACGGTATCAATAGAAACTTTTCCTGCATCAACACTCATTGAGGTTAACCCGGATAAGATCGCTACAGCGATAATAGACTTCTGCATGATTACAGCTCCATGTCTTTAATCTTGTTCTGAACCGTAATAATAACCGTAATATCCGGTGTCATCAGAGTTAGTATTCGTCGACTTGTTGACCACAAAGCCAATCGCCATTTCGGGGTTAAGTCGAGCCACCGCTTTTTGAATGTCGTTTAACTTCGCTTTACCTTCTTCGACCACCACGACAGCCTGTCCTGCAAAACCGGCTAATACCGCAGATTCGTTTATCCCTAACATCGGTGGGGTGTCAATAATGACGACCCGGTCTGCATAGCGTGATGAAAACTCACGGATTGTTTCTTCCATTTTTTTGCTGGCGAGTAATTCAGTCGACAAATGATGCGAACGACCTGCCGGAATAATTTTGAGTTTATCGACATTGGTGTGATATAAAATATCAGAGATATTGTCCTCTTCTCCGATTAAGTATTCCATCAAACCCGAACCCGCTGTGGCATTTAGGGTACGTAACACATTCGGTTTAAGTACATCTGCATCCACTAGCAACACTGTTTTGTCTTGCTCAGCGGCGATGGATAAGGCTAGATTGACGGCTGTAAATGTCTTTCCTTCAGAAGGGCGAGCACTGGTCACCATAATAATATTTGGACGGTCAAGGGTCGATGATAATAAACCAAACGCATTTTTAAGTAACTTACGCTTAATCTCTCGATATTCTTCATTGATCTGTGAACGAGTTGCATTAATGGAAACAAAGCCTTTTTGTTCCAATTCAAGTACATTAATATCAATATATCCATCTTGCACTGTCGTATCGGTTGCTGGTGCAACATTGACAGCAGCCGGAACAGCTTGGGTTGCCATTAGCTGCTCAATCGACGATTCCTGTGCTTGAGTCGACTCAGGTTGAATATCTTCGGCTTCGTTATCCAGCTTTTCTTGGGCAGCAAGTTTGGCTTCCATTTGCCTTTGTAGTGCTTTTTCAATCGTGTTATCCATTATAAAACTCTCTGAATAATATTAATATTAAGTGCTTCGGCGCCCATTAACAGCATGTATAAAAACATAATAAGGCCCGAGGATACTGAAAAAATCAATATCTTCAGTCTATTTTGCTTAGTGATATTCATAATGTCTAAGTGTGTCACAGAGCCCAAAATTGGATAACTTGTTAAGATACTCAATTGTTGTGCTCGCACTAATACTGGCGACAGTTGGCTGACTAAAAACGCGATCCCAACACCAATCGAAAATCCCATTATCAAGACCATGGTATAAAAGGCTAAGCGTTGCGGGCCACTTGGTTCTGTCGGGACCAACGGCGGCTCAATGATTCTAAATTGTAACTCTTCAGACGAGACATCAGCACGACGAGATAATTCGGCAGATTCACGACGGTTGAGGAGTTCTTCGTATTTTTGTTGCATGATCCCATAATCGCGATTTAATGCAGACGATTCGGCTTCAACCTGAGGCACCAAATCAATTTTACTGCGCAATACTGTGATTTTGGATTCATAATCTTTGGCACGGACATTGAGGGATGCAATTGTGCTTTCCAAGCGTGATATTTCTAAGCGTATCTCCTGCGTTAGGGTATTCATGACGCTGTTATCATTGCTTGACGAATTAATTAATGCTGCAATTTCTTTTTTACGGGCTTCGCTTAAACTGGCCAACAGTGCTTGGGTTTCGATGACATCAGGGTGAATTTCAGTGAAGCGCAAAAGTAACTCATCAAGGCGAGTCTCAAGAGTATCAATGCGTGTGTCAAAACGCGTTTGAATCATAACATTATTGGGATCGGATGCTTGGGGTTTGAGTTGGCTCTTTAACGAATTAACTTGTTGTTGGGTTTCACGGATCTGTAATTGAGTCATCTCTAAATCAGCACTGTGCTGTTTGAGGTTTTCATAGAACGAACCTTGTTGCGGCAAAATGTCTGCATATTGACGTTTAAAATCAGCTAAACGTTGCTCGGACTCTAGTAACCGTGTCTCATATTCTGCGATTTGCTCATCCAAAAATCGGTTAGCGGTATCCGTGTCACGGCGGTTATTACCCAACGAACCTTCGACGAATAAATCCAATGTTTCTTGCACCACTGTGCGCGACATATCGGCATTTTGGTGATTATACGAGATGGTATAAATATTATCTCTGCCGGTGGATTTGAGCTTGATATCACTACTCAACTCACTGATTAACTTGGTGTAATCCTCATCAGTCGTGGTCGTTAAATCCAAATCAGATTGACGCGCAATCTCTTCAACATTTGAACGACTGAGTAGCGTTTTAGCCATCATTTCGACTTCTTGCTGTGGGTTTGATTGAATCGTCAAACCACGTAATAAAGGTTGCAACATCGAACGCGTATCGACATATACCACTGCTTTTGATTCATAGACATCAGGTAAGGCAGCGACGTATACAAAACCGATAGGACAAATCAGCCAAGTACATATAATGACAAAGCGTTTTTTGATCCAGATACCGCGGACATAATCTAACAGTAAATTGATCGTTTGTTGCATATCTTGCATAGGTAAAATCCGTTTTAAATTTGAGTTGAGTCTTGTTATTGTTGGCCTAGTAAAGGGAGCTTAAAACCACGCCTCAGGAATAATAACAATATCACCTGGCAACATATCAATGTTCTTGGCAATGTCACCATCCTTGATTAAATTTTCAATATTTAACGCAAACGAACGTTGCTCACCATTGACAACTCTGACCAATACCGCATTGTTACCGTTGGCAAACTCAGTTAAGCCACCGACGGAGATCATTAAATCCAATAACGTCATATTCTGGGTGTAATTCACAGCACTTGGATTAGTTGCTTCTCCGATCACTCGCACTTGCTCTGACAACGGACCAGAAAAATTGTTAACACTGACAGTGACTCTAGGATTATTAATATATTTGGATAACTCACTTTCGATTTCACGGGCAAGCATGGTCGGTGTTTTGCCAGAGACATCTAAATCCTCAACCAATGAGGTCGTGACTTTGCCATCAGGACGCACGATAAACGCACCTGATATTTCAGGGTTACGCCAGACAAAGATAGATAGGGTATCACCCGGTCCGACCAAATATTGATAATTATCAACGTTTGTCGTTAATGACGTACGAACTTGCGCAGTCGGTAGAGTTTGCGTTGCACAGCCAGACATAAATACAGCAGTAAGTGCCATCGCACCTACCCAAATACGTGAAATTTCCATGTGTTAATCCTTTATTCACTTTTTACAAATTTGGTCGATATAACGTTTATCGGTCAGTTAGCCATTGACTATAGACAATAATAAAATTATTTCACTACCGATTTACTAAACAATAGCATAATATAAAAAAAGAAGATTAAAAAATAACCACCTCACTCAAGGAAGAGTCGATGCCCAATCTAAAGAATTCGAAGAATCAACGCTTAAGCTCGCTGATCATTGCTGAGTCGTTAGTGATTTCTTATATTTTATATCTTGCGTTTTATGTTGTGCAGTTAGCGGATCCGTTTGCTCCTAATTTTGTATTGGTGTATTTACCCTTTTTAAGCCTATTTGCCTTCCTCATTATCATGTGTTCGTTAGCGGTTGGCTTATATGAACCTAAACTCCGGGAAACGTTTCGCGGCATTATTCGCCGGATATTTGTCGCCCATGGCCTTGCATTTTTTGCGATGGTGGTTATCTCCAGTGTCTTTTTTCGGGATATTTTTATTCACCAATATTATTTTGTGGTGAGCATTTGCTTAACCATTACCTGCATTTCATTCTTTCGTTATTTTGTTATTAAGTTTGGGGCCTTAGGATTAGTTAAATCTCGAATAGTTGTACTAGGTGCTGGCGAACGCGCCGCTATTATTGAACAAAAAATGCGTCGAGCGTCAGACCGCAAAGGGTTTGAGCTATTGGGATTCATTCCAGTGCCAGGTGATGATGTCGAAAATGGCATACAGCATGAACCATTATTAAATATTAATATTGATGATTCGTTTAAGTCGTTCATTTTAGAAAATGATATTGATGAGGTCGTTGTTGCGGCTGATCAACGTCGCGGCACCTTACCCATTGAAGTGTTGTTTGACTGTCGTCTACAAGGCACATCGATTACTGATTTATTGGACTTTATGGAGCGTGAAACGGGGCAGATCGTCGTTAATTTGATGTACCCAAGTTGGTTAATTTATTCGAAAGGCTTTATTTCACAAAATTATGTCAGACAATTGGGTGATTTTGGTCTAAATTTATTTTTAGCGACCTTAGTTTTAATCTTTGTCTGGCCGTTTATGCTTTTAACCGCGTTGGTTATCTATATGGATGATGGTCGTAAAACCGGTGCGTCGATTTTTTATAAACAAACGCGTGTCGGGAAAGATGGTGTGCCATTTTCGATTTACAAATTTCGCAGCATGGGGATTGATGCCGAAAAAAATGGTGCACAGTGGGCGGATAAAAATGACGTGCGCGTGACTCGGGTTGGTGGGTTTATTCGTAAATATCGATTGGATGAATTACCGCAACTTTACAATATCTTTCGCGGCGATATGTCGTTTGTTGGACCACGTCCAGAGCGACCAGAGTTTGTTGAAAAACTAGTAAAAGAAGTCCCATTTTATAATCAACGACAAAATGTAAAACCTGGTCTGGCAGGATGGGCACAACTCAACTATCCTTATGGAGCAAGTGTTGAAGATGCAATGGAAAAATTAAAATACGACTTGTACTACGTTAAACATCAAAGCTTTTTACTGGATATTTTAGTACTAGTCCGTACCGTCGAAGTTGTGTTGTTTGGGAAAGGCCAATAAGCGATAAACCTAACTGGAGAATACTCAGTGCAATGGAATGCAATGACTGTCGATGTGGAAGATTATTTCCATGTTTCAGCGTTTGAAAACTCAATATCACCGGAACAATGGGGGACACTCTCGCCACGGGTCGGTGACAACACACACAAGCTCATTGATATTTTCAATGACAAGAACATTAAAGCAACGTTTTTTACGTTAGGGTGGGTGGCTCAGCATTGTCCTGATGTGATTAAGCGTATTGTTAGTGATGGCCACGAATTAGCGAGTCATGGTACCAATCATCGACGCGCGACTTTGATGACCCCAGACGAATTTCGAGCCGATGTTGCTGAATCAAAAGACCGTTTGGAGCAGCTTGCGGGGCAAGCGATACAGGGCTATCGCGCGCCAAGTTTTTCGATCAATACCAGCAATGAATGGGTTTATGATGTACTCAAGGAATTAGATTTTACATACTCATCGAGTACGTATCCCATAGAACATGATTTATATGGGGTGCCAGAATGGCCGCGTTTTGCGTTTGAGCATCATTCTGGTTTACTTGAAATTCCGATTCCTACCTTATCCAAAAAAGGCAAAAACGTCGGCATTGGCGGCGGTGGGTATTTTCGTTTATTCCCATATTGGTTATCCAAACGTCGTATCGAGCAATATATAGCGACAGAACAACAACCCTATAGTTTTTATTTTCACCCTTGGGAAATCGACCCAGGTCAACCGAGGATCAGTGATGCGCCGTTAAAATCTAAATTTCGCCATTATGTGAACCTTGCTCGGATGCAGCCTAAATTGGAACGGTTAATTGATGATTTTGCATGGACAAGTATGCAAGAAGCGTATCAACCACTTTTACAAGGACGTAAATGAATAGCATGGCGAGTTTTGCAAATGTGCGCTATCCACGATGTTTATTGGGATTGTCGGCATTAATTCTCAGTTGGTTTTTCTTTAGCTATCAAGGCTTAGTCAGCGCGATAGAAATTTGGACGATCTCTGAGATATTTCAGCATTGTTTTTTTGTGATCCCTGGTTCGTTGTACCTTATTTATCTTCAACGCCAAGCATTGGCAGGCTATGCAATAAGCCCTAGTTACTGGGCGATTCCATTTATTTTAGGTCAAATTATAGTTTATGTTGTCGGTGTAGCGGGTGATATTCAGTTATTAATGCATGTTGCATTGTTTAGTTTATTGCCGACATTAATTTGGTTTTCGGTCGGTAATCAGGCTGCCTGGAAGATTGTTTTTCCATTGTGTTTTATGCTGTTTTCGATCCCGATTGGTGAGGAGCTCATTCCTTGGCTACAAGAAATTACCGCTGACATTTCGGTATATTTTTTGAGTTTAACCGGTGTGCCATTATTTCGCTCCGGCTTGTATATAGAGATCCCCGAAGGACGTTTTTTAGTGGCTGAAGCCTGCTCAGGGATCAGTTTTTTTATTGCCTCAATCGTCATTGGTAACTTGTACGCGTACATGAATTTACATTCCCCAATTCGCCGCGTGTTGTTTGTCTTGTTATCCATTGTCTATCCGATCATTGCCAATGCAATCCGGGTTTATGGCATCATATTGACTGGTCATTTAACTGACATGCAGCATGCTGTTGGGGCGGATCATTTAATTTATGGTTGGTTCTTTTTTGCAATAGTCATTATTAGTTTGGTGTTACTAGGTGAGTTGTTTCGCCGTGGCGATATACAGCCACAAACCACCATTATGACCACCCAACAACAGCCCGAGTATTCGATGATCCCTGTGATAGGAATGGTGGTTGTATTATTGTTAGGGGTTGTGTGGAGTATTAATGTTGCCAATCCTTTGCCTTCACCAACAGCAAAACTAGTGGTGCCGGTAAATTACACATCAGCGATTAACTCTTCATTGACAGTCACGCCTTGGCAGCCTGATTTTAAGAATGAAGCAAGCCAGAATAAACAAATACTAAGTGCTGACGGGCTTGATTTTGAATTATTTCAAGTCGCGTATTCTGCTGAAGAGGGCGAACTTGTTGGCTTCCAAAATAAGCTGTATGAACAAGACCGTTGGACATTAGTAGAGGCATCGACGCTTGATTTTGACAATGGCTTGAGTGTCGTAAAACATGAAATTATTTCGATGCGTTCTGAACAGCGTGATGTCTATTTTGCTTATTGGTTTGACGGCCTATTTTATACCAGTAAAACCAAAGTCAAATTAGCGCAAACCTTTGCCTTATTGTTACATCAACCCGGTGAGATGCGGATGTTAGCGTTAAGTGTTGAACCAAGCACTAGCACTCAAGTCATACGACAGCAAAAAGCGTTGATTCAGTCGGTATTTGCTGATTTTGCGCAAAATGCACAGCAGCTTGATAATATTGATAACCAAGTAGAGCGAGTCTACTAATGCGAATTTTGGTTATCAGTCAACGTGTGCCTTATCCGCCCAATAAAGGCGAAAAGCTGCGTACATATCACCAGATTCAGTACTTACGTGATAGAGGCGTAATAGTCGATGTAGCTTGTCCTATTGCCGATGAACAAGAACTACGCTATGCACAAATGATGCAAGATAAGCTGCATATCAATTTGATTCAAGCACCCTTACCCAATAGCCTTCCCGCTTATGCCTGTGCACTGTTAACCGGCATCTCCTTGAGCGCGGGGAAGTTTTATTCATGGGAATTACAACGCTTGATTAACCATGCCATTGAACAGCAACACTATGCTGCAATTGTATGCAGTGCCTCGAGCTTGGCGCAATATGTTTGGCGTTATCCAGCAATAGATACTTTGACACACAATACAACCCTGTTGATGGATTTTATGGACTTGGATTCGGACAAGTGGCAACAGTATGCGCAACAAGCCCGACAGCCGATGCGCTGGATCTATCAACGTGAAGCGCATAAGGTTCAACAATTAGAACAACGAATTGTGACAGAATTCAGCGCGACGTTTTTTATTTCTGACAACGAAGTTGATTTGTTCAAAGCGCATAACCCGGCGCTATCAGCTCGTCCAATACATGCTATCGGCAATGGTATTGATACGGAGTATTTTTCACCCAAACCCGTTGCAACACAGAGCCTATTACACACATATTTATTTGTCGGGGTAATGGATTATAAACCCAATATTGATGCCGTGATGTGGTTTGTTGAGTATGTATGGCCGAGTATTTTACGCTACTCACCACAAGCAAGCTTTGTGATTGCTGGGATGTCACCTAGTAAATCAATTCAAGATCTTGCGCGTCAACCATCGATACAAGTGACGGGGTTTGTCGAAGATATTTTGCCGTATTTTCATCAAGCGGATATCTTTGTGGCGCCTTTTCAAATCGCCCGTGGCGTACAAAATAAAGTATTGCAGGCAATGGCTTGTGGTCTGCCGGTGATTACCAGCTCCTTAGGTGCTGAAGGGATCGCAGCGGTTCATGGCAGTGAGTTACTAATTGCTGACACCGCAAATGATTACCTCCAACTCATCGACAGATTGCGTTGTCCACAGAACTATCAAGCGATTGCCCAAGCCGCAACTCAGCGAATAGTGGATGACTACTCATGGGATGGACAATTAAAACAACTGGACGAATTACTTGGTTTACCTGGGCCGACGACACCATCTGAACCGGCTCATCATGCTCCAATCAGTTCTTATAAACGGGTATTAGCATGAAACGCTATGTGCAGAGCATGATGTTAATCATAGTACTGCCGTTGTATGCAGTGTACTGGTTACTTGCAAAATGCTGTGAACAGGACAGTTTGTGGCAGACGTTTATGCAGTTTTTGAGCTTACTGCCAGGCAAAGTGGGCAGTTATCTGCGGGTGGCATTTGCTCGATTAACGATGAATTACTGTGATCCAGATGTGTTTTTGGGCTTTGGCGTCGTGTTTTCTCACTGTGATACCGACATCAATTGTGGCACCTACATTGGCCCTCAATGCAATATTGGCAAATGCAGTATTGGCAGAAATACCTTGTTAGGCAGTGGCGTACATGTGTTAAGTGGTAAACGGCAGCATGACTTTTCAGACCCAACGATCCCCATTAAAGATCAAGGTGGCGTATTTGAAAAAATCGTCATCGGGAATAATTGCTGGGTAGGCAACCACGCCGTCATCATGGCAAGTGTCGGCGATAATAGTATTGTGGCTGCCGGCGCAGTGGTGACTGATACGGTTCCTGAAGGAGTCATTGTGGGTGGGAATCCAGCAAAAATGTTGAAAAAGGTTGGCGAATGAAACAACTCATGTATAAATTTTTAAGCGGTATCGTATTTGCCTGTGGCGCCTTGGCGGTGTTGGTTGTCATAGGGTTAATTACGTTAAAATTTTTAGCCGGTTCGCAGTTTGATAACTTGCTGTACAAAGTAAAAGAAAAAACAGGCTTAGCGCATCAAGCTCAAGCGCTCAGCGAACCTGTATCTGTGCTTAAAGATTTTAGAAATGCCCCTAGAATAGCCATTCCCGATGATTTTAATCAACGCTATGTGTCCAATACACAAGAGTTATTAGAGACCATGATCGAAGCGAATCGCAGTGGGGATTTTGTTGTCATGTTGTTGGAAGGTACCTATACATTGCAGCAAACGATGACGATTACAGCTGAAAATATCGTGATTCAGTCTGTCAGTGGCAACCCTTATGATACGGTGATCCGCGGCTCTGGGATGCAAGGTGGGATGGGCAACTTGATAAGAGTGAATAAATCAGGCTTTAAAATCGATGGTGTAACGCTCACTGATGCGTCTTTTCATCTAGTACAAGTGGCTGGAGAAATGAATGTTGATAACGTCGAAATGCGCAATATGATTTTTCAAAATGCGTACCAGCAGTTGGTTAAGATTTCCTATAATAATACCCAGACTCCAGAAATTATGAGTGATAACGGCATTATTGCGAATTCGATATTTCAGTATACCAAAGGTATTGCGCCGTATTTTTATACTGGAGGTGTCGATGGGTTAGGGACGAATGAATGGATAATAGAAAACAATATTTTTAGGGACATCGCGAGCCCAGCTAAACATATTGCACAATACGCCGTGCATTTTTGGATAAACTCGCGAGATAACATCATTCGTAATAATATTTTTATTAACAACGACCGAGCGATTGGCTTGGGCATGTTGAATAAAAAAATCAACGTCGAATACGATCATCAAGGCGGCGTGATCGAAGGGAATTTTATAATGCATACCGATGATACCGATCCTTATGCCGATACTGGCATTGCGATTGAGCAAACAACCGGCGTGACCATTGCAAATAATCAGGTGTATTTGTCCGGGCGTTACCCAAGAGCGATCGAGTATCGCTTCCCGCAAACACGCCAAAATATTATTCGCAATAACATCACCAACAAAAAAATAGCATCACGCGATAATGGCACTGCACAATTGCAAAATAATCAAATTAACCAAGATATTAACGATTACTATGTCGAGTTATTACGCAAATCAAACGAACTACAAATAGAGAGTATTTATTAATGCGGATCATCTTGTGGTGTATTATCTCGGTCTCTTTATTGCTGTTAGGTGTGACAGCGTATGGTGTAACTCAAACCATGGCGCAAGAAACATTTACACCAGACGAGTTACGATTTAGTACGAATGATAAAACAACCTCATTAGCTCAGCTAGAGGCCAATTTAAGTCCACAACCAGATGAGCCTATGTTGACCTATTTAACGCGATTAAATCAACTAGTGGCAACGAGTATTGCGCATATCCATTGGGATAGATATGAGCCTGAGCGTTTCCATCAGCAAGTGCCAATTTGGGAAAATTGGATGCTGTGGTTTTTGGGGGAGTTCTCAGGATTACCCGAATTTGAAAAATATCATTTTACAAAATCCGATAAGTCGATTGAAAGAGGGATCGGCGTGTGTGGCGATGTCAGTATGCTATTGAGTGAGATCTTGCGTGAAAATGGCATCGATAGTTACATTATTTCAACACAAGGGCATGTCATTGTTGAAGTCCCTGAATTCGATTTGATCATGGACCCCGATTTTGGAGTGGTGTTTTCAGGCCCCTTTGAGCAAGTTAATCAAAACGCACATACTGCCGCGCGAGCCTATGCAAATGCAGGATACTCAGTGAGTGAACAACAGTTTTTGTATCGCGCCTATCAATCGCACTTTACACGCTGGGATGGGGCCCGTCATTTTGTGACCAATAAATATTATTTTGAACGTATTTCGTATTATGCGATTTGGTTCTTGCCTATCTTGTCAATTGTAGTGTGTCTTGGATTGTTAAAGTTTTTAAGGAAGTCGTAGTCGTGCAGACAATCTTATTTTTACATAGTGTCGGAGAAATAGGTGGTGCAGAGAGAATGTCTCTGGTGTTAATCAAACACCTACCAAAAGATAAATTCAAATGTATTTTGGCTTGCCCACACGCTGGGGCGTTGATTGATGCTGCCAATGAGCTGAATATTGAAACGATTATCGCACCGTTACATCAACCCTCGATTGCATCACCGATTCACAGCATGCAACAGATCAATCGCTGGCGGCATTTGCTCAAAACAAACAAGATTGATTGGCTGCACACGGCTGATCCGTTTTGTACTCGTTCAATTTTATGGGCATCGCGATTAGCCAATGTGAGAGTGTTATGTCACTTTCATTTTCCCTTCACTAAGCAAGTGTTGGGCTGGATTATGCGCTATCAACCTAAACCGACACATGCTGTATTTTGTAGCCAAGAACTACAGGTATCCACGGGAGTAGCCTTAGCTCAGATAGCGCCTGCTGTGCAACAATTTGTTGTCCATAATGGTGTTGATATTGAATATTTTTCATCGAGTTGTATCCCAGACAATCGCGTAAAAAGGGTGGGAATTGTCGCGAATTTACAGGCAAGAAAAGGCCATGTGGATTTTTTGAACATGGCCAAAATCATTATTGAAAAAGGGTACAAGGTCCAATTTGATATTATTGGAGGGGATATTTTAGAAACACCTCGACAACCTTTTTTGGAAAATTTAGCTGTAGAGCTAGCGATCAGAGACTGCGTCAATTTTCACGGTCAAGTAGATAATGTCAAAATGCGAGTGGGTCAATTAGATATTTATGTCTGCGCTTCACATCAAGAGGCATTTCCGGTATCTATTTTGGAAGCAATGGCATTACAAAAGACAATTGTGTCTACTGACGTTAATGGTATACCTGAGGCGATAGATGACAGAAAGCAAGGCGTGTTAGTTGCAAAGCAATCGCCAAGTGCGTTAGCCGACGCGGTGATGCTCCTGCTAGATAAACCCTGCTTAGCTGATAAGTATGCATTGGCAGCAAGGCAAAAAGTTGAATCGTCTTTTTCGTTACAAGCTTATATTGATAAGTTTTGTAAAATATACAATCAGTGAACAAACCCACCTAGTCAGCAATTATCACACTTTCTTGCGAGTACACCTACGTTGTTGATGCAGACGGCGTTTGTTCATTTTGATATGTTTGATATAAATGATAGGTAGATAAGTTCAAGATAATTAAAAAATAAAAGAACTCAAAAATAAACAAATTTAAAAATATAGCCCCAACGAAAAAACCTAAAATGCCAGCGGCCGTTGAGTTTCTCAGGAATTTAATCAGCATCAAATCCTCATTATCCTCGTCACTTTCGCTAAACGTCATGGCTTTGAAGCGTTGCCTCACCGCCCAAAATAAAGAAATCATGCATAATCCAGCAGGGATCCCAAAATCCACAGCAACCGCGATAAGTAAGTTGTGAGCGACATGCAAGGATTCACCGGGAAAATGTACTAAAGAGGCTTGTTGGAAACGCTGAGGGCCAACACCGATGAGCGGGTACTTGGACATTAATTGTAAACCGATCCCCCACGAGACAAGTCTAGGATTGACGACGATATCTTCAGTTTTTGCTTGCTCGACTTTGTCGAATGTATCAAATGAACGATTAATGACGGCTTGCCCTTGGGTTAGTACCACAATGAGAAAAGCACTGACTAATGCGACATTAAGTTTTTTGGATTTGAGCAAAAAGGCGCAAAACAGGGTTGATATACCAGCACTTAAAAATGCGCCACGAGAACTGGTTAACAAGAGTGAGTGCCATAATAAGGGCAACAACATCGCCAAAATTACCTTGAGGTAAATTTGTTTGAAGTAAAAAATGCCAAAGAGAATAAATGGCATGCCACACACAAATAATATGGCTAAGCTGTTGCCATCTGCGTAGGGACTTTGTGGAGGGCCATTTAATCGACCATTAAAAAACTTGCCCCAATCTTGAGAAAGATAAGCAGAGTTGCTCCAATAAATATAATAGCCGGTGATGATAATGATTGCTATTGCTGCGTATTTTAATGCCTGCGTATTTTGCAATATGCCAAGTAACACAAAATACATAATTAAAATGGTATTAAACGTGTCGATAACAATATTCGAGCTTACTCCCGCGTAATAATCTTGAAAAGGAGACAAAAAATCAGACACATTGACCATGACACCCAAAAAAAGCATGGCGAGGTGTTGCTTATACCGATAGATGCTTTTGTCGACCTCGCCTTTAGCGAGCATCAACAGCAATGCTAAGATAGATAATATTGCGGTGATTTTGAAGATAGGAAAGTTTTCAAAACTCCAAAACCATACATATTGAGGTTGCAACACCGAGACGGTCATGTAAGAAATCGCGCTCAACCAAGGCAGGCTAGATAGCAATATGCCAGTGATAATGAGTAATAAAATAGCTAAGAGTTTTATCACGTAAGACACGTCCTTGTGTTTATGATCGTTATTGCGTATTGTTAGTTATATCGACTTAGTATACGTTTTTTTGAGTCAGATAACAGGGATAATATTCAAGGAGAGAATATGAACATGCCTTTGTCCATTTACTTGGACTTAGTGAGATTTTCGGCTGCGATGGTGGTGTTTTTAGGGCATGCATCCGGCAAGCTCACTGGCGGATTATTTTGGCAACTGCAACCTTACCTCAATGCATCCGTGATGGTATTTTTTGTATTGTCAGGCTATGTGATTGGGTTTGTTGCCCAGACCAAAGAAAAAACCTTTCGCGATTATGCTATCGCACGAACTTCTCGCTTATATTCTGTTGTTATTCCAGCACTAGTCATTACCTTGGTATTTGATTTATGGGGTGTGTATCGCGAATCAGCTTTGTATTTTGACAGTGCCTGGCCGGCACCAAACCTAGATGTATCCAGTTTCTTTTTAAGTTTTTTGATGGTGCAAAGTGTTTGGGGCGGTGACGCAATCCCAGGTACGAATGTACCCTTTTGGTCACTCAGCTTTGAGTTGATGTTTTATCTGGTATTTGCATGCTTGTTTTATTTTGACGGAGCAAAAAAATGGGCGTTAGCGGGTTTGGCAGCGATAATTGCCGGACCAGATATCATCACGTATTTTCCTATATGGCTGATGGGTTTTGGTTTATACCGACTGCATCAACGCGGATTAGCAGTACAGCAGACTAATTTTATCAAGCTATGCGTAGCCTTGATCGCCCTGGTGTTATTAGTAAAATTGCCACCGATCCTTGATCAATCTATTTGGCTTGATTTACCTTGGGTCATTGCACCTAAAAATGTCTTAGCAGATTATATCTATGCGACGTTGTTTTCTATTCATCTTTTATATGTTCCGCATATCTTGCCTGCGCTTACAAACAGTTTAATTTATCTGCGAAAACCGATCGTGTTTTTTTCATCGATCACTTTTTCGTTGTATTTATTTCACCGACCATTAATTCAATTCTTTGCCACGTTTTATGAAGATAAAGCAAGTTTAGAAAGCCGATTGTTGGTGTTAGGTGGCACATTTATTATTATTCTTATCATTGGTTTGTATTGTGAGAGACAAAAAAGACCCATTAAGCAGAGATTAAATAATTACATGGAACAGTAAAGTAAATGGAAAAAATTGTCGTTTTATCCGAGGTGTTTCCACCTCAACACGGTGGCAGTGGGCGTTGGTTTTGGGAGTTGTATTCGCGTATTACGCAACACGAAATTCATGTCTATACCCACATTCAGCCTGATGCTAAAGACAGTGATGAGGTGTTTCCTAGTACCGTCGTCAGGGGCCATCTGCAATCGAGTGAATGGGGCGTGATTAGCCGTGTCGGGCTGAGATTTTATGGTGGCAGGATCAAGGCACTCTATCACTATTGTAAGGCACACCATATTACTCAGATTCACTCTGGCAGAGTGTTACATGAGGGATTGATTGGGATGATTGTCGCTAAGCTATTAGGCATACGTCATCTCGTATTTGTGCATGGCGAAGACATTGAAACCACTGCCGTGAGCCGCGAGCATGATTTTTTAGCAAGACAAGTGTTTAGATATTCACATCAGGCAATTTGTAATAGCCATAACTCACAGCGGGTTATGCAGCGCTTAGGATATGTGTGTCGCACAATCGACGTCATTCATCCAGGAGCAGATGCCGGCAAGTTTGTGCCAGCGTCACCCGATCAGCAAACACGCGAAGCATTAGGTTGGCAGGATAAATTTGTGATCTTAACCGTTGGGCGGTTACAAGCACGCAAAGGTCAAGATAAAATGATTGAAGCATTAGTAGAGCTCAAACAGCATATCCCCAATGTGCTGTACGTCATTGTTGGGAATGGTGATACCAAGGCACAGTTGCAAAGCCTGACAGAAGAGCTCGATTTGTCAGCACATGTGCAGTTTAAATCCGAGCTTGATGATGCGCAGATGCTGCAATGCTACCAACAATGTGATTTGTTTATTTTGCCCAATCGCAGTATTAACAATGATATTGAAGGTTTTGGTATGGTATTGGTTGAGGCGCAATTATGCAGCAAAGTCGTTCTTGCTGGGGATTCTGGTGGTACATGTGAAGCGTTAAGCCAAGATCACTCAGGCCTGATTGTAGACTGCACTGAGCCATCAACCATTGCACGAGCGATTGCTGAACTGTATCAGCAACCTGACAGGTTAGCTAAGTTGGCGGAGCAAGCCAGACCTTTTGCTAAAACCTCGTTTGATTGGGCTGGGCATGTTAAGACTTTTTGTCAGCGAGTTGGCCTTTAAACTTGTTGAGGATCGGGGTGATTTTGTCTGCAAATAGTTGATAGATATAATTCACCTCGATAAATGTAGATCGCACGACCAGTAACCATAGATAAATACAAAGCACATAACAGGCACCAAATAATATACTTTTAAGGACCAATAATAGGTACATGTTCTCTACATACCACAGTGAGCTGACGTACTGACAGAGTATTGTCACCATACTCAGACTGATGATTAAGCCAGCAATCCGCAACAACTGTTTTAAATTAAAGAATCGGATATAGGTAACCAAAAAATACGCAATACATAGGCACACTTCGATGGACACTTTGAGCTGGGTAAATGCTTGAATACTATCAAAGTTTAACAAAAATAACGGGGTCAATATAATCCCAATCGAGCAGATTTCAAAGATGAAAATAGGGCGTGTATTTTTATTCATAATAAATAATCGGTTGGCAGAGTGTTGCATACTCAAAGAAAATATAAACAGTGAAAACCAACCAAATAACGAATGAAATTCAATCCATTGTGGACCTAACAATACGTGCACGACAAGTTCACTATTAAAATATAAAAACACCGTCATGGGTAAACAAATTAATAGCGTTAAAATCAATGATGAATCGTACCGAGAACGCAAGTGCTCAGTGTTGTTACCGATACGTGATAACTGCGCGAGTAAGGTACCTGTCATTGGTTGAACAATATTCATACTAGGAATAAATGCGATGTATTTCATCGAGTTATATGCACCAATGGAGGATTTCCCAAAGATACTACTGGCGATAAAGGTATCTAAGTGAACACGTCCAAAGCCTAAGAAACCTTGTGGGATCAACCATTTTGAAAATGCCCATTGTGCCTGTAATCCGGCAAAGCAAATTTTAGGACGATGGCTGTGCACGAAATAACTACCAATCATTTGGATAAATATAGACGTAGCGGTACCTAGCACCAATGCCCAATAGCTCTGATAAACCAAGGCAATAAAGATGGTGATAATGACGGAGATAAATTTAGCCAATATCGTGATTTTTATAATGGGTTTGTAATTATGAGTCCGTTTAAGGAGGTGCAACGCTGGGTTTTCTAATCCGCCGACTGTCATTAATAATGCATAAAAATAAATCAGATCATACAGCCGCTGATCGTCAAAATAGCGCACAAACACATCCGCAGTGCAGAACATTAATATACTCAATGACACTCTAATTAATAGGTTTAATGTAAAGGATGTATTAATCAAGTCCCGTGTCGGACGCCGCGCACAGATAATGTAATCAGAAGTACCAAGGTTAGTAAAGGTTTCAAAAAATGCAGCGATGATTAACATAATCGCGACAATCCCAAAGTCCTCTGGTGAGAGTACACGAGCTAATATCAAAGTGCTGAACAGGCCGATTAATTTTTTGGCAAACGAATCAAACATCAATAAAACGCTGCCCTTCAACAGATTATTAATGTTCATCGAGACACTCGTTGGTCGACGCTGGACAAAGTG
This sequence comes from uncultured Glaciecola sp., assembly GCA_937125395.1. Taxonomy (GTDB): domain Bacteria; phylum Pseudomonadota; class Gammaproteobacteria; order Enterobacterales; family Alteromonadaceae; genus Opacimonas. The sequence continues at coordinate 116,387 of CAKZLI010000002.1, forward strand.
ATTGATACAGTTTTCGATAGGAACGAGTCATCTGTGCAACAGTAAAATTAGTGGTTAAATCAGGGGTTAAATCAGGGGGCAACGCGCCTGTATTCATCGATAGTATGGCCTGAACTAACGCCGATAAATCATCGTTTGCAATGATGGCACCATCAATCTTGTTACGAACAATTTCTGGGTTTCCACCGACATTGGTGACGATGACGGGTTTATGTAATGAAAGTGCCTCAAGCAAGGTCATGGATGTGCCTTCACTAAATGAGGTCAGCAAAAACACATCAAACAACCCAAAAAACAACCTAGGGATGGTTTGATAGCCCGTTAATATGACTTTGTCGCTGATGTTACAACGCACAATGCATGCCTCAATATTGGCTCTGTTTGGCCCATCACCCACCAGCACTAAGGTGGTTGGATGACCTTGTTGATTTAGCTCAGCACAAGCTTGGATCATGAGTTCGTGATTTTTGATCGGATCGAAACGCGCAATAGTGCCCAACACGTGATCACCTGGAGCAATAGCAAGACTGTGCTTTAATGCTGCGATTTGTGCTTGTTCATCAATACTGATCGTTAACGGCTTGATGCCATTGTATATTACTTCAATGCGCTGACTGGGTAGGTATTCAAATTCAGTTAATGCGTGTTTGGTCGCCTTAGAAATGGCGGTTATTTTATCTGTAAATAGACTTAGTACCGGATTAATAACACGCCGTTTAGCGCTGGCGATATCGGGATAAAATCGCCCATGTTCGGTGAATATGACGTTAGTCGGCAGCCCAATCGTGGCAAGTACACCATAACTCCATGGGGTGTATTGATGACAATGTAAAATATCAATCGCCTCGGTCTGCACATGTTGGCGTATCTGGTTGATCAAGCGCCAATCAAACCCTTCTTTCCGGGCAAAGCCAGTGATGTTAATCCCTTGAGATTGTAGTTGTTCTGCAAATGGTCCTAAGGGTGCTTCGATACAAATAATACTGTGTGTGATTGATGTGTCGCGCATGCCTTGGATCAAACTGACAATCACTTGTTCAGTCCCGCCAATACGCATGTCATAAGTAAGATGGGCGATATTCATATTACGAACCTGTCGATATGAGCTGGGAATGGGTGTTTTTTCGTGCGCATGAAAAAGAAAATTTTTCACGTAGCTCCATGAATGGTAATTCGATAAGGCGATACAACACCTCACTGACTAACAAGGTCAACCCAAAACAAATCATGGCGTAAACGAGAAAATGCACATCGCTATCGATGCGTCGACTCAGTGCTAATATTTCGGGGTGCAACAAATAAATCGCATAGGAACGAGTCGAGATATATAAAATGATCCGCTCAATAGATTGCCCAAACGCGAATTGTGTTTCGTAGGCATATACAATAAAAAACGAAAACAGCAATGCCAACACAAATGGACTGGGATCGTCATACCCTTGAACTGGAGGCCACACGCGAAACGCAAAAAACAACACAAATACTGCCAATGCAACCGGTGCAAGTTTGATCACGTACATCTTATAGCGAGTCCACCATGCTGTTTGCTCTGATTGCAGTTGAGCAAGTAAAACGCCGGCAATACAGCAGTCCCATCGCACATGTGACTCCACCATCGAATCATACCAACCCAATGCTCTAAATAATGAAGGCAGAAGAAGTAATCCGAATAAGATCAACGTCTTTAAGTGTTTGTTAAATCCGGTACTAATAAATAGTAAAGCCCCGATAAAGACGTAAAATTGTTCCTCAACGGCTAACGACCAACTGACATAAAAATACGGTAAATCCGTCACGTAGTTTTGCGTAAATGTCAGATAAGCGAAAACGGAGTCGATATCTTTATTGAAGAGATAAAATTGTAAATACGTGGCTAATAATACGGCAAAGTAAGCAGGCATCGTTCTCATCCAGCGACGGGTCCAAAAACGACGTAATTGTAAATTGCCATAGGTATGGATTTCTTTGAATATTTGTGAGCCAATTAACCAACCTGATAAAATAAAAAATAGATCAACGCCTACACCACCAAAGCCAATAAAGTGCCACGCTGATTCTTGCTCAAACGCCAAAAAACTATGTGCAAGAAAGACTAAGACGATCGCACTCATCCGCAGCACATCCAAATTGATATTTCTTTGTGTCATGTTTTATTGCTCCATGTACTTGCAATACCACATTTGAAACATCAATAAACTCCACAGTACATTGCTGTGATCACTCTTACCTGATTGATGCTCATCCCACCATACCAAGATTGTGTCGCGATTAAAGTAATCGTATATTCCATGCTTAGTGGCAAAGAAATAATGTTCTGCAATTGTTTTGATGTGTTGACGCAACCAAGTCGCGAGGGGGACTGAAAACCCCATTTTCTTGCGATACAGTACATCATCAGGTAGCAGTGGTTTAAAGGCTTCTTTGAGAATGTGTTTTTTCTCGCCATGTTTAAATTTCATCTGTGAGGGCAGGGTCGCTGCGAACTCAATCACGTCTTTATCTAAAATGGGTGCGCGTACCTCTAATGAATTTGCCATGGACATGCGATCGACTTTAACTAAGATCCCACCGGGCAGATAGGTTTTTAGGTCGGTGTATAAAATTTTGGATAAATGATCGATGCCGTCTGCTTTGTCATACGCATCAAGGGTAATGTTTGCAGGGTGATAATGACCTAAGCGTCCCGCAAACTCAGGTGTCACAAGTTCGCACCATTGAGAATCAGTGATTTGGGAATTGGTGAGATAAAAGCCCATTGCGGGGTCCAAAGCCAGACTATTGAGTAGCGTAGCGCCTTTTCTAAAAAAGGTATGTTGACCTTTTTCGCATAGTTTAGCTAACGATGGGAATAGGTTTTCCCGCAGGCCTTTAGGGAATTTTTCACGCAGTCGATTTTCAAGGGCGTCAATCGAGTACTTTTCGTAACCCGCAAATACTTCATCCCCTCCATCACCGGCGATGGCCACAGTGACAGCTTGACGAGCAAGTTCACTAACAAAAAACGTAGGGACTAAAGACGGGTCTGCGAATGGCTCATCAAAATATCCGACAATCTGCTCTAACCGCTCGGCCACATCTTGATGTACGGTAAACTCATGGTGTTGAGTGTTATATTGACTTGCGATCATTTTGGCAAACTCAGTTTCGTTAAAGCGTTCATCATCAAAGCCAATCGTACAGGTTTTGACAGGCTTATCGGATGCTTGAGCCATCATTGCAACAACCCCTCCTGAATCCACACCACCACTCAAAAAGGCCCCTAAATCAACATCAGCAAGCATCCTATGTTGGGTTTTTTGTGCTAATAACTCGCGCAGATGCAACGTAGCTTGTGCTTCATCCAACTCAGTTTGGGTTGCGAAACTCACATCCCAATATTGATGAATGGTATGATGACCATCTTTACACAGCATATAATGCCCTGGAGCGAGCTTGTGAATATCGTTAAAAATGGTTTTTGGATCTGGGATATATTGATAAGTAAAAAAATCATACACCGCATCATCACGGATCACACGTGGAATATCAGGCAGTGTTAGCAGTGATTTTAACTCTGAAGCAAACGCAAACTGGCCTTCATTCTGATAATAATACAACGGTTTTTTGCCGATGCGGTCACGCGCCAAAAATAGGCTTTGTGCCTGCTTATCCCAGATTGCCAATGCGAACATACCATTGATGTATTTGAGACAGTCCACACCATGTTCTTTATACAAGGCAAGAATGACTTCGGTATCTGTATGCGATTGAAACTGATAGCCTTGTTGCGCTAATTGCTCACGCATCGGCAAAAAATTATAAATTTCGCCATTAAACACAATCACAAGATTATCGTCATCGCTGAACATAGGCTGGGTGCCGGCCTCTGACAAATCAATGATACTCAACCGACGATGAACCAGACCAATAGATTCGTCTAAATAAGTATCACTGGCATCGGGACCACGATGTCTTATCGCATCGCCCATCGTGCTCAAGTGGGCAGTATCAAGTGCCTTTGAGGTACGTAAAAACCCAGCTATTCCGCACATGATGACACCTCTGGTATGTATTTAGGTCCTTGTTTGAGTAGCTTTTGCAGACGCTGTTTGACGAGCCATTTTTTGATGGGGTGGGTAATACTGTCAACCCGTCCTTCAGCATCGATTGTTAGATTAATATTGTGCATATCCCGTGGCCATTCTGGCAGGGGAATGGTATCTAAGATAATTTCTTGTAACTTACCTAATTCATATCGAGCAATGCGATTTTTGTATAAGGCTAGATCATCGATAGAAAAAGGAGAGAGAGAGGCAAAATAATAGCCATGCCCCTGAAGATAAGTGACCCGGTTAGGACGATTATGTGGGTCAAAGCTTAAGTCAGTGTTGACTGCTTTAGTGAGAAAAGAATCAATCCAATTTAAGCCAACAGGTAAGTAAAAAGCTTGCTGTTTGATACGCTCGACAAAACGCTGAGACATGCCATATAAATTACCAAAAAAACACGCTCTGTCAGTGACTAATTCTTGGTAATAGGCTTTGTTTCGACCACTCACGGGCATGCCTGCCACTACGACACAAGGTGAAGTTTGGAGTTGTTGATGTAACGTTGGAAACACATGTGGAGTGAATTTGACATCGGCATCAATAAAAAAATGCGTCGCGACATTCGGTGTTTGCTGTGTCATACAGTGCACGTAATGATTCCACGCATTGCATTTGTCACCAATATCGAGCTCGATCACGCAAAGCCTTGAGTACGAAGCTTGCATGGATAATAGTAACGCGACTGTGTTATCCGTGCAGCCATTGGCCAAAACAAATACTTGTTGACACAGTGAATCGATATTAGCAAATACGCTTTTGATACTATCGATAATGTGTTTTTCTTCGTTGTATGCAAACATACAAATATTGTAGTGAGTCTGTTCCATATTCACTTATCCCTTGATACCAAACTCAGTCATAATGAGTTTGTATTGACCGACGGCTCTTATATAAATCAACACTTCTCGTTTACAGCGATACCATAATTTACTGAGATGGGTACGTTCATTATCCAGTGCGCTAATATTTTCGCCATTGTCCCTAACATACATCATCAAAGATTGTGAGGGGATGGTATAAGGCACTTGCTGTTGTTCGAAGTAATGTTGGAAATCACAGTGAGCGATGTGATCATAAAAATAATGCTGCTTAGCCAGACATGCATTAAGTGTGGCTTTGCTGATAACCGCGCAAGAGCCACAATACACGTCAAATTCCTGCGTGGGATTGACCATCTGCTTATCGACATAGTGCATGTACCCATGTTTGATAATAAATGATTGCGGCAAATCGAATTGTGACAGGTGCTGCACAAAATCTTGATGTAATAAATCATCTGCGTCTAAAGCAAAAAAATGACTGCAATCGGTCTTGGCTAAATAATCAAGGCCGAGTATGACTTTGAGCGATCGATCTTTTTCATAGGCTAATCTCAATGCTTGTCCTTGCAGCTCTGCCACTTGTGGAACGTCAATATCGGTCGCTAAAAAATGCACGGGTAGGTGCGGATCATCATGACCCACAACAACACATTGGTATGCCACATTTGATTGCTGAGTGATCGAGGCTAAGGTATTGGCTAAATTAGCGCATACCCGCTCCCAATCAGCCGACACAGCGCGCGCTTTAAGTGGAATAACAATGCCCAGTTTGAATGCTGATATTGCTTGTGTCATAAACTAATATACCCTCTAATTTGACTGCCTAAACGTGTCGTAATGGCCAAGGGGAGTTTGCGCCATACTTTGATCAAGGTCGGTTTGATCTTACTTGTCGAGATCTTCTGTGATGGAGTGCGCTGAGCTTTACTTGAGGGGGCGTGAGCTTCATCTCTTAAATCAGACCATTGCAGTGGGTAAGGTTGCGCGCCCCATTGCTTTTTGAATCGATACGTCCCTTCATTTAAAGTTGAACGGCCAAAATCAAACTGCCTCATGTTGTGATCGGCGGCATAGCCAATGAGTTCAGCATAGAGCAACATATTCGGTGCTAAATGGTTAAACTGGTTAATTGTCGAGGCCCAAGGAATACTGCATAGCTCACCTTGTAGCAATATGATGCCTGCTCCGATAGGCTGATCTGCATGGTAGACCACCGCCATGCAAGCCCTGTTTTGGTAAAAACTCATGATGTTGGCAAACCAACATTTGCTGTGTGTGGGTGATCCCAAATCACGCATGTTATGACTAAATACCCGATAAAAATCATCCAATAATGTCGTTTTGGTTGATAACTTCACCGTTAACCCATTCTTTTGCGCTTTGCGTATTTGGCTACGCAATTTAGATTTATAACTGTCCATTTGCGCTTGAGCATTGTCAGCTAACGGCATCTTCATTGTTATTTTTTGTCCAGTAAAAGCTGCTAACTCATCTTTGCTGATAGGTTGCTGAGCAAGACCATTGCGATATTCAATGTGGCGCACATGATTGGCATTGGCATAGTGACGTACATAGTCAGTTAATGCCTGCACAGTGCTGTCATCATCAGCTAGTGCATGACCCATATCACAATAGGGCAATGCGCATAAACATGCCCCTAACAAAGGTCGTCGCATGTGTATCATTGGTATGACACCGATGATGTTGGAATCGATTTGGGCGATAAATATCACCGCACTGTGTTGATAAGTGGTCTCCACAGCTTGTAACCAGGCAATGTGATGATATGCCGTGACGTATGGATGAGCCGACATATAAGTCTGTGCTGCTTGGATTGTTTCGCGGTCTTGCAAAGAGTGAGCCGTGATCGTCATTTTCATGTTGTAGCCTGCTTACGCGAACTGACTGAGGCAGAACCGATTACCGCTTGATCTCGTTGGGCGAGTATCGCTGCACATTCTGAGATAGTGGTAAATTTCACATCGATTTTGGATTGCATATGAGCAACAGTGGCAGCAATGGCTTGGCACATTGCTCCAAAGGCATCTTTACGTGCGTAAAATCCGGTTACCCCATCTAATAAACTTGAGCTATGCAAGTACATATGAATAACCGGTGTTTGCCGCTCAATACATTTATCAATGAGCGCGTTCATGTCTTGCACGGATGATAATTCAGGGCTGAGGTAGATTTTGCGCATGATATTAGATTGCCAAAGTAGACCTGTCGTTCGCAGATAGGTTAAGGGGGGCTGTTCAGATACACGCGAAATAGTCCGCCAAAAATCAAAGTTTTTGCGATTAAAGCCAACCGTGACCGGTAATTCCATAATATCTCGTTGCTGACCTAACTGGTTGGGTGATGCCAAGTTAGGCCAATAGGGGGTAAGTGGCGCATCCATACAAGAAAAATGCTTATTTTGGTACAATGGATACACACTAGAGTCTACTGTAAATCCGCGTGATTTTAACAATCCCATGATCGGACCATTTATACCCCAGCGACCGGTGCGAAACGAACGGGTTGATACACCTAACGTATCACGGATTTTACTGGTGAGTCGGTCAAGTTTATCGGCTACTTGGTTGATCGGTAGGTTGACAACATGTGACTCAAATTCAGTGGTTTTGCCAAAATAAGGAGGATTACACCAAGGATGTAAATGCCCGCCTACCTCACACTTACCTGAGCGTATAGTGGTTTTAACTTGAGCTAGCGCGTGCGCATCATCCACTACCGGGTAATCAATAAAATACGTGGGTCGAATGTGTAATGACTCACAAAAAGATTGAAATGCCGGCAAATATTGCACATTGTTGACTGAAAAATTATGTTCTGGAAAAGCAGACTCCCAATCCCACTCCTCTTCAGTATCTATGCTTAGCACAAACATCACTTCACGCTTGGACATAGTCACCTCGTTGAGCTGGGTCAGTTAGTCGAGTAAATAGTTCGCTGTATTCTTGTGCCATTCGCGCTGCAGAATAGTGGTCGTTGACGAAGGTGATAGCGGCATCCGTTAATGACTGTGCTAACTGAGGATCAGAGAGTAGGGTGCGCCAATGCTGTAATAATTGCGCTTCATCATGCAAAGGGGCTAACAATCCGGTCACTTGATGTTGGATTAATTGATCAATTCCTGGAATATCGAATGCCGCGACCGGAATACCCATTGCACAGGCTTCCATCAAACACCGAGGTATCCCTTCAAGGGTTGAACTCATGACAAACAAATCAAAGGTTTTGAGCAGGGCTAAACGGTCATCTCTAAATCCTAAAAATGAAATCGCATGAGCACAAGACAGTGTTTCAGCATGAGCTTGCAAGGCTGCTCGGGCATCACCATCGCCTAAGAAAACTAATTCCACGTTATCGTCTTGCTCATAATAGTCTGCAAATATACGTAATAGTGCGTCGATATTTTTGCGAGAAATCATTTGTCCAACAAAACCAATGCGTTTTTTGTCAGTGTGGCGGGAATACTGAGGATCATCTCGTACCGCTTCTACTTCCGATAAATCGACGCCATTTTGAATGTACTCCAAACGCGGTTCAGTGATATTAAAAGCCCGAACATCAGTACATAATTGTGCAGATAACGGCACCACTTTAGTTGCAAATTTCATGGCTTGGCAACCCAGCCATATAAATAATCGTAGTTTAATATCGGTTGAGTTTTCAAAACCATGTGGCGTGACGATCACGGGTATACCAGCTTTACGCGCAGCAATCACACCCAAAATATCCGATTTGTAGCCATGTGTGTGGATGACATGTATTTGTCGTTCACGGATCACGTTCACCAACCGTTGAATCACTGCATAATCATAGGGGTGCTGCATTGGCACTTCATGGGCAATCTTACCTTGTTGTTTGAATGCGTTGACCAATGTTAAATTACGCGAGTCGGTTTCTAGGGTGATCGCTAACTCACTGTTAATCTGCGCAGGTAAGTGTTTCGTCAGCGCCAAGATCCATCGCTCGGCGCCATAAAATCCAGTTGGACAGATAAATTGCAATACATTAATTGAGTGTTTCATGCGTGACTATCCGTAGTAATTGAGTGAATTGAACCTTTGATTGTGCCAATGGCGCGGGCTGGAAAATAAACTGCGTAGAACTGAATCACATCCCATAGTGATACCGTCTTAGGCACCATTGCGTATAAGCGAATACAATATGCGCCAAACGGCAGTAAGAACCCGATGAATGCACACAACGCAATTGCGAGTAATATCTCACTATTTACTATCCATGCACCCACACCAGTAATCAACATAGTGCATGCCATTAACAATAAGAATGGTGGAATAATAAAACTAGGAAATTCTCGCAATGGGATTTTGCGACCTTGTAATGATGCAATATTAGATTGTCCGCGCCAGATTTCTTTGTTGTACATTTCATGCAATAACTTGTCTTCTCCTAAGTGAATATAAGAGGTGCTTGAGGTATAAAAACACCCCCCTAATTGGCTCATTGCATGAGTAAAGTAATAATCTTCGCAGGTGGTTAAATGCTCAGGGAATCCACCCACTAACCCAAAGTGTTCAGTGCGTAAAAAAAGATTCCGGCCCGGTAAAAAAGTCACGTCAGTGTCGATTTCTGCATTCGCTAATGAAGTCCGAATATGCTCAAGCATCAACGCATCTTCTGGTGCTTGTTGGTGTGCGCTTACTAATACTGCGCCTCTTTTATGAAGGCAATCATGCATGACTGATAGCCAATCAGGTGCTAGTTGAATATCGGCATCAATAAAAGCCAGATAAGTGCTGTTAACCTGTGCTACACCCATATTGCGTTGTGTTGAAATACTGACATCATCTGATGCGTTTATCACTTGGACTGATAAATGCGGAGGGATGAGTGCAAGTGCGCGCAACGGTTCGATATTTTTGGTAACGATAATGACATCGATGTTAAATCCCGTGATTGCTAATTGGGCGATAGAATCAAGAGTGTCGATGAGTAAGGTTTCACGCCCTTTGTGCGGGATCACAAACGATACCGAAATAGGTAGCGCAGAGGGCTGATGATTATCAGCAAGAGTTGACGTGCATTCCATGCTCAATTGATCCATTTTTGTAATCGTTTACTGCGTTTCTTTAATTGGCTTAGTTCATGTTTTATCGACCAATTAGCTAAATTGTTCACTGCAATTTGATGAAATTTAAGTTTAGCTTTTGCCAGCGATGCCGCACGAGGAGGTGACGCTAATGCCAAAGGAGCAATCTGGTTTAGTCCATCATAGAACTCACGGCCACCATAATTTTGCATAATCAATGCTTGTATACGCGTATAACTTCGCTCATCACTGCGTTGTAGCTGCTGTACTACAAATGTTTGAATGCTATCTGCACAGGTTTGATAAGCCGTTGCCTGATCAGGGTGAATGAAGGCTGCGTAACTCAATACATCAACCTTGCGCAAATCCTGTCCTGACCAAGTTTGATTTGGGTATTCTAGTTTGTCAGGATTATGCAAATAAGGCTGTTCGTTGGTTAGCATCCAGTTCGCAAACAGCACAATAATATCAGCACAATGCTGCCATAAAGAATGTTCAGCACTTGCTTTAGGATAATGTTGGCAGATCCGCATAAAGCGCATAACCGCTTGCAAGAAGACAGTATAAAACCAAGTGTGCTCAACATCATCTAACTGCCGATCCGTTAAGTTTTCTTGTGCATTAACGGTGTGCACAATGATTGCAAAGGCTTTATGCAGGTAATATTGGTCGTTTTGTAACATAAACATATCCAAAGTGGCATGGATATAATTCGCTGTGCCTCGGTCAAGTGGATAGGTATTGGTCGTGATATTTTTGAGATCGACTCGGTGTCGGTTTTTTAAGGCAAGTAGCAACCCCACTAAGGAATTATCACCATCATAGACTTGCTCGATCCATCGATACAAACTCATCACCGCTTCTTTAGAATAACGGTCGCCAGTCAGATAATAATGATATAACAAGCCGGTGGTATAACAATGCTGACCACCTGGTCCGCCACCTCCAGCATGATCCTCATACGCATTGGCTTGATGATGATGCGAATAGGTTCTATGAGTGCAGGATAATGCAGGTAAGTAGTGGTCCGTATGCCAAAATAATCCACCATTATATTCAGGTTTATCAGCTTGAGTATGGTAAATATCAATATGGCAAATATGCTGAGCAAGTTGCTGCGCTAGCGTAAAATAATCCGCGTTACCAGTTAATAACCATTGTCGAATAAAGCCTAATAATGGGTCATATTGATTGTTATAAAAACTAATAAAGGCTTTATCATTCGGTTGGTGTGTTTGTTGCGCAGCTTCATGGTCGGCATACAGTTCACCAAAATGGCGAAAGCCAAACATATCGGCAGTTTCTCTTTTTGTAAAAAAATGCGCATGACCGACGATGCCTTCATCTAGTAACCCTTGCAAGGGGGAATCAAGTAACTGGGTGTGATGCATTTCTACGGCACTAGTTTGGTTGACATAAATAGGATCTAAGATCACCGTGATCTGCTGTTGATGTTGACTGTGGTCTCGTGTGATAGAGATTTCTCGTTGCCAGCGTTCACCAGGCTGTAATTCACTTAGGCTAGTGACTTGGCTATCATGCATATGCCAAGTGATCGAATCGGATTGCACGTCTAGAGCACTGGGAAATTTTTCCCAAAAATAGCGTAAATGTGTATACCACTCTTGCTTATGTGAATTGATTTTTATAACGGGATTCACTCGCATATGATGAGTGGTTTGATGATTCATCAGTGTGCTTTGATGTTCTAGAGGCTGGAACAATTGTGCATTAACGTGAGCATCAGAATGCCAGTTGTGACCACCACTACTGAGCTGTTGAATTAATAAAGGCGGTGAGATAGCATCAAAATCTGAGTCTGTCGTCAGTTGTGCAAATACACTCGGTGAGGCAACAGCTGCCTCAGTCTGGCATAACGTTAAACGACAAAACCAATCGTCAATCATCATACTATTGGGATCTCCTAAGTCCCATGTGCCGTTGGGATGATTAGCACACTGCGCATTATGCAATACCGACTCAATGTAGCAATCACCACTGGCATACACGATCCTAAGGTTAAGATGGGTATGTAATGATGTTGCATTGTCATCTGCGACCACGGCACATTGAATATCACAATACAATGGACTCGTTGCCACATATTCTTGTAACGACAGGATGCGTAATTGGTTTAGATGAAGGCTGCCGGTATGGACACCAAACCCGATTGACCAGGCTGATTGATGAACGCCTTTATGATCAATCATGTATTGGACATCTTGGCATTGGATCTGGAGTAATTGTTGCGAGGTAAAGCGACAAAATTCAGGATGTTTGATTGATTTTGCAGGTTCTTGTTGCACCGATAGACACAGTGAAGTCATCGCAGGAATCGCGATCACTGCATTTAACTGTAACCATTTTACTGAGTTGTCAGGCCACAGAGCCAAACTTTTAGTCGCCACCGGATAACGGCAGCCCAGTTGGTCAACGAGTACAAAATCCATTTTTAACCACACTTTGCCCTGTTGGCAAGGGATCCCTTGTTGAAGGATGTAACGACTGATCGCCTCATTGGCGGGATTCTCAATAGTTAATACTTCGTGTAACGTAATCATATTTCTTCCTGAAAGCATGAATAAAGTGTGTTGTAAATTATCAAGGAGTAGTTAACAAAGACCGCATTTTGTAAAGTGATCGTTTAAATTGATAGCGTACTAAGCTATGACAAAGATGCGTATAATTAAACGTGTATTGAGTATCACTCAGGGACGTTTTGTATTGGCTTTCTCCGCCTAAAAAATCATAAGTATGACAGCCTTGCTCAGCATAGTGCTGCATAGCAAGGACATGCATGACTAACCCAACTTTACATTTATTATCGGCACTGACGTAATTCACCCCAGACAAATAAAAGTTAACAGTATTGTTATGTACTATATTGTACAAATAGCCCAAATGCGTATCGCCAGCACTAAACCCTAATAAATGAATGTCATGTTCGGTATGTTCAATGCGCATTAAACGAGTATGAAAATCGACAAAGACGGGATTATCAAAGCCACTCCCAAATTCACTATCACCCCAGCGTTGTTTATGTAAATCCGCCAAAGCAGGAAACTGACTGATTGCTTCAGCGTGGGTATATTTTGTGAGTGTGATTGAGCCAAACGTATGTTCTATAAATTTGATGGCTCGCTTTAACTGATTTTTACGATTTTTAGAGAAGCTATTAAGCAGTGTATGTAAATCTTGATACTCAGGTTGCAATGCTTTACTAAAGCCTTGAATATGTTCTTCATCGATGGCGTAGGTATTACCACTAGTCCATTGCCGTGCCGAGTAAAGACTGGTGTTAATCACTAAACTATCGACTTTTTCAGAAGCAAAACAATAGTCAACCCAAGCAAAACGACAGGCTGTTAAGTATTCTGGCGACGCGAGTATATCGTTGTATTCAATCCATGATTGATCTAGCCGTTGCACGCCCGTTTGATTCAAATACATTTGTCGTAATGAAAACCCTAAGCCGCGATGAGTATGAATTTGTCCGATACATATGCCAACGGGGTGGGTTGGATTGTGTTTCATATAAAACACAAAAACCTTCGGCAAAAAAGGCAATGTAGCAAGCCAAGTACCCACCCAAGACCATGACAAGAAAAAAGACACGTCGGGAGTCTCAATCGTTTGCCAAAGTACTGCAATCTTGTCCAGAGGTAGTGCCTGGCATTTAACAATGATGTCGCTCATGTACAGAGTTAACCGCTAATCTTTTTTTGTAATTCATTTAAGCGAGCCACTAATTCGGGTTCTTTAGATGAAATAGAGGTTAAGATTTTTTCTGCGTCTTTGGTATTTCCCGCCACAATTAACGCCTCTGCATAATTTAAAACAATCGGTACATCAAATGGGGCTTTGTTGTATGCAATTTCTAAAAATGCCAAGGCACCACTGATATCATTTTGCTTTAATTTAATCATGCCTAAAGTATCGAGGATTTTTTCATTTTCAGGATCAATATCTAAGGCTTGTTTAGCGTACTTTTCTGCATCAACAGTCTGTTCGAGTAGATAATGACTAAATGCTAAATTATTTAAAATAAACACATTGTTAGGTACTCTAAAATTGAGATTCGATAAGACAAGAATGGCGTTAGGGGTATCATGACGCATTAAAAACGACCCCAACATGGCATACGATGTCATGTCATCTGGATAGGTCTTAGTATGGCTCTGTAACAAGCCAATCGCCTCATCAATTCGTCCCACGTTATAGAGACTTTGGGCATATTTATGTGCAACTAACGCAACCGGACTCTTCTCATATAAAGCTTTGTAACGTGTGACAGCATCAGCATATTCTTCGCTATAAAATGCGATGTGAGCCAACGCTAGTTGCGCTTTAGGATGCTGTTCTTGTTCATCGTTTAAGATAACAATTGCATTGCGTGCTTCATTGTATTTTTTCAGTTCAATCAACACATTTGCTTTGATAATTTTAAACATTGGTATTTGTGGGTGCAACATAATGGCTCGATTGACCAATCGTTCGCTGCTGATCCAATCTTCATTCAGTTCAAGAATGCCTAATTCTGCAATATATGGCTCGACCGATTTTGGATGCACTGTGCGCCATTTTTCATATTCGCGTTGCGCACCGATAAAATCTTGTTTAGCGATCTTACTACTTGCTAACAAAGACCAAAATAAAGGAGGAGTGCTGGGGTTGGTGACGTACCGACCCAATAAATCAGTAACTTCATCGTAATGTTGACTAGCATATAACGCCGATGCATACAGTAAACGGTATTCAATACGTGATGAAAATACACTAAATGCATCTTTAAATTTAGGCAGATAACTGCGCGTTGTATTTAAACCAATACTGGCATTATATAAATGATTGAGACTATTAAGATCATGCGGTGCCTGTTCCAGTACTTTTTGGACATAGCCAAGCGCTAAATCGTATTCTAATGCGGTAATATGTAAATCACTAAAGAATTGCAGTGCGGTAATATTCTTCGGATTAATGGCCAGCACATCGGCAAAGGCTTTTTTACCTAACAATATTTCATTAGAAGATAAATGCACTAACGCTTTGATGATCAAACCCACTTCAGATGGGCCAGCTTCAATCATGGTGTTACTTAATGTCAACGCCTTATCAAATTGTTTGGCTTTGTAATAGGTGAGTAACAATAGCTGTTTGTTGGCTTCTACATTTAAGCCACTTGCGATGGCATTTTCTAATTGCACAATGGCCTGGTCTTGATTCAATGCCATATTTAACATGGTTGATTTAGCTTGCATGTCATCAGACAACTCTACTCCGGAGGATTCAAGGCGCTTGAGTAATGTACTTGCTTCTGTAGAACGTCCTTCTGAACTGAGTTTGTAGGCTGTAGATGTCACAAGCAGAGGATCAATCTTGCTTAGGTCTTTTTGTAATAATGATGTCACTGAAGCTTGGGTGTAACCAAGCTTTGCATCGGTTAATAATCGAGCATTGGTAATCGCATGGTCATCAGGGAAGGTGATGTTGATAGCATCTAAATATCGTTTTGCCTGCTCAAAATCCCCGGTTTGAACCGAGCTTAATGCTGCAATAGAAAAACTGGAAACGGAATACAATTGCCCATCAATTGCTTTTTCGGCATGAATTTTGGCATTAACAAAATCCCCTTTGTCATATGCGATAACGGCGGCAAGTTGTTGCACATACCCATTCAGAGGCAAATCAATTAATAACTCATCGATTATCGGCTGGGCGAGGGGATATTCCGTGTTCTTGATAATAGAAGCTGCATAGAATAATTTAAACCGATTATTGTCAGGCAGTTTTTGATGAATGATGGCAAAGACATCTTGTGCATCGTCATAGCGTTCTAACAAGGTCAGTAGTTGACCTTTTAGCAATAATGCTTCGGTAAATTTTGGTTGAATGGCAAGCACTTGATCAATCAAATCGAGAGCTTCTTCGTTCGCAGCTTGAGAAGCGGCATCGACAGCTTGGCCTAAATTAGTAAACGCATTATCTGTGGCGATGTCATTGGCAAGCTGAATACTGGATGTTGCAGCGTCCGTATTGCCTTGTTTGTAATGAGCCAAAGCCTGATAAATGTAAGCCGTTGATAGTTGTGTTTCGGTGATACTTTGAATATGTTGACTGGCGAGTGAATTAACAAAATTGATTAAGCCTTCATACTCAGCCATTAAATATTTGGATTGTAATAAACTTGGGATCACGATGGTTGGTTGATAACTGCCATTAAATAGCTTGACCCATTCTTTATCTGCGCTCTGATAATCACCCACATCCATGTAGCGTTGCGCTAATAATTGTCTGAGTTGATTGGATTCAGGATCTTCAACTAAGCCATTTTTGAGTAACAAAATAGCAGTTCGAATATCTTGAGCACCAGGTTGTGATACCTGTTGAATAATTTGTTCAGTGGTAAGTTGCTGTGTGCAGCCAGCCAGCAACGCAATTGTCCATACTGCAATAACGGTTTTTTTCATGAATTATCTACTCCTTTAGACATAAAACATAATATTGCACAAATTGTAGACAAAAAAAAGCCCGCTTGCGCGGACTTTTCAGAATTTATTACTAATTTATTTCGCTTTGCGTCTTAAACCCGCTAGTGCTAATAGACCAGCACCGAAGATAGCAATTGAAGATGGTGCAGGAACATTAACCGCAAATGTACCATCTAGAGTTGTCTGACGAACCGCACTGTCACCATTAACAGCGAGTAACTGGTCAGCTGTTGGTACAGGTGGATTAACATTTGTGTCTAAACTTAACTTCGGCGAACCACCACTTGCGATGATGTCGTTTACGTCAACAAAATCACCATTAGCACTTGCGATATACAAGAAGTTATCTGCTGCTGAGGTAATATCAAAGAATAAATCTAAGTTACCGGCAGTAATACTTGAACCGGTTAATGAACCTTCAAGTGCAACAAATGTTGTAGGTGAAATTAAACTTTCAAAATTAATTGTAAAAGTTCCTGACGTATACTGTGGACCACCGGCAGTAATCATACCATTGAGGTAATAATCAGTAGTGAGTTTCCAAGTATTGCCAAAGCCTTCAACATCATCCGTGTCAGTCAATGGGCTAAGGTTATCAACATCAATCTGACCCGCATTCGGAGTCGTTAATGCCACATTGGTTACACCGTCAAGTGCAACACCTGAAGTTGGGATCCCTAATGAAGCAAAGTCTGCAGCACTGTTGGTATCATAAAAAGTAGTACCGACACCCACTGGACCTGAAGACAAGTCATACACTGAAGTTGCTAGTAATTGGCTAAAACCAAATTCAGTGAAGGTTGCAGTAGTTGTGTCTGCGTCAAACGCACCACCTGTAGTTATAGTACCGTTGGGTAGTACAACCGTATCGTCGTATACGTTTGTACCTAAATCGATGTACATGTCTGCTGCTGATGCAGAAGCTGACGCCGCTATTGCGGTTGCCGCGAAAATTGAAAGTGCTAATTTATTTGTTTTCATAACTCATATCCATGTGTTGTAAAGTTCAAATTGAATATTGCAGGTGTCGTGCCAGTTTTGTAAGTTGCTGTTTAGTATGGTTTTAACGGTTCTTCTCTCCGTTTGAGATACAGTGCGTGTAAAAAAAATAGACACTCACTTTATGACGATTTTTTTGGCGATAAAAAACTTCATTTTTTGTATCCAACCACGATTACCAAACGGACAATATGTCGTAACAGCTTTATTAAGGTAACCATCAACATGCAAACCGCGTGGTGCGCATACTATATCGCCACGCGAGAGCACAATTTTAAGTACAGTGGTTTGCGCTAAACTGGCACATAGCTTTACTGCTACGGCCAATGATGGACCTTTTTCGGCGTTAAAGTCAGCTTGTTCGGGCATGACGAGGTATTTAGTTTGTAGCAATGATGGCGCTAACCCGACCATAAATTTAATTAATTTATCGCTTTTAGTGGCACAAGAACGAAAGTCAAAATACGTTTCGTAGTTCATTTTGTTTGGCAAAAAAGTCAATATTGCACAGCCCATTCCTAGCGGAGCAGCGGTGACTATTGGAATTTTTTTATGGGTGCAAGCTGCAAATACCAGTTCACGAGCTTCCATGGCAAAAAAATCTAAACTATCAACATAGACATCGACACCATCCAAAAAATCATCAATGTTGTGTTCATTGATCCCTTGCTCAAACTGTTTGATGTCGCTATCGGGGTTGATATTCGACGCCATATCGCCCATAACTTGGGTTTTGGCTTGGTTAATCGTATCGACATAGGCACCGGCTTGGCGGTTAAAATTATGTTCTTCAAAGATATCAAAATCGGCAATATGAAAATGTTGAAATCCGAGCCTAGAAAGGGTGACTAGGTGCTCTCCTCCAACTCCTCCCATGCCCGCGATAGCAATCTTCTTTGACTTGATAATGTCTTGTTCTGCAGGTGTTATCCAGCCAATATTTCTGGAAAAAGCATTATGATAATCAAACATTGTGTTTATTTAACTCTTTAATAATACTATCGAACATCGCTTTAAAACCGGGTGATAAGCTAGCAAAAAACAGATGAGGATTGATATAGTAGGGGGCACGTTTGCCATGATACTCAATAGTTGGGCCAATTTTTTCAAACTTAATGCCAATGAAGCTCATACTGCGAGCTAAACGTGGCTCCATCATGACATAGGTATGCGCAATATCATTGGCCAGAATCGCAGTGGCCGCTGCTAAATATAAACCCACCGCAATAAATGGAAAACAGCGCAGTTCTTTTTCTGAGTACACAGCTTGATTGATAACCCCAGTTGCGGCGCCATCAAAATGATCGCTTTTACGACGACGATATTCAGCAGGCACTGCCAATCGCGATATTTCACAGATTTGGTCGCGTGCAAAAAGCTTAGGGTGTAACGTCTCATGGGTAATGCTTTCTAGGCAAAATTTTTCGATCGGTAATAATTCGGAAGTTGATTGCGGTCGCACAATTCGCACCGTGCCTGCATATGCATCAGTTGCGATATGCCGTAATAAACAGTGAATTGAATAGTGATCAAATTCATCGCGCTCTAGGGCATTGTCAGTAACGGGTTCAAAATGTAATTCTTCGCAATATACTCGATGGCGAATAGAGAATGCATTGCTACGCAATTGAGATTCTTGGGCAATAATAGGTTCAAAATATTCTGCAAAATGCGCAGAGATCCGATTTGCCTCTCTATATTTAATAAAATTGAGGTATGTTTTTTTTATCGATGCTATAACCGACCAATGTTGCTGCGGTAACACTTCGCTTAGATACACAATGACGACACTCTTATATACAAATCAAGACACAGGTATAGAAAGTGTAGCAACGAAAAATAAAACCGCTAGTTATTGAAATAGGTGTTAATTAAAGCAAGGTATTCATAAATAGCGCGTTCTACTCGTTCAATACTCGTTGTTGCTGGGGTATTTAAAGTAAACTCCCAAACTGAATTAGAAAGATACTCTACTGGAAAAAAGAGCACATCAGCATGCGGAGCGATCCGCTGAAAATTGAGTGCTAATCTTGGAATATGTGTAGCAGAACTAATCACTAGGGTAGTCTGCCCCGATAAGAGTGGAGCGACGGCTGTCATTTCTTCCAGCGTATTCGTCCCCTCTTTGACCAGAGTCAGCGCTGAGGGTTGCACGCCGCGCTGTACTAAAAACTGAGCCACGGCGGTAGCATAATTTAGCTCCGGATCATGCAAAAAATTCCCACCAGAAATAATCACAGGGATATCCAAATGTTGATGTAAAAACAGGGTGTTAGTAATGCGTTGATAGGAAGCATTCGGCCATTTAGTGTGTTCTGGTAGCGGTGTTTTGGTACGGTAATATCCCGCTAAGACAAATATCTGCGTGGCTTTGTTTAATGACTCTGATTGAATTGAATAGCTAGGAAAGCGGTGTTCTAGTGGCAATAAAAGCAACGTCGAAAAAAAGTATTGTGAACATAAAAATAGCCAAATACACGCTGTCCAGATTAAGCGCACAGCCCATTTTTTGTTGCGTTTTGCATACCTCAAATAAGCGGAGAAAATAAAGACCAGTAAACATTGAGAAATTGGGGAGCATAAAACTTGGATCAGCTCTCGCATTGCAGCACCTTTTAGATAATTGTAGTGGTGGAATATTAATTTACAGCTACACTTAAAATAGTACAAATACTGATATCCGTGTCGATAATTAGTGAGTATTTATTTTTTCTTTTTAATAACAAAGGAATGTTATGCGTAAATGGTTGATGTTTGTTTCACTCTGGATAGGTTGTCTGTCACCGACGATTGCTGCTAGTACCTTGGTCACCACGATTCAACAAGTTAAACCTAGTGTAGTCGGTATCGGCTTAATGACCCCAATAAATGCGCGCAATGCTCAGTTACGTGGCACAGGGTTTGTCTTTGGCAATGGTCGGTATGTAGCGACAAACTACCATGTTGTGTCGCAAGTACTAGACCCGACTATCGTTCAGTACTATGCCGTATTAAGTGGCTCTGGTCGTCGCCCCGAAGTCTTACGTGCCGAAACGATTGCCGTTGATCCGGTGCATGATATTGCCATTTTACAAATCACCAAAACATTGCCTGCATTATCATTAGCGAGTAATAAAATGGAGCCAGCGGGGGCCGATATAGCACTGACTGGCTTTCCAATTGGGGCTGTACTAGGACTATATCCAGCTACTCATGCAGGGATTGTTGCCGGTTTTACACCTGACTCTACTCCTGCCAATAACGCAGATCAATTGACACAAACCATTATTGACCGGCTAAATAAGTCATTTATGGTTTATCAACTGGATGCTACCGCCTACCCGGGCAATAGCGGCAGTCCGTTATACCGTCAAGATAATGCCGACGTGATTGGCATCATCAATAAAGTGTTTGTGAAAGAGGGGAAGGAGTCTGCGTTGTCTGCTCCAAGTGGCATCACTTATGCGATTCCAATTAAGCATTTGAAAGACTTAGCGAATAAAGAACAAATTAAATGGCAAAATTAATGTCGGGATCTTTTACAAACGCCCGTTGTTGAATTGAGTAAAACCAGTTTTTTCAACGGTTTATGTACTGGCAGGATTATTGCAAAGATTTATAAATACATAGTTGATCATCAGATCAATAACAGAACCAATGACCAAGTCGACATTTATGACTGCCGGCTTAGCATTACTACATGGAGTAGGTCAATGAGCGAACACAAGCAACCTAATGAACAATCTGCAGATTTGCAAGCTAATACACGCCGTAAATTTTTAGTGAAAGCATCTACGGGGATTACGGCAGGTGCAATTATGGCGACATTACCCACTAAATCTGTGTGGGCCACGGGGATAGGTAACTCAATGGCAGCATCGGGACACGGTTCCGATACATTCGGTGGCGTGACGCTGCATTTACAAGATGCGCAATATTTAGCAGCCAATACCACTTCAAATATTGCTACACAACGTTTTAGTGATGTATTTGGCATCAATGCTTATCAAGAAGATAATGGTGCAATCACAACTTATCCGAATTCGACGACATTGATTCAGATATTAACGGGAATGGCCGATACAACAACACAAGATTTGGGATTATATGGCCCAAACAATATTAATCTAAATTTAGTGATCGTTTATCTCAATGCACTACTTGATGCTAGCGATAGTACTATTACTTACCCAATAATAAACATTACTAATAGTTTTCCGTTTGACACAATTACTAATTTCGCTAGCTATCTAGGCACTGAAGCTGCTGCTAGGCGAATAACCACCGCTAGCCAGTTAGCTGCATTGGTGTCAAATCCGAATCAAAGTCTGATTTAGAAGATATTAGTATTAGTTTAATGAAAGGAATCTTATGCTGATACAGTCAATACTTAAACAAGGGGTGCATATGCACCCTTTTCATGATCTAAGTGGTATTTGTTTATATAACGACAATACAACCGAAATGGTCACTCTGTTTGTGCAAGCAACACACGTTGAACGTTTGCTTGGTGGACAATCGCCTTGCTCTAGGGATGAGCGAAGAATGTTGCAGTCGTTAGAAGATAAAGGATTTATCAATGAGCATTCACTATCATGCTTAAAACATTTGAGTTAGCGCTACCGCCTTTTCATTTTCAAATTCAAACTGATCTGCCATTGGTCGTCGACAACCTTAAAGCGATGTATGGACATGGTTTATTGGATGTCATTAACGGACACACTCATTTAGCGTACATTGATTATAAGTTACACATCACTCATACCAATGGTTTTCGGCGATTTTATAAGCCTCAAGCTAGGTTTAAATGTGATCAATATGAACCCTTTAAACCACTCAACCATTCTCAAGCATTTGCAATGTTGGAGTGGGGCATGAATTGGACAATCGCGAGTTATGAAATGGAACACGTGGTGATTCATTCTGGTGTATTAGCTAGAGGCGATGAGGCGGTGTTGTTTCCTGCCCCGCCGGGTTCTGGCAAAAGCACTATGACGGCGCATTTGGCTTTTAATGGTTGGCGGCTACTGTCGGATGAGATGGCGTTAATTACACCGTTGACGCAATCAGTAGTGCCATTTGTTCGACCCATTTGCCTCAAAAACCAATCAATAGCATTGGCCAAACAGTGGTTTCAAGATGCAGCATTTTCCTCTATTGCTAAAGACACGCATAAAGGTGATGTGGTACATCTCGCTGCTCCCGTGCATCATTCTAGTGATCTTATACGTCCTGCGCAGATTAAAGCTATTGTGTTTCCAAAATTTGTAGCCAATGCACAGCTTGAGATTGTCCAGCTCAATCAAGCTCAAGCGATGCATCAGTTAGCTGATAATGCGTTTAACTACTCAGTGTTGGGCGATAAAGGCTTTAATACGCTAATAGGGGTTGTTGAGCGATCGGCTTGTTTTGTGATTACATATAGTGATGTGCAGGACGTGCAAGCATTTTTGGAGCAAGAAGTGCTCAGTCAAGCCAATGATATTGTTGGAGAACACTATGCCTGAAGAAAGCGTCTCTAACCATCAGCCAGCCATTATTAGTATGCATACCTTGCAACATTTATTCGTCCACCCTGAGGATGCATTAGGATTTGATTCACACACTTGGTCGGCGTTAATTATTGTGCTTCGTCATGAAAAATTACTGGCACGGTATGCACAACGAATTGATGTTGCAGTCGGGCTCAATACTCTACCTGAATTCGTCCAACGACATTGTCGCAGCGCGATGACACTAGCCGAACGACATGCCAAGCAAGTGCATTTTGAATTAAGTGAACTAGCTGAATTGATGCAGCAAAGTAGTCAGACGTGGTTAGTGTTAAAAGGTGCCGCTTATACAGCAAGTGGGCATGCTGTTGCCGCAGGACGGATATATAACGACATCGATTTATTGGTGGATAAATCAAGTATGGGCAGCGCTGAGCGCACATTAGTGATGAATGGCTGGTTACCTCAAACGATTGATGATTACGATCAAGCATATTATCGCCAATGGGCGCATGAAATCCCGCCATTACGCCATGGGTATCGGGGCACAATGCTGGATTTGCATCATAATCTTGTTCCACCCGTCTCGGGACGTGCGCCTGATATGTCGTTATTGTTTGAGTATATTGAGATAACACCGCAACAGATCCCCGTATTAACCTTGCCAGCGATGACTTTGCATAGCGCCATTCATTTGTTTTTTAATGAAGATTTTTCAGCGTCATTGCGGGATACGACTGATTTGTATTTGTTGTTTAATGCATTTTCAAAAGATGATTGGGAGTCAGTAGTTATGTTGGCGGATAAAACGAAATTTACCACTGAATTAGCTTTGGCGATGCATTGTGTGAGTGAATTATTTTATATCACTCTAACGGCACGTCAACAGGCTTACATTGAACAACACACACATCGACGTCAACGTGCTTGGTTGTTGATGGCGTTGAGTTCTGAACATCCGGTTATTAGACCTCCTGGGCATTGGCGTTATAGCGCATATGCATGGTTACGTGGACACGCATTAAAAATGCCGCTGGGCATCTTGCTGTACCATCTAATGATGAAAACAGGACGTGCCATCATGCAAAGTATGTTTGGTCAACATATATTCACCAAGCAAGATCAAGGCACACAACGAGTGTCAAATGACTAAATTTACGTTTAATACACTATTCATCAACAAGGACGAACAATGAAAGTATTAGTTACGGGGGTTGCCGGTTTTATCGGTGCGCATGTTGCTCAAGCATTGCTTGCGCGCGGTGATAAAGTGGTCGGTATCGATAATATTAACGACTACTATGATGTCAGTTTAAAGCACGATCGTTTGCGATGGATAGGCCAACATATTCACGCAGATTCATTTGAATTTATCAAAATGGATATTGCTGATATTCCAGCGATGACATCATTATTTGCTGAGCATCAATTTGATAAAGTGGTGCATTTAGCTGCTCAGGCTGGCGTGCGCTACTCAATTGAAAATCCCCATGCGTATATCAGTGCAAATATCGTTGGTTTTACGAATATACTAGAAGGCTGTCGCCATCATCAAATTGCGCACTTGGTATATGCTTCGTCAAGCTCTGTATATGGTGCTAATGAAGCAATGCCTTTTACCGTGAATGATAATGTTGATCACCCTGTTTCATTGTATGCTGCCAGCAAAAAGGCCAATGAGTTAATGGCTCACACTTACAGTCATCTATATCAATTGCCCACCACCGGGCTTCGTTTTTTTACTGTTTATGGGCCATGGGGACGACCAGATATGGCACCCATTAAATTTTCGAAGGCGATATTGGCTGACGAGGCAATTAAAGTATTTAATTACGGAAATCATCGCCGTGATTTTACCTATATTGATGATATCGTGGCTGGCGTACTTCATAGCTTGGATAATATCGCGCAAGGTAATCAACAATGGCAGGGCACAGCACCTGATCCGGCGACGTCAAAGGCGCCTTGGCGGATATATAATATCGGTGCGCAAAAGCCAGTACAGTTGCTGCATTTTATCGAAACTCTAGAACATGCGCTGGGACGCGTTGCCAAAAAAGAGTTATTGCCAATTCAACCCGGTGATGTACCAGATACCTATGCTGATGTTGAAGCTTTAGTCAAAGACGTCGGGTATCGTCCTAAAATAACCATAGAGGAAGGGGTAAAACGCTTTGTTGATTGGTATCAAAGCTATTACAAAGCATAAAAACTTATTTGCGATTCATTCTGTCAGCCACTTGAGCAATTAATCGACGCAACCAGATATGGCCTGCATCGTGATGAAGTAGCGCACTCCAAGCCATTTTTAAGGCTATGGGGGGAATGTCAAACGGTGGATCTAAGACGACAACATGAGGATCATCTTTGTATATTTTGGCGGCACGGCTAGGTAAAGTGGCAATTAAATTTTGGGTTTTTGCTAATTGCAATGCGGCATGATAATGGCGGGTGAAGACTCTGATTTGACGTTGTTTACCCAACTTAGTCAGTTCAGCATCAACCCAACCTAATTTTTGCACTTCATTAGGATCAATACCAACACCAATACCAAAACCAGTCTTACTGACCCAGATATGCTGCCCCGATAAATATGCATCCAAATTAAAATGCTGACTCAATGGATTATCTTTGTTAAGCACGCAAGAAAACTCATCATACCAAATGACTTTTTGATGAAACGATAATGGCAGTTCATCAAAGCGATTAATCGCCATATCAACCCGGCCTTGTTCTACATCGTGAAATGTCACGTCTGATGGGGTAATTAGATCCAATGTAATATTTGGCGCTTTAGAATTGAGCTCTTCGATTAATTCAAGTAACAACGTCGATTCAGCGTAATCAGAGGTCATGATCCTAAATGTCCGGTTTGACAATTCAGGGGTAAACTCGCTTTCAGGTTGAATCGACGCTTCGAGTTTACTCAACACGTCACGGATCGTCGGCTGTAATTCGAGTGCGCGCATAGTCGGCGTCATTCCATCACTGGTCCGAACGAGTAAGGGGTCTTTAAATAAATCACGTAAACGCTTTAACCCGTTACTCATTGCCGGTTGAGTAATGCTCAATTGATTAGCCGCTTTGGTCACACTGCCTTCACGCAACAAAACATCTAAATATACGAGTAAATTAAGGTCAATTTTTGCGATGTTCATAGCGATACATTCCTAGCGTTTAATAGGAACAGTATAAACAAAAAACATGAAAAAACCACACCCAATTAGTCTTATGAATGTACTCGATTAATCAAATTGATTCATTGTGTTATCTTCGCCAGACGCTTTGAGTGCTTGGTCACCAGAGAAATACTCCTTGTGGGTATCACCCAAATCAGAGCCGGCCATGGCTTGGTGTTTGACACATGCTAAACCTTGACGCAGTTCTTGACGTTGTACTCCTTTAACATACGCTAACATGCCTTGTTCACCAAAATACCCTTGTGCCAGGTTATCCGTCGATAAGGCGGCAGTGTGATACGTAGGTAGAGTGATTAAATGGTGGAATATACCAGCCTCGCGTGCGGCATCGGCTTGGAATGTTCGGATTTTTTCATCGGCGACTTGCGCTAACTCACTGCTGTCATAGTCAACTGACATGAGTGCTGCACGGTCATAAGCAGACACGTCTTTGCCTGCTTCAAGCATCGTATCAAAAACTTGCTGACGGAAGTTTAAGGTCCAGTTAAATGACGGTGAGTTGTTATACACTAATTTTGCGTTCGGAACAGTTTCACGAATGGCATTGACCATCGCGGCTATTTGACCAACGTGCGGCTTTTCAGTTTCAATCCACAATAAATCAGCGCCGTTTTGTAATGATGTGATGCAATCTAACACTACGCGGTCAAATCCAGTATTGTCTTTAAATTTAAACAATCCATTGGGTAGACGCACTGGCTTAACGATTTCATTATTGAGTTTCATGATGGTGTCACCATTGTTTAGTGCAGCAAGATCGTCAATCGGTGTGACTTCTAAAAAATCATTGTATTGTTCAGCCAAATCGCCATCTTGGGTAGATACTGGGATCTTTTGAGTTAAGCCTGCACCCAAAGAGTCGGTTCGCGCCACAATAACACCATCATCCACGCCAAGTTCTAAAAAGGCATAGCGTACTGCGTTTATTTTTGCGAGGAAATCTTCATGCGGTACAGTTACCTTACCGTCTTGGTGGCCACATTGTTTCGCATCTGATACTTGATTTTCAATTTGAATACAACATGCACCTGCTTCAATCATTTTTTTGGCGAGTAAATATGTTGCTTCTTCGTTACCAAAACCCGCATCTATATCGGCAATGATAGGCACAATATGTGTTTCAAAGTTATCGATTTGTGCTTGAATACTGACAGTGTCTGTCCCGTTAGCTTTTGCGGTATCGAGTTGTTTAAACAGATCTCCAAGTTCACGTGCATCAGCTTGACGTAAAAAAGTATACAGTTCTTCAATTAGGGCTGGGACTGAGGTTTTTTCATGCATGGATTGGTCTGGTAATGGACCGAACTCAGAGCGAAGAGCCGCAACCATCCAACCGGAGAGGTATAAATAGGATTTGTCGGTTGTACCTTGGTGTTTTTTGACGGCTAACATTTTTTGTTGACCAATGAAGCCATGCCAACAACCCAAGGATTGGGTGTACTGTGCAGAGTCGGCATCATAATCAGCCATATCCTTGCGCATGATGCCTGCTGTGTACTTGGCGATATCCAGCCCAGTTTTAAATCGATTTTGTGTTTTCATCCGAGCTGCGAATTCCGGATTTATCGCGTTCCACGCCGTACCTTGCTCTTGTATGAGTTGTGCAAATGCAGCTTGATCTTGTTGATATTGAGACATAGTCGTTATCCTTTTAATATTCTGTAGGGCATTAACGCTGCAAGTGGATATATCGGACTTCCTTTGCAACTGACCATTTAATACTAGGGAGAAAAACAGAATAATCAAAATCAATACTTTGCATTATCTTTATTCATATCGCGAATGTTTTATTAAGCACAATGCAGATCTAAAATACAGTATTGATTAACCACGGAATCACTGATTTCAATAGGTTTTCATTTTGGTTAATGGTTATATCTGTGTCGATTATCAAACGATAACAGCCATTTATTATATTCTTGGTGAATGGTAAGTATGATTTTCATTCATAACTTTTGTTTTTCACAACCTAAATTTGACACATTGCAAATGTATTTTGCTTGCCGCATGACATAATTTAGCTGTGCTGGTGTGGCGATAGTGGTTACAATGTATCAATACTATCTAACCCAACTTAATTGAGGACGTTAAAACCATGCACATTGGATTAGTAAAGCTAGCGACGCTGGGGATGACAGCACTCACACTGAGTGCGTGTGTGATCATTACCCCCGATATCAAGGTGGAACGTGAGATTGAAACACACGTTGAAAAACACGCCACATCGACCCCAAAAAATATTATTATGATCGTCGCTGATGGAATGGGACCTGCCTATACCACTGCATATCGTTATTATTCAGATAATCCGAACACATCCCAAATCGAAGCGACTATTTTTGATCAATGGCACATTGGGAATGCGTCTACTTACCCCGCCTCTGAATCAGGTATTGTTACCGATTCAGCGGCGAGTGCGACTGCATTGGCTGCCGGCATAAAAAGCTATAATGGTGCGATTGGAGTGGATGTAAACAGGCAGCCTGTCACAAGCGTAATGCACCGTGCCAAAGTGAAGGGCATGAAAACCGGTTTGGCGGTAACCTCGCAAATCGTTCATGCTACTCCTGCAGCCTATGTTGCGCATAACGAATCGCGTAAAAACTACAATGCGATTGCAGATAGCTTTTTTGATGATCGTATTAATGGTCAGCATAAAGTGGATGTAATGCTGGGTGGTGGCACGGATTATTTTATTCGTGATGAACGTAATGTTAGTCAGTTATTTATTGATCAGGGTTATCAATATATTGATAGCTATGCACAGTTATCCACATTAAATAATGATGCTGGTGCGTTGGGTTTATTTGCACCGTCTGGGTTACCTTGGGCGCTGGATGATACTGACTCATCTCGTTTACGCAGCATGGCACAAACCGCAACACGTTTACTAGACAATGACCAAGGGTATTTTTTATTACTCGAAGCCAGTCAAGTTGATTGGGCTGGGCATGGGCGTGATATCAATTCAGCAATGGCGGAGATGCAAGATTTGCATACAATGCTCGAATGGTTAGTCGATTATCAAGCGCAACATCCTGACACTCTTGTCGTCATGACTGCTGATCATAGTACGGGTGGATTGACGTTAGCCGCCAATGGCGAATATCGATGGGAGCCAGCGCCATTACATGCGATTAATACTTCAGTTACTGCGATGATCAGGCATTTAATCGACAATGTCGATGAAGCCGCTTTTCGCTTGGCTTACATTGAAGCTCAGTTAGGTTTCACATTAACCCAAGCTGAGCAAGAGACGGTGTTAGCCATGGATATGACAGCCAAGACACGTGCGTTAGAAGATGTCATTAAGCGGATTATTGACCGTAAAACCAATACCGGTTGGACAACATGGGGTCACACTGCTGTTGATGTGCAGGTATTTGCGGTTGGACCAGGTGCTGAGCGCTTTGCAGGACATCAAGATAATACGGATATCGCAAAGCGAATATTTGAGTTGTTAGAGTAACTGACTGATTCAACGCTGACAATGATACGTTTTTATTGATTTAAAAACGTATCGACTTCTTGCCCGGTTAATTTTTTCATTTGCATAAAGATATACATGATTGCCGTGATCAACATCAGCATACTCGGGATCACAATCACCGGATAACTCAACGCAGTCATCCGACCTAATTCTTCAGTATAAGCCTGGGTGCCAGGCTCAGATACTAATATCCATTTAGCGAGTCCATAGTTTAGCGCCGAAGACACAAAAAACGATGCTGCAACAATGTAGTTACTGATATCGATTTTCTTTTCAAATTCAGCGGTTTTGTTAATGCCAGCTAATGTTTCATTAAGCTTGGGCCAATTGATGATGACATCATTGAGCACCAGTACTTTAATGAGTGGTTTTTTCATGTAACGGGTCACTAATACTGCAATACCGATTAAGCCTGGGATTGCCGCTTCTTTGATGGCGATATATTCGGCGGGTAATTTTAATAAGCTAATCCCCCCCGTTAATAACACACTAATGATCCCTAATACGGAGAAAAAATTCACTTTTTTGGTTTGCAATAATTCATACAAACCATAACCGACAGGGAATGCTAAGGCGACCGCAATGCTCCACAAAGGCCCCAAGTATTCAGGTGAGCTTGCGTAAGACATGATCACGACAGGGATAATGATGTTGAAGGCTAAATTAGCCAACATGTTTTGCTGTTGTGGCTTAGTCTGTGATTCGACAGGAGAGTTAGTTTCTGGGGACTGTGGCACAATAAAATCCTATAATGTTGGGTAAAATACAGCAGGTAAACAGGCAAAAGGCCAAGCAGTTTAGCCTAAAATAATATGCGGCACAAACCGCGATGTGTCTTGTGTGATTAAGCTGTTATCTTCACGCACAGAGATCCCTGCCGGCATATCATTGACTAGCCATGAACCGATTAATGTATAGTTATCGGCAAATTTAGGTAGCGCAGTAAATTGTTGAAAGATCACTCCTTCATCACCATATTCGCCACCTGTTTGAGCAATCACATCGCCATTATCAATGATCATAATATTGGCGCCTTCTCGTGAAAATATCGGTTTTTTGACCCATTTACCGGCTTTATCGACTTTGTCTAAATCTTTATGAAAATAGCTGGGTAACAGATTCGGGTGGTTAGGGAACATTTCCCATAACAAGGGCAGTAACGCTTTATTAGATAATACGCTCTTCCAAATAGGCTCAACCCATTTTGTATCGCAGTAGGCTGCAATTTCACCAAACTCTTCTTTGAGCATAAACTCCCACGGATACAACTTAAAGGCTATATCAATTTGATTATTACCTAAATCCATAAAGCGATGCGTATCTGTTACGCCAATATCATCAATATACACAAATGGGGTAGTTAAACCTGCTTGGCTTGCGCAATCTTGCAAGTATTGCACGGTACCGCGATCTTCATCACTGTCCATACAAGATGAAAAATGCATATTCTTAAGTTGGTAATGATTGGCAATATCACGAAAACGCATGATGAGCTTTTCTTGCAGCGAATTAAATTGGTCACTGGCGTTGGGTAAGGCACCGCTATCGACTTGTTGCTCTAGCCATAACCACTGCCAAAATCCGGATTCGTATAAACTAGTAGGAGTATCGGCGTTGTTTTCTAATAACTTAGCGGGCCCTGATCCATCGTAGGCTAAATCTAAGCGCGAATACAGTGACGGTGCTTTGGCTTGCCATGAATCACTGACCGCCTCATGAAATGCCTCAGGAATACAAAAATCGGTTAATAGCGCTTGCGATTGCACGACTTTATCTACCACATGCAAACACATTTCGTGTAGCTCTTGCGTAGGATCTTCAATGTCGTGTTCGATTTGCTCTAAGCTAAACTGATAATATGCACTTTCATCCCAATACGCTTTGTCGTCAATGGTATGAAACGAAAAACCATACTCTTGAGCGGTATTTTGCCAATCAGTGCGCGGCGCAATATCTCTGCGTAGCATCGATTAACCGCCCCAGCTGCGTGAGCTTGCTTTAGATCGCGCGACGCTTTTACCGAAGCCACCGCGTTTGACGGTTTTATTGACAGTAGGCTTGGGTTTAAGATCAGAGCTATAGACTTTAGCTGTGCGGTTACGTTGGCTACCATAATCTTTACCGGTAGCGCCAAACCAGCGACCCCGCAATGCAGAGTTACGCGAACTCGAAGTGTACATGGGTTGACTGAATGGGCGATTGCGTGAATTACCACCCAGCATACTCCCCATCATGTAACCCGCCATAAGCGGCATAAAGAAACTACCCGAACTACTCTGGTTATTCGCGTTATTGTTGTTACCTGGTATTTGTTCTTCACTCCGGGCTACGTATTCACAGTTATCTTGACCAAACTCATATTCACAGTCGGCTTGCCCCAAAAATTTTGGACCGGTACGCAGTGCTTCGTCTTTGGCTGCTTGATAAGCGACTTTACACTCTTGCATATAGTTAGGGTTACTACTGGAGCATTCATCCACACTGGTATAAATCGATGCGATTTCGGGCTCCTCACCGCATGCGCTTAAAAATACCACGCTCATGCTCACCGCTAGCGGGCGAAAGGCGAACCATTTACGCATCGATGGCAGAGAGATATTAGCCGTTCTTTTAGTCGTTGACTTCGCGGTGTTGATTGTTTTAGTCATAGAATTTGTCACTCCTAATAAGTCATGCAAGCAGCGTTAAGTAGACCGACTGCTAACGATACTGCCGCTAGCATAATCCCAGCTGACACTTCGTTATTTTCAATGCGTTCGGCGATTTTAGGCATAAAAGTGAAGCGTAATAATAAAAATGCCAAGCATTGCGCTAATAGAGCCACCACTGCCCAGATAATAAAGTCGCCAAACGAAACAGCATTGGTCGCAGCGCCAGATAATGCAATAGCAAAGCCCACTAATGCACCGCCAAAAGCAATGGCGGCTGCGGATGATTGTTGTTCTTTGATGAGGTGCCATTCATCATGCGGCGTGACCAATGCATAGATGATTTTGAAGATAAATAACAGCGCAATTGCACTGAAAAAATACAAGGCAAAATTACCTAATCCAGCAAGTGATGCTAATAATGTGTCCATGGGATATTTCCTTAAATAATTCGGTTAAACAGAGTTATACAAAAGCAGACCAATCAAACTGATTAATCCGATGACTGGCAATATAAAATACTCGGTCACCAGCACTGACGTGTTCACTAAAATCTGGATTCACATGGATATTGCTTTCATTGCTATGTGCAGCAAAACCGACAAAGATCGCATTATGATGTGATTTTAGTCCATAAAAAAGATGCTCTACACTTAATAGCGCAGTGCCATCGGGCACCACCACTGAGTACTGTTCTTGACCCGCATCAACACTTAACAAGTCATGATGCAATAAGCTTGAGCCTGGATCAAATGCGGATTTGACGAGCATTTCAACAGCGACACTAGGTGTGCATTCAACATTCGGGCAATGATCCTTTAACAGACCAACCAAACTTTCATCATTAAAATAAGCGACGATGTGGGCTTGTGGGTTACGTTTGGAACAATACAACGCCGCCGTCATGGTAATGTCATCATCGGGATTATCAATAAGAATGGTTTTTGCATCACTGACGCTGGCTCGATCCATATCTTCATCACGATTAAACGATGTCACTTTAACAAAATCTATGAGGCCAGGTAACGGGTTCGTTATCTCTTTTTTAATGCACAAGATGATCTCAGATTTGATCGCATTTTGCGCGTTTTCTTTGAGTAATAAATTGAGTAGTTGCATGGTTCGTTCTTCGTTCCAGCCCATGACCAAAATGTGATTATCTGCCATATGATGTTTCAATCCTCTGTTATCTTTATGCCATTGTTCTGAGACCCAGGTTGCAATTCGACCAATGATGAGTGCAAAAATACTGAGTCCTAACGGGATAATATACAACGCAACAATAAGTTTGCCTGCGTTGGTGCTGGGTGAATAATCGCCGTATCCCACTGTTGAGCCGGTGACGATTAGCCAATAAATGAAGTCAGTGGCATTGACCAGCGCTGATTCACCTGCAATTGTTAACAGGTACCAAGATGAAAAAGAATAAAAAAGTAATGCGATTACTATTGTGTACCAGCTCGTTTCTGAGAAAACCCGCACGAGTTTTTTTTTGATTTTGTGCCAAATCAGCATTCGTATCCCTCTTCAATAAGAACGTCTATTAACCGAGATCTGTGCTATAAAATCAAGTAGTTTAGGTTTTTTTATAAAAAAGTAATTAATAGGCAAAAAAAGCCCACTTAAGAACGTGGGCAAAAATATACGTATTCATTTTAATACGTTGAGAGTGACAGGGGACACATGCTAACGACAAATCGAATTTGGCAAGACAGAAGTGGATTCGGTACAATGGCGGCATGCTTTTTTCTTTTTACTCATGTTGAAAATAAATAAATGAAAACATCAGATTTTGCTTTTGAATTACCGGAACATCTCATTGCCAAATATCCTACTGAGCAGCGTACTGCCTCGCGCCTATTACATTTGGATGGGGTAACCGGGGCATTAGGGCATCATGCATTTACGGATATGTTGCAATTTGTTGATGCTGGCGATCTGCTTATTTTCAACAATACCCGTGTTATCCCAGCGCGTTTACTTGGTCAAAAATCCACCGGTGGTAAAGTAGAAGTCCTCGTCGAACGTATGTTGGATGATCATCGTGTACTGGCGCATGTTAAAGCGAGTAAATCGCCTAAAGCTGGCGCGACTTTGCTATTAGAAAATGCCATTGAGGCCACTATGTTAAGGCGTCATGATGCGTTGTTTGAATTGTCATTTGGCGGTGAGCAAACGGTACTGGAGTTATTAGAAGCCCATGGACACATGCCACTACCTCCGTATATCGACCGTCCCGATGAAGACAGCGATAAAGAGCGCTATCAAACCGTCTATAACGACAAGCCAGGGGCGGTAGCAGCCCCTACAGCGGGATTGCATTTTGATGATGATATATTGGCGCAGTTAAAGGCCAAAGGCGTGCAAACT
>CAKZLI010000003.1 GCA_937125395.1 uncultured Glaciecola sp.
TGTATGATTAATCTTTTAAACCCAGAGTAAATCCATTTCGTCCGCATGTGTGGAAACTGGCTTCTCTGAAAAGCCACCTATATTGTTACAGTTATATGTGTAAAAGTGAATTAGTGCTAAAGGGTCTTAGAAACGAAAACTTAGTAATTCGTTGGGTTTGAGTTTCTTAACTCTCTTAATTCAGTTAAGAAACTCTAAAAGTATACTGTTACCAAAAAAATAGAAAAACAAAACGGTATACTTGATTTTCCATAAAGCACATGCTATATATAGATTATAGGAAAGTATCCTATCTAACTTTTCATATTAAAAATAAAATCAGTTCGGATAGCCCCTTTGATTTTGTCTTGTTCAAATTGCACTAAATCTATCGCGGGATCGATTAACGCGTGGTGCAATTTTTCTTTGGCTTGTTGGTCTGTCGCAGGAGAGATGAATTTATGTAGGATTTTTTCAGCCCCTTCATAGCACAAATACAACCCACCAAGCATCAATACTGGCAGTATCGTCCATGGTAAGTAAGCACTAGCTAGCAATGCTAAAGGCACGATGATTATTTTGTTTAGTAGAGAGCCTTTGGCTACGGCATAAATTACGGGGAGTTCACGCGCTGCCGATACTCCGGTGACTTGCTCAGCATTCAGAGCCAGATCATCCCCGAGCACACCGGCGGTTTTTTTGGCTGCGACCTTGGCCAAAATCGCCACATCATCCAACACTGTCGCAATGTCATCTATTAACGCTAATAAGCTAGTCCCTGCCATTTGCTGTACTCTTTTGATTGTATGTAGTTTTAAATCATCCTAAACTAATCTTAAGTATAAAATAAGCCGTATATTCATTTATTATCCAATTAACCAGAACAAAAAAGAGACCTATGCAACAGATTAAGCCATCGTGGGCAACACGCGCATTAGATAAAATCGAAGTCGTCGGCAATAAATTACCTGATCCTGCTATTATTTTTATGATTTGTTTGGTAGTGGTGTGGGTCTGTTCTGCTATTTTCTCACACATGAATTTTACTACGCTTGACCCTCGAACCGGTGAAGCTGTCGTAGTACAAAATTTATTAACTGGCGATTCACTCGCTGATTTCTTATCTCGAATGGTCACCATATTTACCAGCTTTGCTCCGCTAGGCGTTGTGCTCGTTGCCATGTTAGGTGTAGGTGTTGCTGAGCATTCAGGTTTTATCAGTGCTGGTCTCAAGCGCATGTTGGATTGGACTCCTCGCGCATTGCTCACTCCGATGGTTGTGCTCGTGGCGATAGTCAGTCATACGGCAACTGATGCTGGTTATGTGCTTGTTATTCCACTTGCTGGTGTGATTTTTTATGCCATGGGACGCCATCCTTTAGCTGGTATTGCCGCTGCTTTTGCTGGAGTAAGTGGTGGATTTTGTGCGAATTTTATTCCCTCCGCGATAGACCCATTACTACAAAGTTTCACGCAAGAAGCCGCGCAGCTACTTGACCCTGATATTCAAGTGAACCCGCTTAACAATTACTTTTTTAATAGCGCTTCATCGCTTTTAGTCATCTCGATCGCTTGGTATTTAACAGACAAGGTCATTGAGCCTCGTTTACAACACGTGCCGGTGGATGGGGATCCCGATGATATCCCTAAGTTTGCAGAGCTCCAACCGCTCCAAATCAAAGCATTACGCGCAGCCAGTGTGGTGATGTTACTGGGGATTGTCGCGTTGGTAGCTATTTTGCTGCCAGAAACTTCACCCATGCGTGATATCAATGGCGAGCTAACTACCTTTGCTGCTCCGATCATGCAGTCCATTGTACCGATTATATTTTTGTTATTTTTGTTACCTGGTGTTGTCTATGGTTATGTCTCAGGGACGTACACATCAACTCAAGATATGATTAACAGTATGACCAAGGCCATGCAGGGTATGAGCTACTACATTGTTATGGCATTCTTTTGTGCGTTATTTATTGACGCATTTGGTAAATCAAATTTAGGAGCACTACTCGCGATTAATGGTGCAGAGCTACTTAAATCCTTGTCAGTACCAGCAATGGTGACCATTGTCGGAATTATCTTTTTGACTGCGTTTGTGAATTTATTTGTGGGATCGTCATCAGCCAAATGGGCGTTACTCGGTCCTATATTTGTGCCGATGTTAATGCAGCTAGGCATATCGCCAGATTTGACCCAAGCAGCCTATCGCTTAGGTGATTCATCCTCCAATATTATTACTCCTTTGATGCCGTATTTTCCATTGGTCGTGGTGTATTGCCAGCGATATGTTAAATCAACAGGAATAGGTACCTTGCTAGCCATGATGCTCCCATTTAGCATTACCTTGTTATTTGCTTGGACGCTGTTTTTATTAGCGTATTGGTCTTTAGGGATCCCGCTAGGCTTCGGTGCTAGTTATACCTATTAGTCAGAGGATCGATGATAATAGTCATCAATGTTCTCATTCTAAAGTATTAGTGACGGTATTTATCTACAAATACCGTAGTAAGGCCCGATATACTCAACACTAGTCAGATTATGTTGATGGTGACATTGGTCTGAGTAGTACAGTTTATAAAGCTAACTACTACTAAAGGCTATCAAAGTAAGCTATATTGGTTAGCTGTGTTTTTTTCAATTAATAAAATCGTTAGGAAACCCCATGAGCACCTCAAAAATTATTTATACCATTACCGATGAGGCACCTGCTTTAGCGACATTTTCATTGTTACCGATCGTTGAAGCGTTTGCCGCTAGTGCCGATGTTAAAGTTGAGACCCGTGATATTTCTTTAGCAGGACGCATTATTGCTCATTTTCCAGAGTGTTTACGTCCAGAGCAGCGCATCGATGATCATCTCAGTGAATTGGGTGAATTAGCCAATTCACCTGCCGCGAACATTATTAAATTACCTAACATCAGTGCCTCTGTTCCACAGTTACAAGCCGCAATTGAAGAATTACAGTCTAAAGGCTATGCCTTACCTGATTATCCTGAAAGCCCAACTAATAGCGCTGAAGAACAAATCAAAGCGACTTACAGTAAAGTACTAGGCTCGGCCGTAAATCCAGTGTTACGTGAAGGTAATTCGGACCGTCGCGCCCCAAGCTCAGTGAAGCAATACGCACGTACCAACCCACATTCAATGGGTGCATGGTCTGCCGATTCACAATCGCATGTTGCACATATGCAAAGCGGTGATTTTTATGGTTCTGAGCAATCGGTCACTATCGACAAAGCGCAAAGCGTGAGCATTGAATTCGTTGGTCAAGATGGCGCGAAGAAAACCCTCAAATCAGGCTTGAATCTATTAGATAACGAAGTGATTGATTCATCAGTCATGAGTCGTGATGCGTTGTTGGCCTTTTATGAAAAAGAAATCAATGCCGCTAAAGAACAAGACGTTTTATTATCATTGCACTTAAAAGCGACCATGATGAAAGTGTCTGACCCTGTCATTTTCGGTTACGCAGTCAAAGTATTCTACAAAGATGTGTTTGCTAAACACGGTGAGACATTTGCCCAACTTGGTGTCGATGTGAATAATGGTTTGGGTGATGTATATGCCAAAATCGAAAACTTGCCGGCTGATCAACGCGCTGAAATTGAAGCAGATATTCAAGCGGTTTATGCATCTCGTCCAGAGATGGCGATGGTTGATTCAGATCGCGGGATCACCAACTTACATGTGCCTAGTGATGTTATCATTGATGCATCCATGCCTGCGGCGTTGCGTGCTTCTGGACAAATGTGGGGGCCTGACGGTCAGCAAAAAGACACCAAGTTCATGATCCCAGATCGTAACTATGCAGGCGTATTTCAATCGGTCGTGACCTATTGTAAAGCCAATGGCGCGTTTGATCCGCGCACTATGGGTACCGTGCCAAATGTCGGTTTGATGGCACAAAAAGCAGAAGAATATGGTTCACATGACAAAACTTTCATCTTAGCCGAATCGGGCACCGTAAATGTAGTCGATGCACAAGGCAATATCTTAATGTCGCATGCCGTTGGCGAAGGCGATATCTGGCGTATGTGTCAGACTAAAGATGTGCCAATTCAAGATTGGGTTAAGTTAGCCGTTACGCGAGCGCGTGCAACTAACACCCCTGCGATTTTTTGGTTGGATGCACAACGTGCACATGACGCGCAAATGATCAAAAAAGTACAAGCTTATTTACCACAGCATGATACTTCAGGTCTCGAGATTCAAATCATGAGTCCCGTTGAAGCGGCTGATTATACCTTAGCAAGATGTGGTCAAGGACAAGACACGATTTCGGTTACTGGAAATGTGCTACGTGATTACTTAACCGATCTATTCCCAATCTTAGAGTTAGGCACGAGTGCTAAGATGCTGTCGATTGTGCCATTAATGAATGGCGGTGGTTTATTTGAAACGGGTGCAGGTGGTTCAGCGCCTAAGCACGTACAACAGTTTGCAAAAGAAAACCATTTACGCTGGGATTCATTGGGTGAGTTTTTGGCACTCGCTGCGTCGTTGGAACATTTGAGCCAGGTTAACCAAAATAGCCATGCTCAAGTGTTGGCCGATACCTTAGATCAAGCGACAGCGACTTTTCTACAAGAAAATAAATCACCGTCACGTCGTGTGAATGAGCTGGATAACCGTGGTTCGCATTTTTATCTTGCGATGTACTGGGCTCAAGCATTAGCAGCACAAACCAATGATGCTGATTTGCAAGCAAGGTTTGCGCCGATTGCAGAAGCGTTAACCACCAATGAAGCCACCATTGTGAATGAGCTTAATTCAGCGCAAGGTCAACCGGCAGACACGCAAGGTTACTACTTTGCCGATACAGCACTCGTAGCTAAAGCAATGCGTCCAAGTGCTACATTAAATGCGATATTAGCTACATTAAGCTAACTGCTAACCCCGTGTGTAATTAGGGCATCGATGAGCATGATAATATTATGATGGATGCGCTGACTGCCCTAGGGGTTATAGAACGCTTGGCCGGACCTGCGACATTTGAGCGTGGGTCTGCCTTGTATCGTGAGCAAGCGTTATTACAGTATCGTCGGCAACAACATAGCATTCAAGCCAAAGTGCAAAGTGCCACCTCTCCAGGCGTCAATGAATATGAGGTTGAGCTGACTATTCGGAGCAATGATTTTGATGGTGGTTGTAATTGTCCGGCATCAGAAGGGTTTGATTTTTGTAAACATTGCGTCGTTGTGGCACTGCATTACACCGATAAGTTAAAGCAACTAGAATCAGCCAAAGATGGTACGCCACTCGAAAAAATAACTACCTACATCGACCACCTCGATGAGCAAAGTGCTAAATCAGCGTTATTGGCCTTAATTGAACAAGACGAGCATTTAGTCTTCAAATGGCAATATTTTGCTGATATTGCGTTAGTTAAAGAGGATTTTGTTGATCCCAGCACCTCTCCTCAGGCCAAAAAACTACTCGCTAATATCAAAAAACTCATTATCAAAGCATTCCCAGCAAGAGACGTGTGGCAATACAACAAGGTTAGGGCTTATTTTAATCAAGCGTATAGTAAAGTGTTAGACATTGTTGAAATGTTGGATAAATTACCTGCTGATCAGGCTCACGGCTTAGCCTTTCAAATGCTCAAACGATTAGATGAAGTACTAGATAATATTGATGATAATGGTGGTTTTGCTCGGACAGTAACGCATACTCTAGTCCAGCAGTATGCCAAGACAGTCAGAGGGTTGAATTGGGACCAGCACACCAAAGCCCGCTATATTCTTGCGTTATATCAACCAACGTTAACCCATATTCAGTTTAATTCTATCCCTAAGTTATTTGTAACGGGCGAAGATCCGAAATTTGTGCAGGCTTTCTTTGATTTGCTCGAACACGCAGTCACCGATGCGACCAATAGCGATAACACAATCAATAGTGTGACCAACACACAAATAGTAGATCTAGCAGATTACTACGCTGCGCAGTCACAACTAGCAAAGGTCATCGCATTAAAACAAATTATTGCCAGTACAAGTGAAGATTATATTGCGTTAGCCAAAGATAGTTTAGCACTCAATCATGTTGAGCAAGCGCAAGCATTCATTGATTTAGCGCATCAACAGGCTAAAAGTAGCAGTGCTAACGCCCAACTTTTATCATTACAAGCGACACTGGCTCAGCATGATGCTCAGCCTGAAAGTGCATTAGCATTGCAGTGGCAAGCCTACACTCAATCCTTGCTATTAGACGATTACATCTCATTAAATACGTTAATTGGTCGACTTGGCGATGCCGGTGAGTTACAGACCAACATTGCTGAGACCAAAGCACAGTGGCTTGATAAGACCATCGAGTTTTGGCTGAATATGTTAGCCACACCTAAGACAGAGCGGTTAGGTAAATATCGCTTAATGAATGCGGAGCCGTTAATTGAGTTGTATTTGTATTGCGGCAAATTAACCGAGGCGGTGGCATTAACCAACACCCAATTAATTGACCGTGAATTATTGCATCAAGTCGCCAAAGTGAGCCAAATACATGCCCCTGCTGATACCGTTGAGCTCTACACTCGCCTGATCCATATCTGGATAAAATCTGCCAAAGCGGATCAATATTATCGGATCGTAGATTTATTATTAGAATTACAAGCCGCTATTGTTGGCTTGTCAGACAACAACGACGCGCAAGAACAATTTAATTTGTTGCTCAGTGAAATTGGCTACGAGTATCAACAAAAACGGCAATTATTAAAAATGATACAACGGCACTTTGTTCTGTAATTGCTGAATAAATGGATTACTTTGGCTACTTCGCCTTGCTCGATGTAAGATTAATTTATTGCTTACTATGTTAACGTAGACACATATATTAAATATGCTTTTAAGGAAAACACATGATCCGCGCAGAGCAACTTCAGTATCTTAATGGCTTTGGCAATGAGTTTGAAACAGAGGCCGAGCCTGGCGCGCTGCCAGTCGGCCAGTTTAACCCTCAAAAAGTCGCCATGGGCTTATATACCGAGCAATTTAGTACGACGGCATTTACCATGTCACGTGATAAAAACCGCCGCACGTGGTTTTATCGTATCCGGCCATCGGCTGCGCAAGGTGATTATCGACCGTTTGACCAAGGTTTAATGCGTAGCGGCCCGATTACTGAAGTGCCAGCTCCGCCCAATTTA
The DNA here is from genome assembly GCA_937125395.1 of uncultured Glaciecola sp. GTDB lineage: Bacteria > Pseudomonadota > Gammaproteobacteria > Enterobacterales > Alteromonadaceae > Opacimonas. The sequence goes on from CAKZLI010000003.1 coordinate 7,125, forward strand.
TTGCGCTGGGATCCTATTCCAATGCCGCAAACTCCCACCGATTTCGTTACCTCACTGGTCACTCTTGCCGCTAATGGTAATGTGGGCGTACAAGGTATTGGTGTGCATGTGTATGCTGCCAACCAATCGATGGAAAAACGCTTTTTTTATAATTCCGACGGTGAGTTATTGATCGTGCCACAACAAGGGGCACTATTGTTACATACTGAAAGCGGTATTCTGCACATAAAACCAGGCGAAATTAGTGTTATCCCTAGAGGCATTAAGTTTCGTGTTGAATTGCCTGATGGTGCAGCACGTGGATACGTAGCCGAAAACTATGGCGCCCCATTAATTTTGCCAGAACGTGGGCCAGTTGGGTCTAACGGATTTGCCAATGAACGTGATTTTCAGGCGCCCGTTGCTGCATACGAAGATGTCGACGGCGACTTTGAGCTGGTGTGTAAATTTAACGGTGGCATGTTTGTCTGTGATATTGACCATTCACCGCTAGATGTGGTGGCATGGGTTGGTACATCGTATCCGTACAAGTATGATCTGGCGCGTTTTAATACGATGAACACGGTAAGTTATGACCATCCCGATCCGTCTATTTTTACGGTATTGACATCGCAAACCGAGACTGAAGGTACCGCGAATTTAGATTTTGTTATTTTTCCGCCGCGCTGGATGGTGGCCGAAAACACCTTTAGACCCCCTTGGTACCATCGTAATTTAATGAGTGAATTCATGGGCTTGATTGACGGTGTATATGACGCAAAAGAGCATGGTTTTGTGCCTGGAGGAGCAAGTTTACATAATTGTATGACACCGCATGGGCCAGAAGCTGCCGTGTTTGAAGCGGCCTCTAACGCTGAACTTAAACCCCAGCGCTATGAAGATACAATGGCGTTTATGTTTGAGTCACGCTTTGTCTTTGAGCCCACCGAGTATGCGCTGCAAAGCAATACGCGTCAGCGTGAATATTATCAATGTTATAGCAATCTAAAAAACCATTTTAGAGACCGAAAATAAAGAGAAAATCGATGACATTATTTGGTTATTACCGTTCATCTGCGGCCTATCGTGTCCGCATAGCATTGAACCTTAAAGCATTAGCCTATGAGCAAGTGGCTGTTAATTTAGTGCAAGGCGAACAGCAAGAGGCAGCTAATTTAGCGCGTAATCCACAAGGACTCGTGCCTACACTGCAAACGGCTGAAGGTCAGTACTTAACGCAATCTACAGCCATCCTTGAATGGCTTGAAGAAGCGTATCCTGCCAGCGCATTGTTTCCTAAACAGCCACTGCAAAGAGCGCAAGTGAGAGCGATGGCCAATACCATTGCTTGTGACATGCATCCGTTGAATAATTTACGTGTGTTAAATTATTTAACGAACAATCTAGACGTGGATACAGATACCAAAATGCAATGGTATCGACATTGGATTGATGTCGGTTTTACCAGCTTGGAGCAACAAGTCTCGGATACCGGTTTCTGTTATGGAGACGCAGTCAGCATGGCTGATGTTTACTTGATCCCTCAAGTGTATAACGCGTTACGATTTAACCAAGACATGGAAAAATTTCCGAAAATAATGCAGATTTATCGTCACTGTAATGAATTAAAGGCATTTCAAGACGCTGCACCAGAAGCTCAGCCTGATGCACACAGTAATACGTGAACAGTTTTTATATGAGTAGGCATTAAGTGCCAACGCATCTGTACTGATAATGACAATGTTTTGGGATGGGCTGCCAACACGTCGGGTAATTACTGATATAATCGTTGGATTGATGTTGAAACAAAAAGGTAACGAAGAATGTATCAAATAAATGAAACACATAATCCAGCGCTAACGAGCTGGGTTACAAGTGCAAATCAAGGTATGAGTGATTTTAGCATCCAAAACTTACCTTTCGCGACCTTTCGCCGCGCCGGTTCCAAAGAAGCTCTACGCGGTGGGGTTGCTATTGGTGATCAGATTGTGGATTTAAAAGCACTGAGCGAGACTGGCATTCTTGATGGGCTTGCACAAGAGGCCGCTGAAGCGTGCTCAGCAGACAGCTTAAATCGTTACATGGGCATGGGGCAAGCAGTATGGTCAGCATTACGTGCTGCGTTATCTAACGCCTTGGCTACGGGCTCTGATTTAGAAGCACAAGTGCGTACTTGTTTAGTCAGTCAGGCTGATGTCGAGTACGGTATGCCGTGTCATATCGGTGATTACACTGATTTTTACACGTCAATTCACCATGCTACTAGTGTCGGAAAATTATTCCGTCCAGATAATCCCTTATTGCCAAACTACAAGTGGATCCCAATTGGTTATCATGGTCGTTCTTCTTCGATTGATATTTCAGGGCAGACGTTCCACCGCCCGGTTTCACAGTTGAAGCCGCCGACAGCCGATGAGCCGGTGGTTGCACCTTGTAAACGTTTAGATTATGAGTTGGAGCTAGGTATCTTCATGGGTAATGGTAACGCGTTAGGCGACGCTATCAATATCAGCGATGCAGAATCACATGTGTTTGGTATTTGTTTGTTTAATGATTGGTCAGCACGTGATATCCAAGCATGGGAATATCAGCCGCTGGGTCCGTTTTTGGCCAAAAACTTTGCCTCTACTATTTCACCATGGATTGTATCGATGGAGGCACTCGCCCCTTATCGCAGTGCGTTTAGTCATCCTGGTGATGATCCTCAGCCATTACCGTACTTGTCATCAGATGTTAACTCTGAACAAGGTGCAATCGATATTGAGTTAGAAGTGTTGATCCAAACTGAGAAAATGCGTGCCGCAGGTACCCCGGCTGAGACGATTTCTCGCTCTAACTTTAATCACTCTTACTGGACAGTGGCACAGCTTGTTACTCACCACACCGTCAATGGTTGCAACTTAAGACCGGGCGATTTATTAGGTAGTGGAACCCAGTCTGGTCCAGAGCCCGAGGGCGCAGGTTCATTACTGGAGCTATCAAATGGTGGCAAACAGTCATTTGCTTTGAGTAATGGCGAAGAGCGTACCTTCGTTGAAGATGGTGATACGATTATTTTACGTGGTTACTGTCATAACGATGGTGCGGCACGTATTGGTTTTGGTGAAGTAGCTAGTACTGTTTTACCAGCAAAAGTATAAGCGCAAGACTAACGTCACGTTAGATTGAGTGATTGGTAAAGGCCTTGACGGTGATATGTCAGGGCCTGTTTGTTTTTTCTAAGAGGGTGTTATTTGGATATCACGCAAGTGTACCATTTTGATAATCGTGCAAGGCTTGCTTAATTTCAGCTTCAGTATTCATTACAAAAGGTCCGTATTGCACTACGGGCTCATTGATTGGCTCACCACTGACAATAATCAATTTCGTATTTTCATTGCTTTGTAACGTCAGTGCATCAGCAAAATCCAATACGCCTAGCTGACCTTTACGCAACGTTTTGCCGGCAATATCCACATGTCCTTCGTACACATAAACAAATCCATTGTGATGACTCGATGTCGGCACATCGATAGTATCATCAGCGTGTAAATGAATATCAAAAAACTGTGGTTTAACTGCTTGGGTGCTAACTGCGCCTTCTTGCCCATTTAAATTACCGGCTAATACACGCGCCATGGAGCTTGAGCCTATCGACACCTCCGGCACATCTTTACTTGGAATATCAGCATACCCAGGAGCCGACATTTTTTCAGAGGCGGGTAAGTTAACCCATAGCTGAAAACCGCGCATTTGTCCTTTGGTTTGCATCGGCATTTCTTCATGAATGATACCTTTACCTGCATTCATCCACTGCAATCCGCCGTCTTCAATGATGCCTTCATTACCGACACTGTCTTTATGTCCCATTTTGCCGTTGAGCATATACGTCACAGTCTGAAAGCCTCGATGAGGATGCTACGGAAAGCCGGCAATATAATCTTGAGCGTCTTCTGAGCCAAATTCGTCTAGCATTAAAAAAGGGTCTAGGCGTTGTAGCATAGGCTGCCCCAGTACTCGTTTAAGTTTTACACCTGCACCATCAGATGCAGGCATACCTTGAACGATTTGTTTGATCGTTGTATGTGTCATGTTTTGGGCTCCTATTATGTTCTTTACAAAGATTCTCTACGATGCGGTGAAACTAAATCCATAATAGGTCCTACAGGGACAATCTGCGTTGGATTAATCATAGTGTGACTGTAGTAATAATGACGCTTGATATGGTCAAAATTAGTGGTTTGTGCGACGCCATCAATTTGATATAACTCTTTAACGAAGCCAGAAAGTGCAGGATAGTCAGCAATGCGCTTCAAGTTACATTTAAAGTGGCCCACATATACAGGATCAAATCGAATTAGCGTCGTAAATAAACGCCAGTCTGCTTCTGTCAAAATGTTACCACATAAATATCGTTGCTTACTTAAACGTTGTTCTATGGTGTCGAGACCTTCAAACACTGCTGCTAGTGCTTCTTCATACGCTTCAGGGGTTGTGGCAAAACCCGATTTATACACACCATTGTTGATGCGGTGATATACGTATTCATTTATTTCATTAATATCAGATTGTAAATCTTGCGGATAATAATCGTCGGTATTGCCAGTTAGATCATTAAATGCGCTGTTGAATATACGTATAATATCCGACGATTCATTGTTCACGATTTGATTGGTGTGTTTGTCCCACAAGACGGGCACAGTGACACGTGTAGTAATATCGGCTTTAGCCTTAGTATACACTTGATGCATGTAATCAAAGCCAAACAAATTATCAGCAGTTGCACCTTCATATTGGCCAAATTCCCAGCCGTTTTCTAGCATATCCGGGCTCACTACCGAAACGCTGATATGCGACTCTAATCCTTTTAGCTTTCTAAAGATAAGTGTGCGATGCGCCCACGGGCATGCAAGACTAACATACAGATGATATCGGCCTGATTCTGCTGTAAATTCACTACTACCATCATTGGCAATTGTGTGTCTGAATTTAGAATCTTGGCGCTCAAACTTACCGCCACTTTTCTTGGTGTCGTACCATTGATCGACCCATTGACCGTCTACTAATAATCCCATTGTGTCTGCCTCGTTTAATAATGTCTTTGATTTGATGGGTACTATTAAAGCATTAGTTTAATTGTATTAAAATTGCTAAAAGTAGCACATATAATTCTAATTAATAGAATGTTTATATTGTGCTATGTTAAGCAGTGATCCAAATATATACACAGAATATTTGCCTTTTATACGCTAAGTTCGGTAATGTATAGCTATGATAACTTAGTCATTAAATACGTATTTGCTTATGGATCCTACGTTACAGTATTACCAGCACCATGCCGCTGAGTTTGTAGGTGGAACTCAAAGTGTGGATATGAACGAGTTATACAATCAGTTCTTGGCAAAGCTATCTGGCACGGGGAGTATTTTAGATATCGGCTGTGGTTCAGGTCGGGATGCGCTGCATTTTACCCAATTAGGTTATGATGTGATGGCATTTGATGGATCGGAAGCCATCGTTAAACTGGCATCTCAACAAACAAAATTTCCTGTTTTACATGCGACTTTTACTGACTTCACCACTGAGCGATGTTTCGATGGCATGTGGGCATGTGCATCTTTATTACATGTTCCTTTAGAGCAGCAAACTGCGACTATTACTCACCTTGCTTCGTTTTTGAAACCCAATGGTATTTTCTATGCCAGTTACAAGTTAGGCCAAACCGAGTCACATAAGGCGGGTCGGTATTTTTGTAATATGGATGCAGAAAGCTTTGAACAGGTTATAAAAACCATTCCCGATTTAACCATAATGGAGCATTGGATCACCGGTGATCAACGTCCTGGCAGAGCCAGCGAACAGTGGTTTAATGTGTTATTGCGAAAGACGCATGCTGCATGAGTAAATTTTACGAGCTAAACCCTTCAAATGAAAATTATTGGCGCGCGATTATATTATTCGGTCGCAATGTCGCATCGTATAAATTTGCGTTGGCCAAATCGTTATATGACCTACGCGATAGACAAAATGATTTAGTGACGCTGGAAGAATTAGCGCCGTATTTTGCCGATCACATTTGTGAGCATCTAAAAAACAACGATAAACAAGCCACCTCTGCATCGAGTAAATTTCTAGATGTTTGTCGTCAATACAACCAAAATACCATCTCAAGAACCGACTTAATTACCGCGACTCAAAAACTAGGGTTCAATAACGTGATTGATGCCTTTCATAATGTACATAACAAAGATATTGATAATCGATTTTTTTATGATGAACGAAAAACCAATGGTGGGATCCGCTTATCTGATAATTTTTACCAAGTGGCGGAGTCTCCTGCATTTTACGATTTAAATCTAGAAACCGAGTCTCGTTGGCGCTTAGTAGAAACTGCGTGGGATTTAGGTGTGTCGCGTAACGTAGTCAAAGTCGAATACGATAAAGATGATGACTTTTTACATACCCAAGACTTGTCGTTAAAACGCGTTGCAATTACATCTAGTCGCGGGGCGTTAAATGGATACCAAAAGGGCAAATGTTTTTATTGTCACTGTGATGTGTCGATTCAAGAGCAGACAGATAATCTGGCGGATGTCGATCATTTCTTCCCGCATCGTTTGAAAGTCTGTGCCGATGGCAAGCCGGTGGACGGGGTTGCGAATCTCGTGTTGGCATGTAAAGACTGTAATCGAGGAGTGAATGGGAAATTCGATCGGATACCTTCAGTGCGCTTACTTGAGCGTTTGCATGCAAGAAATGAATATCTGATTAGCAGTCATCATCCGCTCAGAGAAACGTTGATGTTACAGACGGGGTTGAATGAGAAACAACGGCAGCGGTTTTTACAAGACGCGTATGATTGTTCGAGTTTGGCTATCGTTCATAAGTGGGAGCCAGAGAGCCGAGGAAGTGGGGTGTTTTGAACTGTTTTCACTGATAATTAATATTCAGTGATACGCTAAGCCAATCCTGTACTAACATTTACAACATTCCCGAAAAATCACGCTGCTTAATTGCTCATTCTCAGCTTTCTAGCCAACCCTTGCATACCACTAAAAATTGTTTCTGCTAACTCGCTAGGAAAGTCTTCAGGTAGGTTAGCCCTAACTTTTTCAATGATATGTTCCAACGGCTTTACTACTGAATCGATAAGTGCAACGACTTCTGTTTCAGTAACCCCGACTTCTTTACCTTGTTGAATGAAGTGACGATATTGTATTTTCTGTAAATGATAGTAATTTTGGCTACCGTGAATAGCCATCGCCATTTTGACTTTCTGTTTGGCAATTTGGTTTTCTTTGTTACCTATCAGCGGGTGCATAGATAAAACATCATAGAGTGGAGTGAGCTTGTATTTATTCTCGGGCAAATGAGTAATACTAAAGTTTTTGGCATGCCCATCAGATGCAGCAAGTAAGTAAAATACAACTTGCGCTTTAAAAAAGGTGATTTTGTCTAAGGCTGCGCCCTCACTGCTGGCAAGCAACTTCATGCAATCTTCTATACTTAACCCCCCATCATTTTGATATTTAAGTAACGATGATACACCCATCGCTTGGCAAAAATCTTCTTGAGGTAAGCGAATTATCCATGAACCATCACTTGAAATTTTACGGTCGAAGCGCTCAACAATAAGTGCTTTTTTGCCAGCAAATGTACCTATATCACAATGCGCAATAGGAATATCAAATTCGGCAACAATCTTTGAGCACAGCCATTCGTTTTCAACTGACGCGCCCATATCAGCTTGCATATTACCAACAAGCCCCATTGGAAACTTGAAAATATGAGTGGTTGGGGTCTCTCCCAGCGGTTCACACCATTGGTTGTTGTGCCAAAGTAGTGCTGTTTTTTCTTGTGCACCTGCCAATGAAATTCTTAAGTGAGCATCGTCGTCTAAATGGCCTAAAACAGAATTATCAACTGCCTTATTCAGTAGCTTTGCTACTTGGTTTTCACTCAAAGGCTTATATTGAATCTGTTTAGTACTCTCAGGTTGTTCACCCTCTGGCAATAATTGTATTGCCCCAACACAATCGCGCCCGAGTTCAACGAGTAAATCGAAGGTCTGGGTGGTAGGTGTATTAAATCGTCTGGCTAACCGTTCGCGTATATCTCGACTGTCTGGCAGGAGATTATCAAAATAAAATGATACCTTATCACCTTTAATAGGTTGATTTCCTGGAGTAAATGGAAGTGATAAAGACAAAGGGCGGCTACGTGGGTTGTCGAGCCATTCGTTGGCATATTGCAACTCATCGATACCGAATTGTATGCGCCAGAGACCAACAAGCTCACCATTCATCCATATTGATAAGGCGCTGATTTTACGTCTTGCCATTACCACTCATCCTGTTCATTTGCACCATCGGAGAGCGGGTGTGTGGCTTGCGTATTATTATCTACCAGCTGTAATTTCACACCCAAAATAGACAGTACTTTAAATAATCGCTCAATGGTGGCTTTTTGTGGTGCGCTCTCTAGGGCTTGATAACTTTGTTGGCTAATCCCTAGCTTTTCAGCCAGGGCTTTTTGTGAGAGTCCATTGACCTTTCTAAAACCGATCAAAATGGGTTTAATTTGCTCCAAAGTATTAATGGTATAGTTCACGATGCTCACCAAAACAATGTATAAGTTGTATTTGCTTAATACAGTATATAGATTGTTTTTTAGAATAACAACCTATAGGCTGTTATTATGTGGTTGTTATCAGAAAGCGACACTTAATCACCCTCCCGAAAAACCACACTACACTCAGCCCCACCGAGCTCAGCTGAGTTGGTAATCGCAAATCTGGCATCATGTAATTGAGCTATTTTTGAGACGATGGCTAATCCCATTCCATAGCCTGGTTTTCCATGCGCATTATCGCCACGCATAAATGGTTTGGATAACTCTTCACGTTTTTCATGAGGAATACCGGGGCCATCATCACTGATTGATAAACGTATTTCAGCGCCATTTTTTTCACTCTTTTCACTTTTTTCAATTTGTACGCTAATTTCATGATCCGCATATTGCACAGCGTTACCGAGTAAGTTATTGATTAACATACTCAAATAATTGGCGTCCCCATTAATCATGGCATCGGTTGTGGTCAAGTCATTTTGGGACTGCCAATGAATGATTTTATTATCATGTGAGGCTGCTTCTACGCATTCACTGACCAGTGCATTCAAGTCTATGTTTTGTTTTTCAGTCATCAACATTGATTGTTCAATGCGCGCATAATTTAACAAGACATTGACGAGTCGCTCCATTTCATCAATATCTCGAGATAAGCGCTGTTGATGCTTTTCTCTGGTTTCGGGTGTGCTCGTTTCTTGTAACATTTCTATGCCAAAGCGCAACCTAGCTAAAGGCGTTCGCAAATCGTGAGCCACGGCATCACTGAGGAGTTTGTTATCACTAATGAGGGATTCGATACGCTGCGCCATGCGGTTAAACTCGTTTTCAATGCTGGCGATATAAGACGCTGACTTAACATGAATGCGCTGTTGTAGTTGTCCTTCACCAAAGGCTTGGGTGGTTTGTTCTAATTGCTTTAGTTGTTTAATTAATGGAGAGAGCCACACCAGCACCACCGTTAAAATACCCAGATAAAATAAGACCGTTAATAATAGCGCTAGGGTATTGTTGTGAGTGGCTTGAGTGATTGGAGGGACAGTAAAACTCAGTGCCTTTTTATGCGAAGGGATAATAAAATGCATTGAAATGCTCTTTTCTGATTCAAAATCCAGTGGTTTCCCAGCATAAAAATCCGCTTTTAAAGAATCAGGTAAAAATAAATCATCAAGATCAACCAGCTCTACACTAAGGTCACTGTTCTGTTGCCAGTTAGTGATAAATTGTTGTGGCTGTTGTTGCATATCTAACGTTGCTGCTAGTGAGGTGCCTAGTTGATGGTAGGCTGATAATTCATGTGCCATTTGGTTTGGCTGTGTTTGATATTGGCTAAAAAAATTATCAAGCGCAGCTCCAAGACTGACAATCGCCAGTAAAACAACCAATAATAGCGATAACGTTAATTTAGGCATTAGACAATCCCATACATCATTAATTTCAAGCGTATTTACCTCGCGTATCTACCAACGTTTTTACCAAACGTATTTAACATGCGCTTTTACCAAGCGTCCTTGGCTAAGAGATAGCCCTTGCCCCATACGGTTTTAATCCGATAGGGGTTGCTGGCGTCATCGCCGAGTTTTTTGCGAATTCTGGAAACCAAAATATCAATCGAACGATCAAAGCCATCATACTCAAACCCTCGGCGTTGAGTGACTAAGTCGTTTCGACTCACTACGCTATCTGCTGACTGAGCAAGTTGCCACAGTACATCAAACTCGTTCGAGGAAATCGCCACCTTAACACCTGCCAACATGGTTGTGCGGGAATTGGCATCAATGGATAGCTGCCCGATGAGTATTTTATTGGGGGTGATATCGGTTACTTCAGAAGGGGTATAACGCCGCAACAGGGCTTTTATCCGTGATAGCAACACCCTGGGTTTAACTGGTTTTACCACATAGTCATCAGCGCCCAGCTCCAAACCGAGCACTTCGTCGGTTTCATGATCGCGTGCGGTCATCATTAAAATCGGGCCTTGGTAAAAAGAGCGAATAGCCTGACAAACTTCAAAACCATCTTTAACCGGTAACATGATGTCCAATATCACCAAGTCAGGTTGGTCAGATGCAATTAAGTCTATGGCCACATCGCCTCTGGTAGCCAGCGTGACCAAGTAACCCTGCTCGTTGAGGTAGTCACTAAACCATTCAGCGAGTGATAGATCGTCCTCTACCAACATAATGTGTTTAGCTGCAATATTTTGTGTTAAAGCGACGGGCTTCAAAACAGTCTCCATGTTGATTTTGCACGTTTTGATGATTGATAGACCCAAGCCACAGGGATTGTCGTGTTGACAATATCTATGGTTGAAGCTTGCTGCCGTAAAGCAAAATCATGACTCATCGAGGATTGAAAATCAAAGCTGAATTCGCCATTTGCTTGTTGTTCCCAACATTTCATCGTTTTGTTTGTTGTGACATTAACGAGGCAATAATTATTCATTGTCGGGTGTTGCCAATTGAATGTCACCTCGAGATAACATGTCTGTCCTTTGCGAAGGGCAACACAGGGTTTAGGTGTTACGCTGAGTTGCGCAGTAGCGTAATTACCATCGGCGGCAGCGTATACCGGGCCATGTATCAGTAGCGATATCAGTACAATCATACAAACTAATGACCAGGCTAGCGTTTTTATAGATAATAAAGTTTTCATCAATCATTCCTTACTTTATTAAAACACATAGCTTAAGCTGGCGCTTAATGAGGCACGTGTCGAACGTGTTGTAGCAAACAGCGGACTGTTCATATCTGCGTCAGTGACCGTGTTGAACCGTGCGGTGCTTCGAAACACCCAATTTTCAGAAACAGGATACGTTACCCCAACTTCCGCGGTATAGTTAATATTCGAGCCTGGCTGGTATGGAGTAAACGTTGTGCGAGCAGCTTCGGCTTCAGTCACCCCCAAGTAATATTCATTTATATTGCTATCAAAATACTGTAATCCCACTAAACCGTGAAAATTCCAATTTCTGACCTGCCAATTACGACCTACTAAGGCTGTTGCCAGGATTCCTTTACTATTACCGGCGATATCGTGTTTGAGCGTAAATTGGAAGACGTTATCACCCACATAGCCGGTTAACCGTCCGCCAAACATGGCACTGGGATCTCTGTCGTCAAGGCCGTTAAATTTATCATCGAAATCTAAGCCACTAAATTGCGGGCCAACAACGACGTCCAAGGACCAATTATCACTTGCAAAGGCGTTGTAGCCAAGTAGTGGGCCATCACCGCTTTCGCCATACATTTCTAAAAATACGTTATTCCAAGTGTAACTTCCATTCACCACCAGATAACCGTTGGTCCATGTTTGTTCGTCATCTGTTAATTTCGGTGCGATACCCGTCCCGACGCCTAATCCGAGTTCAAAGTAATTTGCCGTGGTGCTGTTAGCTTCAGGAGCATGGCGTAATTGATAGGAAATATCATTGGCCAGACTGACGCTAGAAAAGGTCGCACTGGACAGAATTATTGAGGCCAATAAGAGTGAGGAGGCATGAGTTTTTTTGATTATTAGATTGTTCATAGTATTGTCTGCGTTGTTGAAATTGACTTCATTATGTCAACGTACAAGTAATATTAACGTAACAACATCTATCATCTGTAACAAAATGTAGCGGTTACAGTTTAAAAGGTAAATACTGCGTGAAATACAAAGGCATCACGATATTGGTTTGCTCTAACGTTGATGAACCCTGTGTGCCTGCGCCTACCAATAAAAAATTTGAACTCACTGGGCAAATTTCTTTTCGCCAGTTACTACTCTTATGGCAGTCACTTGACTCACTCGATAGGCTTTATCGGCTAACACAGGTAAGCGCAGACCGTACTGCTTTACCGACCAGTATAGAAGAGGTCCTCAAAGATGAGTTTTAAATCAATTCAAAAGCTCAATGTGCAACGAACGCTTACAAGGGGTGAGACTGTGCCGGTGTGCGTATTAGCTCAAAACCGGCAGGGAGTATTCTTTCAGTACTTTGATGAATACATTAGTAAATTTGGAATATAGTCCCTTGGGTTTCTGATATGGCTAAGCGTGATTTACACAATGTACTGTTTCCAAAGCAGCGCAAAATCCTGACGCATTTTAATGCAGCGGCGTGCGGCCATTGAAATGCGCAAGGGTATGCGTGCAACAAGTCGATTAAACGAGCTGGATTATCTGCTGGGCGTTCATGACTCATACCGGATGGGTGGTATTCGATTTAAGCGAGTCGGTTCGGATGCTTTCTTAGATGACAACGCCGAGTTTGCTGCGCCGCCAATGGCTTCTCTGCTTGCCAGGTCATGTTTAAATTTCCAATTTATATCGACATAAGTTTTTGATGTGTCGATACACTCGACACATCAACACTCAATACATACGACTTACCGAAAGCGAGTTTTGAGTAGGAAACTTCAAAGTAGTACGCCATTTCTTTGACTTTTAAGACATTCTTGGACGGGTAACTTTCTACTTAGGAACCTACTCTATATTCTGAATCTGCTCTCTTACCTGCTCAATCAACACCTTCAATTCCACCGCACTTTGCGTGATCTCAGTATTAATTGATTTTGAACCTAACGTATTCGATTCACGGTTAAACTCTTGCATCATGAAGTCTAAACGACGACCAATAGCGCCACCTTTTTTCAAGATCGCACGGGTTTCTGATACGTGTGAGCCTAAACGGTCTAGTTCTTCAGCCACATCGAGTTTTTGCGCTAACAACACCAATTCTTGTTCCACGCGCTGACTATCTAGTTCGATTTGTGCTTCGGTAAATTTAGTGCGGATCTTGTCTTGTTGCCATGCTAGAACATCTGGCATCAATGCTTGGACTTTTTCAACTTCAGCAACCACACCGACAAGACGCTGCTCGATAAGCTCGGCCATGTTGGCGCCTTCACTCGCACGGGCTGTTAAAAAGTCTTTGAGTGTTAAATCAAACTCGGCTAGTAAGTCCTTGCTTACCGTATCCATATCTAATTCTTGGGCTTCAACGACACCCGGCCATTGCAGCACTTCTAGACGGTTTAATGAAGCCGGACCTTGAATGGGCAATGATTCAGCCGCTGCAATTAACTGCGCAGCTAAGGCTTGGTTAACATTGATTTTAGCTTCACTATTTGGCGCTAACATGACGCGTAACTGGCATTCCACTTTACCGCGTTGCAATGTTTTACGAAAACGTTCGCGCAATACCGGCTCTAAACTACGATATGCCTCAGGAAAACGAAAAAACGTCTCTAAATAACGCTGATTTACCGAGCGGATTTCCCACACAGCACTGCCCCAATTGGCTTTTAATTCACGGCGGGCAAAGGCTGTCATACTATAAATCACAGGCATTCCTAAATAATTGAACAGGGGCTAATCGCATAGCAAAAATAAACTAATAACATTGTAACTGATTTTTCTTTTTTCATCGAATTGTGATTACGCTATAATGAACCTTGATAAATTATCCCCTCTAATCTTTTTAGGAGCTTTTATGCGCCCAAGCGCTCGTACAGCCAATCAAATTCGCCCAGTCACTATCACACGTAATTTTACCTGTCACGCTGAGGGTTCGGTTTTGGTCGAGTTTGGTAATACCAAAGTCATTTGTAATGCCACTGTCGAAGAAGGCGTACCGCGCTTCATGAAAGGCAAAGGCGAAGGCTGGATCACGGCTGAGTACAGCATGCTTCCTCGTGCTACGCACTCTCGTTCTGGTCGTGAAGCGGCTCGTGGTAAACAAGGCGGTCGTACCTTAGAAATCCAACGTTTAATCGCTCGCTCATTACGCGCTGCGGTTGATCTTAAGTTATTAGGTGAAAACACCATCACATTAGATTGTGATGTGATCCAAGCTGATGGCGGTACGCGCACCGCTTCAATTACTGGCGCTTGTGTTGCCTTAGTTGATGCTTTGACCCATATGCGCAGTAAAGGTATCCTCAAAGCTAACCCGCTGAAGCACATGATTGCAGCGTTATCTGTTGGGATCTATAAAGGCAACGCGATTGCCGATTTAGAATACACTGAAGATTCAGCCGCTGAAACGGACATGAATGTTGTTATGACTGAAACCGGTCATTTAATCGAAGTGCAAGGTACAGCCGAAGGCGAACCGTTTAGCTTTGAAGAAATGAGTGAAATGCTTGAGTTAGCTAAACACGGTTTACGCGAGCTGTTTGATATTCAAAAGTCAGCCTTAAATAGCTAATCTAAGAGAGAGCAGTCATGCAAGATTATAAAACACAATTTATCGAATTTGCCATTAATCGCAAAGTGCTTCGTTTTGGTCAGTTCACATTGAAATCGGGGCGCTCAAGCCCGTATTTTTTTAATGCTGGTTTATTTAACACAGGTGCTGATTTGGCCTTACTCGGTCAATGTTACGCTGAAGCATTAATGCAATCAGGCATTGCCTATGATGTTTTGTTTGGTCCTGCGTATAAAGGCATTCCAATTGCCACAACTACTGCCGTCGCGTTAGCCACAGAGCATAATCGTTCTGTGCCGTATTGCTTCAACCGCAAAGAAGCCAAAGCCCATGGTGAAGGTGGAAATTTAGTCGGTTCAGAGTTAAAAGGTAATATCATGCTCGTTGATGATGTCATCACTGCTGGTACGGCAATTCGTGAATCGATGGAGCTGATAGCCCAACATGAAGCCAATCTTGCAGGTGTCTTGATTGCACTTGATCGCCAAGAAAAAGGCCAAACGGAGCTCTCAGCAATCCAAGAGATTGAACGGGACTATACAACACAGGTGATCAGTATTGTGACTTTGGGTGATGTGGTTGAGTATTTACAGACCAAACCTGAGTATGCTGAGCATTTAGTCAATGTGACTGCTTACCGTGAGCAATATGGAATATAAAAAAGGATCTGACTCTGTTTATGATCCTACTTATACGACAGCGGATCATACTTATGATGCGCTGGGCTTGCGTTGTCCTGAGCCGGTCATGATGATCCGTAAAACCATGCGCTCCTTGGACAATGGGCAAACCTTGTATATCATTGCTGATGATCCTGCTACGACAAGAGACATTCCCAGTTTTTGCCGCTTTATGCAGCATGAATTAATAGCTAGTGATACTGACACTGTGCCTTATCAATATTTGATCAAAAAAGGCGCCTAACGGATAAAAAATACTATCCCGACAAGCGCCTTATTATCAATCCTCGATTAAAGTACCAAGTACCAAGTACCAAGTACCAAGTACCAAGTACCGAGTTTATGGCTTCTTAAATTTGAGCGTCCAGCGATCAGTGTTACCCGATACACTGCGCGCACCGACTTCATACTCTAATTCATCGTCTTCACGGTAATGTAACTCACTATAATCGACCAATTCAAAGCCAGCCGCTTGGATCTCTTTGATGGCTTTGACCGGATCAAAACGACGACGATTTGAATCCGTTAAGCCTTCCATATGGCGTGCTGTGTGATCTACGACAGCGTAGATACCACCTGATTTAAGTGCTGCAAATGCCGCGTCATTCATTGCTGCACGACCTGTATCATCGAAGTTATGATAGTTACGGAAGGTTAATACCATATCGGCATCATCGACTTCTAAACCATTCATGCTTAATGCATAAAAACGAGATCCTTCAGGACGGCTCAAAGTTGCATCTTTGGCAACAATGTTCATTTTTTCAAAACCGGCTTCATTGGCAAGTCCGCGCTCAATGCGTGATGTACCGATTGCTGCGTAGTACTCGCCTTTTTCAGCCAGTGTGGGTGCTAAAAGACGTGCGTACCAACCACCACCTGGGATCAGCTCGACCACTTTCATGTCATGCTTAAAACCAAAAAACGCTAACGTCTCAACCGGCTTACGGTTGCGATCGCGCGCTTTGTCTGCTGCAGGTCGTGCCTCTGCCTGCATAGCTTGTTTGATTAAATCACTGGTACTATGCATCTCACCAGATTTATGATCGTGAGCGAGAGTCGGTAATGAGGTCAATATAGCACTAGCGAAGCCTAACGCGACCATTGTGTTTTTTATTTGCATGTTATATTTCCTTTATAATAAATAACTTTGTCCCATCCATATTAGAATGAACACACTACTCAAGCCAAGAACGGCTTTATATTGATGTTTACGTAACAAAGCCTCGGTTTGATCGCCAAAGCGTAAAACTAACCACGCAATCCCAAAATACCGGATCATTCGCGACAGCGCAATTGCCAAAATATATAAACCGATAGGATAGCCACTGACTCCCGCGGCCACCATAGCCAGTTGCAAAGGGATGGGAGCAATACCTGCTAGGACAATAAACCAGAATCCTTCTTCATGCATGCGAGTTTGGATAGCACTAAATCCCTGAGGATCACCAAACCAGCCCAAGATAGATTGCTCATACTGTGCAAATAGCCACAATCCCAGTGCATAGGCAATCAACGCACCGACGATACAGCCAAGGGTCGCGACAGTGGCAATCCACCACACTTTATCCCGACGTACCTGTGACAATGGGAGCAACAATGCTTCTATAGGGATCGGAATTAGGATCGACTCCAAAAATGAAGCAACCGCAACGCCAGACAACATATATTGACCGTGTGCCCACTTAGACAAACGCCGGTACAGTGATGAAAGCATCATTAGCCTGGTCAGTTAGTGCGGTAACAGATGAATGTTACTCGTCATGTTTGACAACTACGCCATCTTTCATAACAAACTCAATATGCTCCAGTAATCGAATATCAGCAATCGGGTCGCCTTTTACCGCTATGATATCCGCTAATTTACCGACACTGATAGTACCAAGGGTATCGCTAATGTTGAGCAGATCAGCAGTGTGTTTGGTAGCACTTAAGATTGCTTCAATAGGTGGCATACCAACCTCGACCATTAACGCAAATTCTTTGGCATTATCGCCATGTGCTGAGACGCCAGAATCAGTACCAAATGCGATTTTTACCCCCGCTTTGTAAGCACGTGCAAAGGTTTGTTGGATCAAAGGACCAATTGCCGCTGCTTTCGGACGGACGATAGCTGGAAAATAGCCATCGATTTTGGCTTTTTCGGCTACAAAATTACCCGCAAGGATAGTCGGCACATAATACGTACCTTGCTCTTTCATTGATGCAATCACCCTATCGTCCATGTAGGTTCCATGTTCAATCGAATCCACTCCTGCATTGATAGCGCGCAGCATACCTTCTGTGCCATGCGCATGCACAGCAACGGTCATCCCGTAATCTTTAGCGGTATCAACAATTGCTGTGAGCTCATCCATCATAAACTGCGGATTTTGCCCATTTTTAGCGACTGATAATACGCCACCTGTAGCGGTTATTTTGATTAAGTCTGCGCCATCTTTGTAACGTTGACGCACTGCCTGACGAGCTTGTGCGACCCCATTTACCACACCTTGATCGGGACCTGGATTACCCATCATATGCTTAGTCAAACCATTGGTTGGATCGGCATGTCCACCAGTGGTTGCAATAGATTTAGCCGTTGTATAAATACGTGGGCCAACGGCGACACCGCGATTAATGGCATCACGCAACGCAACAGTTTCGTTAAACGTATCACCTAAGTTACGTACGGTGGTAAAGCCGGCTAATAAGGTGGTTTGAGCAAAGTTAGCGGCGGCTAAAGCGTAGTCGGCTTCATTATAAGTTACACGTTGCATATACGTGCTCGGACCGCCATGTTGATAGGACAAATGGGTGTGCATATCCATCAGACCAGGTAGGACAGTATACTCAGCTAAGTCAATAAATTGGGCGTCATCAGGCACACTGACGAAGCCTTGTTTAACACCAGTAATGTGGTTTTTATCGATAATCAGCGTCATGTTGCTACGCACTGTCGTATCGTTCGCCGTAATCAATGTTCCGGCGTGAATGTATGTTTCAGCCAGCGCGTGTGTACTAAAAAAACTAACGAGCATAAAGCTCAATAAGCCAGACGTATAAGATGCGCCCTTAAGTATGGTGTGTTTTAATGTATTACGAATCGATGTGTGCATCATTACTCTCATATTATTGACCTATAGTGATAGGGTCAATGTAAGGCAAATATGCAGTAAAGGCAATCAATTATATTGGACCAAAATCAGCCTGATATTCGCCCGAAACCAGCCACGCACGTTGGTCTTTGATCACCAATTGCTCTGCTAATTGATAGTACACATGTTGCTCTATCCGAGCCCATAAATCGTGGCGTATGTGAACATACGGTATGGCACATTGGAAAGTGTCATTATGGCGCATTTGCAATTGGTGTGTTTCACACAGTGGGATATGATCATCTGTTGAGGTGTGTACTGTGATGAGATCTGAAGAGGGGTCTAAACGATCCCAACTTGTCACGAGTAAAGGAACATCCTCTACGGTTATTTGTACTTTTTCGGCAGGTGTCACCAAAAAATACTCATCACCTTCGCGCTTTAACACCCGCGCAAAAAGATTAATTAAGGCTTGGCGCTTTATTAGTGAGCCGTCATACCACCATTGACCAGATGCATCGATAGTCAAAGGAATCGGACCACAAAATGGCGGATCCCATAAGTGCACAGGTGCAGCACCATCGAGGTTGGCTAGTTGTGCTTGTAAATCATTGAGCATAGGTGATTCGACTTATTGGGTTGATTGTTGTTCTAAACGAGTGCGTAACTCGCGTAATTTAGCTTTAATAATTCTCATATTGTCTGGCCCCATACGTAATAGTTGTTTTTGCACGGGGAGCAATGCTTCTAGTTGCGGATTGGCAAATTGATACATCGCACTATCGCTGATAACTGCAATCGGTAAATTGACAGACGGGGTATCGAGCAAACGATTGATCGCATTAATTAACGTAGTATTAAAGGATGTATTAGGTGGAGCAATTTGTTCAAACTGGCTATTAATTTGTGGTGCGTATTGATTTAACAATGCCAACAAATCGTTAGTCTCAATGTGTGCAAATGTCTGTGCATATACGTTGTAGCGGGTGAATGATTCAGGGGTGATAAACAAATTATTGGCTTGCTTAAACACCGCAAAATCTTGTCTGGGTGGGGTGAGTATTGCCACGTTTTCGGGTAAGGAGCCTTGTGCTGTATTCAATGTTGTTGCGACCACATTGGCAATAATATCATCGTTGACTAACAAGGTAGATAACATTGGAGAGCTCAGCGCAGTAATGATTGTTTGTTTGATTGCCCGATCAGATAAATCCATTGTTGGCGCCACTGCTTCAGTCACGACAACCGGTTCCACATATGCTTCAGTCGTATCCATTAACTCATCGACATTGGCTTCACCAACAGGCATAACCGGAGTGAAATCTTCACTGACAATCTCCGGAGCATCTTGCGTATTGAGTTGTGGCAAAGTCGTCTCATTGAGTAACGGATCAGATAGTGAGGTATCACGCAATGGTGCCTGCATTTCTGGTGTATCAGATTCAGGCCAAAATAACGCGAGCGCCAAAATAATAATTAATATTCCGACAACAATTAATAGTGGTAAACGTGGGGTGGTAGTTTCATCTGCCATAGACACATACATCCTTTAAATGAGTCATTACATCATCAATCCAAACTATAGACCATCTATAAGAGACTGGACAACAACAAGGTATATTGGTAAGGGTCTTATCGTTGCGATAAGTTCCATTTAATTATAGATGGATCTAGATACAATTAGCGAGCGTATTATCATTTAATAATACTATCGTAATTTAGGAACTTTCGATGCATAAATTTTCGTTTTCTCAGTTTCAACAAAACAGCGTTCAGATACAGTATTTAGAAGTGCAATCGTTTGAACTGAATATTTATTTGGTGAAGTTGACAGTAGATGGTGTGACGGGATTTGTCTATGACAAGCATGACAACATCATGCGTTTTCATAGTTCACAGCATATTCGTGATAGTTTTGTTACTTGTAATGTAGCTAAAGCCGTGATGATCCACGACTCGCCTTATGAAGAAATGATAGGCAATCCACCTAAATCAAATGAAGCCATGGCAATGCCATTTTCGATGACCCAGCCTTATTAAACAGGCTAGGTATTGCGCGAAGATAAAACATCGCAAACAACAGGGTCACGGCCATCGCTAATGTTAATGGCAACCAGATTGGGTTTTTCTTTTTGACCATCTGTGACGATTTAAGTTGTAAAAAATTGCAGGGTGCAACTTAGTGTGCCAGAGGCGTGAACTCAACACTTAATAGCTTAACATTATCAGCAAATTCTAAAGATTGCACAGGGCCTTTACCTTCAAAATTGATCAAGTTGTTTTGTTCCGGCCATATATCTCGTAACACATCATGGCGCACACTGATTTTGCCAACGTGCGGCGGTTTCGCTGTTTCTTGATAAATCCACACATGTTGACCATCAACTTCATAACCCACAAGATCAAGTGTAAATGCCTGATCTAATTCGTTAAATAAAGAAAAACGTTGGGCAACATATTGTGCAAATTTAGCCTGAGTATCAGTATTACCAATGATATCAGCACGCTTATCAAAAAGGTGTTTGACCGCATGCTCAGCATCGTGCAAGTACAGTCGATGCATCACTTCAATATTATTGGTCCGAGGGTTGAATAGCACAGTTGTCAACCCTGATTTTTGTTGATGCGCACTGACTTGTGCAGCCAATAGACTGAGCATGATAATAACGCTCAGTCGATTGAGTATTACCTTCAATGTATTGATACGGATTACCATCGTTACCTAGCCTTCATCGTCTGCAGTGGTCTCGGCATCATCGGTTTTTAGCTCAGTTTTACTATCCTGCATAATGTCGCGATAGACTTTACCACTGCGCGGTTTGGATTTGTACGACTCAATACGCGACTTGATGATTTTACGAGGATAATGGTTATTGTGAGTATCCACGTCCGCCGTTTCCCAGCGTGGGTCAACTGTAATAGATGCAATCTCTTTGTCGGTGACAATTAGTTTACTGACAGCTTTTGGCGTTCGACGCCAAATCTCAGCAGGGATCCTAAGCATTTCAGTTGAACCATCTACATAGCTCATCTCTATAATAATTGGCATCACCAAACCACCGATATTAGAAAAATCCAACACGTAGTAGTTTTTGTCTTCAGCAACCGCGCGCTCAAGCGCTTTACGCTCCCAAGGCTTTAACTTATCGATGAACTTATTGTATTTATTACGTTCTTTGTTAGTGACAGTAAAGCGATCATTGTCGTCATAAAAATCACTAATATCGTCAAACCGATCAACCCATAACTCAGTTCCTTCGGCTTTATTGCGCTCATCAGTCAAAGATAACGGCTTATCAAGCTCAACTTGACGTAAACGGTCATAATCAATATCGGGGTTTTGTGTATCAAGACGTAATTGATAGACTCGGTCAAGTGAGATATCAACATGGTCTGTGCTGTAGAACCAGCCACGCCAGAACCAATCAAGATCAACGCCTGAGGCTTCTTCCATCGTGCGGAAAAAATCCGACGGCGTTGGGCGCTTATACATCCAGCGCTGTGAGTATTCTTTAAAAGCAAAATCAAATAACTCACGACCAAGAATTGTTTCACGTAAGATATTCAAAGCTGCTGCTGGCTTAGTATAGGCATTAGGGCCTAAGCGTAATACGGAATCTGATTGCGTCATGATCGGTACTTGAACATTTGATTTCATGTAACCGGTTATATCACGTGGCTCGACCCCCCAAGGGATAGTTGGATCCCATTCACGTCCTGCAACGCCATCCAAAAAGCTGTTTAAGCCTTCATCCATCCACGTCCACTGACGCTCATCAGAGTTGACGATCATTGGAAAATAAATATGCCCGATTTCATGGATCACAACACCAATTAAGAAACGTTTCTCCGCTTGTGAATAAGTCCGTGAGCCATCGTCTTGTAATTCAGTGCGAGGGCCATTAAACGTAATCATCGGGTATTCCATGCCGCCTACAGGACCATTAACTGACTGTGCGACCGGATATGGGTAATCAAATGAGAAGCGTGAATACACATCCATCGTGTGGATGATCGATTCAGTGGAGTATTTTTTCCATAAATCTCCGCCTTCTTTGGGATAAAATGACATGGCCATAACAACGGGCATTACATCACCACCTTGTTGATAACCACGTGCATCCCACATAAATTTACGTGATGAAGCCCAGGCGAAGTCACGCACATTTTGTGCTTGGAAACGCCATGTTTTAGACGCTGTCGTGCCTTCTTTTTCGTTCTCTAATGCTTCTTCTTCGGTCACAACAAAGACAATGCGATCAGCATTTTTGGCTTGCTCTAAACGGCGACGTTGTTCGCTAGTTAATACGTCATTTGGGTTTTGCAGTACACCAGTAGAAGAAACAATATGGTCGGCTGGTACGGTCAAAGAGACATCATAATTACCAAATTCTAAGGTAAACTCTCCGCGACCAATAAACTCTTTATTTGTCCAAGCTTCATAATCAGTGTAAGCGGCTAGGCGAGGAAACCATTGTGCCAGTAAGAAAATATCATTACCACCTTCACGGGCATCATCAGGAAAATGCTCATACCCAGCACGAGCCGATACCGCATCTTCTTCTACGATATTAAAATCAAAATCAATCGTAAAACGACTACGATCGCTCGGTGCGAGTGGTTGCAGTAAATCCACACGCATTAGGGTGCCAACAATAGTGTGTTTCAGAGGATTACCTAATCCGTCTACAACACGCTTGATGTCATAACCGAGTGGAGTATCGTCGACAAATTGCTGTCTACGTAATGCCCCTAGTGAAATTTGAGCAGGCTTGCTATCAGTCGCTGAGCCCGTACCTGGGCCACGATTGCCAATGCCACCAAATGTGGTGGTCAACGCAGACATCGAATCGTCTTTGAATTTGTTTTGGTCTAACTGGATCCACAAATACTTTAAAGTGTCTGGAGAATTGTTGTAGTACGTAATATCTTGCGTGGCTTCAATGCGACGTTCATCTTCTAATAATCGTGCGGAGATGGTGTAATCGACTTGTTGCTGCCAATATTGATGACCGGGCTCACCTGCGGCGTTACGATACACATTGGGAGTTGGTAAAACTTCGTCGAGTTGACGAAATTTGTCTTCAAAATCACCTTTAGTTTGCTTGATTGCATCTGCGTGAACAGCAGATAAAGGAAGTAATGCCAAAGCACATAATGCAAAAATTATACGACGCATTCGGTGGGTCCTAATTGGTTTGTTTGTAGTGATTGACGCGCATTATACGCTAAATTAATAAAAAGTGAAAAAATGTTATAACACAAAGGATATAAGCCGGTGGTCGATGTTGTTTATTGTGCTAAATGTCGTATGCTAGAAGGCACTTTATTTTAACAAATCAACATCATGCATGCATTTACTTGGCAACGTGCCGTTTTAAAAGTAGGAAGTTCGTTAATTGCACCTAATGGTAGTAATGTGGCGTGTTCAGCCCAATATTTATTGGCGATAGCTACCTTTATGACTGCTGCCTTGGCGCAGGGGAAAGAGATCATCTTAGTCTCGTCTGGCAGTGTCGCTGCGGGGCGCAATGCCATGTTGTTAAACCATCCTCCTTCGATTGCTGAGAAACAAGCAATGGCAGCCATCGGGCAAACCAAAATGATGCAAAACTGGGCTCGGTTCTTTGATCAACCTTGCGCCCAAGTGCTACTGACGATGGATGACCTGCATGACCGACAGCGCTATGTGAATATCCAAAATACGTTACGTGAGCTGTTACGTCATCATGCTATTCCTATTGTTAACGAAAATGATACGGTTGCGATCAATGAGTTAAAAGTAGGTGATAATGATAATTTAGCGGCATACACTGCGTTAGTCGCTCAAGCCGATACGTGTATCATTTGCTCCGATATTGATGGGTTGTATGATGCCGATCCACGGCAACACCCCAATGCCCAACTGATCCCATATGTTTCTGTGATTACTCCGGAGATTGAGGCGATGGCTGGTGGTGTCGGATCCAGTGTCGGCACAGGGGGCATGCAGACCAAAATTGAAGCAGCACAACGCTGCACTGCATCGGGTATTCAAACATTGATTGTCAACGGTCAGGATGCCGAGGTCTTTACGGCATTAGGTGAAGGACAGTGTAAAGGCACGTTGTTTGCTGCACAAGAATCTAACCATACTGCAAAAGTAGAATGGTTACGCCACACCTTAAAAAGTCGCGGCCAAGTGCAGATTGACGAGGGTGCAGCTCAAGCCTTAATCCATCAAGGCGCTTCTTTATTACCACGTGGGCTGATCGGTGTGAATGGCGAATTTAGTACCGGTGATGCGGTAGATATCTTGCATCAGGATCGTATTATCGGTAAAGGGATTGTGTTATTTTCAAGCCAAGAGATCTATGCCATTAAAGGGTGCCACAGTGATGACATTACGACTCGACTTGGTTATTTACCGGCGAGTGTGGTCGTCCACCGCGATAATTTAATTATTTATTAATCTGTTGATGATAAAGGACATATTCTCACTATGAGTTTTTGTATAACTACTGCGGCTAAACAGGCCAAACACGCCTCGTTAACACTAGCTGTGTTGAGTGCAGCGAAAAAAAACACGATATTACGTGACATTGCATCGCGTGTACGAGAACAGACGCCTGCAATTATTGCTGCAAATAAGCTGGATCTGGCGCAAGCACAGCGTGCCAATATGGGATTGAGTATGCAAGATCGTTTGCTGCTTGATGTGACGCGAATAGAAGCAATTGCCACAGCCGTTGAACAGATTGCAGCGCAGCCAGAAGTTATTGGTGAGATGAGCGCATTACAAACCATGCCCAGTGGAATTCAAGTCGCTCAGATGCGAATTCCGATAGGGGTGATAGGGATGATTTATGAGTCCCGTCCAAATGTCACTATTGATGCTGCTGCCTTATGCTTGAAAGCAGGCAATGCGGTAATTTTGCGTGGTGGCAAAGAAGCATTGCATTCGAATATGGCATTAGCCTTGTGTATTCATGCGGTCCTGCTGGCACATGATGTTGATCCGGCGGCGGTTACGGTGATCCCTGATCCTGATCGCGAGATCTTGCAGACCATGCTGACACTTTCAGATGAGATTGATGTAATTATTCCGCGCGGCGGTGAGGGCTTGATCCGATTTGTGTCAGAACAAAGCCAGATCCCAGTTATTCAGCATTTTAAAGGTGTGTGTCATTGTTATATTGATGAATATGCAGATTTAGACAAAGCGTTATCGATTCTTGAAAATGGCAAAACCCAACGCACCAGTGTGTGTAATTCACTTGAAACTGTCCTAGTGCATCGCAGTATCGCTGAACAGATATTGCCAAAAATAGCGCTGATGTTTGCTGAGCATCAAGTTGTCGTGCATGCATGCGGTGCTAGTTTGGGGTATTTTGGTGCACTCAAACAAGCGACTCTTGCCACAGAAAATGATTGGGCAGCAGAGTACCTCGCAATGGAAATCGCCGTAAAAATTGTCGATGATTTTGCTGCTGGCATGGCCCATATTCAACGCTATAACTCGGGTCATACCGAAGTGATTGTTTCTGAGGATGCAGATAGACAACGTGCATTTGTGCAGCAAATACACTCTGCGGTAGTAATGGTCAACGCCTCGTCACGTTTTGCAGATGGCGGTGAATTAGGTTTAGGGGCTGAGATAGGGATTTCGACATCGAAGTTGCATGCGTATGGACCTATGGGGGCACAATCACTCACCACCCAAAAATTTGTTGTGTTAGGTGACGGACATATTCGAGCTTAACGTTCAAACGCAATTGTCACACTTCATACACGCACTTAACTTATTGAGAATGTAATGCCTAATGCGGTCTATTTTATTGTGTGTACCCTGATTTGGGGGACCACATGGTTTGCTATTAACTTTCAACTTGATGTGATCAATCCTACCTATTCTGTGGGGATCCGATTTTTTATTGCGGCTGTCTGCTTGGGTGCCATTGCCTATGCTAAAGGCTATCCGCTTCGTTTTTCCTGGCCGATGCACCGTGCTTTTATAGCGGGCGGCTTATTGTTGTATGCACTGGATTATTCTTTTTTGTATGCCGCGCAGCAGCACATTGTCAGTGCACTTTTGGCATTAATGAGTTCGAGTGTGATTTATTTTAATGTCATTTTACGGCGAATAATTTTACGCAAAGCGATCCGACCTGAGGTGGTAGTTGGAGCAACCTTCGGCTTCATTGGTATTGGGGCTATTTTTATCCCTGAATTATCAGACATGGACCAAAAAGGTTATGTGTTGTTAGGTATTGTCTTCGCATTAGGCTCTTTTATTAGTGCATCAGTTGGCAACATTGTATCTGAAAAAGTGTTAGAATCTGTTCCTGTAGTGAGTTTCAACTTTTATACCATGCTTTATGGCAGTGGCTTGATTGCGTTGGGGTTATTGCTTACCCAAACGCCGTTAGTGATCCCCAGTGCCCCTTCTTTTTATATCGCCTTGTTGTATTTAGCGATATTTGGGTCTGTAGTGGCATTTGGTTGTTACATGAAATTAGTTCAACAAATCGGTTCTGATCGCGCAGCGTATGTTGTCTTGATTTATCCGATAGTGGCGCTAGGTGTTTCGACACTCTTTGAAGATTACCAATGGACTTGGTTATCGGCTGCTGGTGTGATACTGATTCTGCTAGGTAACGCGTTTGCGATGGGCAAAATCTCCCTGCGCGTATTTAATTTAATGACAGCAAAATAAGGACACACAATGCCTGAGATCCAACGATTACTGGATAATAATATTCAATGGGCTGATGCGACAATGGCACGTGATCCTGAATTTTTCGATACACTGTCAAAACAGCAATCCCCTATGTATTTGTGGATTGGATGTTCCGATTCACGTGTCCCCGCTAATCAAATTGTTGATTTATTACCTGGTGATATTTTTGTCCACCGTAATGTTGCTAATTTGGTCGTGCATACCGATTTTAACTGTTTGTCTGTACTGCAATATGCGGTGGATGTGTTGCAAGTCAAACATATTATTGTGTGTGGTCACTATGGTTGTGGTGGCATTGATGCTGCGTTGGGGGATGAGTCTTTAGGGCTAATTGATAATTGGTTAGCACACATTAAAGATATTGCGGCGCTGCATCATGATGAGCTCGCTGAATTAAGTGGCGAGGCCAAAACATCGCGTTTGTGTGAGTTGAACGTCATGACTCAGGCAAAAAATGTTGCTAAATCATCAATTTATAAAGATGCTATACAGCGAGGCCAAGCAATTAAAATTCACAGTTGGATCTATAGTTTACGTAACGGTAAATTAAAAAATCTCGCAGAGAACATTTAGGCTCGCGCTAGATGCTGTTATTGCGTATCCTTGCGCGCTATTTATCAATGAATGAACGCCATGACTATCCCTACCGAAGATTATAAAGCTCACGCTCAACCCACCTTATCAATGACAGAGTTTGTTGCATTAATGGCAATGCTCACCTCATTGGTCGCACTGTGTATTGATGCAATGCTTCCCGCTTTAAACATTATAGGTAACGAGCTTAATAGTACCGGCAGTCAACAAAATCATTTGATTGTAACGATTTTTTTTGTCGGTATGGCATTTGGGCAACTGTTTTTTGGTCCGTTTGCTGATACCCGCGGACGCCGTTCTTCAATATTGTTAGGTTTGCTCATATTCTGTATTGGAACAGTCGTGTGTATGCTTGCAACGAGCATGGAAATGATGTTGTTTGGTCGATTTGTACAAGCCTTTGGTGTGGCAGGTCCGCGGATATCTGCGATGGCTATTATCCGTGATATCTATGTCGGCGCAACGATGGCTAAAGTCATGTCGTTTATTATGATGGTGTTTATTTTGGTGCCGATGCTTGCGCCAATACTAGGTCAGCTAGTCATTCAGATATCAGGTTGGTGGTATATATTGGTGTGGTTTTTGGTGATCGGTGTGTTCACTGGCAGTTGGTTCATGCTCAGACAGCCCGAAACATTAACACGCGATATGCGCCGACCTTTCTCATTTACCGAAATCAAAGAAGCCGCTGGATTTATTCTAACGCATCGACAAGTGATGGCTTATATTCTACTGATGGGCTGTATTTTTGGTGCGTTCTTAGCCTACATCAGTGCTTCACAGACAATATTTCAAACGATTTACAATATGGGTGACTGGTTTCCATATATATTTGCCACCTTGGCCTTCTCAATTGGGTTTGCATCGTTTATCAATTCTCAATTGGTGGAGCGTATTGGGATGCTGCGTTTGTGTCATATTGCCTTGCATGGACATATTGTGATGTCGTGTTGCTTACTGATCAGTGCAGTAGTTTTTGCGGGGATCCCACCGATAGAGTTGTTTATCGGCGGGTTGTTCATTGATTTCTTTTTTGTGGGGATCTTGTTTGGCAACATGAATGCTCTCGCGATGCAGCCATTGGGTCAGGTCGCTGGTGTTGGGGCTGCACTAATAGGTGCGATAAGCAGTGCGATGGCGGTGCCGATTGCGTTGATTATTGATAGTTTTTTGGCGGCAACCATTACCCCAATTGTGACCGGATTTATTGTGTTTGGTATCGTGAGCTTAATGCTCTTTAAGTTCGCGCAAACAACACCTCATCATGCCCAATAAAATAATTAGGATACTTTGCCTAATTGCACAATCGGTTTAACTTGGTTGCTTTGAATAATTTCAATCTTACGAGGGCATCGCTCGCCATTTTTGATTTTGTCATAGCAAGCGTTACTGACTTCCATTTGTTGGCAAAATTTATAAAAAGTTAAAAAATCTTTGCGATTAAAATCATCACCATCGCGTGTCATTTGTGAATCGATATATAAATCACTGCCGTTAATGGTCATAGTGGCACAAGAAGAATAAGGGTCACCGTAATTTTTTACTTTAAGGGCGCGAACCATTTTGACTTCAAATACCCATTCTCCGATGCGAGTATATCGTGTAATTTGATTATTATTCATGCGAACGTTCCTTAAGTATGTAATGTAAATTAGAAGAGCATTAAAAAAAGTGTTAATTTGCCATCCATGCTGCATTCAGCACTTCTGGCAAATTACAAGGGCATCGCTGCCACACTTTACTCAACTCACTAGTGATAAAGCAGATACCGTGCCATCTTGGAAATCCACATTAAATCAAGAAGATAGCTTTTTTACCGGTATACCGATGTTGCTTTTTGGCAACAGTCATCTTGCAATATGCTTAACAAACCTGGATCAGGTGTCGTTGGTACATTCAGATTGAGGGAAGAGGGGGTGATCTGGCGATAAAACTAGCCTTTAGTCGCTATTAAGAGGTCCGTTCGGGTGTTGCACATTGGCAACATAAACATATTGAGTCAGTCTAAAACGAAAAAACCCGGCCAAAATGACCGGGTAAAAGGGCTTTATAAAAAGCACCTAACGACAGAAGGTAAGTAAGCAGTCATATAACTTAACGGCTTACTGAATACTGTTTTAATTGGTTTCGATGATCGCTTGCATATCCGTCATGTAGCCGCGAAGTTCTTCGCCAGCCCATTCAACACCATGGTCACGGATTGCTTGATTGACTTGCACCAAGCGCATGTTATCAACGCTGTTACTACTTGAATTCAAACCACCACCGATGTACTCACTGGTGATATGTGGCATGACATGTTTAGCAAGCAATGGCACTGCTGCGTTAGCAAACAAATAGTTACCGTATTCAGCTGTATCAGAGATAACCACGTTCATTTCATATAAACGTTTACGCGCAATGGTGTTTGAAATTAATGGAGTTTCGTGCAATGACTCATAATATGCAGACTCAGGTAAAATACCCGCTTCAACCATCACGTCAAAGGCAAGTTCAACACCGGCTTTGATAGCAGCAACTAACAAGATCCCTTTATCAAAGAACTCTTGATCATCAATTGTACCGTCATATACTGGCGCATTTTCAAAGCCAGTTAAGCGAGTTTCTTCACGCCATTTTAATAAGTTAGCATCGCCATTAGCCCAATCAATCATCATGTTTTTAGAGAATTCACCGCCGATGATATCATCTTGATGTTTCTCGAATAATGGGCGCAACAACTCTGTTAATTCTACGGATAAATCATAGGCTTTGATTTTGGCCGGGTTGGATAAGCGGTCCATCATGTTGGTCACGCCACCAATCTTGAGTGCTTCGGTGATTGCTTCAAGACCATACTGGATTAACGCACCTGCATAGGCTGGGTCTACACCGTCGGCCACCATTTTGTCATAAGCCAAAATCGCAATAGTTTGTTGCATACCACATAAGATAGTTTGCTCACCCATCAAGTCAGATTTTACTTCAGCAATGAATGAAGACTCAAGTACACCAGCACGGTCACCGCCTGTCGCAGACGCTAATGCTTTGGCGATATCCCAACCTTGGTCTAGTGGGTCGTTTTCTGGATGCACTGCAATCAATGTCGGTACACCAAAACCACGCTTATATTCTTCACGTACTTCTGTACCTGGGCATTTAGGTGCGCACATTACAACGGTGATATCGCTACGAATTTGCTGGCCTTCTTCAACAATATTAAAACCGTGTGAATACGCTAAAGTTGCATTTTTTTGCATTAATGGCATTACGGCTTCAACGACAGAAGCATGCTGTTTATCCGGTGTTAAGTTATAGACAATATCGGCACTAGGTACTAAATCCTGGTATGTACCTACAACAAAACCGTTGCTTGATGCACGTTCAAAAGATTCACGTTTTTCGTCAATGGCAGCCTGACGTAACGCATACGCAATGTCTAAGCCTGAGTCGCGCATGTTAAGGCCTTGGTTAAGACCCTGAGCACCGCAACCTACGATAACTATTTTTTTACCTTTCAAAAAATCACAACCGTCAGCGAATTCGCTGCGATCCATAAAACGACACTGGCCCAACTGGTCTAGCTGAACGCGTAAAGGTAAGGTATTAAAATAATTTGCCATGGTTGCTCTCGATATTGTCTAACAAATAAAGGGGTCGTTAATTTAGGTAGTTCTACTCTTACAAAAAGAATAACGACGATTGCCTGATAATATAGATGAAGCACAATGAATTGAAAAATGATATATTTGCAACATTACGTTGCAAATAATGCAATAACAATTGATATCAATACTTACAGGCCTGTTATGGATATAAAAAGCTTCAAAATGTTTAACCACTTGGCGCAATCTTTACATTTTGGGCATACGGCTGATGCGTTGTTTATTACTCCTTCAACATTGAGTCGTGCCATTCAACGATTGGAGCAATCAGCTGGTTCGCAATTATTTGAACGAAATAATCGACGCGTATCACTGACTCATAACGGGCGGTTGTTTTTGGCTTTTAGTATGAACACGGTTGAGCAGTGGCAAATGCTACATAATCAACTAACAGAGAATGATGCGCAGCTAAAGGGGGAGTTAAGTGTGTATTGTTCGGTAACTGCGGCGCATTCTCACTTACCCACGATGCTCAATCAATATCGCACTTTGCACCCGCAAGTGGATATTAAATTAGTGACCGGTGATCCCGCTTTATCGTTTGATAAAGTCCTGGATGGACACGCTGATGTTGCGATATCAATCCATACGCCAGATATGCACCCTGATCTTGCCTTTCAGGCCATTGATCAGAGCCCGCTGGTACTGATTGTGCCAAAGCATCTCAGTTTGTCACATATTCAGCAGATTAAATGGGATCAGCATCAAGTCATTATGCCTGAATCAGGGCCATCCAAACGCATCGTTCATCATTGGTTCGCTGAGCACAATATTCGCCCCAAAGTATATGCTTCGGTAGGGGGAAACGAAGCCATTGTTAGCATGGTTGCTCTGGGTTTTGGCATTGGTTTTGTGCCCACTATCGTTTTGGATAATTCCGCATTGAATCCGCAGGTAACGGCGATTTCCATTAATGACATTGAATCTTATCAAATTGGCTTGTGTTGCCTAAACAGCAAACAGCTTGAGCCCAAGATTGAAGCAATGCTCTCGTTGTAAATAGTATTGCTGCGCAGTACACACGGGATGAGGATCTCGCTATATTATTTCATGCTTAGCGTAATGATGTACAAATCGGTCAAATGCACGATATCCCAATGCCTGTTTTAGATGCTCCAAGGTTATATCTTGGCTTTGCGTGAGGTCAGCAATCGTCCGAGCGACCTTTAATACCCGATGATAGACTCGCGCAGATAAACCAATTTCACTCATCGCAAATTCATAAAATGCATCGGTACTGCTATCTAGTTGACAATATTGTTTAATCTGATTGGGCGTTAAAAGCCCATTTAAATGACCTTGTCGTTCAATTTGTAGCGCCTGAGCTTGACTAACTTGAACCCGTAATTGGGCGGAGCATAAGGCATCGATGCCAGTATTTGATTCATTCCGATTGCATAATTGGTTGATATTGATTTTGGGTACTGAGATTTGAATATCAATGCGTTCAAGTAATGGACCAGATACTTTTTGTAAATAGCGCATGTTCTGGTCATACGTACTCCTGCCGTCATTGATATCACCGGTTGGACTTGGATTCATCGCTGCAATTAATTGAAAATGAGCCGGTAAGGTCAAATGATAATGAGCTTTGGCCAGTGTAATACTGTTTGCCTCTAAGGGTTGCCTCAAGGTATCTAATGTCTGCTGGCTAAATTCGGGTAATTCATCCAAAAATAGGATCCCATTGTGTGCAAGTGAAATTTCTCCAGGAGAAAAGCGCACTCCTCCTCCAATTAAAGCAGGGATTGTCGTGCTATGGTGGGGTTGACGAAATGGCCGTTGTCGCCAGTGTTGTATGACATCAACGCCGGCAACGCTGTTAATACTGGCATTTTCGATCGCTTGATTAGTGGATAGCTCTGGCATAATACCAATCATGCGCTCCGCTAACATCGTTTTCCCAGAACCCGGTGGACCGTACATCAATAAATTATGACCACCCGCTGCGGCCACCAAACAAGCTTGTTTAGCTGCCGTTTGACCAACGACATCGATAAAATCAGGTTGCTGAATTGTCCTCTTGCTAGATAGGTAACCCGCTTGATTGTTGGGCGGAATGGATAAAGCCACTGCGGGTAATGCTTGTCCACCGTTGAGATGGGTGACCACGTCATTCAAGCTCTGTGCTGCAAACGCATTAATTGCCGGTAGTAGACGTAATTCAATAGCGTTGTCTTGGCTACTGATTAAAATATGATTGTCCGGTAATGCTAAAGCGGCGACTAGCATGCCTTCGACCTGACGAAGCTCTCCGGAAAGCGCGAGTTCACCTAAAAATTCATAACCTGACATTGCGTCTTGTTTGATCTGTCCACTTGCACTTAACACGCCAATTGCAATAGCTAAATCAAAGCGCGCCCCATGCTTTGGTAGATCTGCTGGAGACAGATTAATGGTGATACGTTGTTGTGGGAAAGTAAAACCGGAGTTGATGATTGCGCTGCGCACACGCTCACGTGCCTCACAGATACTACGATGCGGTAATCCAACCAAATTAAACCCAGGTAAACCTGGCGAGATGTGCACTTCAATCGTAATTAACGGTGCTTCCAAACCAATAATAGAACGGGCATAGACAATTGATAATGACATGAACTCTCCTTTACTTGCTGTGTGCATAGTCAACTGATCACTCAGCTATCCAATCAGCTAAATTAAACATAATCTAGATACAGACTATATTTATTCAAAAAATAAAATGGACAGTTTTAATGAGAATGAAGCAAAACTAGACGAAGGATCAATGTGCTGAGGTTCGCAAAAAAAAAGACGTGAGTCAGTGCATCCTAGGCTATCAGTAACGAATAATTCCGTGTATTATCAAAAAAAAAGCAATTAGCGTATTCAAGGAAACAGTAATGGCCAAGACCCCAGCAGAAAAAATTTGGTTTAACGGCGACATCATGCCATGGCAAGATGCAAAAGTGCATGTCATGACACATGCCATTCATTATGGCTCATCCGTGTTTGAAGGAATTCGAGCCTACAACACACCGGATCAAGGTACCTGTGTATTTCGTTTAAATGATCATAACCGTCGATTATTTGATTCAGCCAAAATTTACCGTATGACCATTCCATATACGTTAGCGCAAATCAACCAAGCGACGATGGATATCATTACTGCCAATAACCTTAAATCAGCTTATATTCGTCCGATTGCTTTTTATGGTGATCTGGGTATGGGGATCCAAGTCCCATTTGGTCAAGAGACTGAACTGAGCATTGCAGCCTTTGAATGGGGTGCATATTTAGGTGAAGAAGCCCTTAAAAATGGTGTGGATGCAGGGATTTCTTCGTGGAGTCGCTTGGCCGCCAATACCTTACCTACCGGAGCAAAAGCCGGTGGTAATTACTTGTCTTCACAATTGATTTCTATGGAAGCTCGTCGTCATGGCTATGGTGAGGGAATTGCATTAGATGTGAATGGTTATGTATCGGAAGGTGCGGGTGAAAATATCTTTGTGATCCGCGATAATATCGTCATGACGACGCCAAAGACAGCGGCTATTTTGCCCGGTATAACGCGTGATACGTGTATGACGTTGTTACAAGAATTAGGTTATGAGATACGTGAAGAAAATATCCCACGTGAATCTATGTATCTTGCTGATGAAATCTTTATGTGTGGAACAGCTGCAGAAGTTACGCCAGTGCGCAGTGTCGATGGTATTGCGGTCGGAAATGGCGGGCGCGGTGTGATCACTAAGCAGGTACAAGATATGTTCTTCGGCTTATTCAATGGCCAAACACCTGACAAATGGAACTGGTTAACCCCAGTATATAAGTAGATAGTTGTTATGAGCCATGTCAGTGCGAATGAGTATTTAAAAAAGATTTTGCTAGCCCCTGTGTATGAGGCTGCGGTTAATTCCGATTGTGATTTAATGGATCGGTTGTCCAGTGAGCTAGGCAATAAAATTTATTTAAAACGTGAAGATCAACAACCCGTTAAATCATTCAAACTGCGTGGCGCGTATAATCGTATCTCGCAACTCAACCAAGCACAATTAGATAAGGGTGTAATCGCAGCCTCTGCCGGTAATCATGCCCAAGGTATGGCGTACGCAGCTAACCAGAAGCAGATCCACGCGACGATAGTGATGCCTGAAACCACACCAGATATCAAAGTCGATGCAGTCCGTCGTTTCGGCGGAGAATGGGTTGAGATTGTGCAACATGGTACTAGCTTTGATACAGCTTCTGCCCATGCTCAAGCGCTCTGCCAAGAACGTGGA
Source organism: uncultured Glaciecola sp. (assembly GCA_937125395.1). Lineage (GTDB taxonomy): Bacteria > Pseudomonadota > Gammaproteobacteria > Enterobacterales > Alteromonadaceae > Opacimonas. The sequence goes on from CAKZLI010000003.1 coordinate 42,856, forward strand.
TTGACTTACATTCCACCTTTTGATGATGTCGATGTCATTGCTGGTCAAGGCACCATTGCTCGCGAAATGCTTGAGCAACAGCCGGATTTAGATACCCTGTTTATTGCCGTTGGTGGTGGCGGGCTTGCAGCTGGAATTGCGGTGTATGTCAAACAGCTCAAACCTGAAATAAAAATCATCGCCGTTGAATCACAAGAGTCGGCCTGTTTACAAGCCGCATTACATGCTGGTGAGCCGGTGACATTGCCTTCTGTGGGTATTTTTGCCGACGGTGTAGCCGTTAAAACGATTGGTGCCGAAACCTTTCGTTTATGCCAACAATATGTCGATGAAGTGATCACAGTGACCAATGATGAAATCTGTGCTGCTATCAAAGATATTTTTGATGATACGCGCGTCATTGCAGAGCCTGCTGGTGCCTTATCCGTTGCCGGTATTCGTAAATACTGTCAAGAACATGCTCTCAGTAATCAGCACATTGGTGGCGTATTGTGTGGTGCAAATATCAACTTCCACACGTTGCGTTATGTGTCAGAGCGGTGTGAACTAGGTGAAGGTAAAGAAGCCGTATTTGCGGTTAAAATTCCGGAAGAAACGGGTTCATTTAAACGCTTTTGTGAAGTGCTAGGTGGGATCAATATTACGGAGTTTAATTATCGTTTTGCGAGTGCAGATCAAGCCTATGTGTTTGTCGGCGTGAAGTTAAAACGAGGCTTACTTGAGTACGCAGAATTGACACACACGCTAGCTAAAAATGGCTACGAGTCGGTGGATTTGTCCAATGACGAGCTTGCTAAATTACATGTCCGGCATATGGTCGGTGGTAAACCGCCCACCGTGATCCAAGAGCGTGTCTTTGCGTTTGAATTTCCGGAGTACCCAGGTGCGTTAATGCACTTTTTGGAGACATTAGGTGACCGTTGGGATATAACCTTGTTCCATTATCGTAACCACGGTGCAGCCGCAGGATTAGTTTTAGTTGGATTTGATTTGCCAGTATCGCTCAGTGGTGATTTTGCAGCACATTTAGATGCCCTTGGTTATGTTTACCAAGAGCACACAGAAAATGTCGCTTATCAATTCTTTTTAGGCAACCATTAAACCTAAACGGTGCTTCATTTAATCTGTTGTAGATGTTGCACAACTTCAGGCCATACTATTTGATTCACTAAATCATGAAATGCAGTAGAGTGCTCATTTAAGTGCAGCGCACCACTATCATCAGATTCTAATAAGTTGTTTTCACGAAGCCCATTAACCAAAGAAGCAAACACATTCTTATCTGAGAACTCCGGAGAACTTACCCCATATAGACTCGATAATCGTTGCGCAATTTTGCGTGAAGTGCGCTCTAACTCACCACGGCTTATCCCGGCATTATTGCTAAGTACGGTTAAGACAACCGCATAGCGTTGCCATGTGTCTTGCATAACGCGCGATAACAACCATGCACTATGAAACTGTGCACTCGTGGAGGCGGGAGGCATTAATTTGCGCCCGTGTTGTACTAACAAGCCTTGAGTTTTGTATTGTGCGATACATTGCTCGACATAATCGGCAGCTTGCTCAGCACTAAAATAAATAAATAATTCTTTATGTAACAAAGGATAGATAGTGCTGACGGTGTTTAAAATAAACGCTTTTTCACAACCGTTTTTGGCAAATACAAGCGTCATAATTAAGCTAGGTAACGCAAACATATGGATAATATTATTACGGTAATAAGTGAGCGATACCGCGTTGTTAGTTTGTGGCGATATCAGCGTGCCAAATTGGTCTGTCTCTGTTTGGAGGCGCTTTAATGCTAAAGTGTTGGTAATTAGCTCTAAAGCGGAATGTTCGGGTAATGACGCGGTGTCAGAAAAAGGTAAAGCGGTAAATAACTGAAGATATTCAGTGATGGCTTGCTCCATTTCGTGCTGACTCATGGTCATTGTTTTACTGGCTAGTAAGCACAATGAGACTAATGCCATGCCATTCAATGCTGCTGACTTGTTGATCTCCAACATAATATCAGATGCAAGGTGATTCACTGCTGGAGTGAGCCACTGGGGTTTCTTGTTGAAATCATCAGCATTAACCGGATCTTTCCAAGTCGGCGCGTGTTGATCCAAAAATTGATTGAGTTGAATCGGCTCGCCAAAATTAAGAAATCCGTGCCCATAGTTACGGAGTTTTTTGAGGGCACCTAAGACTTGTAAAGGCGATTCTTTTTTCTTTGATTTGCCTTCGAGTTCTTTGACGTAGCTACTGACTTCCATGACATTTTCATAGCCGATGTAAACGGGCACAAGGCTAACAGGGCGTTGGATCCCTTTGGTCATCGCCTGCACCGTCATAGCTAACATACCGGTTTTTGGCGGTAATAAACGCCCAGTTCTTGAACGTCCGCCTTCAGGGTAATATTTGACTGAATAGCCACGATTAAATAGCAATTCTAAGTATTCTCTAAAGACGGCTGTGTAGAGCTTGTTTCCAGCAAAACTACGACGGAGAAAAAAAGCACCAGCTTTGCGAAACAATGGCCCCGCAGGCCAAAAATTAAGATTAATACCGGCTGCAATGTGCGGCGTAACTAGGCCCTCATGATAAATAACATAGGTTAATAATAAATAATCCATGTGCGAACGGTGACAGGGGACATAGATAATTTCATGCCCATTGCGAGATAATTCTCGCACTTTAGCAGCATTGGAAACGGTGATCCCGTTATAAATTTTATTCCAAATAGGTGTCAAAATCCGATTAGCAAAGCGAATCAATCCTTCACGGTAATCCCCAGCGATTTCATCTAAATACTTATGTGCTTCTTGTTTGGCTTTGGCTGGCAATATGTTTTTGCTGCGCACCAGTTCACGCATCGCGACTTTAACACTGTCGGAACCGACGACAGCTGAATGTAATGTTTGTCGTTCGAGTAACGTTGGACCAATCAGGCCTTGGCGTTTGCGTTGAAAATGAGTGGCCGCAACACGGAGCAATTTACGGGCTATTTTGGCATCTGAACCGTGTTGTTGAGCCATGAAGTTAGAAGAAACAGCTCTGGAATAAGACACAAAATTATCGCGTCCTAGAAACAACACAATAAACAATTTTCGTAGCCAACTAGGTGAAGCCACATCGACAATTAAATCCGAGAATCCAGGTGTCGATTTCTCCGGAGCACGACCCCAAGTGATATACACAGGTACCATTTGAATATCCAGCTCAGGTTGTTCTCGATGGGCTTGGAATAACTGAGTAAATTGCGCTTCAATGTTGGTTTTGCCTGGTTTTTTACTAAATAGTGGATTGGGCGCATGCAAATATAAACAGGCTTGGTGTTCTTTATCGCCAACGTGCATCGGTTGTAGAGGATTGGGTAAACCCAATCGTTTAGCCGAAAAAGCCAAAGCAAGTTGATCAGCTAGCGAGTCAGTGTGCAACAAATATATGATCGGACGAGTAGGGTCAATGCCTAATTCCCCGGTAACATCAGCTGGAATAGTATGTGCTTTGACGAGAGCACGGATTGGCCAATATAAAATAGATAAGAATAATTTACGGATAAAAGACATGTTGTCGGATTCACTCAAGCTGATTTGTTGCAATTATACATAGAAATTTGAGTAAGCGATAACAAAGGGGCTTGTATTTACATTAATACTGGATATACTACCAGTAACTGTATCAATAAACAGGCTGTGTATGCGTCCACTAACTCCTAGGCAAGAAGAAGTACTTAATATTATCAAATCGACAATGCTTGAGACTGGCATGCCGCCGACTCGTGCAGAGATTGCTCGCAATTTGGGTTTCAAATCACCGAACGCTGCTGAAGAACATTTAAAAGCGCTAGCCCGTAAAGGGGTTATCGAAATCCTTGCCGGTACTTCTCGAGGGATTAAATTGAATGTGCCGTTAGATGATGTACCTGAAGAGCTAGGCTTACCATTGATTGGTCGAGTTGCTGCAGGCGAACCCATATTGGCGCAAGAACACGTTGAATCGCATTATCAAGTGGACCCGAATTTGTTTCACCCGCAAGCTGATTTTTTATTACGCGTGAACGGTATGTCAATGCGTGATATTGGGATCCTGGATGGGGACTTGCTCGCCGTTCATCGCACTATCGATGTGCACAATGGACAAGTAGTCGTAGCCCGAGTAGGCGAGGATGTGACCGTTAAGCGTCTTGAACGTAATGGGCAACATGTCTTACTACATGCAGAAAATGACGATTTTGACCCAATCAAAGTTGATTTAGCCGCTGAATCGTTTGATATAGAAGGGATTGCTGTCGGTGTAATAAGAAATGCCGATTGGATGTAAATAAGCAAACTTAGCTAAATGACAACATACTAAAGATGGGATCGCTATTTAATGCGTTCACCATCTTTTTTTTATTTCAAATAAACTACCAAGATATCAATAAGTAATCCGGTTTACCTCCGCAGTAACGTCTTAAATTATCGCTTTTGTCAGAATTCACTGACAGCGATTCAATATTTATTAAATTATCACCACAAAAACATTGTTTAATTTGCATACATTGTTTAACATCGTATTTACATACAAATAATAATAACTTTACATACAAGCGCAAATAATGAGCAACATGTTTCATTATACATGTGATGTAAAGCCCATTTAATTCGATCGGAGGTCGATAGTGAACCTAATCAAAAAGACAATGGCTGCAGTGCTAACCTTTTTCTTTTCAATGTCCATTTGGGCTCAAACTATTGATGCTTCACAACGTAGTGATCTTAACTTACGTGCCGGTGTTACTGAGATCAGTAACGAGGTGTATGACCTGCACATGTTGATGTTCATGGTGTGTGTCGGTATCGCGGTAGTGGTGTTTGGTGTGATGTTTGTCTCTATGTACCTGCATCGCAAGTCACGAGGGGTAAAGCCAGCTAATTTTCATGAAAGTGTCAAAGTAGAAATCGCTTGGACCGTCATCCCATTTATTATCTTGATCGCGATGGCGTTTCCTGCTGCTAAAACCTTGATCGCAATGGAAGATACCTCTGAAGCAGACTTGACTATATTAGTGACCGGTTCACAGTGGAAGTGGAATTATCGCTACATGGACTCAGGGATAGAATATTTTTCGAATTTGGCAACGCAACGCGAGCAAATCAATAACAAATTTGAAAAAGGGGAAAACTACTTACTTGAAGTTGACCGACCTCTGGTTATTCCGACGGGGCAAAAAGTGCGTTTTTTAATTACCTCTGATGATGTGATTCATTCATGGTGGGTACCGGATTTTGCAGTTAAAAAAGACGCGAACCCGGGTTTTATTAACGAAGCTTGGACAAATGTGATTGAGCCTGGTGTCTATCGTGGTCAGTGTGCCGAGTTATGTGGTAAAGATCATGGCTTCATGCCAATTGTCGTCATTGCAAAATCACCAGATGATTATGCGCAGTGGAAGGCCGACGAAATATCTGCCATTGAAACAGCCAAAGCTGAAGAAGAGCGTTTATTGTCAATGAATATGAGCATGGATGATTTGATGGCCAATGGCCAAAAAATCTATCTCGCCAAATGCGCCGCATGTCATATGCCTAATGGTGAAGGTCTACCGGGTGTATTTCCTGCAATCAAAGGCAGTGATTTAGCATTGAATGACCGCGCTGGGCATATCGATATATTATTGAATGGCCGAACGGGTACAGCAATGCAGGCATTTTCCAAACAACTAACACTTTCAGAGATTGCTGCGGTAATCACTTTCCAACGTAATGCATGGGGCAACAATACCGGTGATATTGTTCAAGCCGCGGAAGTGCATGCATATGCTAACGGTCAATAGGGGGCTTGTAGAATGAGCACAGCAACTGAAACAGCACATCATGGTGAACATGATGACCACCATCATCATGCACCAGCAGGACTTAAAAGATGGTTATTAACAACGAATCATAAAGACATTGGGACTTTGTATTTGTGGTTCTCATTTATTATGTTTTTGACCGGTGGCGCAATGGCGATGGTCATCCGTGCTGAGTTATTCCAGCCAGGATTACAGATCGTTGACCCTAACTTTTTCAACCAAATGACAACTGTTCATGGCTTGATTATGGTATTTGGTGCGGTCATGCCAGCCTTCACAGGGCTAGCCAACTGGTTAATCCCGATGATGATTGGTGCGCCGGACATGGCATTACCACGAATGAATAATTGGAGCTTTTGGATCTTACCTTTTGCTTTCTTGATTCTATTATCTTCGTTATTTATGGAAGGGGGTGGCCCAGCATTCGGTTGGACGTTTTATGCTCCACTTTCAACAACTTATAGTTCTGATAGCACAGCGTTGTTTGTGTTCTCAGTTCATATTATGGGTATTTCATCGATAATGGGCGCCATCAACGTGATTGTGACTATTTGGAACATGCGTGCGCCGGGTATGACATGGATGAAAATGCCCATGTTTGTGTGGACTTGGTTAATCACCGCATTCTTATTGATAGCAGTTATGCCAGTGCTCGCCGGTGTGGTGACTATGGTGTTAACCGATAAATATTTTGGTACTAGTTTCTTTAATGCCGCTGGTGGTGGTGATCCTGTCATGTTCCAGCATATTTTCTGGTTCTTTGGTCATCCTGAAGTGTACATCATGATTTTACCGGCTTTTGGTATCATCTCGCACATAATTCCTACCTTTGCGCGCAAGCCGTTGTTCGGTTACGCCTCTATGGTATATGCGACCGCATCGATTGCTCTACTATCGTTCATTGTATGGGCGCATCACATGTTTACGACAGGTATGCCTGTGGCAGCAGAGATGTTCTTTATGTTTGCGACTATGTTGATATCTGTGCCTACCGGTGTAAAAGTCTTTAACTGGGTTGCGACTATGTGGCGGGGGTCGATGACGTTTGAAATCCCCATGTTGTTTGCGATAGCGTTCGTTGTGTTATTTACCATTGGTGGATTGTCGGGACTAATGCTAGCCATTACACCGGTTGATTTTCAATACCATGATACGTATTTTGTGGTGGCGCATTTCCATTATGTACTAGTCACCGGTGCCGTGTTCTCAATTATGGCGGCTGCGTATTACTGGTTACCTAAGTGGACGGGTGTAATGTATGACAACACATTGGCAAAATGGCATTTTTGGGCATCATTAGTGTCGGTCAATGTCTTGTTCTTCCCAATGCATTTTGTCGGTTTGGCGGGGATGCCACGTCGGATCCCTGATTATGCGTTGCAGTTTGCTGATTTTAATAAGTGGATCAGTATCGGTGGCTTTGCGTTTGGTTTGTCACAGTTGATTTTCTTAGCATTATTGATTAAAGCCTGCCGCAAACAAGGTGAGCCAGCGACGAGCCAAGTATGGGATGGGGCAGAAGGGCTAGAGTGGGAAATTCCCTCTCCTGCACCATATCATACCTTTGACACCCCACCGCTTATTAAGTAACTAAGGATACCACTATGAGCCAAGCACAATCGACTAACCCCAACAACAGACTGGTCATTAAGTTAGTCGGTATTGTATGTGGGATGTTTGTGTTTGGTTTTGCGATGGTGCCACTGTATGACGTATTTTGTGACATCACCGGTATCAATGGTAAAACCAATGAAACGGCAGTGGTCTATGAAGCAACAGATATCGATCGTACCCGATTAGTCACTGTTGAATTCATTACCAAAACGACAACAGGTATGCCATGGGCATTTGAAGCGCGGACACAACGCATTGAAGTGCATCCTGGTGAGCTCAACACCGTCGAGTTTTACGTTAAAAATCCATCATTTCGCGATATTGTGGGTCAAGCCATTCCGTCTGTTTCACCCGGCACTGCGGCTATTTATTTGAATAAAACCGAATGTTTTTGTTTTAATAATCAGCCGTTATTATCTGGTGCTGAGTCGGTCATGCCCATGCAATTTTATGTTGATCCACAGATTCCACAAGATCTAACTTTTTTTACAGTTCAATACACTTTGTATGATGTTACCGCTGCAGCCAAGACGGTTGCCGAAGCACAAGCATCGGCTGAGTAAAGGAGGCCTCAATGGCACAAGAAGAATACCAAAAATATTATGTTCCTGAACAAAGCGTCTGGCCGATTGTCGGTGCAGTTGCATTATTTTTAATTGCGGTTGGTGCCGGTAATCTCACTATTGATATTACCAATGGTAATGAGGGCTATGGCCAATGGGTGCTTTTAGCAGGGATCGTTACCTTAATTGTGATGGTCACTGGCTGGTTTAGAAATCAAATTCATGAGTCTATGTCTGGATTGTATTCAGATCAGCTAGGTCGTTCATATCGCCAAGGTATGGCGTGGTTTATCTTCTCGGAAGTTATGTTTTTTGCGGCTTTCTTCGGTGCTTTATTCTATGCTCGCACCATTGCCATTCCATGGTTAGGCGGCGCATCAAACAACGCAATGACTAACGAAGTCTTGTGGCCGGGATTTGAGGCAGTATGGCCGTTATTGCAAACGCCAGGCGGCATAGAATCTACACAGATGGGTTGGTTTGGTTTACCCCTAGTCAATACGATGTTACTGCTGACCTCATCAGTTACGTGTCATTATGCGCATGTTGGGTTAGAGCAGAATAAACGTAAACAATTATCGTGGATGCTCGGTTTGACAATTTTATTAGGATGCGTGTTTTTAGGCCTGCAGGTCGAAGAGTATATTCATGCTTATGACATTGGACTGACATTAGACTCCGGTATGTACGGCAATACCTTTTTCTTACTGACAGGTTTTCATGGCATGCATGTTACCTTAGGGACAGTGATACTCATTGTATTATGGTTTAGAGTACAAAAAGGGCATTTTACCCCTGATAACCATTTTGCCTTCCAAGCGGGGAGTTGGTACTGGCATTTCGTTGATGTGGTTTGGGTGATGTTATTTTTCTTTGTCTATATATTGTAAATAAGACGTGATAGCCAGCCAATTGTTGTAGTGTCTTACTTCAATTGGCTGGTTTTTTGATTTAATAAGGACGCGGATTCGGCTCAATCAAACCGCTAGCAACCCCGGCTAAGATAATCAAAATAATAATCGCAGATACCAATACACGTCGACCAATAAATTTTGACATATTTGTTTGAGATTTACCGGTCTGTAACATGACACGCATAGCTTGAAATAAGCTAATAATCATGAATAACAATAAACTACCAATAAGAATTTTAATTAGCATAACACACCCTAAATAATGTTGAGTGACGCGCCTTATAGCGCTTCTTAATAACCAGAGAACTAATAATTATTCACCATGACAGATAATAACAAGTTTTTAACGTACATTTCACATTTTATTGTTATTATCGTCATATTGATATTGTGCGGCCTTGGTACGTGGCAAGTTGCTAGGTATAACGATAAACAAGTGCGTATCGCTCAAATTGAAACGCGAGCAGAACAAGGTGTATTGGATCATTCGCGACTACCCAGCTTGCCTTTGGACGATGTGCGTGATGTACAAGTACAGGTGCAGCCGTTGCAAGTGAGTGAACAGGTCATGTGGCTTGATAATCGCCAACGTAATGGCCGTGTAGGCTATGAATTAATTGTACCGGTGCAAACTGAGAGTGGCTGGTTGCTTGCCAACATGGGCTGGCGACAAGGGCGCAAGGATCGGTTAAGTCTTCCTGCTGTTCCATTATTAACGGAATTGAACGATGAGTTAATCGGTGCGGTCAGTGTGCCAGGGCTCAATCGTTTTGTTCAAGAAACTGCAGTGAATGATGGGCAGTTTCCCAAAGTAATTCAGCAGATTGAATTTAATGGCATCAGCGCCTTACTCGGTCAGCCATTATTACCTTATATGCTGACCGTTACGCAAACCCATCCTGATTTTGAACGGCAATGGCAGCCCGTCGTGATGGCACCACAAAAACATTTAGGCTATGCATTACAATGGTTTGGCTTAGCCATTGCAGCTGGCGTGATATATTGGATCGCACGTCGACGCAAATCAACCCGTGAACATTTACCCAACCCTTAATTAGAGGTGCAGTGTGGCAATACAGAAAAAAAACATAGCAATTATAATGCTAGTCTTCGTCTTCGTTCTCCCCGTCATTTTGGCGAAGTTTGCGTTAGAACATAATTGGTTTAATAAAGCGGCTACGAACAAAGGCGAATTATTGACTCCCACCGTTGATTTTTCGCTCGAACTTGCTGAGTTACCGCCGTTATGGCGCATTGTATATGTATTGCCAGAAGTCTGTGATGCGAAGTGTGATAACGCAATATACGCATTAGGACAGGTTCATATTGCATTAGGCAAGCACATGGATAGAGTCGAGCCCTTTATCTTGACCACTGCACAAAGTGACCTGTCGGCATTACAACGTGAGCCTAACAATGTAGCTACAACAGCTGAAAATATGCCCAGCAATAGTCTCGATACCTTTAAAAACTTCAAAACGTTAAATTTATCTGAAAAAAATGTAAATGAAATGTTTAAAAATGTCTCGCCAAGTGGTATTTTTATTGTCGATACATTAAATAACGGCATGCTTAAACATCCTGTATTTGCCGATAAAGAGCAAGCAGTTCAAGCTAGTCGAGATATACTTTTTGATATAAAGAAATTATTGAAATTATCCAGAATAGGATGAAGTAAATTCATGAAGAAATTGGTGTTGGCAAGTATCTTACTTGCCCTTATTGTCATTGTATTAGGTGCATATACTCGATTAACAGATGCCGGATTAGGTTGCCCTGATTGGCCCGGTTGTTATGGCACTATCGGTGTACCAATGACAGAAGTTAAAATTGATGCCGCAAATACTGCATTTCCTGAGCGTCCCGTCGAGGTAGAAAAAGCGTGGAATGAGATGATCCATCGGTATTTTGCTAGCACGTTGGGTTTATTTATTTTAATCATTGCCGGTATTGCGGTGTTTAAACGCGAAGCGCAACGGCCGCTAAAATTACCGATAGCCTTGCTGTTGTTAGTGTGCTTTCAAGGTGCCCTAGGCATGTGGACGGTTACACTGAATTTATTACCTGTGGTCGTGATGGCGCATTTGCTGGGCGGATTTACGGTGATATCGTGTTTGTATTTGTTGTATTTACGTATGACCCCATACCAATTACCAATGGGTAATGGGCACATGCATGCGTATGCTAAGTTTGCAGTGTTGGGGTTAGTATTGTTGGTGGGACAAATCGCATTAGGTGGTTGGACATCGGCAAATTATGCCTCACTAGCCTGCACCGAGCTACCGATTTGCCAAGGGGATTGGCAAACACGGTTAGATTTTGCTGGTGCATTCAGTGTACCGGCAGCTCAAAACTATGAATTTGGAGTGCATAGTTATAATGAACGTATGACAATGCACATCATTCATCGCATCGGTGCGATTGTGGTGAGTGCTTATCTATTATGGTTAGCATGGCGTCTTTATCAGCGTGCAAACTCAAATTTATTGCGCAAACTTGCGGTGACGATCGTTATCGTATTGACGGCACAAGTGTTATTAGGGATCAGTAATGTTGTGTATTCTTTGCCCCTTATTGTTGCGACCCTGCATAATGCCGTTGCTGCGTGTCTTTTATTGGTCATGGTGATGACCACGTATACCCTTTACCAAAAAGTGTAGGAGAATTCTATGGCCAATAGTGCTTCCGTTGCCAAACCTGCGAATATCAGCCAACCAGCCAGTTGGCGTGATTATTATGAGATGACTAAACCAAATGTTGTCTTATTACTATTATTAACAGCGTTGGTAGGTATGTGTCTAGCTAGCGACAATTGGATTGATGCGCAGACTTTGTTGGTTGGGTTATTTGGCATTGGCGCTTTGTCTTCGGCTGCTGCGGTAGTCAATCATGTTGTTGATCATGAAATTGATAGCAAAATGGCACGTACATTTAATCGCCCTGTTGCCAAAGGCCGCGTCAGCACGACACAAGCGTTGGTATTTGCTTTAGTATTAGGTTTGCTAGGGTTCATTGCATTAGATTTATGGATTAATCGCTTAACAGCAATATTGACCTTAGCGGGTTTAGTCGGGTATGCCGGTATCTACACCTTGTTCTTAAAACGTGCGACGCCACAAAATATTGTTATTGGGGGGTTAGCGGGTGCCATTCCACCATTACTAGGGTGGACTGCTGTGACGGGTGAGATCCATGCGTATCCATTATTGTTGGTATTAATTGTATTTACTTGGACACCACCTCATTTTTGGGCGCTGGCAATTCATCGCGAAAAAGACTACGCCAAGGCCAAAATCCCGATGCTTCCGGTTACTCATGGTGTTGAATATACCAAAACATTTGTGCTGTTATATACCGTATTATTATTCTTAGTGTGCTTATTACCGTATTTAGCGGGGATGGCAGAACTGATTTATTTGGCGGGTTCGACGGTGTTAAATGCAGGGTTCTTATACTACGCATACAAGCTAAAATATGCTCCAGAGGAAGGAACCGCGATGCAAACCTTCCGCTACTCCATTATTCATCTTATGGTGTTATTTGTGGTCTTGTTACTTGACCATTATATTCCTATTACGCTTTAATACAGCATATGCTGAGATAACATAATGTTATAACAGCAACGGTTAACGTCAGCTTATTATAGGAATATCAACGTGAATATGGGCATCAAAATTGTCATTGCAGTCGCCTTTGCTATCGGTTTAGTGGTGAGTTACCAAATGAGTAAACCGTCGAGCCAATCCTCACATCAGACTGCTGCTACTGCCGCTTATGGCGATGCACACGCATCAGGTACCGAGCACATGCAGTGGTATCCTGTGCCGCGAAAGATTGTTGATTTTGAATTATCAAATCACCTGAATGAATCAATGAGCAATGCGGCATTAATGGACAAATGGACATTAGCATTCGTAGGATATACCTATTGCCCCGATATCTGTCCAACAACCTTAGCTGCTTTAAATCAAGCCTATCCTGAGCTACTTAAAATTAATACCGAAGATCCGATCCAAGTGTGGTTTTTGTCTGTTGATCCCAAACGCGATAGCATTGAGCGTTTAGCGCAATACATTGGTTTTTTTAATGATGAATTTGTGGCCGCGACAGCAGATCATAGTCAACTCTATCCATTAGTTCGCAGTATGGGCATGATGTATTCGATGTCACAAAGCACCGACGACCCCAATTACTTGGTAGACCATTCAGGTTCAGTTGTTGTTATCAATCCACAAGGTCAGGTGATTGGGCGTTTTAAACCAAACCATGTGCCTGGGCAAATTGCCATCAGTGATACACAGCAAATTATCAGTGATATGCCAAAAGTCATTGGGTATTTTTAATCAGGATATAGCGCTTTAGCATTCGCCTTAAAAAACGGCTGTGAGAACCAATAAAATCGGCGTTTATGCTGTTTGCTCGGCACCGTACAATTAATCCGTGAGCGACCCACTGGAAAGGCCTCTGGTAAAGTAACATGTACCACATTCGCTGTACTAGACGTTGCAGTGACATCCCCCTGAAAAAAACAATTGACCCGTTTGACTGATAAATCATTCGTCGCTAAGGTTAACTCCATGCTTGTTGGAAAATCATCGCCATACTCACGTATTTCAGGACTGGTGATATTGGTGTCGATTAAGGGCATCGCTAAGCTGTTTAATTTAACGGCGAGCGTTTTTAAATTGGCGTATCGACCCGCTGCAGGAAAACGCGGGATAGCGGAAAAGTCAGTATGACTGGCCACTGCGCCAGAGTGTTGTGCAAAGCCCAAATACCCCTCAGCTTTTATACGGTCTGCAAGGACTCGGTTATATTCACCATATGGATAAGCGACATATTGCAATGAGTATCCCACTTGTTTGGCAATGATCGCTTCAGCAGCGTTGATGTTTTGCATAATTCGCTCCAGCCATATTTCGGTGGATTCTGGGGTACCTGATACCGGGTCAGACTTGCGATTTAGCATATGTAGGTGATTTAAGGTGTGATTAGCAAACGTGACATTTTGTTGTGCCATTTGTTTTATCTCTAACCAAGTTAATTGCGACGGCTCAACGCCTATGCTTTGTGGATTAATAAAAATCGTATACGGAAAGCCATAACGTTGCAGTAATGGGTGCGCGTTGTTTAAGATATTGGCAAATCCGTCATCAAAAGTGATGGCCACAGCACGGTTGGGCAACTGCTGCTTATGTTGTAATGCGTACATCGCGCTGGGTAAATCTATCACCGTAAAATGACGGTACAGATAGGCTAAATGTTCTGCGAATTTTTCGGGGGCTATTGACGTACTCATAGGGGTTTTGGTTGATACATGGTGATATTGCAAAATCACTAAGTTATCCATCATGACGGCATTGATTTGAGTGTTGCTATCCATTTCACTGGTTGTGGCGCTAGCATGGGAGACAGCAAATACAGATAAAATAATTAAAAAACAACGGGTTAATAATATACTAGCTGATGCAAAAAACGTCATTGTGTAGCTACCTAATGTGAGTTGAGTCAAGTAAAATACCGTGCAGCAAAAGTATTCGTAAGGTAGTATAAGTAATATATTCGAAACTACAAAAATTAACTGATGTTTATTTTGGTTAGTCACTAAAAGGCAAATTTCTTGCTCACTTCTCGCGCATCCAAGACATTATTAACATTAGCTTTACCTATGATCCTAGCCAATTTATCACAACCGCTTCTGGGGTTAGTCGATACTGCCGTTTTGGGGCATCTGGGGGACACACAATTATTAGCAGGAGCAGCCGTTGGCGCCTTTTTATTATCTCAAATAATATGGTTGTTGGGATTTTTGCGGATGTCGATCACGGGTCTGGCTGCACAACAATTTGGTTCACGGTGCGCTAAGCTTGTTACTGCACAATCTACGGGTTGGTTTGATGATCTTGGTCGAGGGTTAATCAGTGCCTTGATCTTAGGTATAGGACTGTACCTATTATCTGGTCCCTTACTGCAATTAATGATGCAGTTGACGCAACTTCCAAACCTTGCGCAAGACAGTATGCAGACGTACTTTTCTATCCGCATCGCTAACGCACCGGTTATGTTGTTTAACTTAGTGTTGATTGGTTGGTTAGTCGGTCACCAACGTGCCCGTCAAGTGATGTGGATCCAGATATTGGGTAATATACTGAATATTGTTTTAAATCTCATCTTAGTGTTTGCTTTTGATTTAGCCGTTGCGGGTCTGGCGTATGCGACTGTGTTGAGTGAATGGGCAATGTGTTTAGCCTCATTGTGGGTGGTGTATCATTATGTATTTGCGCACACATCACGGGGTGTGCTGCTTAGTCAAGGTTGGTGCAAGATTGCGGCGTTTTATCGGATGCTATCACTGAATCGAGATCTCTTTCTACGATCGGTGTTCTTGCAAGGATGTTTGGCATTCGTGACTTATCAAGGCGCGCGGTATGGCGTTGAATCTGCTGCGGTCAATGCATTATTAATGCAATTTTTTGTCATTATTGCACTGGGTTTAGATGGAATTGCGAATGCGATTGAGGCACTCGTCGGCGAAGCAGAAGGCCAGCAAGATACGGTTCAACAACGGCAAAATATACTAGCGAGTCTGCTGTGGTCATCGATTATGGCAGTTGGATTTAGTGTCACATTTGCATTGGGGTTTGATCAGATATTAGGACTTTTAACCAACCAAACATCGTTGATTGAGCTAGCCCAACCGTATTATTGGATAATTGTTGCGTTGCCACTACTGGCCCATTGGTGCTATTGCTTTGATGGTATTTATATTGGTTTAACGCGCGCAAAAGTCATGCGTAATAGTATGTTTATCAGTGCCGTGGTCGGGTTTTTGGGTGTGTTTTGGTTGTTTCAAGATTGGCAAAATATGGGTCTGTGGTTAGCGTTACTGGCACTTCAGACTATGCGAGGGGTGACGCTTGGTATCCACCTATGGGTTACAACAACCGATTAAATCGACGAGCAACAACCCCAATAAAAAACAATCCCAACAAAAAACGACGCCAACTCCGACTCGGGTCAGCGCCATATTAGGTCACAAAGCGTTTAAAAGCAGGGCGCATTGTGAATATTCTAGGTTAGTAATATGAATGCTCACCAGCGGCATGCTCAGTCGCATCACGTACGCCAGTTAACTCACCGCTAAATTGTTCTAGCATTTGCTTTTCGATGCCGTCTTTTAACGTCACATCCACCATTGAACACCCATTACAACCACCACCAAACTGCAATATAGCGATACCATCGTCAGTAATACTTGTTAAGGTTACCTGACCATTATGGTTAGCTAACTGAGGGTTTATCTCAGTTTGGATCAAGTATTCAACACGCTCGATCAATGGCGCATCATCTGAGATTTTACGCGCTTTTGCGTTGGGGGCTTTAAGCGTCAATTGTGACCCCATTTGGTCGGTCACAAAATCAATCTGAGCTTCTTCCAAGAACGGAGCAGACTCTTGGTCTACAACAGCATCAAATCCCTTGAACGGTAAACGAATATCCGTTGCTTCAACGGCGTCTTGAGTACAATACGACACACCACACTCGGCAGTAGTAGTACCTGGATTGACAACAAATACCCGTATATTGGTATTATCTTCTTGGTTTTTAAGTAATTTAACAAAATGCTCTTGAGCAGTGTCAGAAATATTAATCATAGGTTGCTTCCTGTATTAACCTAAACGTCAGGGCTATATACTTATTATGATAGCATTCTTACCCGACTAAAACAGTCAGGTATTCATAACTTTTTTGTATAAATTACGTTTAAATTGCAAATCTGTCAGTTTTTAATGACAATAGCGTATTAATTGGCATACACATTTATTATCACGGAGTATTTATGGTCGGACAACAGCGTTGGTATCAAGGTCATTTTAGTGCAATATGTTTCACTCTAGCGAGCATGTATTTTATTGTTATTGCTCCGGTTTCTGCGGCAACGAGCTTAGTATTGCCGGCACAGCAGACATTTTCTTCAGGCAATCCGCATCAAGTTATGCTTGCCCAAAGTGATCTTGATTACTTGCCCACTAATGTCACTTACAATCCGGCTATTCCGACACCTGCTTCTGTCTTAGGTTATCCCGTTGGCACTTGGCATGTGCGCCATGATCAGCTTGTTACTTACATGAAAGCACTTGCGGCGGCATCAGATCGGGTGACGCTTGAAGTGACTGGTCACACGCATGAAGACCGTGAGTTATTATTACTGACGATATCCTCATCCACCAATCAGCAAAACATAGCAACAATCAAAGCAGACCATCAAGCCACCATTCAAACGGGCAAAACGCCTAATGCATCGGCTCCATTAGTGATGTATATGGGTTACTCGGTGCATGGTAATGAGCCATCAGGCAGTAATGCTTCGCTATTGATTGCGTATTATTTGGCTGCAGGGCAAGGTGCCGCGGTAGATGATTTGTTAAATAATGCCTTGGTGTTACTCGATCCCTCCCTTAACCCTGATGGCTTATCCCGGTTTGCACAATGGGCTAACATGCATAAAGGTAAGCATCCATCTGCACAAGGCGAACACCGTGAACATTCAGAGCGCTTTCCAAGTGGCCGTACCAATCATTATTGGTTTGATTTGAATCGTGATTGGGTATTGCTGACTCACCCTGAGTCGCGTGCACGGATTAAGCAATTTCATGCATGGCGTCCGCATGTATTGACGGATTTTCATGAAATGGGCACTGATTCCACGTACTTTTTTCAGCCTGGTGTGCCTTCGCGTAAAAATCCACTCACAGGTGATATGAATGTCGATTTAACCGGTCTGTTGGGGGAATACCATGCTCAAGCGCTTGATTCACAACAACAAATGTATTATACCCAAGAAAATTTTGATGATTTTTATTACGGTAAAGGTTCGACCTATCCTGATGCACATGGTTCTGTTGGTATTCTGTTTGAACAGGCCAGTTCACGTGGTCATTTGCAGCATTCAATTAATGGCCCATTGAGCTTTGCTCAGAGTATTCAAAATCAGGT
Organism: uncultured Glaciecola sp.; assembly: GCA_937125395.1. Classification (GTDB taxonomy): domain Bacteria; phylum Pseudomonadota; class Gammaproteobacteria; order Enterobacterales; family Alteromonadaceae; genus Opacimonas. The sequence goes on from CAKZLI010000003.1 coordinate 60,771, forward strand.
CACGACCAGTTTTTCGACGTTTAAAGGTGCAGTGGCGAATAAATCAAAATTCTTGGATCATCACGCAGCCTTTGTGTCAGAAACAAAAGCGTTGCAAGATGATGATAAAGTCGGTGGTTACTTAGTTAAGTTAAGTCACGATACGCACAAAAATGCGCAGTTTATGGCTAATTTGCAAGCGCATAACATTATTACGCGTTTGTTAGATGACAATGTCACTATTGATAATCAGCAATATGATCGTGGCGCAGCGATATTTATCCCCACCAATCAACCGCAATATCGATTATTGACGTCGCTATTTTCAACTCGTCAAAATTTTCCAGATAATACATTTTATGATGTATCTAATTGGAACATCGCGTTTGCATATAACTTGTCTTATGACACAGTGAATAAACGTGAAGCGAAGCGCATTAATGGTCAATCACAAGCGACAAATCAGCTTGCTCAGCAAGATGTCATCAAACATAACAATTCGCTACCAACGCAACATGTTGGCTATGTATTTACTTGGCAAGATACGCATGCACCGGCTTTATTATATCGATTGTTAGCCCATGATATTCAAGCCCGTATTGCGGCCAAACCGTTTGCGGCAACGACGACTAGTGGCAAGGTACAGCAGTTTGCAGCAGGGAGTATTGTGATCCCCAAAGGCCTGCGTCACAGGTCAGATTGGGCACAAAAATTAACAGTTATTGCCAATGAGTACGAAATAAAACTCCACGCATTAACCAGTGGACTGACCCCTCAAGGTATCGATTTGGGCAGCCCATCGATGGCTGTAGCGCAGTTACCGAATGTGATGATCATGGGTGGATTAGGTGTATCACAATATGAAGTTGGCGAAATTTGGCACTATTTTGATACCCGTATGAATATGCCTGTTGCGATTGTGGATCAAGATAGATTTAGCCGCGTGAAACTCGATGAGTTTACGCACATTGTGTTTGCTTCTGGTCGATATAATCAATTATCGGACAAAAACCTATCGCGCATTCGCGCTTGGGTTAAAGCCGGTGGAGTGGTCATTGGTAGTAAACGTGGTACGCGATTCTTAGCGAATAATGAATTCTTAGAGGCTGACGTATTAGCGACAAATGCCATTGATAATGAATTTGAAACGCAAGGATTACATTTTGCAGATCAAGGTCAATTGTATGCCAAAAAATTAGTTGCAGGGGCAGCCTATCAAGTCCAAGTTGACCCGACTCACCCATTGTTATTTGGTGTCCTGGATGCCAAAACTGCCTCAGCATCGAGTGCTCTTTTGCCGATGTTTAAAACCAATAATATGGTATTGAATGCGCACAGCAAGCCATTTATCGAAGTGGGTAAGTATACGCAGTCTCCTTTATTAGGTGGCTATACTGCGCCAGAGTTACAAACACTGATTGCGGGTAGCTCAGCGATTGTTGCGCATCCATATGGCAAAGGTACGGTGATTGGATTGACGGATAATGTGAATTTTCGTGGCTATTGGCGTGGTACCGAAAAGCTCATGGCGAATGCCGTCTTTATGGCGCCGTTAATTACCTTACGTTAAGACACTTAAGCCCATGCACCACACACTGATATGCAGATGTGGTGCTACTTTGTACATGGCGCTACACAGATCGTTTAGGGTGCTGCCGGTGGTAATGACATCATCAATTAATACCACAGATTGAATTGATGCCAGTGACTTTTGATTGACCCAAAACGCATTGTGAATGTTGCTGCTGCGTTGCGATTGTGTCAGTTCACTTTGTGGGCGCGTATAGCGGCGTCGCTTGATGGCATTATCTAACATGGGAATGTGAGTATACCGACTAAGAGCTTGTGCAATTAACTCTGCTTGATTATAGCCCCGTTGCCAGTGCCGCCGCCAATGCAAAGGCACTGCAATAATATGTTGGGGTAATACTGTCATCCACCGAACACGATACAACACAAACCAGCGTGCTAGTAGATCCGCATAATCTTGCTGTCCATGAAACTTTAATGCAGGGATCATAAACGTCAGCGGGTAACGATAGCTATCAAGCACCCATAAACTATCAAATTTGGCGTTGAGTAATGCATCATGTTCGATGGGTGTTGTATCTGGTAACAAATTGACCAGGCACAGATCTTGTTGTAGGTGTTTGGCCAGAACAAAACCGGTATCCGCTGCACATAAATTACAGACCGTCATCGGGCTAGGTTCATGGCACAATATACAATGGTGCCAGATAGTTTTAAATTCATTGAGTAATGCGGTTGAGTGAATACGTCTCTCCGGTATTTACGTTAGTCACGCGATATGAGGCAAAGATAACATGACCCGAGTATTACAACAGCGGATCACGGGTACAGGATTACCGATGGTGTTACTGCACGGCTGGGGATTAAACAGTGGGGTGTTTGATCACCTACTGCCGTTATTGAGTCAACAATACAGTGTGCATTTAATTGACCTGCCCGGTTTTGGCGATAACAGTGATATGCCATTAGGACCACTGAGCGATGTGGCCAGATTAATTGCGGCGAACATTCCTGATGGGTCTATTGTTATAGGTTGGTCGTTAGGCGGGTTAATTGCTCAGCAATTAGCGTTACAGCATCCAGCAGCGGTTAGCCGGCTTGTCACTATCGCCAGTACTCCTCACTTTATGCAAGATGATGAGGGCTGGTTAGGTATTGCACCCAACGTACTGGGCATGTTTGAGCAGCAACTAGCCCATGATTATAAAAAAACGATCCAGCGATTCCTGGCCATTCAAGCGATGGGCTCACTCAGTGCAAAGCAGGATATACATGCTATCAAGCACGCAATTGCAGCATATCCTGACCCATGCGAGGCGAGTTTGTTGACTGGATTACAACTATTGCAAGACGTGGATTTACGCGAACAGATAAGCGCAATTACGCAACCGACTTTACGGTTATACGGGCGCTTAGATGCGTTAATACCGCACCAAGTTGTCCCTGTTATTGCCGAGTTGCAACCCAAAGCACAGCATGTGGTCATGGAACATGTATCACACGCGCCATTTATCTCAGATAAAGCAGCGACGTGTGCACATATTTTGTCATTTTTAAGTGCGCATCGATAATCCCGAATCGGTTATTTTTTACCTTTAGCAAAAGCCGCTGCAAACGCATCAGCCATGCCTGCACTGGGGATAGATTGAGGCTTGGTTTTGACCGTGTTTTTGCTAGTTTTCTTAGGGCTAGTACGTGTTGAGGTGTTCGCTTTAGCCTTAACCTCATCACCCATGCGCATCGTGAAAGCGATCCGTTTACGGGCAACATCTACTTCGACAACTTTGACTTTAACAACATCACCAGTTTTGACGACGTCTCTGGGATCTGAGATAAATCCATCCGTCATCGCTGATATATGCACTAAGCCATCTTGATGGACACCAACATCAACAAACGCACCAAAATTTGCAACATTTGAGACAACGCCTTCTAAGATCATACCAGGAGTGAGATCGTTAATGCTCTCAACGCCTTCTTTGTAGCTGGCTGTTTTAAACTCAGGACGAGGATCACGCCCCGGCTTATCTAACTCATTCAAGATATCCAATACGGTTGGCTCACCAAATGTGTCGTTGGTGAATGTGTCAGGTGTTAACTGACGTAATAGGGCAGAGTTACCGATAAGATCATTCACTGCAACTTTGGTATGCGCTAGGATATTATCGACTACAGGGTAGGCTTCGGGGTGGACAGAAGAAGCATCCAACGGGTTAATGCCGTTATTGATCCGTAAGAATCCCGCCGCTTGCTCGTATGCTTTAGGACCCAGTCGCGCGACATCCAACAATGCCTTACGCGCCTTAAACGCACCATGAGTATCTCGATGCGCTACAATATTGGTGGCTAGCGTTTTGTTTAAGCCAGAAACATTGGCTAATAAAGCTGGCGATGCGGTATTTAGGTCGACGCCAACAGCGTTTACACAATCTTCTATGACGCGAGTTAATGACTGACCTAACTGACTTTGTGATACATCATGCTGATATTGACCTACGCCAATGGCTTTGGGTTCTATTTTGACCAGTTCGGCGAGCGGATCTTGTAAACGCCGTGCGATAGACACTGCACCACGAAGTGATACATCCATGCCGGGTAATTCCAATGATGCCAATTCTGAGGCTGAATACACTGATGCGCCAGCTTCTGAGATCATGATTTTTTGGATTGCTAATTCAGGGTTAGCTTTCATCATCTGCCCAACGAGTTTATCGGTTTCCCGGGAGCCGGTGCCATTGCCAATACTGATTAAGTCTACTTTGTATTGTTTGGCAATAGTAGCGATAGTACGTAATGACTTATCCCAAGCATTTTGTGGAGGATGAGGAAAGATAGTGCCTGTATGCAGGACTTTACCGGTATGATCAACGATAGCAATCTTGACGCCGGTACGGATCCCTGGATCTAAGCCCATAGTAACTTTGGCACCTGCAGGCGCAGCCATTAATAAGTCTTGTAGGTTTTTAGCAAAGACATTAATTGCTTCTGTTTCTGATTTTTCACGCAACACGTTGAATAACTCAGTTTCCATGTGCGGTAAAATTTTGGATTTCCATGTTGCGCTAACGACACTTTGCAACCATGCATCCGCCGGTCGACCATGATCACGGATATTGGCATGTCGTGCGATCATATCTTCACATTCACTGCGCACGACAGGGGCTTCAGCATTAGGTGATAAGGTGATCTTTAGTGATAAAAATCCCTCATTGCGTCCCCTAAACATAGCTAAAGCACGGTGCGAAGGAACATTTTTGAATTTTTCTTGGTGCGCAAAATAATCCGTATATTTGGCGGCCTGTTGTTCTTTACCCGCACTTATTTTGCTGACTAAGTAACCCTGTTGGGTCATGTGCTGACGGATTGTCTGTAACAAACGAGCATCTTCAGCAAAACGTTCTATCAGGATATATTTAGCCCCTTCAAGTACGGCTTTTTCATCAGCAAATCCAGCTTCACTGTTAATGTATGTATGCGCTTGACCCTCTGGGTTGAGCGTTGGGTCTTGGTACAAGGCATCAGCGAGTGGGCTGATACCCGCTTCAATCGCAATCTGGCCTTTAGTCCGTCGACGCGGTTTGAAAGGCAAGTACAGATCTTCCAATAAACGTTTACTTTGTGCGTCATTAATTGCTTGCGCTAAGGTGTCCGTCAATTTGTCTTGTTCGGTAATTGATTTTAGTATGACGGATTTACGATCTTGTAACTCACGTAAATAGCCTAAACGACTTTCAAGTTGACGCAGTTGCGTGTCGTCTAAACCATTGGTCGCTTCTTTGCGGTATCGAGCAATAAAAGGGACCGTAGCACCATCATCAAGTAAGGCGACAGCGGCGGAAATTTGTTTGGTACTGACTGCAAGTTCGGTAGCTAAGGTGCTTATGATCATAAAGGAAAGATTGCTTGAGAATAAAAATCTAATTATACGCTACCCACATATTGAGTGCCATACGCAAGCATGAAATATCTCGTAAGGCAGTTTGCGTATGACAAGATTGTAATTTTGATAAAAAAGCCTAATATGTTGTTTGTTATGCCAATACGGGATAACTTAACAAGAAGATATGTTGAATGAATAAAGCCAATCTAATTACGCCAGCTGGATATCGGCTCTTAAAAGCTGAACAAGATGAATTATGGCAAGTTGAGCGTTTGGAGATAACACGGAAAGTTGCATGGGCAGCAAGCCTTGGCGACCGCTCGGATAATGCAGATTACACCGAAAACAAGCGTAGGCTTCGCCAGATTCATGGTCGGGTGCGTTTTTTACGTAAGCGCCTTGAAAATATTCAGGTTGTCCATTATTCACCTGAGCAAGCTGGCAAGGTATTTTTTGGCGCATGGGTAACGCTTGAGGATGAGCAAGGCTTGATTAAGACCGTCCAAATAGTAGGTTCAGACGAAATTTATAAACATACCAGTCCTTGTTCTATTGATTCACCGTTAGCACGAGGTTTAATTGGCAGAATGGTGGATGATGAAGTGGCGATTGAAACCCCTAATGGTCGCCAATATATGACGATTAACCATATAGAATATAAAGATAAAATGTAATGATAATACGCCCGCTTAAACACGCTGATATTGATGCAGTACTCACATTAAATGAAGTGTCCGTTGCGGTATTAAGTCCTCTGGATAGAGCCGCCTTACTCCAATTGATTGAACAATCCGAATTAGCCGTCGTGGTTGAATTAAGCCCTGAGGCACCTGTTGTCGCATTTATGATAGCGGTTGGCCCAGGTAGTGATTATGCCAGTATCAATTATGCTTGGTTTAATCAACAGTATAGTGATTTTTTGTATATTGATCGGATTGTTGTCGACCAGCAATGTCGAGGACAAGGTATCGGTGGTCAATTATATTCGCATATCAACGCATGGGCACAAGCTCACGATATCGCTCTGTTATGTGCAGAAATAGACATTGAGCCAGCTAATACAGCGTCTTTACAGTTTCATCAACATTGGGGATTCACACCCGTATCAACATTGACGCATCACCCCAAAAAAATCGTATCGTTACAAACCAAAAGCATCACTGTTAGTTAACTTTGTAATAGTGATCGACACTGTAGCGACCTGCACCCCAAAATATATTCATACCGATTAAGGCTGCCCAGATAACATGCAAGTTATACGCAGCCGGTGGCATATCCGGTAAGCTGATGACTGCAATCACATTGACGATAAATAATCCAATGGCACTTATTCGTGTCAACAACCCTGCGAGTAATAATATCGGTAGTACTATTTCACCGAATGTGCCTAAGTAAGCCGCCAATTCATAAGATATAAAGGGCACTTCGTATTCGTATTCAAATAATAATAAGGTCGATTCCCAATCATTAATTTTGGTCAATCCTGCTTTGAAAAATACCCAAGCAATATATGCTCGAGCTAACAACAAGATAGAAGAGTGCAAAGAGGTGAGGATTGCTGCCGCTTGGTTGTGCCATTGACGTAATCGAGTGGGCAAAATCATTATGATTCCTGTTGAGTGATCGATTGATGTTGAAATACACCAAACAGTTGTTGTTGTCTCATGAGATGTTCTAACCAGACCAGCCAATCAAGCTGATTAATTCGACCGATCTCTGCTAATTGAGCAAGACTTGCTGAGGCAGCAGATTGATATAATAGATGCCATTGCGCTGCAATACGCTCACTACGCGGGGCAAGTGCGGGTCGCCAACAAACCCACATTAAAGGGTCTGGTAACGGCGTAAAGTGTGCTTCATATGAGTGAGTGTCGGTCATTGCAACCACATCAAAATCACTTGAACACAGGCCAAACCCTGGAGCCAGATCAAGGTACAAGGTTTGCCAGTCCTGCTGTTGCAGTAACTCAATACTACGTTGTTGCAATACTTTGCGCGGCGCACGATTAGCTTGATGAAACAGCCATTCATATTGAGCAAGATCACTGATATAAGGGTATCGCTGCAGCTCTGGTTGCTGTGTTAAAAAATCGGCAAAATTAGCACCAATTTCTGCCCAGTCAAAATGCACTTTGCCATATTCATTGAGATAGCGATATGCAGCAGCTTTAAAACCATCGGCTAATAATTCTGTGGTATGCGGAAAAACACTCATCAAGCTGGCCTGATGGGTTAGTACAAGATTGTTGCGATAAATGCTCATGCCGTCTTGTGATGCAGGGGCATTATGGGCAAATACTGTTGCAATAAACGCATTTTGCCACTGTGCTAAATCAGTATTGCTCATGCTCGTATACCTTGCTGACCTTGCAGGTGAGCCAGACATAGTTGTCGAGCCGTGTCAGCTTGTTGTAGCAGTACCGACCATGTTGGCAGGTTATTATCCCATTCAATCAAGGTGGGCACGCAGCCAACATGCGACAAGACTTCAGTATATAATTGCCAACACTCTTGACCTACAGGTTGAGCATGATCATCCACATATTTGCCATTAACTTGAGTATTGGTAAAACCTGCAAGGTGAATTTCTTGGATGGCATCAATGGGTAATTGCTCTACAAATTCCATAGCATGGGTAAGAGGCGCTGTAGATTGCTGATTATATTGATTAATCAGTATGTTATTTAGATCTAATAATAATCCACAACCTGTGCGCTGAACCATCAAAGACAAAAACTCAGCTTCACTATATTTGTCGAGCATACCATCCAGGTACGCACTGAGATTTTCCATTAAAATGTGCCGCTGTAAGCGCGTTTGCATCAAATCAATATGGTGACACAATACATCTAATGCGTGATCATTATATGGAATAGGATATAAATCACCGCCGTGAAATACGGTGTGATTCACCTCAGCTCGGTTAAAGCAAACATGCTCAGAGATGAGCATCGGACTCACTTGTGCAACGAGCTGCTCAAGGGCGTCTAATGATGCCTCAGACGGTCCAATAACGGAACCTAAACCAAATGCAGTTCCATGAATACTAACTGGCCAGTGCTGTTTAACATCATTGATAAATTGTTGTTGCAAGTCGTTTTGTATAAACAGGTTTTCAGCATGGAACTCAACAAAATCTATCCCCTCAGGGGCGTGTAATGCATCCTCATAATGAGGGTGACGTAATCCTACGCCAATGCAGGGATGAGATTGAGTGCGCATGCTGTTCTCCTGAAATCGCGAATTAATCCTTTGAGGACTATTTTACTTCATCGACATCGCTGATTTGGCTTGCTCTTTCATACCTTTGCCTTGAGCTTTTAATGATTTGTACATTTTTTTAGCTGCTTTACGTGAGTATCCACCGACTTCGGTACAAGTACCTTTAGGAACCAGTTTCCATTCACCGATATCATTATCCACGGTTGATTGTCCTGCACAACTATGGGTTCCAGCTAGATTGCCACAATCGTTTTGACCAGCAAGAGCAACGCCGTAGCATTTTTCTTTTTTGTCTTTTGCTGCATTAGCATCTGTTGCGATACCTAACGATAATAACGATGCGATAGCTAATGATGCGGTAGTTGAATGATTCATAACGTGCTTCCTTAATAAAATGAATAATATGTCGTGAGTCATTACAACACTCATTATCGAGGTTTACAATCCCACTACTCAACGACTTATATATAGACCGTCATCGCGCAAATAAACTTTCAAAATAAAATATATAATGCCGTACTGTCGTTGGCATGACAAAAAAAAGCCCGCTGATGTGGCGAACACATAGCGGGCATAGATACAGAATAGTTAGTTATTCTTCGCTAGCAAGCACATCTAACAGTTCAACTTCAAAAATCAATGTTGAGTTAGGTGGAATGCTACCAGTTGCACGCGCGCCATAGGCAAGCTCAGCAGGAATAACAAATTTAAATTTGCTGCCTTCATTCATCAACTGCACACCTTCAGTCCAACCAGGGATGACACGATTTAATGGGAACTCAGCGGCTTCACCACGGGCATAAGATGAATCAAATTCAGTGCCATCTAATAACATACCTTTGTAGTGCACTTTAACTGTGTCAGTGGCAACTGGTTTTGTACCGGTACCTGCGACTAAGACTTCATACTGAAGACCGGACTCAGTGACACTAACGCCTTCTTTACTTGCATGCTCAGCAAGGAATGCGGTACCAGCTTCAATATTCTTTTGTGCTGTAGCGCTGGCCAAGACTTCTTGTTTGGCTCGCACTTCTTCGTCAGAATTACGAATGATGGTTTGCATTTCTTCCATCGTTAATGCTGGCGCACCGTTTAATGCGTCATTAAAACCAACGCGTACCATTTCCATGTCCAAACTCATGTCCAAATCAACTAATTGCTTTTGACGGCTTAGCGCAAACGAACCCATACTGGCGCCAATCGAATATGACTGACGTGCTTCAGGGGTTTCCAACACAACATCGTTAGTTTGAGCTGCGGTTTGTTCTGTATCGTTTGTCGCTTCAGTTTGTTCACCACAAGCCGTTAAACCTAATACAGATAGTACTGCAATTGCAGCTATAGACTGTTTCATTGTCATTATTCTCCATGTTGTGAATATCTATTGAGTTTTTTAAATTAACTCATTGTTTTTAATAAGTGCGGTATGTATGCAATCTACTTTAAATAGTGCCATTTTCCAACCATTTCAAGTCTATTTGTCCATTTTATTTACAATTGCGTTGAGTGGATGTGGTTTAGCTGAAACGGACTCGATGATGGTAACCGATCAATCAGTTGGCGGGGCGTTAGCAGCTGATATTAATGCGCGCCATGACATTTCGGTCGTTTCTAGTATTGATAATGGTATTTCAATTTGGCAACTTAGCTCTCAACAGCTTCGCTTTAATTTCAGACATGCTGGGGAAGGTGATAATTTAGTGACTAATTTAGCACTGAGTTATGATGGACTGTATTTATTGAGTGCCGATAAAGATGCGTTTGGATTATGGGATTTAACCATCGGAGAGCCGGTGGGCTTCTGGCGTCTAGATGAATCCAGCATTCGCGATATTGCGGTCAGTCAAAAAGGCCTAAGTGTGTTAATTGGTAAAAGTAATAGTAGCGTGATGTATTTGGAGCCACAAACAGGTCGCCGATTAGAGTTTTTGGGACACAGCGAAAAGATTAACAGTGTTGCACTGTCACCCAATGGGCATTATGCATTAACCGGAGGCAATGATTATGTGGCGTATTTGTGGGATACCCGAACTGGACAAATCATTTATACTTTTCGCCATACCAGTCGCGTATCTAAGGTTATATTGGACGAGTTAGGACGATATGCACTCACCGCTGATAGTCGCGACCAATCGACTATTTGGGATCTGACCACCGGTTTAAAAATCTCAGAATTAGAATATTTTGAACGCCAAAAAATCCTAACCGCAGGGAAGTTCAGCCAAGATGGCAAGTACTTACTAACTGGATCTCCATCCCGTTCTTTAGACTTATGGGATATCCAGTCGGGTAAGCGAATTAAACAATACAAGGTAGGCATTCGACCGGATGCAACGATGCCAACAGCAATGGTGTATGGTGTGGATTTTATGAATACACAAGCATTGGTGTCATTGAGTTCGAGTGGTTATGCTGAAGTATGGGCAATGCCTCAATGAGTGCAAACACCTTATGCTAGTTGAACGCTCGCACTGTCATCGATGTTAATGGTAGAATAAAACATTATTCATCGTTACAGTCGAAGATGCATGTCTCAATCAACCAACACTACGCAAAGTGCAAACGAGTTAGAAGATCGTATTGTTGATCTAGAAAGTAAAGTTGCTTTTCAAGATCACACCATTGAATCGTTGAATGATTCAGTCGCTCAACAACAACGCCAAATCGAACAGCTTACTTTTAAGCTTAATCACGTCGTTGAACGACTTAAATCAATGCAGCCTTCTAATATAGCCTCACAAGACGAAGAAGCACCCCCTCCGCATTATTAATCATTTATTATGTGTGAGTGAGCGCCGATTGAATGATTTTGGCATGCTCTGCTAGGTCATAACCCAGATTTGTTAGATATCCACCATCAGACTGTGTGACAATGCCTTTGCCATATAAACGCTGAGCAGCTGCAACAACAGCAGGGTCTGCGTCATTGTGGATCTTGAGGCCTTGCATTAAACTTTTACTTGGGAATTTTAAAATAAGGTTTAATTCTTCAGTTAGTTCGGTATTAAATATCATTAATGCTACATCCTGTTTATTGTTGATTTCATCCTTAGCTTAGTCCTTTACGAAGTGAATTACAAAAGATTGTTTTTGTGTCAGTAGTGGCGGCGATTGGTTGGATTGAGCGGCTATGTTTAGTGATTGGTCAGGGCAGTGATTGGTGCATAAACTACTCACTTTGCAGACAATAAAAAAGCCGTTATTAGCGGCTTTTTGTTCATTCAATCTGTTGTATACGTTGTCAGGTATAGTATGAAGTCAGATTTATTTTTTCGCTTTTCTGCGCAGTCCAGCTACACCTAGTAAGCTGAGGCCTAATAACGCAACACTCGATGGCGCTGACACGTTAGTTACTGGTGTATTGTCTGTGTAGTTGTAGGTAATCATCAATTCTGCACCAGCACGTGTCGCAAATTGTGTAATAAGGTTACCAGCACCAGAGCCATTTGAGCTACCAATAGCGTTAAAGTCATAAGTGATTGACCCCATGCCAATAAAAGCAGCTAGGTCCATTGGCATCGTATACGTTACCATCTCTGAGAATGAATCAGTTAATCCGGCTAGTACAGTACCTGAGGTACCACCAAAATCAATAGTGCCATCGAAACTAGTTGCGTTGAATGTTTGTGAAACAACAGGAGATGCAGTTAGCACGGTACCTGACATATTCGATAAATCAATTGCTGCAGCGATATTACCTGTCAATACAGCAGCGCTTGCATCTAAGCTCTCAAGTGATGCATCACCTTCGATCGTGCCAATCAATGAAAGCATCACACTATTTAATACTAAGCTACCACCCATGTCGTCGAACATGTCTACGGTGAAAGTACTAGTAATATTAGTCGAAGTTAATGCAATTGAATCTGTATCAGAGATTGTCGCAGCTTGAGTTAAACCAGTTGCGCATAATAGTGAAGTTGCTAAAGCTATTTTCTTAATCATTGTCGTTATTCCTTTAATCATAATGTTTTGCGAATGCACATAAGGTATTGCAAACTACTTGCCATGTTGCATTTATCATTATAAATCAATAGCTTATGGCTTGATGGGAAATAAACAATCACATCAGTGTAAAAAATCTTGATGGTGACTCAGTATCTGATGACGAAGATGAATACTGTATAATTTTGTGACAGGGTTGCCAGTAGTTAGTAATGTTTGTAGGAAGGAGGTGTGGTAAGTCATGAAAAAACACCAGGCAATAAAAAAGCCGCTAAAAGCGGCTTCTTACTCATTCAACCTAAAGATTGAAACATACCCTAAAGGTACTTTGTCTTATTTTTTCGCTTTTCTGCGAAGACCAGCTACACCTAGTAAGCTTAAACCTAGTAACGCAACACTTGATGGTGCAGAAACGTTAGTTACTGGTGGCGGCGTATTGTCTGTGTAGTTATATGTAATCATTAATTCTGCGCCAGCACGTGTCGCAAATTGAGTGATTAGATTACCAGCACCTGCGCCATTAGAGCTGCCAATAGCACTGAAATCATATGTGATCGAACCCATACCAATGAAAGCAGCAAGGTCCACTGGCATTGTGTAAGTAACCATGTCTGAAAAAGTATCAGTAATACCATTTAATACTGTACCAGATGTTCCACCGAAATCGATAGTGCCATCGAATGCTGAAGCATTAAATGTCTGAGAAACTACTGGTGATGCAGAAAGCACAGTCCCTGACATATCAGATAGGTCGATAGCGGCTGAAATATTTGCGGAAACTACTGCAGCAGTTGCATCTAAACTCTCTAATGATGCATCACCCTCGATAGTACCAGAAAGAGATAGCATGACACTATCTAATACCAAATTACCACCCATGTCATTAAACATATCAAGAGTAAAAGTACTAGTAATGTTAGTTGAAGTTAATGCGATAGAATCAGTATCTGAGATAGTCGCAGCTTGAGTAAAACCAGCGGCACACAATAATGAGGCGCCTATTGCAATTTTTTTAATCATGGTGGTTATTCCTTTAAATAATAATATTTGCTAATGCAGAGATAAGATTGCAAACAGCTTGCCACTTTTTTTTATCTATTATTATCAGTTGGTTACGACATCAATAATAATTTTGTATAAAAAAGTGTAAAGGGATCCGACAGATCAAAAAGGAATATTACGCTATGGTTTAAAGACACCAATGACATCCGCAGTGCGCTCAACTTGCTCAGACACATCGGTTTGTGACTGCACGTCTTTGTATTCACATTTGACGCATTGTAACTTCTCAACGTGGTTTTCAAAATACAACATAATTGAATCCATCGCTTTGCATTGAGGACAAACTGCACCAGCAATAAAGCGTTTTCTAAGTTTATTCGTCATGGGTGAATACTCTATAAAGCATATAATATGGGTGATTATACGCACTAAAGGGGGATTTGGGTCGAAGTAATTGATATATTCAAAATAAAATCTCAATTGCTGATCTCCAAGATGATATAATCGCCAATAGAAACACTCTGTTATTATAAGTCGTCAATACATGATCAAATTACAACATATCTCTTTTATGCGAGGCACTAAGACGTTACTTGAGCCAAGCAGTATTGATATATATCCAGGCCATAAATGTGCCATTATCGGTGCCAATGGCTGCGGTAAGTCTAGTTTATTTGCGCTGCTGCAACATCAGTTAGCATTAGAAACCGGTAGTTATTACTTACCTAAAGAATGGCGCATGGTCGCAGTTGCTCAGCACACGCCTGATTCAGATATGCCAGCATTGGATTATGTGATTAGCGGCGATAAACATCTTATCGCATTACAAGCACAATTATCACAAGCTGAAACTGACGCAGATGGTGCGTTAATCGGGCAACTGCATGCTCAATTACAAGATGCCGGTGCTTATGATGTGCAAGCGCGAGCAGCGACGATCTTAGCCGGTTTAGGCTTTATGAATGATGCGTTGACGCGTCCGGTTAATGATTTTTCGGGCGGTTGGCGCATGCGCTTAAACCTTGCTCAAGCATTGTTATGCCCTTCTGATGTATTACTGTTGGATGAACCGACTAACCATTTGGATTTGGATGCGGTGATTTGGCTCGAAAAATGGCTACAAAAATACCCAGGTACCTTATTACTGATTTCTCACGATCGTGCGTTTATTGATGCGATCGCGCAACATATATTGGCATTTGAATCTGCGCAATTATTACATTACAAGGGTAATTACAGTGCCTATCAACGACAACGTGCAGAGCGATTGCGTTTACAACAACTTGAATATAATAAACAGCAAGCAAAAACCGCACATTTACAGTCATTTATAGACCGTTTTAAAGCTAAAGCCAGTAAAGCTAAGCAAGCACAAAGTCGGATTAAACAACTCGAAAAAATGCAAGAAATCGCGCCAGTACATGCGCATAGTGCGTTTACATTTTCATTTTTTGCGCCTACTAAGCTCCCCAATCCGTTAATTACTATGGAAAAAGTAAAAATCGGCTATGGCGAAAATGTGATATTGCACGAAGTCAAAATGAACTTAGTGCCAGGCAGTCGTTTGGGCTTGCTTGGTCGCAATGGTGCGGGTAAATCAACGTTAATCAAATTACTAGCTCAAGCTCACCCACCTATAAGTGGTGAATACACAACATCACAAGGCTTAGATATTGGTTATTTTGCACAGCATCAAGTTGATACGTTGGACATGCACGCGACCCCATTGTTACATTTGCAGCGACTTGATCGCCTTGCTACTGAGCAAGCATTACGCGATTACTTAGGTGGATTTGGCTTCCAAGGAGATGAAGCAACCAGTGTTGTCAAACCGATGTCTGGTGGTGAAAAAGCCCGCCTCGCTCTGGCTATTATCGTGTATCAAAAACCAAATTTATTACTACTCGATGAGCCAACTAACCATTTAGATTTAGAAATGCGCGATGCGTTGAATTTTGCGTTGCAAGATTTTACTGGTGCCATGGTATTAGTCTCGCATGATCGGACACTATTGGCATCGGTGTGTGAAGATTTTTACCTAGTTGATGCAGGTCAAGTTGCCGTGTTTAGTGGTGATTTGGATGATTATACTCAGTGGGTATTAAATGAAACCAAAAAAGAGCGCACAACGCAAACCGACTCTCCAGACGCCTCACCACCAACGCTAGATCGTAAAACCATTAAACGTATGGAAGCCGAGTTTCGCCAAGCCACTGCTGGTTTGCGTAAAACCATCACCCAAGCAGAAGCCAAAATGGAAAAAGCACAACAAGCGCTACAACAGGTGGAAACGCAATTGTCAGACAGTGAGTTATACGCTGAGAGTAACAAATCGCAGCTTAAAACCATATTGAATGAGCAAGCGACACTGACCATTGAACATGACAGTGCAGAAGAGCGCTGGTGTGAAGCACAAGAAGCGTTAGAATTAGCCGAAAATGAATTTACTGCATCGATTCAATCACCAGCCGGCGAGTTGTAACGGACATGGTCACGATAGCAAGTTTGCAGCAATCGTTATGGCAATATAGCGCTCAGTTATATGCGCAAACAGGCATGCAACAAGCATGTTTGACATGGCAAGATGAGTTCAATGGGGCGGTTAATGGTGTGTTATTTACGAGTTGGTGTGATGCCGCAGGTTATGCAATATTACCCAGTGACCATCAAACTGGTTCACGCAATAGTGCATTACAACGTGTCATTATGTATTCGCAGGCGCATCATGTTGAACCTCTACGAGCACAGCGGATTGCATTAAAAACATCCACAGCATCCATGCAATCAACGCCTAACGCATATCAAGCAGCATTAGCTGCAGAGCTTGAGGCTGAGCGGTTACAGCAAAGCAACATTATACAATGGGCTTTGCCCTATATTATGGAGCAGCACCAAGAACAGCAAATAGCGCAGCCTAAAGCCCAGTATGCATCTTACATGCAGTATCATATTGCGACCATGTTAACGGATGATACCTTGATAAATCGTGCTCAAGCCCATACTAAGGTGATTGCTGATATTATTCAACGAGCACAAATACGTGTATAAAACCCTATTTGGTGAAATAACCCCTGCCCAGTATCAATCACCTAGTTGGTGCAAAAATGCCCATTGCCAGACTATTTGGCCAAGGTTTTTTGGAAAGCGCAACCCAATAGCCATGACCCAAGAGCGCATGTCCACTCCTGATGGTGATTTTATCGATGTGGCTTACGGTCCTAAACCCAGTGTTATTGAGGCTGTCATCGTGTTGTTTCATGGATTAGAAGGGTCAAAAGATTCCCATTATATCCAAGACATGGTGAATGCCTGTATCGATCATCCGTGGCAGGTGGTGGTGATGCATTTTAGAGGATGCAGTGGCGAGCCAAATCTCACACACCGTGCCTACCATAGTGGTGAAACAACCGATGCGTTGTGGCTGACAGAGCAATTACAAACACGCTATCCTGATTGCCCATTATATGCTGTTGGGTATTCATTGGGTGGTAATATGCTATTAAAACTCGCCGGTGAAACCAAACAACTCAATCCATTTAACGCCTGCGTCAGTGTGTCAGCACCATTGCGTTTAGACGAGTGTGCAAAAGCGATTAACCAAGGTTTTGCAAAGGTCTATCAAGCAAAATTATTACGCAGTATGCGCAAGACATTAAAACAAAAATTTGCTGCGCTGGATTATCGCGGTAAAGTGCGGATCGATGAATCGCAAATTGATAATTTGGTTACCTTTGATCAATTTGATGAAAATATCACTGCACCTTTACATGGCTATGCCAGTGCGCAAGATTATTATCAACAATGTTCTGGCATGCAATTTTTGCGGCACATTACCGCACCAACCTTAGTGCTGCATGCTCTTGATGACCCCTTTATGAATCAAGCAGTTGTCCCGCACAGCCAAGCTTTATCACAACAGGTTGGTTATGAATATTCACGTCGTGGCGGACATGTTGGATTTGCGTTAGGCCCACCTTGGGCAACGACCAGTTGGTTAGGTGAGCGAATAGTGAGTTTTATCCAAGAACAGATAGATGCAGGAGAACGTCAGCAATGATCATCCCTATTACCGAGTTAAGCACTGATGTGCTGCACAGTATTGTCGAATCATTTGTGTTACGCGAAGGGACCGATTATGGCGCCGTTGAGATTTCGTTAGCCGAAAAGGTAGAGCAAGTGCTACAACAATTACACGATGGCGAAATCGTACTGGTGTATTCAGAGCTGTATGAGAGCGTCGATATAGTCGATGCCCAGCACTTTAATCAACTTAATCAACGTAATAATTAACTAATTTTTGCCAATCAACGGCTTGATCACCAAGTACAACAAAATTAGGATTTTCTAATGATTCACGTTGATTGTAGCTCATGGGGGCAAAATCCACAGAACGGATTAAGCCTCCAGCTTCATTAATAATACATTGAGAAGCACCGGTATCCCACTCACCGGTCACGCCTAAACGCATAAAGAAATCTGCTTTACCCTCAGCAATAAAACAGGCTTTTAAAGAACAACTGCCTGCTGGCAATGTTTGATAGGAACGGTCTTGATCAAGGCGTTTGAGGACATTTTCACGTTGTTGACGACGACTTATCGCAATCACGACCGGATCGTTGTCTGGGTCAGTAAATTGTTTAACATGAATTTGTTTGTTTTCTATTGCACAGGATTTGAAGGCCCCTTGACCTTTACTGGCATAATATAAGCTTTCACCGGCAGGCCAGTAAATGACACCAATCACCGGTTCATTATGTTCGATTAATGCAATATTAACGGCAAAATCACCACTACGTGCGATAAACTCTTGGGTACCATCGATGGGATCGATCAACCAATAGCGCGGCCAGTCAATGCGTTCGGCAAGCGCTAGATGTTCTGACTCTTCTGACATAATCGGAATATTGGGCGTCAGTTTATGCAACATATCCATGATGATTTCGTTAGCGGTATAATCCGCACTGGTCACTGGCGAATCATCGTCTTTACTGTATGCGACAAAATCACCGCTATCATAAATGGTAAGGACGGCTTTCCCTGCTTGCATAGCGGCTGTTTTAGCGATTGATAGAAGATCTGTATAAGGCATAGAGTTTCTCACTTATTAGCATAAAGCCATTTGAGTGCTAAAAATTAAGTACGTTGCAGTCTTTCAATAAGTAACAGTGCAGCAATACTGCGAGCTTCGGTAAAATCATCACGCGCAAGCAAACCGTCAATGTCAGCAATAGGCCATTTGACCACTTCTAGCGGTTCAGGTTCATCGCCTTCAAGGGTCGCAGGATATAGGTTTTTAGCCACAACAACTTGCATCTTAGCATTAAAAAATGTTGGAGCCATACTGACTTTCATCAGGTCAGATAAGTCATGGGCACCAAAACCAGCTTCTTCTTTTAATTCACGATTGGCAGCGATAAAAGCGGTTTCACCCGGGTCAATTAACCCCTTGGGAAAACCAAGCTCATAGCGGTGTGTGCCTGCGCCATACTCACGGATTAATAAGATATGCTCATCATCTATAAAAGGCACGATCATGACCGCACCGTGACCATTCCCAGCCATGCGCTCAAACTGGCGGGTCGCACCGTTAGAAAAGGTTAAATCAACTTGTTCAACACGGAAGAGTTTACTCTGCGCAACGATGCTTCGTGCCGTAATGGAAGGTAAAGGTTTGTTGGGATCTATTTTGCTCATTGATAATTTAAGCTACACTGTTGAACAATATTCTCATCATACCCCTTTTTTTATTCAGATATAAGGAAAATCGTTGTGCACGAAACGCAATTAGTCCCTTGGCAAGAAATACAGACGGTGTTACTCGATATGGACGGTACATTGCTAGATTTACATTTTGATAATCATTTTTGGTTAGAGACGCTTCCACAAAAACTAGCTGATAAAAATAATCAACCATTACAACAAGCTAAAGCATATATGGCAGCAGAATGCGCTAAGGTATTTGGACAAATACAGTGGTATTGTTTGGATTTTTGGCAAGACAAATTAGATATCGACATTGTGGCGGCGAAACGTGAAATACAGCACTTGATCAGTTTGCGAGAAGATACTATTCCGTTCTTAGATGCGCTCAAAGCAAGTGGTAAAGACGTCATATTAGTGACCAATGCACACCGAGATAGTCTGTCATTAAAAGTCGAAATGACGCAGTTAGACACACATATTTCACGTTTAATTTCGACCCATGATTATGGTGTTACTAAGGAATCACAAAAGTTATGGCAAGCTTTACAAGAGGATGTGGGGTTTGACAATGCCACCACGTTGTTTGTCGACGATAGCATCCCAATCCTTACTGCAGCGCAAGATTTTGGTATTCAGCATTTGTTATGTGTCGACAACCCAGATAGCCAAAAACCATTGCGTGGTATCACTGAATTTGCCAGTGTCGTCGATTATCGTTCACAAATTCCTTTTATTGCCTAGTGGTGGTGTTGGCGGGCAGCTTCACCGCGCACGCCAGGTATGTTGTCGCTTTTAGCGATGGATATTTGATTCCGGCCATCTCGTTTAGCGGCAAATAACGCATCATCTGCGGCTTGAAATAAGGACAATGCACCTTGTCCGTGACTAGGAAACGTTGAGGCAACTCCCATACTAACAGTCAAATTAGGCGTATGTTCAATGCCTTTATGAGGAATGTTTGCCTCGTTTACCACCGCTAACATGCTTTCTGCTTTTTTGACTGCGCCCGCAGCGTTGCAGTCAGGTAAGATCATCACGAACTCCTCTCCGCCTATGCGAGCAAATAAATCGGTGGGGCGTCCACCTTGATGCTCTAATAACCGCGCCACAGACATCAAACAATTGTCTCCCTCGGCATGTCCATAATATTCATTGTATTGTTTGAAAAAATCGATATCGATGATAATCATCGACATTTGGTGGTGATAGCGGATACAGCGTGTCCATTCACGTAGTAATACTTCATTGTACTTACGTCGATTCGGTACCCGGGTCAAGGGATCAAAATACGCCATCGACTCTAAATAATTCGATTGTTCTTTGAGTCTAATGTGAGTTTGCACACGCGCTTCAAGTTCTGCTAACTCTAGTGGCTTGGTAATGTAATCAACAGCACCGACATTAAAGCCTTTGGTTTTATCAGTGGTATCTTGTTGACTGGTGACAAAGATAATCGGAATATTTTTGGTGTTCATGTCATTTTTGAGCATTGAGCACATTTCAAAGCCACTGATTTCTGGCATGACCACATCAAGTAAGACTAAATCAGGTTGTGGAAACTGATTGGCAAGACTAATGGCTTCTTGCGCCGATGAAGCAAACGAGACGATATAATTATCAGATAAACCATTTAGCAAAAAATGCAAATCAGCAGGCGAGTCATCTACCACCAACAGGCGATATGGACGGGAAGGAATATCATGACTGTAGGGTTTCGGTTCGCTGGAAAATATATCCATGACACAACTATCGTTCAATAAAGGTAATTAAATTATTGTCGCAAAGTGCGGGTTCCGCAAATTATGGAACGAAAATAACTCAATATCGATTGATTTTTGAACGAATCGTTACCAAGTGAAGCTAGTGTATCCGTCAGCTCCAGGTTGTCCTAAAAATTGCCCCACTCGCTGCATATCCTGCGGCAGACTTGTCGGTAATTTGAATTGCCCCGATATTGATAAATTTTGTGGTGTAGACCCTTGTGCCAATGCAGATAACCCTAAGGCATTGGGCTCGTTAATAGTCAGATTGTATTGCTGATTTTGACAGTTAATACCGGCTGTAAACTCACCCAAATCAACCATCCCAGTACTGACCAACACACCAGCTTCACGCCAAAAACCCTTGCCAGTTAATGATTCACAAACGGGCATAGGTTGAGCGATATCAAATGATCCTGTAGGCACATCAATCACAATTGAACCGGCCCCAATAATTGGGACGGGCAGGGCAGCATGAGCAAATAAAACCTCTGCAGGCAATGCGATGCGCATGTTGTCGAGATCCAATGTTTGGCTAAGTAAATGATAATTAAATGTACCGTTGATATGAGTGGCAGCGCGATTACTTGAACTGACATCAGCACTGATTGTCGCTGTTAGTAAATGCCAAGCAGAGATATCCCAATTGAATTGGTTTAACACCTGACCCTGTATGACAGCGCGCACCGCTTGTCCTTGCCAAATAGTGCCGCTTACATCATACAATCCCATATTATGAGGAAAGTTAATTCGATAAATAACGTGTTTAGCCGGCAGTGTGGCGATTAAAATTACCGTTAACAGCAGTAATGTAGCGAGACTATATAGCAGACGTGACTTCATGATTTTCCTAATTGTAAACGACGTACTTTCACATTACCTGTGCCACCGGACTCAGTGATATCAGCTTGCAACACACGAATACCTGTCTTGTCTAAGCTCGCGAGCCAGGTTAACAATTGATTAAATGCTATTTCGTCAATCCACACTTGTACTTCGTCGTTCTTGGGCTGAATACGGGTTAATCTAATATTACTCGCTCGTGCTGTTTGATTAACGGCTTGTACGATAGAGCCTTGCAACTTGGCTTTAGCAGGTCCAGAGCGACGAAACTGAAGTACTTTGGCTTGCTGTTGCGTTACCCAAGTAGACAGTTGTTGTTGTTGTGCCAGTAGTTGGGTATTACGTTCAATACTGGTGTTTAGTGGCGCCCAAACTAAGCCATAAAATAATCCGATAACGAGTACCATTGCACCTATTTTGAGAACGCGTTGTTCGCGCGCTTCTAATTGGCTAAACCAATCAATGACCATCTGTTTATTCATCTGCTTATCCTTTGATCGTCAAGGTGCCAATAACCAGGTTATTGCGATTATTAATTGCACCTTGCTCAACCGTAAAACCGGCTGCTTGCGCGTGTGTTTTGAATGTGTCGAGATCGGCAAATGATGTCGCTTTAGCTTGAATGCGTAACTCAGTTCTTGCATGATCAAATTTAAGCGATTGTGCTTGTACATTTGCAGCAGCAAAAGCCCGACTGAGTTGTGTCAGCATCTCAACTCCAGATACACCACTACCGACCCCATTCATTTTGCTAACGTATTGGGTAATTGCACGTCGAGCATCGCGGTAACTGCCGATATTAGGGAAGCCTTGTTGAATGTCTTGTTTGATCTGTTGACTCAATGCTGTATTTTGCTGTTGCAGCGTCATGACGGTTAAGCCTTTATTGACTAATCCAATACCCAACGCAATCAGCGCTACTGCTGCAACACTGCGCCAATATTGCCAAGTACCGTTGCTTTGTTGTTTTTGTTGGTATTGTCCCTGACATAAATTAAATGGTTGGTGCATTACTTCAGAGGCAAACACGTGCATCGGTAGTTCAAGCTCCGCAGTATGAGTAGAGATTAACGGCTGCCCTAGCCATGCATCATCTTGCGTATATTGTGTCATGTATACCGGCTGTTCTTGTTGTTGCACTGACTGACTCAACAGCGGCACAAGCCATTGAGACTCTCCGGCCCAGCCTGACCAGGCACCTGTTCGGATCAATATCTGTTCTCGGATAGTAATAGACGCATACACGGAGCAAGGTGCCGTCTGCTCAGGTAATTCTGACGCTAATGGCAACGCGAGTACTTCAGGTAACATTTGTTGACACACTAATTGAGCTGCGTCTAACCAAGCTAGCCACATTGCCATTTTGCGGTCATCGACAATGGCGATAGATTGCTTATTGTTATGTTTAGGGCCTAATGCGATAAATTGATTATCAATTTCTAAAGCCAGATCGTCTTCTAGCATAAAGCCAATTGATTGAATAACCTTGCGCCCTGCACCGGGTGGCAATGTGATGTCGGTTAAGAGTACATCTGTGCTTGGCACTAATACCGTAATTGGGCGACCTGCTGCACGCTCAGTTAAGGTAGGTAGTGCATCAGCATTAGGTAATTCTCCGGCAGCAAGCACGGTTTGATCTGCTCGGTGCCAGACCGCCCAATCAATAGACTGTTGCGCGTCTGCTCCTAATCGAATGATGAGTTGTTCCACGTTACCTGCTCCCAAAAGTGCGTTGTATTACGTTAACTTGCTGTTGTTGCTGAACGTGCAGCAAACTAGTTAACGTAAACTGAGTGTTATTATACTGAGTATTGGTCGTTAAGGTAAAATACTCTGTGGTAGTTTTAAACCACGCCATTTGTTCTTTAGGCAACGACAACCCTGCCATTTCTGATTCGGCAAAAAAATCTGCTATCTGTGCATAACCCGTTTCTGGGCGGGAGTCGATTAATGACTGCGCGTCTGATACTGATAATCCGGTTAATGCGCCAAGTAACACCGCCTGGTCTTTGGTTAGTGAATTTACATTGATCTGTAATTCTTGGTTTTGTGGGATCACACAAATATATGCCAAAAGGTCGCCAAACCATGCTAAAGAAACCCCATTGACTAACCGTAATTCAGAGACTTCAGTTAATAGCGTATTGGCACTCAAATACGGATAAGCTAATCCTAAATACGTATCATCTTCTGCACCATTGGGCCGTGCGATAGTATTGCTATCCAGATAATCGGCCAATGAATCGCGCAGTACCTCGGCACTGTAATTATCGTTGTTATTCACTTCTCTTACCAGTGCACTAAATGCATCCATTGCCGGAGTGGACTGGGTGTCTCGACCTAAGTTATTGGTCGCTTGTTCGGTTGGTATTTTGGCTAACGCATTAATATTAAAACACGCCTGTGAATCAGTAATAGTCGCTGTTATTTGGCCATTTTCGATGGGGTAGATTAAAGGGTCAACCCAGGGTTGATTAGCGTGAATAATCCCATCATCAAGTTTATACAACTCAATAATAGCCAATTGGGCATATGCCTCGGCACCAAGGCTATACCAATACGCTTGGTTGTTATCTTTAATATTACTGGCTCGTTGAACTTGGAGCTGTAAACGAGTCCCCATTTGGGTAGCCAAAATACTCACTAACGCCACGATAAATAACACAATTAATAACGCCATACCTCGTTGAGTCTGCATCTTAATTAGTCCTCGCAGGATTAGTCGATGACGCATTGGATGGTGCGTTCAATGTGCTATTAACTAAAAGAGGGTCGAGTAAGGCAAACTCACGGCGGATCACGCCAAAATCATCAGTGGTGATATCAATTGCAACCCCTTTAGGCACTTTGGTTCCGGTATAACTGGCTTCCCAATTCACTTCGTTGCTGGCACTTGCAGCAATCATAAACTCGATATTAATTTCACTCACGCCGGTCAGTAATGGCCGTATTTTGGGTTCAACCCCAGCATCATTATCCACAAATACAGTATGCAAGCGTTCTAGTACATTAGCATCATTTAAGCGATATGCGACACCTTGCATGTTTGATCTTGGCAAACGCCACATCGGATTATGCCAGCCGTTTCTGATAAAACTCACGCCGTCATAGGTACTGTCCATTTCACCAACCCCACCACGAAATACGATTGTATTTTGATCTTGCCCATCTATCCGAGGAGCACGGTTAACCGCTTGTAACATATCCCGCTCAATGACCGTCATTGCTCGTTGAATAGCTTGCAGCCGGTGAATGGATTGGGTTGATTGTTCAGATGCATTAATGACGTTGGTTAAGACCGCAGTAGATGCCGCTGCGATCAACGAAAATATAGCGATTGCTACTAATATTTCAATTAAAGTGAAACCACGTTGGCGCATGCGTCTAGGTCCCTGAACCTGGTTGGTTACGGCTCATTGTTGACGATTGTGGCTTAGCAAAAAAACTCACGACATCGGTAACCGGCTGTTGATAATCAGGGTCAACTGCAACAGTTATTCGTACTTCGACTAAGTTATCTTGCGCCGTTTTGGTGACACTTTGCAGCCAATACCAAGTGGCATTTGCCATCTCCATCTCACCTTTTTGATTATGTTTAATCGGCCAAGATTGAATTAAATGCAGCTGAGACAAACGGTTGTTCGCGACAAATGTTGCAAATGTAATTTGTTGCAGTTGCCCGACACTCGACAGATTTTCACTGGCTGCTTTCATGACAGCTGTGCCTGTTAAACCAAAGATTAATAAGGCTACCATGACTTCAATCAGGGTCATGCCCGATTGTTTATTCAGCTTGATCATCATTGTGCTCGATGTCATGTTGCAAAGGTAAATAACCTTGTGAACTGATCGTAAACTCAGCATCACTTGTGCGTTCATCATACAACGTAAAGGTCACACTAAATTCTGTAATATCGCCACTTGAAAGTAGCATGATTTGAGGTGGAGGAGGTGGCTTGTCCTCGGTATTGCCGATATTGACGGTATCATTTGCAACAGATAACGTTTCATCAAATAAGCCGCCATCACCGAATAAGCTCGACTCGCTTTGCCACTCAAAATCGTCCAATTTTAGATTAATGAGGTAATCGGCATCTAATTGTCGTTCAGCAAACGCAGGTTGATCTGTTACTGGCAACCAATTGTTATCATCGTCCAAATACGCAAAGTGGTACCGGTTACGCTCTTCATCAATGACCAAACCAAATTGCATTTGATTCAGGACCGCAAAATCTGCGGCCATTGTGCTGACAACCATAAACCGCTCAGCTTCTGCTTTGAGTTTATCTTTGGGATCCATCCCAAATGCATTCATCACCACATACCCAGCAACCAATCCCATGATAACCAACACCAACATGATTTCGATTAAGGTAAAGCCCAATGACGAGCGGTGATGACGAGGCAAGCACATAGACATGACGTGATCGTTAATTGAGATAGTCGTTCAGGTTCCATGTACCAATATCATCATCAGTACCCGGTTCCATATCAGGACCATTTGAAAAAATATCCACTAACCCGACTTCCCCTGGTGAAATCAATTGATAATCATTACCCCATGGGTCAGTGGGTAAGCGTTGGATATAGCCACCAGCACGATATGCTCTAGGGATAGGGTCGATACTTGGTTCATTCACGAGTGCGTCCAGTCCCTGCTCAGAAGTAGGAAAACGGTTGTTGTTGAGCTTATACATCTGCATCGCGCCCTCGAGCGTTTGAATATCAATCGCTGCTTTTTTAAGTTGCGCTTCTTCTTGGTTGCCCAAAATTTGTGGAACGACCATTGAGGCCATAATGCCAATGATCACCAGAACGACCATGACTTCGATTAAGGTAAAACCAGTTGTTTTTTTCATTACATATTCACCATACTGTTGAGTGCAATTATGGGTTGGAGGATAGCTAGGACAATAAACAGCACAATCCCAGCCATAGAAACAATTAATAAGGGTTCAAATACTTTGAGTGAAACACCCACCAGTGCTTCAAATTCTCGGTCTTGATTGTCCGCAGCGCGGGCTAGCATTTGTTGTAATTCTCCGGAGCGTTCACCGGAGGCAATCATATGCATCATCATCGGTGGAAACATCTTGGTTTGATCTAGTGCTGCACGTAGGCTTGCGCCTTCTTTGACCATACTAGCCGATTCAGATACCTGTGCCTTGATATGCCGATTGAGCAAGACATCACTAGCAATTTTCATGGCTTCAAGTAACGGCACGGCACTGGCGGTTAAAATCGACAAGGTACGGGCAAAACGGGCTGTGTTTAAACCACGGTTTACTTTACCAATCAACGGCACACTTAATAGCCAATGGTGAAATTTGAGCTGCATGCGGGGGATGCGAAGGATCCGCTTAGCGACAATAATAGCAACAAAAAATAGCGCCAATACCCACATCCATGATGCTTGCAAAAACGTAGAGATATTCATAACAATTTGTGTAATAGGCGGTAAACCTTGTCCCATATGGTCAAATTGCGTGACGATTTTGGGAACAACAACGGTTAGCAATAGAACGGTAATAGCGATGGCAAAGAACATCATTAATGCAGGATAAATCATCGCTTGGATAACTTGGCTACGGGTTTTTTCACGGTTTTCGGTGTAGTCGGCTAAGCGATTAAGTACTACATCTAAATGCCCTGATTTTTCACCAGCAGCGACCATCGCAATAAACAGTGTATCAAAGGCACTAGGAAAATCCGCTAACGCTTCAGCCAGCCCAAAGCCTTCGACGACTTTTGAGCGAACGGCCATCATCATGTTCTTTTGCCGGGGTTTTTCACTTTGCTCAGCAACGGCTAACAATGCTTCTTCAATCGGTAAGGCAGCCTCAATTAGCGTAGCAAGTTGGCGCGTTAATAAGGCGAGATCACTCGCTGAAATACGTGGAGTAAATAAGGTAAATTGCCATTTTTTTGTAGCCCGTTGAGCTTGTTCTTTTACTTGCTCAACCGCAACAGGAATCAGTGCTTGTTCACGCAATTGCTGCCGTATTTGGCGCGCGTTATCACCTTCAAGCACGCCTTTTTTGGTTTTACCTTGTGCCGTTACGGCTTCGAATGCAAATGCTGCCATGAGTGCTTATTCCTCGCGAGTCACGCGTAATACTTCTTCTAGAGAAGTCATGCCACTAATGACTTTATCGCAACCATCGCCACGAATACTTGAGGTATGCTGACGGATGTACTTTTCGATCGCTTGCTCACCTTTACCAGTGTGCATGAGTTCTCGCACTTGCTCGTCGACTTTGAGTAATTCATGAATACCAGTTCGTCCACGATAACCGGTGTGATTACACTCGATACAATCACCAGGTGAATAGAGGGTAACGGGACTGCTCAAACCTAAAACGTCACACTCCGCAGGGGTGGCTAAGTGAGGTTGTTTGCATTCGGTGCACAAAGTACGTACTAAGCGTTGTGATAAGACCGCGAGCAAACTAGAAGATAATAAAAACGGTTCTATGCCCATATCTTCTAATCGTGTGATAGCACCAGCAGCGGTGTTGGTATGTAATGTTGATAAGACTAAATGACCAGTCAAACTGGCTTGCACTGCGATTTGAGCTGTTTCGACATCACGTATTTCACCGACCATGACCACATCCGGATCTTGGCGTAATATTGCACGTAAACCACGCGCAAATGTCATGTCGACTCGAGTATTGACTTGGGTTTGGCCGATACCTTGTAAATCGAATTCAATCGGATCTTCAACCGTGAGGATATTACGGTCCTTGGAGTTGATCTCAGTTAGCCCTGCATACAAAGTGGTTGATTTACCCGAACCAGTCGGGCCGGTCACCAAAATAATACCGTGAGGCTTACGGATCAGCTCCGAAAATATATCACGATTTGCTTCGGTCATGCCTAAATCTTCTAAATTAAGTCTGACGTTGTTTTTGTCCAGGAGACGCAATACGACGCGTTCGCCATGGCTTGATGGCATCGTCGAGACACGTACATCCACCGCGCGGCCGGCAATTTTTAATGATATCCGCCCATCTTGTGGGACGCGTTTTTCAGCAATATCTAGCTTAGCCATGACTTTGATCCGAGAGACCAGCATGGAGGAAAGCTTGCGGTTAGGACGTAAAATTTCACGTAACACCCCATCGACTCGAAAACGCACAACGAGTTGATTCTCAAATGTTTCAATATGAATATCTGAGGCGCCTTCCTTAATTGCTTCACCCAACATTGCATTGATTAATTTGATAATGGGCGCGTCATCTTCATTATCTAATAAGTCTTCGGTATCAGGTAATTCGTCAGCTAGAGCAAATAAATTGCTTTCGTTACCGATATCTTCCATAAGCTGCTTGGCTTCAGACGAATCTCGTTGATAAAAGCTCGTTAGTAACGTTTCAAATTTATCTACAGACACTTGTTCAAGGGCAAAACTGCCGCCGAACGCACGGCGTAATTCTGCAAATATAGCCAGTTGTGTATCAGGCGTGTAGAACACAACAGGCGTTGCAGGGTCGAGCAACACCTGATGTCGTTTAGCAAAACTAAAACTGATTTCCATCGTTGCGCCCTTAATCGTTATCGTTTGTTTGCTTGTCTTTTTCCATCAAATAATCTTCAAATGATGGTGGTAAGACTAACGATTCATTCCATTGTGGCAGCGTTGGACTCTCGGTATTAGGCATCAATGGAATGCCATCGGCTTGACGTTTTAGCTGCTCGGCACGCATGTAGTTATATTTACGATGTGAGATTGCATTCATCGTCACCCCGTCACGCACAATAGTGGGACGTAAAAACACCATCAAATTTCGCTTACGTTTACTGGATGTAGTGGTTTTAAATAAATGACCTAAGACAGGAATATCACCAAGGATAGGGACTTTTGAGACACTTTCTTGAACATCTTCATCAATTAAACCCCCTAATACAATGATCCCGCCATCATCTACAATTACTGTGGTTTTAATCTCACGTTTGTTAATCGAAATATCAACGGATGTGGCACCTGACACGCTTGATACTTCTTGCTCAATCAATAATTGCACCGCATCACCTTCATTAATTTGTGGGGTGACTTTGAGCTTTATCCCGACTTCTTGACGTTCAACTGTCTGGAAAGGATTAGAATTATTTGAACCGGTAGATGTACCTGTAATAATTGGTATATCTTGCCCAACAATAAAGAACGCTTCTTCATTATCCATGGTCGTTAAATGCGGCGTAGCCAGCAGGTTTGAGTTGGTATCGGTTGAGACAGCCTGTAATACTGCGCCCCAACCATTGCGGATGACACCACCGATCAAGCCATTAGCACTGCCAAGTAGATTCGCTAAGGTCGAAAAATCACCCGCAATAGTGTCAATTGCTTGCACTGCTGTGCCATCTTGTCCTTGGGTTGAACGGTTAACTTCGCGGTCTTCTGCTTGACGCACGCCAACAGCTAGTGAACCCACCCCGATTACGCCATTGGTAAATTGTGTACCGCCACCTTCTTCCGAAATAAGCTGAAAGCCTAAGGTTGTCCCATCGCCTTCAAAAACTTCAACAATGATGGCTTCAACTTGTACTTGGGCACGACGCACATCCAGTTGACGAATGACTTCTTCTAATGAGCGCATCATATCTGGCTCGGCGGTGATCACTAATGAATTAGAATCTTCGTGGGCATCAATACTGACAGAGCGACCTGAAGAATTTTTGGAGCGAGTATTAGTACCACCTTTTTCTTCTGCCTGAATACTCTCTGATACCCCTTTAAGTACTTTGACGAGATCATCGGCTTTGGCATAGTTAAGAAAAATAACACGGGTATTTCCATTGGTCTCTAATTCTTGGTCCATGCGGGTAATCAGGTTGATTAGGCGTTGTCGAGCTTTGACATCACCGCTGACAATAACCGAGTTGGTCCGATCATCAGCCACTACGCGTGGGGCTGATTTACCGGTTGCTTGCGCCGCGGCTTTACCTTGGGATTTGTTAATACTATCAATAATGCGGACCATCTCAGAGGCGGAGGCAAACTTGAGTTTGACGATCTCGACTTCTTCATCTCCAGCTCTATCAACTCGTTCAATGATTTCGACTAACCGGTTAATGACCGCTGCACGGCCCGTTAGCATCATGACATTAGATGCATCATGGCTGACCACATTCCCGCCGCCAGCACTATCGTTGAGTTGGCGTAAGAGTGGAGTCAGTTCACGGACCGGTACATTGTATACCGGAATAACGCGGGTAATCATTTCATCGCCGTTGGGCATATTCCCTTCGACAACGGGTAAGTTGGAGCTCTTGGCATCCTTGGAACGAATTACTTTTAAGATACCGTTAGGCATCTCAATGACTGCAAAATCATAGACTTGTAATACATTTAAGAAAAATTGGTAGTATTGGACTTCATCTAATAAATCATAGCTTCTGACTGAGATTTTACCGCGAACATTAGGATCAACAATGATAGTGCGTTGTAGGTTTTTGCCGACAATAGCAATGAATTCATTGATATCGGTATTTTTGAAATTGGGTGAATATTGCGCCGCGCTCACACTGAATGATGTTGTCGCAACTGGCATTGCAGCAAGTGCAATAGCCATCGTGGTTGCACCGGCAATACAAGCGGTTTTAACTTGAGAAGCGAGTTTAAAAAACATATACAAAGTACCTTTGGTATTACACCGTTTAATCGCAGTCTAGGGCAGTGACAAAGACAGCGTCATGGGTTGATTGTTACGCATTATGGCAATCTCTAAAGACTGTGATTGCCGCAATGCTTGCATGGCTTGAACCGCTTCGCGAGGTTGGGTCAAATCTAAGCCATTAATGTTGGTGATCACATCACCAGTTTTTAATTCTGAATCGATAAACAACGCTGGGTTCTTCCCTGGGGTGACCCGATAGCCTTGTAATTCGCCCTCTTGTCTAATGGGCGAGATGTTGATGAAATCTGTGAATTTTTCAGGAGCAGCGCGCAACTCAGCAATACTCTCTAAGCTGGGGCCAACAGGCAGTTGCTTGACGACATTTTTGGGTATACGTTGATTTGCAGGAAACATAACCGGTTGTGCTGAAGACGCTGGATTGGTTTTTGCTGCTTGAGTCGAGGTCGCACTTGACACCTTGCTAAAGTCTATGCCATCAAGCATCAGGGTTTCTTTGGCACCGCGGTTGCTAATAATAACGCGGTCAGCCAATACTCGATGCAGCGTAGCTTGTGTTCCTTCGATTTTTTCGCCAATACCATAGGTGTTTTGCGTATTGCGATTAGCGATGATCGCAGCACCTGATTTTTCATCGGTAGAGGCCACCACCCCGGTCAGGGTTAAGTTTAATTTGGTCTCAGGTGCATTAGTCACTGTTTCGACTTGCACCGGTGTTTGGCTAGCTTCACCAAAAATGTGTAACGCGAGTAAATCAGTGACATTATTGGTCGAGCTTGCCGGTAGGGCTGCACTTTGTTGTTGTGTTATTTGGACAGGTCGTTTCGGCGCACTCGGACTGGGGACTGTTTGCCAGATAATGTCGGCGATAGAAAATAGTATGGTTATTACCAATATCACTATGATCAAGGTCTTTAATAAAGCCTTGTTGTTAGGTTGGTTAACAGTGCGAAGAATCGCTGCCATTGAGGTGTGATTGATTGTCATTATTCTTATTGTAAAATTAAAACTGCAATTTTGTATAGTAAGTATCGATTAACCTGTATGAATATACGCTGAATAGGTTAAAATATACAGCATCAATATCATGTGTTTACATATAAAACTCAAAAAGTAATTATTTTTATGGAAAATGTTCGTATCGACAAATGGTTATGGGCCGCCCGCTTGTTTAAAACTCGAGCGCTTGCGCGAACGACTGTGCAATCGGGTAAAATCCATTATAATGGTCAAAGAACCAAACCCAGTAAAATTGTTGAGTTGAATGCGACCTTAAAAGTCCCCTCTGGGTTTGATAGTAAAGAACTGATTATTAATGAGATTTTTGATAAACGTCGGTCGGCGTCACAAGTTTTAGGGATGTTTACTGAAACACCGCAAAGTATCGAAAAACGTGAAAACAACGCTCAAGCGAGAAAATTATCTGCCTTTCATAGTCCCAAACCTGACTCGAAACCAGACAAAAAACAACGACGTCAAATTATTCATCTAAAACATCAATAACCTGCTGATATAGCACGTTATTAATACCTAATAAGCTTATTAAAGAGAACATCACTATGTCTGCTATTGCTAGTTTTGACCAACTTCAACGTTTTATATTTAACGAGGCCAACGTGCGAGGTGAGCTGGTTCAGTTACAGCAATCCTACCAGCATATATTGAACTCGTATGCCTACCCACCCGCTATTCAACGCCTGTTAGGTGAGTTAATGGCTGCGACAGCATTGCTCAATGCGACACTCAAATTTGAAGGTGAAATCGGCTTACAATTGCAATCCGACGGGATTATCAAATATGCAGTGGTCAATGGGACTGAAGATTTAAAACTGCGTGGGGTCGCTCGTTGGGACGAATCGATAGAGACTTTCCCAGAGACATTTACTGAATTATTCAACAAAGGGTTTTTGGTGATCACTATTACACCAAAAGACGGCGAGCGCTATCAAGGCATTGTCAGTTTAGATAAACCGAGTTTGGCAGAGTGTATTGAAACGTACTTTTTACAATCTGAGCAACTGATGACTCAAGTGCGTTTGTATAGTCAACAAGGTGACAACGCCATGGCCGGTGGTACGTTGTTACAAATTTTACCGACCTCTAGTGAAGCGACGAATGTGGCTGAATCAACGCATTTTAACCATTTAGCGACCATTACTGACACCTTGCAAGCAGACGAGTTATTTAGCTTGGAGGCGCAAGATGTGATGTATCGGTTGTATCATCAAGAAGGTGTTGAGATATATAGCCCAGCTGCGGTTAAATTTGAGTGTCATTGCTCGCGTGAAAACACCGTCACCGCGTTACAACACATCAATGTTCAAGAGTTGTTAGATATTATTAAGCAAGATGGCAACATTAAAATGAATTGCCAGTTTTGTCATACCGAATATGTGTTTGATGAAATGGATGTGGCGACCATTCATGCCGGTTTTAATCCAGACGCACAGACACAATCTCAATAAGGCAAGCTAGCACTAGTCATGTGGAGTACGTGTTTCTAATAATACTGGTTAAATAGGTAAACGACATTCAACCAGTAGTCCACCTTCAGGGTGATTAGCAAACGTCACTTCACCGTGATGCATGTCGATAATTCGCTTGATGATAGCCAATCCTAGACCCGATCCGGCACTGCCTCTGGCACTGTCACCTTGGGTAAAGGGTTGCATTAATGTGGGCAGTTGCGCTTGGGCAATACCTTGTCCAAAATCACGTATCTGATACACCACTTGTTTGCGTTTAGCATCAAACAGTGTATATATTTCTAGATGGTCAGAGCCATATCGAAACGCATTTTCGATTAAATTTTCGAGTACGCGTTTGATTGCAATGCGCCGGATCATCAAATCAGGCGTGGGTTTTAATTTTTGTGCGATGGTATGGTTGTCATCAAAAAGACGGGCTTGCACGACTTCTTCCACCAATACATTGATATTGCATCGCTCTCGTTTTTCTTCCCGATCATGACGGGCATAGTTGATAAACTGATCGATGATATCGTTCATATCTTCAATATCTTGGACAATACCGTCTTTGACCCAATCGTGGCTGTCATCCATCATTTCAGTTGCTAATCGGATCCGCGTTAATGGGGTCCGCAAATCATGTGAGATCCCTGCTGTCATTAGATTACGGTCTTGTTCAAGTTGCTTAATACTTGATGACATTTGGTTAAAAGCTTGGGTTACGGATTGCATTTCGGACGCGCCTGATGGCGTAATGGGTTGGGGAAAATCACCTTGTCCTACTTGCTTAGCTGCATCTTGTAGCGCGCGTAACGGTTTGGTCATGCGTAGGACAAAAATATACCCACCAATAACACTCAAAATACCAATGACTAAGAGCACAATCGTCAGCGGCGAAAAATTTGTTTCACCCACACCAGGCATTGGAAATACAATCCATACATCTGGATTTTGTGGCGGGTTGATCCAAATACGATAGGGCGATTCAGTACTTAATCGCACATCCGTATTGCCGCCTAATTCGCTTGAGATTTGATTAGACATAAAGCGGTAGTAGGTTGCATTGGATAACCCCGCTGTGAGTGCATCTGCTTCGTCATAAAATTCAATCCCCGTGCGTAAGCTAAATTGTTGACGGCGCGGGTTATCACTTATTAGATCTTGTTCAAATAAAGTTTGGACTTGTGTGGCCACCAACGAATTGATCTGTTGATAACTGGGTTGAATAAAATAATACGTCACCGATAAATAAGAGACGATTTGGTTAGTTAATAACAACGCGCCGATGAGTAGCGCAGTTTGTCCGAATGCACTTTGCGGAAAGAATTTCATGGTTGAATACTATACACAGATATTAACTTATAGTTAGCACTAACTAACACTAGAGCCATCGGGTACAAAAACATAGCCAAGTCCCCAGACCGTTTGAATATAGCGAGGATTGGTCGGGTCTTGTTCTAACATGCGGCGCAGACGTGATACTTGCACATCGATACTGCGCTCTAAAGCACCATAATCACGCCCCCGAGCAAGGTTCATGAGTTTGTCTCGAGATAAGGGTTCACGTGGGTGCGTGACCAGTGATTTAAGAACAGCAAATTCGCCACTAGTTAGCGTCATCGGTTTACCGTCGGCAGACATTTCGCGAGTGGCAAGATTGAGTTTGTATTGTGCAAATTCGACGATTTGTTCTGCTTGGGATGGTGCGCCAGGCACTTCAACCGATTTGCGTCGTAATACCGCTTTTGCACGAGCAAGTAATTCTCTTGGATTAAATGGTTTGGGTAAATAATCATCCGCCCCCATTTCTAAACCGATAATACGGTCCACTTCATCGCCCTTCGCTGTGAGCATGATAATGGGAATTTCGTTTTCTTTTTGCCGTAAGCGGCGGCAGATAGACAGGCCATCTTCACCTGGGAGCATCAAATCAAGTACCAGTAGATGAAAGTTTTCACGTGCTAATAAACGATCCATTTGCTCTGCATTGGCTGCGCTTCGCACTTGAAAGCCTTGTTCGACAAGATAGCGTTCTAGAAGACTGCGTAAACGCATATCATCATCGACGACTAAGATTTTTGATGTTTCTTGACCCATTGCATTACTACTCCATGTGTATCATCTCTTTAGACTATAAAGTAAGTGACTAAAAAGCCAATCTATTTTCGTAAATACAGTGGTCGATGATGTTACAAAACTTGTCTAAATGGGCAGGGTATTTATTTTTCTTGGACCCAATCGCGTTGAATATTCGCGCGACGTTTGGCGTCCAAAATATCTTCAATCAACGGAGTCAGGATCAATTCCATTGCTAAACCCATTTTACCACCGGGCACGACAATGGTATTCATGCGGGACATAAACGAACCATCGATCATTTTGAGTAAGTAGGGATAATCAACATTGGTCATCTCGCGACGAAAGCGCACCACCACAAAACTTTCATCTTGAGTGGGGATTTCGCGAGCACTAAATGGGTTTGACGTATCCACTGTTGGTACTCGTTGAAAATTAACATGAGTTTGTGAAAATTGCGGTGTAATGTATTGAAAATAATCATCCAGCGAGCGCACAATACTGCTCATCACAGCTTCACGGCTATGACCTCGGTCTGTGGTGTCACGCACAATCTTTTGGATCCACTCTAGGTTAACAATCGGTACCATGCCAACTAATAGGTCAACATGCTTTGCAACGTCGTGTTCCTCAGTCGCTACACCACCGTGGAGACCTTCATAAAAAAGTAAATCAGTGCTATCGGGTAGATCTTGCCAAGGCGTAAAAGTGCCAGGCATTTGATTAAACGGAACCGCTTCGTCAAAGGTATGTAGGTACTGACGATATTGACCAGTACCGTGTTGTGCATATTGTGTGAATAAATTTTCGAGTAGTTCAAAATCGTTAGCAATAGGTCCAAAGTAGCTGATATGCTTACCTTGTTCTTGTGCTTTACGGATCTCTAGTTCCATTTCTGGACGCGTGTAGCGGTGAAAACTATCACCGCTAACCACAGCAGCATTGACAGTTAAATTCCGAAAAATATGACGGATAGCATTGGTGGTGGTAGTAGTACCGGCACCGGATGACCCCGTTATTGCAATTATCGGATGTTTAGCTGACATGACCTACTCCTTGATTATTACTCTAGTATTACTGCGTCGCTCGATTAACGCAATCCTTAATCGCTTTTTTGTTCACGTGCGATAGCACGATAGGCGATGTCGTTTCGGAAGAACATCCCATCCCAGCTGATTTCGTTAGCAAGTGCATAAGCTGACTGTTGCGCTTGCGTCACTGTTTGTCCTAATGCCGTCGCGCATAATACGCGTCCGCCTGATGTAACAACTGCTTGCTCATTGTGTTGTGCAGAGCTCAGTGACGTGCCGGCATGAAACACTTTGGCTGTGGCTGATTCGCCATTACCCAATCCATTGATTACAGCCCCTTTGGCATAAGCATTTGGATAACCACCTGCTGCAAGCACTACACCTACTGCTGGACGTGGATCAAACTCAATAACAGTATTGGCTAATCCACCTTGCGTAGCAGCTAAACATAATGCAACGATATCTGATTGTAAGCGCAACATAATAGGCTGTGTTTCAGGATCCCCAAAGCGACAGTTATACTCAATCACTTTTGGTGTACCATCAGCCATGATCATCAAGCCAGCATATAAAAAACCAGTATAATCATTCCCTTCCGCCGCCATACCTGCAACGGTAGGTGCAATCACTTCAGCCATGACGCGTGCGTGGATTTCAGGTGTCACGACGGGTGCCGGAGAATAAGCGCCCATGCCACCTGTATTGGGTCCAGTATCACCGTCGCCAACACGTTTGTGATCTTGTGATGTCGCAAATGGTACAATGTTAGACCCATCGACCATCACAATAAAGCTGGCTTCTTCACCGTCCAAAAACTCTTCTATCACAACGCGACTGCCTGCTTCACCAAACGCATTACCAGCCAGCATATCTTTAATTGCCGCATGTGCTTCAGTAATAGTCATTGCCACGATAACACCTTTACCTGCCGCTAAACCATCCGCTTTGATAACGATAGGGGCACCCATTGCATCTACATATGCCAATGCAGGTTCGATTTCGGTGAAGTTTTGGTACGCACCGGTAGGTATTTGATGACGCGCCAAAAAGTCTTTGGTGAATGCTTTTGAGCCTTCCAGCTGAGCAGCCGCTGCGGTTGGGCCAAAGCAGGCTAAACCTGCTGCTATAAAGGCGTCCACTACGCCGTCCACTAGTGGCGCTTCAGGGCCAACAATAGTGAGTTCAATGGCATTAGTTTGCGCAAACGCGACTAGTCCAGCAATATCACTGACAGCAATATCGACATTGGTTAGGCCCGTTTCAATGGCCGTACCGGCATTGCCAGGTGCGACAAACACATTGGTGACATCGGCACACTGCGCAGCTTTCCATGCTAATGCATGTTCACGACCGCCATTACCTATGATGAGTACTTGCATAATTATATCCTGTATTTTATCAATGTGAGCTTAGTGACGGAAATGACGCATGCCAGTAAAGACCATCGCAATGCCTGCTTCATTTGCTGCATCGATGACTTCTTGATCGCGCATTGAGCCACCTGGTTGAATGATTGCACTGATCCCGGCAGCAGCCGCAGCATCAATCCCATCTCTAAATGGGAAGAATGCATCAGAGGCCATCACACTGCCTTCGACAACTAAGCCTTCATCAGCGGCTTTGATACCGGCGATTTTGGCTGAGTAGACACGGCTCATTTGGCCTGCACCTACACCGATAGTCATGCCATCTTTGCAATAAACAATGGCATTAGATTTAACGTATTTAGCGACTTTCCAAGTAAATAATAAGTCGTCTAATTGCGCTTGAGTGGGTTGTTGTGTGGTGACGAGCGTCAGATCGTCTTGCTCTACCATGCCAAAATCACGCTCTTGGATCAATAAACCACCATTAACGCGTTTAAAATCATAGCCATCAGTCAGCTGACCATACCAATCACCGCAAGCAAGCACTCGTACATTTTGTTTCGCACTGAGGATATCTTGTGCTTGCTGGCTAATCGTTGGGGCGATAATGACTTCAACAAATTGACGGTCGATAATCGCTTGTGCAGTCGGGCCATCTAATTCACGGTTAAACGCGATAATGCCACCAAACGCTGAGGTTGGGTCGGTTTGATAAGCACGATTGTAGGCTGCTAAGATGTCATCTCCTAACGCAACACCACAAGGGTTGGCGTGTTTTACTATGACACATGCTGGCTCTGCAAATTCTTTAACACACTCTAAAGCAGAGTCAGTATCGGCGATATTATTAAACGATAATGCTTTGCCTTGCAGTTGCTCTGCGGTTGCAACAGAGGCTTCTTGAATGTCATTCTCAACATAGAACGCAGCAGATTGATGAGAATTCTCACCATAGCGTAAATCTTGTTTTTTGCTGACTTGAATATTGTATGTTCGAGGAAATTCACTGTGCTCGTGTTCACAATCGTCCGCGCAGTCAGTGGAGTCTAATTTTGCACCAAAATAGTTGGCAATCATACCGTCATATTGTGCAGTGTGCTCAAACGCTTTGATCGCTAAATCAAATCGCGTTGCATGATCCACGCCACCAGCATTATCCGACATTTGTTGTAACACGTGGCCATAGTCATTTGCGTTCACCACAATCGTGACATCGTTGTGGTTTTTGGCAGCGGCTCGAACCATTGTTGGACCGCCAATATCGATATTTTCAATTGCGTCGACTAAGGTGCAATCTGGATTGGCTACCGTAGCTGCAAATGGATATAAGTTAACCACCACCAAGTCGATGCCTTGAATATTGTTTTGTGCCATCACGGCTTCATCTTGTCCACGACGAGCAAGAATACCGCCGTGAATTTTTGGATGCAGTGTTTTAACACGTCCATCCATGATTTCAGGATGGCCTGTGTAATCAGATACTTCAATCACAGGTAAACCGGCTTCGGCTAATAAT
This sequence comes from uncultured Glaciecola sp., assembly GCA_937125395.1. GTDB lineage: Bacteria > Pseudomonadota > Gammaproteobacteria > Enterobacterales > Alteromonadaceae > Opacimonas. Next base: position 100,731 of record CAKZLI010000003.1, read on the forward strand.
TTAGCGGTACCACCTGTTGAGAGTAATTCAATATCTTGGGCAACCAAGGCAGTGGCAAATTCAACAATGCCTGTTTTGTCTGATACGCTTAATAGTGCGCGGCGGATTGGAGAAGGTGTTGTCATAATATTTAACTTATATTGCAAAAATTGAAAAAGTAACCATGAAGGTAAAATGAAAAGAGCACCCAAAGGTGCTCTTTATGTGGGCGGTAAGCCCCAGCAGTGTTAGCTCATGCCATACTGCTTTAATTTTTTACGAAGGGTACCGCGATTGATGCCCATCATGTTCGCTGCTTTGGTTTGATTACCGCGCGTATACGTTATGACTTCTTCTAATAACGGCGCTTCTACTTCACTTAACACCATATCATATAAAGTTTCGATGTTGGTGTCTTCTAACTGTTTAAGGTACTTGTTAACCGCTTGCTTAACTGATTCACGCAATGGTTTTTGCGCAGTAGTTTGGGCTGGTGTAGTAACAATAGTCGTAAACGGTGATGATGCATTTTGATCAAACATAAATACTGCTCTTTTTTTTAATAAGAAAATTAGGCGACTGAAGAAATCATATTCTTTCGAAGTCGTGTATAAAACATCTCCAGTGCATTGAGTTGCTCACAGGCATCATCAATAGCGTTAAAGTGTCTACGAAATTCTCTTCCTTGATCATGTTTAGCGATATACCAACCGACATGTTTACGAGCAATTCTAACACCGCTAATACCCCCATAAAAATTATGGACATTAGCTACATGCTCTAACATGACATTGCTCTGCTCCGTCAGCTCAGGTTCAGGCAATCGCTTACCGGTGCTTAAAAAATGTAGGACTTCACGAAATATCCAAGGGTTACCTTGCGCGCCACGTCCAATCATTAATCCATCTGCACCTGTATGTTGCAATACAAATTGTGCTTTCTCGGGGCAAGTAATATCCCCATTGGCAATCACTGGAATATCGACGGCTCGTTTAATATCACGAATAGTCTGGTATTCAGCATCGCCTTTATACATACATGCTTTAGTTCGGCCATGAACTGCTAAGGATTGAATGTTGTATTGTTGTGCCAATTTTGCAATTTGCACGCCATTACGATTATCAATATCCCAACCTGTACGTATTTTCAATGTAACCGGTACATCAACACTATTAACAACGGTGTCGAGAATTTCTTCAACGAGCGTCGGGTACTGAAGCAGTGCTGAGCCAGCCATCTTTTTGTTTACTTTTTTTGCTGGACAACCCATGTTGATATCGATGATTTGAGCACCGTTATTCACATTAAATTGTGCAGCCTCAGCCATGAGGATAGGGTCAGAGCCCGCAATTTGGACAGAACGAATTCCGTGTTCGCCAGTATGATCCATGCGCATTTTAGATTTTTCGGTATGCCATACTTTAGGGTTACTCGATAACATCTCGGAAACCACTAACCCAGCACCCATCTTTTTACACATTTGACGAAATGGCCTATCTGTTACGCCCGCCATAGGCGCTAAGATCAAGTTATTTTCTAGTGTGTAATGACCAATATTAATTGATGTATTCAACCATTACCTCACGTTCAACAGCCATCATTAGGTTACTCATTGACAGTATGAATAAAAAACGTCCACATTGTGCAATTAATAACCTAATTCCGTCAGGGGAGCGCAATATTACGCGTTTTTGATGGGTTTGAAAAGACTATTTTTTAATCAAATTGATATTTTTTTACTTGACAATAATTATCGCTTTGTCCCAGAGATACGAGCCCAGTCGCCATCGGTGACAATTTCATCAATTATAAAGTCTTGTGAATACAAATCAGCAATGCCTTGTGCTTGCTCAACCAATATCCCCGATAAAACAATTTGGCCTTGGCTGATGCAATAGCCCGATATAATAGTGCGCAGTTCACGCAGTGGTGCTGCAAGGATATTTGCTAGTACGATGTCGGCTTGATAATCAGGCGCGGCAGGTGGAAGGGTAACAGTGAGTTGATCAGCGACAGCGTTACGTTCTGCATTTTCACGAGTCGCCTGTAATGCTTGTGGATCTATGTCAATACCGAGTAAATCAAGTGCGCCTAACTTTAACGCAGCGATACCCAAAATACCGCTACCACAACCAAAATCCAGCACACGTTTATTAGTTAACTCTAACCCGTCTAACCAACGTAAACATAGCGCCGTTGTTGCATGTGTTCCTGTACCAAAAGCGAGTCCAGGATCAAGCATGACATTTACTGCATCAGGGTTGGGGATTTCGCGCCATGATGGACAGATCCACAAGCGCTCGCCAAATTGCATAGCATGAAAGTTATCCATCCATTCTCGCTCCCAATCTTTGTCTTCCAATGGGTCAAGCACATAAATGAATTCATCTAATAAGATCTTGGCTTTGGCTAATCGGTCAATGATCGCTTGCATATCATCATTCGCATCAAACAAACCGATGACCTGTGTATCAGCCCATAAAATGATTTCACCGGGTTTCGGTTCATACACTGGAGTATCTTTAGCATCGACAAACGTAACGGCTTGCGCGCCGTTGCCACTGAGCATATCGCCTAATGCTTGTGCATGTTTGGCGACCATATTGATTTTGAGTTGGATATAAGCCAATGCATTATTCCTGTAAAAAAGTGCGGATATCGCTGACCAAGGCTTCCAATGAGGGTTGATGAATATACATCATGTGACCAGCTTCGTAGTATTTCATTGTAACACGGCTTGGGTCGATGCCATTATGATTCATTGAATGTTCGGTCGCAAAAAACGGAGTGGCCAAATCATAATAACCATTGCCAACGAACACTCTAAAATCATGATTTTGACGCATTGCTTTGGCAATAAAAGGAGTGACATTCAAAAAACCTTGGCTGCGCGCGTTACTCTCATACAACCAATTCCATGCACTGAACACTTTGCCGCTGAGAATTTGATAGCGCTGGTCACGCTGCACATTCAAAGCAGTGCGCATATAGTGATTTATGAGTGCCGTATACGCCCCATCAATTGCATAACCTGATGGGTCCGCCTCAAACCGGTTAGCATTCAAATCGCCTTCTTTACCCAAATAGCGACTATCGAGTCGACCCACGCTGACGCCTTTGTCGCGTAGTAATTCTTTCATAAAATAAAATTCATTGATGCGTAAATTCGCACGCTCCAAAAACGCTTTTGATAAACCGGTCATCGCATGTAATTGGGTTAATACTGAGGTGCGTTCTGCGTCACTTGCTAGACTGCCTTTTAGCAAAACGGTTGCGTATTCTCCTAGTGCAAAGTCTCTGACTGCCTGTAAAAAGGTAGCCAAATCAGGAAAAGCGCTGCGGTCGATGACGTCATGATACCAAGCTGTCGCTGCATACGTCGGTAAAAACGTAATGAATGGTAGGTCGTTGCCAGCTTTAAAATCACCCGTTTGAAAATCCACAATTGATGAGATGAGCATCACACCCGATAAATCAGTCGATCCCCAACCCTCTTGTAATTCTCGCACCATCGCACCGGCACGCGTAGTGCCATAGCTTTCACCAACTAAATATTTAGGTCGATTAAATAGATTGTGTTTACGGGTAAAGGCGCGCACAAAATCAGCCATTACAACAGCATCTTCTTTGACTCCCCAAAATGCCTTACCTTCATATTCACCTAAGGAATGAGAATACCCCGTGCCGACAGGGTCAATAAATACCATGTCAGCGATATCAATTAAGCTTAATGGATTGTGTGCTAGAGAATATGGGGGTGCGCCAACAGATTCCCCATCACTTGGTAATACCACCCGTTTAGGGCCGAACACACCCATATGTAACCACACACTGGATGAGCCAGGGCCACCATTAAAAATATATAAGATAGGGCGTTGGTTATCGGGTTTGCCATTTGCAAAATAAGCAGTTGAATAAATGTTAGCTTTGGGTTGTTGGTTATCATCATACAAAAAATGATCACCAGCATGTACTGTGTATTTAATGGTTTTACCGTTGAATTTGGCACTGTGCTCGGTGACACTGACTTGTACTTCAGGGATGGGCGTCGGTTGCTCTTCTGCGAGGCTTACCGTGCTGAGAAGCAAGCTGATGAGAACAGTAATTGTGAACATAAAAACAAAGTGCAAACGCATCGTAGATTTCCTTTTTAGGGTTGTTTGGCTGCTAAGTAGCCAAAAATCAATATAGCGACTAATATACGGTAGATACAGGTATAAAAAGTACTGATTTTGGCAAGATAACATAATTATAGAGGTAAGTATGTTGGAAATGAAACCCTTCTGTGAACGCTGTGAGAATCTGCTTCCACCAGATTCAAACCGAGCTTATATTTGTTCATTTGAATGTACATTCTGTGCTCAATGTAATGCGTCTGCTTTGCATAACGTCTGTCCTAATTGCCAAGGTCAGCTAATAATGCGCCCATCACGTGTGGGTAAAGCATTATTACGTCACCCTGCCAAAAAAATCCATCGTGATAAATTATTACCGGATTAAATTAAATGAGATTAAATTCGTTAGCCTTTAGTATAGAATTTTGCTACCTGCACCTAAAATAACCTATCCAATCCGTCATCAAGCCAATTCTTGAACTATGTTTACATAAGTTAAATAACAAATTGTGAATATAATGACGTTATCTGCCATCAGTCTTTCTAGCGTTCCAAATAATAACGTTAAGTATGATTTTACGATTTTACTAGTCGATGATTGCCCAGTAGATCTGCATGTCACCGTTGATGCGTTAACGGGTTTGTGTCGCTTAACTTTGGCAACATCAGCACTCGAAGCGCAACAAATTATTGAATATAATGCGTTGCCAGATTTAATTATTTTAGATGCTAATATGCCAGTTAAAAATGGCTATGAGTTATGTTTAGAACTAAAAAAACAAGCCATTACCAAAAATTTACCCGTCGTTATTCTAAGTTCAAATACCGATGTTGAATTTAAGCTCAAAGGGTTTCAACACGGTTGTGTTGATTATTTAACTAAGCCGATTGATAAATTGGAACTGTATCATCGAGTTCAAGTATATCTGCAACATATTCAACAGCGTCGAGATTTAGAGATGATGTCATTTATCGATCCTGTTACGGGTGTCACTAATCGACGCACATATGAATTTATGCTCCAAAAAGAATGGAATCGATCCATCCGCTATGCCAGTTGTGTCTGTTTATTGGTGATGGATTTAGATGATTTTAAAGCGTTTAATAGCTTGTATGGGCATGTTGAAGGAGATCGTTGTTTGCGTCAGATTGCACAATTGTTAGCAGCATTTGGTTTGCGCAGTAATGATATTTTTGCCCGTTTTGGCGGTGAATCGTTTGTATTGATGCTGCCAGGTTGTGAATTACGCGGAGCGATTGCGATAGCCGAACGGATGATTCAATCTGTTCGTGACTTAAAGATCCCCCATGAAGCAATGAAACAACCGGGTCATTTAAGTATTTCAATCGGTGTAGCCGCAGAATATCCGCATCCAGAAGTGGAACCTGAGCATTTGTTTGAACAAGCTGATGATGCATTATTTATGGCAAAGCACGCCGGTAAAAATCGCTTTGCGGTAAGTGAAGATAGCGAGTTTCAACAAACCAAAAATACCAATCCTTATTTAGGACAGGCTTACATACATGGTGAGCGAGCTCGTGGGCATATGCAAAAAAGGGTAGGTGACCGATGATCAATCCTACCCTTTTAATGTTTGCTAATTAACAATTAACAGCGTTAATTCATCCAGCACTATTTTGGTGCGTAAGCACTACACCAGCCTTTAGCTGCAACTTCTTTGCCAGGGAATATGGCACACGGACGCCATTCTTTGCCGTCTTCACCTTGGATAAAGGCACACCCATCACAATAGGCACCTTCTACGGGCGATACATGAGCATATTTTAATGCTAATGCAGTTGCATCAGTCGGATCTAGAGGTTCTGCTTGAGCACGAAGAGCGACTGAACCTAATGTAACGCCAATTAATGCGCCACCTGATAACTTTAAAAAATTACGACGATCGATGTTTTTCATGATTGTTTCCTTTTTTTTAAATAAAATATTTAATGTAATACAAATAATAACGATTCTTTTTTACGGTGCTTTAAAACTAACAAAGGCCTATCAATTGATAAGCCTTTGGGTAAAAAATGCTGCATGTTGTAGGGTGAATCAGCTCTATTCAAGCTTGTCCTTGTCTTGTTCAGCCCGTGAGCTGTCTTCATCTGGAAATGTGTTCATCAACAAAACAAAACCAATGACAATAATACATATAACACCACAAATGATAATCAATTGGTCAAAATTAGGGTCAAGAACGGTATCCATAAACTATATTACTCTATATTTTGCACCGGCGCATCTGCCTTTGCATATTGATATCGACCGATTGTATTCGTCGAATGATATGCGTCTAACCCTGATACAGCGGCCGTGTTTAGTCGGTCAATAGCGATGTAACCATCAGCAGCAACGGCATGCTTATCGACGTTTACTTCGACTACTTGACCAATCACTAATTCGGTATTGTTGAGTGCGATAATTTGTATATCCTGCAACTCAAGCCCAATCTTTAATCTTGATTCTGCCACGAAAGGCGCTGGATGTGAATCACTTAGCCAAGGCGTTAAACCGACGTGTTCAAATTCACTGACACCTTCAGCAAATCGAGCTGAGGTGTGGTGGGCTTCGCGAGTATGTTCAATCCCAACGTGGTTAATCGTATACACACCAGTATCTTTGATATTTTGTAGTGTGTCTCTAGGCACTGTATGAGGGCGCATAATCATTCCCATTAATGGTGGATGTGCACCAATGTGAAAAACAGAACTGACTATCGCCAAATTATGTTGCCCTGATTTACTGATTGTACCAATTAGATTAGCACTCTTAAATCCTGATAGTGCATTGATAAAATTAGCACGATATCGTTGTTCCATATTGGCGATATCACTGGCATTAAATAACATACAGAATCCTTAATTACTCGTCATCGCGCTTAGCAACGATCTCAATACCCCAACCGGTATCGTTGATGAACACCTCTATGGGTGAGCAGCAAATCTGACAATCAACAATTTGTTGTTGACCGATATCATTGTCAGCATCAATCTCAATATCATTAATGACCATACAATATGGGCATTCAAAAGTCTGTGGGTCGGTTAAACTCATTATATTACTGCAATAAAATTGAATTAATTTGTTATACGACAAACCCAGCGATAAAGTTTGCAAGCCACATAAAAAATATCACATTAGTGTGTTGTCTTTATGATTGAAGATATTTTACAATGCCACTGTATATATATACACTGTGCAACATGAAAGATTTACCTACTTATTATTACCTTGATCACTTTCAAGAGTTTATTACGCATATTACTGCAACGGGAAGCACTCTTTTAAGACCGGTTGATCAGGCATTTATCGCCCTGTATTTAGCCCAGAGTAAGCCCGTGCAATGTACCTTGGTGCGTGGTTTAAATCGCAAACATCCTTATTTCCAGATTAGCTCACTCGCGTATACAGAAATCCCTGATAGTGAAGAGTGTGTTGCACAATGTCGTCATAATGAGTGGTTTACTGCAGTGCCCAAGGCCCATTTTTATGAGTGGTTGGCATTACTCACTAAACCTGAACTACTCGCATTATTAACCTCATGTACCGCATGTCCAATCACGTTAACCACCAAAAAATCCGACGTGCTTAATTATGCACTCGAACATATTGAATATGCCGATGTACAATCTCATCCGGTATTCACTCAATATGTATATCGTCAAGTTGATCAGGTGATGCGGTATTTGTTATTTTTATTTTTTGGTAATACGAAAAGTCGATTAAATCAATTTTCGATGCGTGATTTGGGAGTGATGCGAACTCGTAAACGTCAACGACAAGGTCAGGCTAGATTTACTACATTGGCACAAGCTCAATCAACTTATTGGTATGCTCGGCAAGTTGCGCAAATTAAACACCAACAACACAAGCAACGTCCCAGTGCAGGGCAAGCGGTTACTTTACCAAGTATTGAAGAGACTCAACATGCACCTGTCGTGGTAGGTGATCTCGCACAGCAACAACGTGATGAATGGTTCTGGTTATGTGGCAAAATCAGCGTGCAACAAGGATTAGATTGGCAAGTGAGTTATCATTATTTGAGTTGTTCAACCTTGCCCGAGGCACAAGAAAAAGCCATTCGATTAGCATTTCAACATGGTTGTAAAGATAAGGTTCAACAGCAGTTAGAGCACATCATCGACCAACCCGATAGTCTTCCTTTGTTACATTTTGCGCAAGACTTTTTGGCACGTAAATACCATAAAAAACGCACCAGCGTGATGACCGATATGCTCCGTAATTCCGCTCAACATCTTATTTTGGATGAGGTGCATAAGCATCGTGTGGAAGCGGCTACGGTAGAACATTATACTCAGCAAGGTAAACAAGCCTTTCGTACCGAAAATGAATTATGGCGCAGTTTGTTTGGATTGACCTTTTGGTCAATATTGTTTGCCCCAGAGTATGCCATCGGCGGTGAGTTTGATAATCGTCCGTATCATATTAGACACAATAATTTGTATGATTCTGCAACGCAACAGGTCCAACAAATACTTACGGCCTGTGAGCAATTAGACTATTTTAAACAACACCTCATTAAACAAGCGACTAGTCATTATGGTCAATCTAATGGGATATTTCGTTGGCACAAACGCATGCTTGAACGATTGTTGTTACTTGTTACGCATACTAGTACAACCACATTAACACACGTATTGATGCAAATGGCGCAAGATTATGCCCGTTTTAGCGATGGTTTTCCTGATGTCATGCTGCTCAGTGATGCTGGACTGTGTTTTGAAGAAATCAAAGCGCAAGGCGATAGTATTCGTAAAAATCAATTATCCACCATGGCGATGCTAAAGGCTGCAGGAGTAGCAGTTAGCATTACGACTGTTCAATGGGGCATTAATCCCAATCAGCCATACGTGGTTGTCGATATTGAGACGACGGGTGGCAAAGCAGCACTGCATAGAATAACAGAAATCGGTATGGTCAAAGTCGTGCGCGGTGAGATTGTTGCCGAATATGAAACCTTGTTAAATCCGCAACGTCGGATCCCACGGAATATTACGAGCTTAACGGGTATTGATGATGCGATGGTTGCTGATGCACCGATCTTTGCTGAGGTTGCTCAAGCGGTGGCTGAGTTTACCGAAGGGTGTATATTTGTGGCGCATAATGTCAATTTTGATTACGGGTTTATTAAACAAGAATTTACCCGAATAGAACAGCGTTTTAGTCGTGCTAAGTTATGTACAGTGCGCGAGATGCGCAAAGCGCGTCCAGGCTTGACGTCGTATTCACTTGCTAATCTCACTGCACATTTTGATATTCGGATGCAGCGCCATCATCGCGCGATGTCCGATGCACTTGCGGCAAATGCGCTACTGACAATCATCAACGAATATCGGATGCAAACATGTCCGGTAGTAGAGTAAACTTTTTGCTGGATGTGACCGTATTGTAAAATGTGTACGTTTTATAAATAATGCAACAACGTAATGAATGAGTAAAACCATGCTAGATACCCCGCGCACACCAGCGCATGCTTCGGCAAAACATAATGATGTCCAAGAGACAACGACAGTCAGCGAGTTAGACGAGCAAGCTCACTCGAGAGTCATCGAAATGGCATGGGAAGACCGTACTCCATTTGAAGCGATATCCTCATTATTTGGTTTATCAGAGCCAGAAGTGATTAAATTAATGCGAGCGAGTCTTAAGCGCAAAACGTTTAATAACTGGCGAGCACGCGTGAGTGGTCGCAAAACCAAACACACTGCTTTGCGCTCCAAAGATGTCACCCGTGGATATTGTTCAACCCAATATAAGCCGGTTCGCAAACGCTGATATCACCGGGATTTACCAATTATTGCGTAATTAAAAACATAATTACCTATTATGAATTATAATTAGAGAACGATAATGATATTGCATATGTTGCAAAATACATTAACGGTCTCTCTTATTATTGATTAAAGGATTAACATTATGTCAAGCACCCCTGCGAGCAACACTCACTCATCTTCGCAATCACGTGACTCCCAAAATTCCGCGATGGTAATGTGGCTGACAAGCATTGTCTTTGGTATCTTCTCCGGTCTATTGTTTTCGTTTATGTTGCGGAGCGACGCCTACGTGCAATCGCAAGCAAAAGAAGCCATTAATTGGGGAGTGACCATGTTGGTTTTAGCGATTGGTGTACTGAGTATTTTAGGCAGCCAACTTCTGCCATTAATATTGTTGTTGAACATGTTGTTTGCATTAATGGGAGCCATCGCTACTTCTGTCGGGGCTAATTTTAATGTACCGATGTCATTGCGTTTACTAAAATAACGTAATGAGACAGCTCAAGCACTGACCTCATCAAGTAACACCAGTAACGATTGATAATCAATGCCCGAGTGCTGTGATAAGCCAATTTCGCATGTTCTTGAATTGCTGTAGCCTTGTGTACAGTTACTCGGGATCTGGGTTTTTAGTGTATTTAACGCACTGGCATTGAGTTCGGGCTGAGTCATTCCCTTATCGCCTGCAAACCCACAACAACTGATCCCCTCTGGTTCGATGACTTGCGTTGCACAGGCTTGTGCCACTTGTCGTAATTGTGCTGCGATGCCCATTTTTTGGCTGCTACAAGTAATATGTAATGCTACCGGCGTTGTGGTCGGTGTGATACGTAAGCGAGGCATGGCATACTTAGCCATGAACTCGGTTGTTTCATAAATGGGTAAAGCATGTCCTAATTCATGTAAACGTAATTTGCACGGACTGGTATCAAAAACAATGGGATACTTGCCTTGCTCAGAAATATCATTAAGTGCTGTCAGTAATTCATTGCCTTTGTCAGCAGCGGTGGCAGCAAATCCTTTAGAATGAAACGGCATGCCACAGCATAATTGTGCGTTCTTTGGCGCCATGATGACACGATAGCCTGCTTTAGCAAATAACGATGCTGCGACCTGCGGGACACTGCGTTGTTCTGTCGCATGCGCGGTTGGCCCCATAGTACGAGTTGCACAGCTTGGAAAATAGACAACGGTGGGTTGCGCGGGATCATCGCTTGCCAGTTGCTCAAAATCCGGCAGGGCTGCAGCCCCTTTAGGATAATTAGCCGTCCATAAAGGGAGAGAATTAAATGATGCTTTGCGCAACATAGTGCCGATTCTATCGGTCGTCTCTACACCAACAATACTGCTAATTTTGCCCGCTACGTTTAACGAGTGTTTGACCACTTGAGTGATCGGAGCAAATTGTTGCGCGCTAAAACGCGCAATATGTTGACCGAAACGGCTTGTCGTTGCGCTGCGCAGTTCTCTGATTAAGTCTCCGGTATTGATCCCAACCGGACAGCGCTCAGCGCACAACCCCGTCGCAGCACAGGTATCGATGCCATAATACTGATAGTCGTGTTTAAGTTGAGCAAGTTCTTGACGCTGGGCATCAATTAAATATCCCAGATCTTCAAGTTGTTGGATCCTGCGCCAGATAGCAATGCGTTGACGTGGTGTGAAGGTGAGTGTCTTAGACGGACAAACCGGTTCACAAAATCCACATTCTATACACTTGTCTATAATTGGATTTGCTTTAGGTAGAGGCTTTAGATATTTGATATGTGATTGGTGATCGTCATTCAGGATAACGCCTGGATTTAAAATCAGACGAGGGTCGATAATGGACTTTATATCCCGCATCACTTGATATGCTTTGTTACCCCATTCTAATTCGACAAAGGGAGCCATATTGCGACCTGTGCCGTGCTCAGCTTTAAGGGAGCCGCCATATTCGACGGCGACTAATTGTGTGACGTCTTGCATAAACTGGTCATAACGTGCAATTTCTTCAGGTGTATCAAATGCTTGAGTAAAAACAAAGTGCAAATTACCAGCTAAAGCATGACCAAAAATAAGCGCTTCGTGATAATGGTATTTTTCAAATAAATCTTGTAATCGTGTCACCCCTTGATCCATTTTCCCAAGTGGAAAAGACACATCCTCAATGATCACACTGGTGCCTGCTTTACGCACAGCACCGACGGCTGGGAATGTCGCTTTGCGGATCGCCCATAATTGCTGAGTTAAAACCTGATCTGTTGTAAAAGCAATATGTTCAATCGGCGTAAATGCGTCTATGACTGCAGTGATTTGTGTCATCTGTTCGAGTAATACTGCGGCATCATTAGCGGCAGTCTCAATTAACAATGCGGTACATTGCTTATCTCGTCCGCAAAATGCTGCGGGTAATCCCGGTTTACCTTGGACAGAATCTAATGCCCTTTGGTCAAGTAATTCCACCGCTGTTACCGGATACTCACGTAGCTGATCGACTAATTGACAGGCTTGTTGTGCGCTGTTAAACAAAAACAACCCACTGGATTTATTGGGCTCATCAATGACGGTGTTATAAGTAATATCAGCTATAAAGCCTAATGTGCCCTCAGAACCCACCATCAGGTGTACCAAAATATCTACTGGGTCGGTATAGTCAGTCAGTGCATTAAGCGCATAGCCGGTGGTATTTTTAAGACGATATTTATGGGCAATTAATTGGCTTAATGCCGGATCGTTACGAACTGATTGACCGAGTCCGTCCAGTTGATTAAGTAATTCATGATGTGCTTGTGTAAAGGCTGCAACGCTGTGCGCATCGCTGGTATCCACACAAGTACCATCAGCTAGAATAATGGTCATCGCTGCCAAGGTGTAGAAGGTATTATTGGCGACACCGCAACACATACCAGAAGCGTTATTGGCTGCAATACCACCGATTTTACATGTATTAATTGACGCCGGATCGGGACCAATTTTACGTTGGTAGGGAACTAGATATTTATTGGCATCTGCACCAATCACACCAGGTTGCAATCTTATTTGTGCACCATCATTAAGGATCTCATGACCTCGCCAATGTTCATCAAGTAATAACAATACAGAATCACTGATCGCTTGACCGGATAAGCTGGTGCCTGCGGCTCGAAATGTAACAGGTACATGATGGGCATGACTTGCTCGCAATACCGCTTGCATTTGATCAACAGAACCAATGCGTAACACAAGTTGTGGAATAAGTTGATAGAAGCTTGCATCAGTGGCGTACGCTCGACGTCGAGAAATATCTGTGATGATACAGCTCTCGGGCAAGATTGATGCAATAACGCGGCTAAACGCCACAGGTAAGTGAGACATATAGAGCCCTCCTATCAAACCGAACTATGTTTGTCTTGAATACGATAACTGTACGCGGATATTTTGGTATTTTAAAGCCACATTGCTGACAATCACTTTTTCTATATATTGCATAATAAACTAAGGTATTATATGGTTTATCGAAAATATATAAGGAAATATCAATGTTACATGGTAAAGCTGATGACATGATGTTGTTTGTGCAAGTCGTTGACGCAGGTTCGTTTTCAAAGGTAGCACAACAGCTTGAGTTGACTAATTCTGTCGTATCTAAACGTATTGGTCGATTAGAAGAAGCGTTGAATATGCAGTTACTCTATCGTTCGACGCGTAAACTCAGTCTAACGGACGGCGGAAAGACCTTATATCATAAAGCTAAAGTTGCACAATCCGCCTTGCAAGAGGCGCATGATGCGGTATGGGGTTATAGTGATTCGATTAGTGGCAAAATAAAAATCACAGTGCCATCGGTATCGGCCCGGTTAACATTGACCGATGCGATTGCTGAGTTTTGTAAACAATACAAAGAAGTCTCAATTGAAATGATGATTGATGATCGCTTTGTTAATCTAATCGAAGAAGGCTTTGATCTTGCTATTCGTACTGGTTATTTAGAAGACTCAAGCTTATTAGCCCGCCGTTTGGTCGACTCGCATTGGGTGATTGTAGCCACTCCCAAATACCTCAAACAGCAAGGCCAGCCAGATACAAGCTCAGAGCTGAGATTTCATAATTGCTTGACTTATAAATATAACGGTAGCCATCCCAATCATTGGCAATTTATCACTGAGGCGGGTGCTTATACTGAGGTCGTGCAGGGGAATTTTATGGCAAATGACCTCAATGCTTTATACCAAACCGTTATGGCAGGATTAGGGATCGCTTACCTACCTAGGGCGTTGGTGTACGATGATATTCAATCAGGTGCGTTATCGCAGCTGCTAGTGAATAGCACAGCCAAAAAAATAGGGATTTACGCGGTGTACCCCAAAATGCGCACTCCAGATACTAAGTTACGTTTGTTAATCGAACATTTACGTAAGGCATATCAAGCCAAACAAGCGCGGTTTACGTTACCATAACAAAAAAGCCAGAGCATCTGCCCTGGCTTTATCATGTGTGATGATTAACCGTGTAATGAATGGCTAATCAATTATCGAGCATCCGTTAATTAAAACGCAAATTGTGCTGATAACTGGAAGTATGCCGAGCTTAAGTTAATGCCCGCATCTTCTACTTTGTATTCACCTAACTCAGCACCGTATTTTAACTTAGGCGTGACGTTGGTCATTAAGTTAATCCCCCAATGTGAACGATCATGGTCAGATAAATCAGACTGGCCGTTACCATAGAAGAACGTTGAGCGTGTGTCTTCGTTCCAGAAATGGCGATAAGATACTGTGTACGCAATCCCGCTTTCTACTTCAGACTCGCCATCAGCATTATCCGAAATACCAGATACGACCGTTGTACCTGCATAGCGACCAAATTCACCGACGTTCAATTGAACACGGATATCGTTTTTACCACTGAGTAAAAATTTACCCGCGATGTTGGCTGCAACGGCTGTTTCATCAACGCCATTTTGGTCTAATTGACGTAGTAAACCAGCAACAGAAATTTGTCCCCAATCGCCTTTGTGATCATAACGACCAATAAAGTCTGGAACAGATTCTTGCGTAGAATCACTGCTACCAAATGTTTCTGGATTCTCTACTGCGAACGACCATCCACCTTTAGAATAACGGATTTGGCCTTGACGGATAAATACCTCACCAACGTGTGCACCACCAAAATCTAGCGTTTCTGCTAGGGCATGCAACGGCATAAAGGTTGACCATGTTTGACCAATGGTCCAATCTGCATATTTAATAAATGCATGGCGGATACGTGGGCTGGTAGAGTTTGAGATGATTTCATTTCCGCCAGAACCATAAAAATCTAATTCGATAACACCTGTAACGGCTTCGTGTTGAACTTTAAATTGTAAACGAGACTCTTTAACACTGAATTTGGTTTGTGATGTATCTACTGCACCTGGATTATTACCAATCCAAAAATCACGATACGCTAAGTCACCAGAAACGTGACGAAGATCAGTTTTGACATAGCCACCTAAAGTGACAGTGGTGTCATCAGTTTTGACTAGGGTGACTGCGGCATTCGCCTGACTAGCTAAACCAAGCAATACTGCTGAAGCGGCTAATTTTGTAATAAATTTCATATGTGTGTTCCTGTGCTTGTTTGTATGTAAAAACAGGTTGCACATTAGAGTGGCTACTTAAAAAAATAAAGGCAAAAAAGGAAAAAGACTATTTCTAATTAGTGCTAAATAAATGGGGTTTTTGGTGTGTTTTTGAGCATGTTTTGCGGGCGTGTGAATGAAGTGCAACGTCAATTTACATTAACGTTACAACTTGTTTACTTTACTTCTTGTCAGCTTCGATTTTTTCGATATCTTCCCATAAACTCTCGGCTTGAGCCGTTAGCATGGCATAACTTTTAATATCTCCTCGACGCTGAGCATGCATTGCATCTTCTAAAATTTTGTCGTATTTTTTGCGCATTTTTTTGGATGGATCACTTGAGAATAAACCGAACATATTATTTCCTTATTAAGACAAATGTATTATACCTTGAGGGAGCGAAAAACGATCATATCCCGGTGTTTTTGTGATGAATGGGTGTTTTTTGCTGCATTAATGTTTTGCGGAGTTGCGTCGGTGTCTGGCCAAACCAGAGTTTGCATTCACGACTGAACGTAGCAAGATGTTTATACCCTAACATAAATGCAATACTCACCAAATCGTAATCTGTTGAACCTAAAAACTGCTTTGCATGTCCTTGACGTACTTCAGCGAGGATCTCGGAATACCCATATTTTTCATTGGTTAAGCGCCGTTGTAATGTTCTTGGTGTCAAAGCTAATGCTTGTGCGACCCATTCAATCGAAATATTACCACTGGCAAGACCAACCGAAATTAAATCAGCTACTTGTTCATGTAATGGCTCACCAGCGCCCCTTTCGGCAGAGATTTTATGTTGTAACGCCGCCGCTATGTTTTTGGTAGGGTAGTTTAAAATATCGGGATGAAAGCACAGCGATAAGCTCGGTTGTGCAAATGCGATAGGGCAATGAAAAAGATCTTGATAACGCTGCACTTGGGTTTGTTGGGGGGCGTTAAACGGAAAAAAGATACTTCTGATCGCAACAGGCGCTGCAATCACTTGTTGTAACAAATGATACGCAAACGAAATAGCGTATTCACAAAATGCAATATTACCCATGATCGTTCGATCACTGTGCGTAAATTGGATCATGATGTTATCAACGTGCTGTTGTTGTTGGATCTGTAGCCCAGGAATAATACTTTGGATATAGGTTTGTAATACATTAAGCAACATTGCTACGGTGTGGCATTGCGCTAATTTGGGGATCAACGCGCCAAAAATAGAAATATCTTGCTGTTTTGCCAACACCAGTGCGATCGCTCTGCCTCTTGAATGTTCTCGTGTGACTGTTAACAATTGTACAAATTGCTGCAATGGGATCACGCAGTATTCTTGACGCAACACATGGATTGGTAATCCGACTTGGTTAACTAAGCGTGTCGTATCAATACTTTGTTGCTGGTTGAGCATACTGTAATGTTGCAAAAAATGATTTGAAATATAGTGTTGGGCCATCGGAGTTGCTCTCAAGACAAGTAACAAACAATCACTCTACTGTAGTAGATGTGGCGTAAAATATCAAAATGATGTCGTTAAATATTAAAATTGTGTCGTCATATACTAATTATGTGTCGTTATATCCATAATATCGTGCAAGATCCCCTCTATAATTATGTTAATTCGAGAGTAAAAATTGGCAATAACATGTTCAAAATACACATGACACAGTGGTGGGAACCGACAACTAATTTGTTTAACCGATGGCGTTGTTATGACTGGATCACCTTAAGTTTATTTATGCTTGGTTTAGTCGCTTGTTGTCTGTTACTTGCTAATATCGTGTTTGATTTTGTACCTATGCTTATCAATGTTCTGTTGAGTCTAGGCATAGGATATATTGCCTTTACGGTGTTACATGAAGCGGTGCATGCTAATTTGTTCGCGGGTGATAGCAAACGTCAAAGTGTCCAAAGCTGCATCGCTTGGCTTGCTTCTTTACCCTTTATTATCATTCCTGCACCAATATTCAAAACAATGCACATGCAGCACCACGCACACTTAAATGATCCTAAGCGTGATCCCGATTATTTTTGTCATGCAGATAATCTGTGGATTGCAACAGCCAAAGCGCCTTTGCTAGCATTTTATTATATTTATCGTTACAGCAAATGGATCGACCAAAACCAATTATCCGCTTCAGATGCATTACAGTGTTTAGTATATTATTGTGTGTGGATCACTGGTATAAGTTTAGCCGTGACGCATGGTTGGGGCGTTGAATTGTTGTTGTATGCTGTAATACCTGCTTTAGTCAATAACATCATACTTACTTTGGTCTTAGACCACATTGTGCACCACCCGCATACTGAGCAAGATGCGCATTTGGGCACGCATTCGTATGATTTTTTTGGAGCAAAATGGCTAACTTTAGGCCAAAATGCACACGTTGTGCATCATGTTCTCCCTCGCGTCCCATGGCATAGTTATACAGAACATCTGCCGGAGGTATTAACCCAGAAACGTGCGAAACAAGCACTACCTGATGATCGACCGACGCATAATATTAGCAGTTTTCAGGCTTCCTCGAACAATCAGTACACAGCTTGCTTGATAAACCCAAGACGCGACACCAATCAAAGATTCATGATTGATGACGCCGAAACGATATTACAAGCTGCAATACGCCAAGACGTGGCACTCCCATATGGCTGCAAAGCAGGCATGTGTGGACGCTGTAAAATTCACTTATCAGCAGCATCTGCAATCGATAACGCTGCACTTACGGCTGGGATCACTGCGCTTGAAGCGGAGCAGGGATGGGTGCTTGCGTGTCAGACGTGTGTTAACCAGCCGGTTACTCTTACTTTGCTTAAATAATTGGCAAAAAAAAGCCCTACTCTGTGAAGTAGGGCTTTAACGGTTGCTTACTCATCCATAGTAAACGTATCGTGTTGTAAGCTTGTGATTAAATCAATCCTAGCTTTTTTTCTAAATAATGAATATTAGTGCCACCAGCAAAGAAGTTTTCATCTGCCATAATAGATTTTTGTAGTGGGATATTGGTCTTGATCCCATCAATGACCAATTCATCTAAAGCGTGACGCATGCGAGCAATGGCTTCATCGCGACTCTCGCCATAGGTAATGAGTTTACCAATCATCGAGTCATAAAAAGGCGGTACACTGTAGCCTGAGTAGATATGCGATTCCCAACGTATGCCAAGACCACCAGGGGCATGGAACATATTGATTTTGCCAGGAGAGGGCATAAATGTTTCAGGATCCTCGGCATTGATACGACATTCAATTGCATGGCCTTTGATTTTGATTTGCGACTGTTCAATCGACAACGGCTGACCAGCAGCAACGCGTAATTGTTCTTTGATCAAATCAATCCCCGTAATCATCTCAGACACAGGGTGCTCTACTTGAATGCGGGTATTCATTTCGATGAAATAAAACTCGCCGTTCTCATACAAAAATTCAAATGTCCCTGCGCCACGGTAATTAATTTCAATACAAGCACGGCGGCAGCGTTCACCGATTTTTTCACGCATTTGATCTGAAATACCAGGTGCCGGGGCTTCTTCGACGACTTTTTGGTGACGACGTTGCATTGAACAATCACGCTCACCTAAGTGAATGGCATTACCTTGCCCGTCAGCTAATACTTGAATCTCAACATGACGAGGATTTTCAAGGAATTTTTCCATGTAAACGACGTCATTATTAAATGCAGCACCGGCTTCTGCTTTGGTCATTTCAATAGATTCTGCTAATTCAGCTTCACTGCGGACAACACGCATTCCACGACCACCACCGCCACCAGCGGCTTTAACGATAATCGGATAGCCAATACGCTTTGCGATGGATTTATTGCGCTCTGTGTCATCCGTTAATGGTCCATCAGAACCAGGAACGCAAGGGACACCAGCACTTTTCATGGCGCTAATCGCAGAGACTTTGTCGCCCATCAAATTGATGGTGTCGGCGGTGGGACCAATGAATACAAAACCACTTTTTTCGACAGCTTCAGCAAAATCGGCACTCTCAGCTAAAAAACCATAGCCAGGGTGAATCGCTACTGAGTTAGACACTTCAGCGGCAGCGATTATACGAGGGATATTCAAATAGCTCTCTTGTGCAGAGGCTTTACCGATACAAATTGACTCATCCGCTAACAATACATGCTTTAACTTAGCATCAGCAGTTGAGTGAACAGCGACGGTTTTAATACCGAGTTCTTTACACGCGCGTAAGATGCGTAATGCAATCTCGCCACGGTTGGCAATTAAGACTTTATCTAACATGCTGGATCTTCCGTGTTATTCGATCACAAATAAAGGTTGGTCAAATTCAATCGCATCTTGATTGTTTGCCAATACCGCTTTCACTACACCGGCTTTATCCGATTCGATTTGGTTCATCATTTTCATCGCTTCGATAATACATAAGGTATCACCGACATTGACTTGTGAACCGACTTCTACAAAAGGCTTTGCTTCTGGTGACGATGCACGGTAAAAACTACCTACCATTGGAGACTTAACGGTATGACCAGTATGACCGGCTGGAGCAGCTGGAGCTACTTCTGCTGCTGGCGTTGCCGCGGCAGCAACCGGAGCTGGTGCAGCTAATGGTGAAGGTTGCGCATAAACAGGTGCAACGGGTGCAACACCACCACGGTGGATGCGAACGGATTCCTCACCTTCGGTTATTTCTAATTCTGCAATGCCAGATTCTTCGACAAGCTCAATTAATTTTTTTATTTTTCTGATATCCATAACGTTCTACCTGTGTGTTTGTTGATGACTAAATTGATGATCGGCACTGTTAATGGCTAACTGGTAGCCATAAGTACCACACCCGACAATGACCCCTGCGGCAATATCGGATAAATAAGAGTGCTGACGAAATGCTTCGCGAGCGTGCACGTTAGAAATATGCACTTCGATAAACGGAATATTAACCCCTAAAAATGCGTCACGAATGGCAATACTGGTATGCGTAAATGCACCTGGATTGATGATGATAAAATCAACTGTGTTCATGGCATTATGAATTGCGTTGACTAAATCATGTTCTGCATTGCTTTGCAAATGGCTAATAGAGTGTCCAAGTTGCTGAGCAAAGACACCACAATATGTCATGACATCGTCCAAGGTTTGAGCGCCATAGACATCGGGCTCACGCTTACCGAGCAAATTGAGATTAGGGCCATTTAAGATGAGAATATTCACGATAATCCTTATATCTTGTAGTTAACGTGCAAGATTAAATTGATTATAGTGATTTATTAAAAATATATCAGTAAATTACTGGTCTTATCAGGTGAAAAGACGCGATGTTAACACTTTCAGCGACGTTTACCGCTTTTTAATCGTAATTTGGACTTTCTTTGGCATCGTTGCCACGTTCAGTAAATCAACATTGACGGGCGTATTAAAATATTCTGCGCCACCTTGAATTAACCCTTCTGCTAATTTTTCTAATTGGCGAGGTGATTGATATATCATTGTGATCTGATCAGGCTGATGATCGAGGGTCGTAAATGTCGGTAAGGTTGCATTTGGATAAAGCTTGAGCACCTCAACATGAATATTTGAATCTAACTGCGCTAATAAATCAAATAACGTCGCATCAGAGCTGACTATGTGTTTATGTCCATCCATTAACTTAGCAAATAAGTATTTACCAAAGGCAAAAATCAATGCATCTGGTTCAATTCTCGTTTTTTGCGATAACAATGTCACTATCTCAACGACATCTTCTAACGGATAATGTCCCACTGCGGTGAATACCCCTTTGGACGACAAGTTGGCTTCTTCGAGTATCTCATCGGCCATTTCATACGATACTGTCGTTTCGATCATTTCGACTAAATTGGTGAATATTATCCCTAACATGCCTTGCCCCTAGCGCTGATTTATCTGCGGCGTGAGTCTTTCATTGTCAATCTCCCACTACGTATGTGAGTCACAAATAAGTGCCCTATCATTTTATCGTCTATACTCATAATTAGTTTAATAATCAGTAGAATTATCTATGCCTAAAGCGACAACCAGTGAATTACGGATAATGTTTATTTCTCAATATCCTAAAACATTGCGGTTAGTATTGGACACATGGACTGAACTACGCGCAGCTAGAGACTTAGAAAGTGCTGAATTTTTTAGTCAACTCGCTATGCAACAATTTTATAATACGGTACAGCAACTATACCTTAGTGCATCTGCGCTAAACTTCAATGCGCTGGCCCATTATTTAAAAACATTAGTACAATTGTTACATCAATATTCGTCTAACGCAGCAGCGACGGCGGCGGCATCAGCAGCGGCATCAAGTGAGCCTCGATTTGGGATCGAAGTCGATTTTGTATTAAATCAATTGATAAGTGCTGCGCAAACTCAGCCTGACCCAATGCTAGCTTATTCGGTTATTGATATTAGTCAACACCCACAACTAGCCAATAACATCCAGCCAGCATCAGGGAGTAAGGATACAATTGAAGATTTACAGGATATTGGTGCTATCCTTGAGCAAGATATCGTTATTGCTGTGATTGATGATGATGTGGCTGTGAGTCAAGCGTTAACCAAGCTATTAGAAAGTTTTAATTTTAGAGTACAGACGTTTAATAGTATCGCTGCATTTTTAGAACGAGATGTGCAATTTTATTCTTCTTCACCTCCACATTTGATTTTGCTTGATATCATGATGCCAGATGTATCTGAAACACAAGTCTTTGAATTTGCCCTAGCGATGCGTGAACAGGCGATTAAAGTCATTTGCTTATCCGGTTTAAGCTCGTATGAAACCAGACTCAAAGCGGTCCGTGCAGGGTTGAATGATTATATTGTCAAGCCAGTAAATGTCACCGTGCTGGTGAGCAAAATTCGTAAATCGTTTCATCTTGATTCGCATAAACCCATGTACATCATGATGCTGGATGATCAACCGGATGTGTGTGATTTTTATGAAAATGCAGTGTCTTCGCCGTATTTATCGATTAAGGCTTTTTCGTCGGTAGCAACCTTTTTTAAGGTGTTAGAAAACTTCACGCCGGATATTTTTTTACTCGATTTAACCATGCCCACTATTTCTGGTTTAGAAGTCGCTAAGATCTTGCGGCAACAAAACAAGTACGATTTTATTCCTATTGTATTTTTGACCGGTGATGAGACTGAGGAAACCAAAATACGTATTCTTGATGCCGGTGCTGATGATGTGATCCCCAAAGGAACACCGATTCGCATGGTGATGCAGCATATTTCTACACGCACTTTACGTGGTCAGCATATTCGTTATCTCACATCCCGTGATAGTTTAACGGGTGTGCTTAATCATGGACAAATCATGGATGCGTGTGCCAATGCTTTTACGTTATTTCAACGTAATCATCAAAACTTTGTCATTGTCTTAATTGATTTGGATAACTTTAAAGACGTTAACGATACGCATGGGCATCCAGTGGGCGACAAAGTATTATTTGGCATTGGGCAACTATTGCATCGCTCATTGCGCGAGAGTGACATGGTTGGACGTTACGGCGGTGAGGAGTTTATTTTGTTACTGCACAATACCGACACTGCGCAAGTTATAGATAAAATCAATGATATACGCACGACATTTCATGCACTGTCGTTTAAAAGTAACATAGGGCAATTTCACGTGAGTTTTAGTGCGGGACTTGCCGATGCCAAAGACTACAAAAGCTTAGCTGAATTAGTGCATGCCACTGATAGCGCGTTATATCAGGCTAAAAAACAAGGCCGAAATCGCATTGTTAATGCCAATGTCGTGCCGCCGCGGATTGGCGCATCATGATTTAAATGAGCGGTTTAACGTGCTAATGCGATAGCGATTTTTTTAGCGATAGCATGTAAAGGAATGGCTTCTTTGGCCGCACCAATTCGCAGTGCTTCTTTGGGCATACCAAACACTACACTTGATGCTTCATCTTGAGCATAAGTGATGGCTCCTTGCTGTTGCATGTGCAATAAACCGGTCGCCCCATCCTTACCCATGCCAGTTAATAATACACCAATAGCCTGTTGACCTAAGACTTGGGCAACGGAATCAAACATCACATTAACAGAAGGCTTGTGTCCTGACACCCGTTCACCTGTATCAAACTGAATGATTAATCCAGCATCAGTTGCGACGAGTGTCAGATGATGATCACCTTTTGCAATATAGGCAGTATTGCAAAGAACTGACTCTCCATCTTCGGCTTCTTTAACCCTGATTTTACACAATCCATCGAGACGCTCCGCAAAAGTGTTAGTAAATCCGATAGGCATGTGCTGCGTGATAATGATCGGAGGAAATCTAGCTGGAAGGGCTTGCAAGACGGTTTTGATTGCTTCAGTACCTCCGGTAGATGCGCCGATTGCAATCACTTTTTGTGCGTTACTTTCTGTTATAGTGACCGATTTGATCGGCGATGAGACTGCGGCATCGCTCGTTTGGATCGGTTTTTGGATATTGGCATGAGCGGCATGCCGGATCTTGTCATGTAATAACGATAAATACTCAGTTAAGCCGGCTGCAACTGATATTTTAGGTTTCTCGATATAATCCACAGCCCCTTTTTCTAAGGCTTGTAATGTTTCGATTGCGCCATCAGCAGTGAGAGTCGATACCATGATAACGGGTGTTGGGCGAGCTTTCATAAGCCGCTCAAGAAACACTAAGCCGCTAATCTCCGGCATTTGAATATCTAAGGTAATCACATCTGGAGTTAGTTGATTGACCATATCTCGGGCAACATAGGCGTCTTTAGCGGCTCCAACAACAAACATGTCGGGCGCTTGGTTAATGATTTCGGTTAACACTGCACGGACCAATGCCGAATCATCAACAACGAGGACGTTTATGGTCATAGTTATGCCTTATTGATCAAACATGGTGATGTCGCCACTATTGAATGGTTGTTGGGTTAATTCTTTCGAATACAGCGCTTCGCGTTCACTAATTGTCGTATTTTTTATAGCGGTCAACCGCTTGAGTTTCACTTCACCAGTATCCGGGAAAAAATATATTTTACGTGAATATACTCCTTCCACGTCACTCGATAAGATGGGAATATTTTCCGCTGCCAAATATGCCTGAACAAAGGCATTATTTTGCTGTCCGATGTTAGGTAGCGATAAGGCACTGAGCACGTTTGCCCCACCAAAAACCTTGGCAACCAAACGTTCTCTTACAGCTCCTAACTTAAACATATCATTAATCATTAATTCCATGGCATGCACGCCATAGCGAGCAGCATCATTGGGCTTGGTTGATTTGTGATCAAAATCATATGGCAACAAAAAATGATTCATTCCAGACACATTGGCCAAAGGATCGCGCAAACATACGCTGATACATGATCCTAGCACGGTTACCAATAATGTGTTTTTATTCGTGATCGTAAATTCACCCGGTTTAATTTTGGCTGCGTCACGTTGAAAAAAACGGTCGTAATATACTGATCGTGTATCCGATTGGTCAGACATTCCTTATCCTTTTTTGTAAACTGTATTACCCAGTGACTGTAATACATCACCGAAACGGTGATAGTTTTCAGAGTGACCAACAATAAATAGTCCACCGGGTTTAAGATGGTCCAGCATCTTACAGATGATCTGGTCGGTCGTCGTTTGGTCAAAATAAATCAATGCATTACGACAAAATATCACATCCAAATCGGTAGGAATGGGATACGTCTTGTCTAAAAAATTGATATGTGAAAACGTAATTAATCGCTGCAATTCAGGAATAACTTTACCTAATCCTTGGTTGAGATGAATCCCTTTATGAAAAAAGCGTTTGCGATGTTGCTTTGTGAGTTTTTCTATTGCGGCCAAGGGGTATATGCCTTGTTGAGCAGTGTGCAGCACCTGTGAATTGATATCTGAGGCAAATATTTGTACATCAGGGACCAAAGATTGATTGGCTATAGCGCTGGTCATCGCGATTGAATATGCCTCTTCACCAGAACTACACCCTGCGCTCCACACTTTCAAAGTAGCACAGTGCTGATCTTTAGTCTTAGACTCATTAAACTCCGTACAGTAGTTTGCAAACAGATCAAAATGATATGCTTCTCGAAAAAAAGAGGTTAAATTAGTCGTGAGCGCATCAATAAATGCCTGTTGCTCTGGTTTATTGGTGTCAATGAAAGCCAAATAATCAGTAAAATTGTGCATCGACGTATGGCGCAAGCGTCGAGATAAACGGCTATATACCATATGTTCTTTTGCATCAGTAAGATGTACTCCAGCTAGTTGCTTGATTTTTTGCTGGATCAGCGCAAACTCAGATGCACTGAATACAAATTCACGTTCTATGTTAGTTACCTGCATGGATCAAAAACTTTCCCAATCGTCAGTCGCTGAAGGTGATTGAGGTTGTAAGCGGTCACTAGGCTGTAATTTAACGCTTGCAGCTTGGCTTTGCATCGGCTGTTGTTGGACTAGCTCTGCCTCATTAGCGACAAGATCGTCTAACTGAAAGCTCAACAAGTTTTGAGTTAAGACAGATGATTGCCCACGTAATGACTCTGATGAAGCAGCTGCTTGTTCGACAAGAGCTGCGTTTTGTTGAGTCATCTCATCCATTTGTGAGACCGCATTATTGACTTCCGAAATACTGGTTGCTTGTTGTCTAGAGGCGGCTGCAATCTCGCCCATAATGTCATTCACACGTTGTATCGAGCTGACAATGTCCTCCATCGTCTGACCGGATTGATGAACTAATTCATTGCCTGTTGAGATGTTGTTCACCGATTCAGAGATTAACGACTTGATATCTTTGGCTGCATTCGCACTACGTTGAGCTAAGGTACGTACCTCGGCGGCAACAACCGCAAAGCCACGCCCTTGTTCGCCTGCTCTTGCAGCTTCTACTGCTGCGTTGAGCGCTAGTATATTCGTTTGAAACGCAATCGAATCAATGACGCCAATAATATTTGAAATCTGATCGGCAGAATCATTTATCGAACCCATTGTTGTAACGACTTGCTTGATCAAATCACCGCCACTAAAGGCCACTTTTACCGCATCAGCTACCAAATGATTGGCTTGTTCTGCATTTTGTGCGTTTAAATTGATAGTGCCATTAATTTCATCCATCGATGCTGCCGTTTCTTCCAGACTGGATGCTTGTTGCTCCGTTCGCGAAGATAGGTCCATGTTACCTTGTGCAATTTCGGATGCTGCTGTATCTATCGTCAATGCAGACGTTCTAATATTGGCAATCATCGCGGTTAAGTTATTACAGCTGGTATTACAATAATCTTTTAAATCATTAAATGTGCCTGTGTACTCGGCTTCAACACGCTGGGTTAAATCGCCTTTGGAAATAGCGAGTAGTACCTTAGCTACATCATTTAAACCTGATTCGGTAATGTTCATTAACTCATTCAATCCTTGCGAGGTAGATAACAAGAATCCTGCTTTGTCATGGATTGACGCTCTAAAACTAAAATCACCTTGCAGAGCTGAGTTGACCATCGCAATGATTTCTTGTTCTGCGATCACTTCTTTTGTGCGGTCAAGCCACTCAATAACTGAGCCAAGTCGCTCACCGGTATCGGTAATAATCGGATTGGTGATGATACGAAAGTACCGGTTGCCAATCGTGATTTCTGCTTGCTGGGTAGTGTGCAGCGTATCAAGCATAAATGTGGGCTGTGCAAGGTCATGATTAAATACATCAATGGAGTTATTAATAATGTTGCTGGCTACAAAATTTGGGTTGACGCGACGAAATTCTTCCTCGCACTCGACGAACATATTATTGATTGATTGGTTGAGGTAAATGATATTTCGATCAGCATTAGCAATCATGATGTTGGTTGATGCACAGCTGAGTGATTCCAAAATACGTTGTTTTTTGCGTTCCTCTTCAAAGATATCGGTCATATCGTGGAATTCAGTTGAATATCCCATTACCGCATTATGTTCATCAAAAATGGGATTGATAATCGTACGTAGATCTAATTCTGCTAATTTAATGGTCGTGCTATATGCCTTTGTAAGGGTCGGTAAAACTGAACGAATATCAGCAACGCCGTTGAAAAACATATCAATATTTTGTCCGAGTAGTTGATTTGAATGGCTATGAAACTGGTCATTGTTAACTTGATTGGGTGTCGTGCTTAATAAGCCTTGGGCTATTGGGTTAGCATAAATAATGACGTGTTGTGGGTCAGTTAACACAAATGAAGTAGATGAATTATCCAATGCCTGTTTGACACGTAACGCTTCATCTGCAATTTGCTTACCATTGGCTAGAGATTGCGTCACTTCACTGAGATTGTTATTGAGTTCACCAAACTCATCGGTACGCATATCTTGGCTGACATTAGAATAATCACCAGCTTGTAATGCATCAAATCGCGTTTGTATTTGTGTAATAGAAGCCATTATTGAACGGATAATCATGGCACCGAACAGTAAGCACAACACAAACGAAACAACTATGATACTTAACGCAAAGAGACGCTTAATAGTATGTTGTTCGATGCGTTCGAGTAAGACTTGGCCGATCAATATGCTGTTACTTTGATTAAAGTCATAAATGGCGTCGATAACAGAAGTAAATCGATCATAGTACAACGCGCTGGGCATGGTTAAGGTCTGCACATCGATGATGTTTTCTTTTACCAATAGATTGAGCTCGGTAAATTCTTGTTGAAAATTAACCGCAATAGCGTGATATTCCTTAAAGCGTTCATCTGCATTTGACGAGGCATCAATATTTTTAATAAAGTCTCTGGCAGGGTAATTGATTTCACTTAGAAAACCTTCCAATTCGCCTAATTCCAGTTGAGAAATAGCGCCTTGAGCTAAGACGCCAGCACCTTTACCACGTACTTTCCCTAACGTATTTGCGAGACGAGGTAAATCGAGATAATTAGCTGCAATAGCATGGTAACTGGCACTAGTCGGATCGTAATATAATTCATATTTTTGCATCAATGCTGAGGTAAGATCACCTGCATTTGCGATCAATTCAGAGTGAGCTTTAAATGCGTATTTACGCTCAATAGATCGATTGGCAATGTTTGATTTAAGACTTGCCCATGCGCGTTCAACGCGTTTTAGGTGGGTCATCAAAGCAGGATCGATGCTACTGGCCAACATATTATCAATTGTTTCAAAACTCTTATCGACTAACATACTTTTTTCAAAGCGCAGATTTTCTGCTGATTTATCGCCAGCGAATAAACGCTCGGTGATGCCACGGTGTTCAGCAATGAGTTTACGAATTTGGATAGTCTGATTCACAAATTTTAAGCCAGACAGTTCAAGTTCTGCTTTATGTTCTTTTTGGATTGAGGCGTCATAAAAATACGTCGTTGGTATAACAATACTCAAGAGTGCTAAAAATGCAATGATGGCCATTTTTTTGGCTAATTTAATATTATTAAACACGTTACTAATATTCATATTGTGTCCTCTACTTGATCGTGTATGTGGGCAAAAATACCCATGTCTTGGCTAGTCATTAATTTGTTTATATTGACAATAATGGTTAGGTTGTCATTCGCTTCAACTAAACCGTCGAGGTAGGCACTATCGAAGCTACCTCCCATTTCTGGGGCAGGTTGGATGGTGTCAGTATCAATCACAATGACATCACTGACTTCGTCAACAACAATGCCGATGATGCGTTCATTAATATGCAGCATGATCACGATAGTGAAATCGGTGTAAGTGGCTGCGCCGATATTAAATTTGAGTCGTAAATCGATTATCGGCACAATATCACCACGTAAATTCAGTACGCCTTTCACATACGGTGGCGTGTTGGCTAACGTTGTAACCGGAGCATAACTGCGGATTTCTTTGACTGCGAGAATGTCTAAGGCATAAGTTTCAGTCCCAAGCACAAAGGTCAAATATTCACACTTATCCATGCAATACCTCATTGGTTGTCGACGTAAGTTGCTGCGGGGTATGTTGAGCGAGTTGTTCAACATCCAAAATAAGGGCTACGCTGCCATCTCCCATGATGGTCGCGCCAGAGACACCTGTCACGGCTTTGTAATTTTTTTCTAAACTTTTAATCACGACTTGTTGTTGCCCATCTAAGCTATCAACATGTAAGCAAAATTTACGGATGCCAGATTCGATAATCATAATGATGGATTGCGTTGGGTTGGGTTTAGGTGAATGCGGAGCCATCAAGTCACGCAAAGCAATCAGCGGTAAATACTCTCCGCGGATATGAATGATTTGCTGGTTAGCAGTGGAGGGCATTTGTTCTGCATTAGGTCGAAACGATTCGATAATGTTACTCAACGGAATAATGTAGATTTGATCATCACAACGTACTTTCATGCCTTCAACAATCGCCATGGTTAATGGCAATGACAGGCTAAATGTTGTGCCGACACCGGATGTCGAATGAATATTAATATGTCCGTTAAGTTGCTCGATATTTTGTTTTACTACGTCCATACCTACGCCTCGCCCAGAGACATCCGTTATCAAATGGGCAGTAGATAACCCCGGCGCCATAATGAGTGGCCAAATTTGTTCATCCGTCAAATCCATGGTGTTGACTAAGCCATTGGCATAGGCTTTTTCGAGTATTTTTTGGGTGGGTAATCCCGCCCCATCATCGCTAACGTCAATGTGAATATTGTTCCCTTTTTGATAGGCACTCAACGTGATCGTCGCCACGCGAGGTTTAGATTGTTGCTGGCGAACACTCGCACTTTCGATCCCGTGATCTAGGCTATTGCGGATAAGATGAGTAAGGGGATCGACAATTTGTTCAATCATGCCTTTGTCTATTTCGGTGTCAGAGCCTTGAATGACTAATTCAACTTGCTTGTCTAATTGTTTGGCCATGTCGTGAACGACGCGAGGAAAACGGTTAAACACAAAGCTCAACGGTAGCATACGAATATTCATGACTGCATCTTGCATTAACCGAATATGGTGCGTTACTTGTTCTAGGGCATGCTGCATTGATTGTGAGGTAGAGACTTCGCATTGACTCATTTGCTGGAGCATCGCATCCGCAATCACTAATTCACCTACTAGGTTCACCAGCGAGTCGATTTTGTTTGTGTCAACTCGGATCGAAGTCACAGCTGGCAGCTTGATGGCCTCTATTGCGTCGGAGCTAGGTTGCTGTTCAGGATCAGATAGCGGTTTGGTTGCTCCGTGTGTGTCAGCGATAGGTGGCAGGGGAGTAAAAAAACCGAATGATTCATTATCTGTAGCTGGGCTATCAAAAAAACCAAAACCATCAATCGTTTCACTGTCGTCCATCTCATTATTACTGCTCGATTGTTGTGGCAGATTTGCTTCGAGAAGCGTTGTTTGTTGGTCAATTTGTGATTGCGGTAGTGGGCTGTCGTTTTGATAAGCAACCAGCACAAGTTGTAACACATCGATGCTGTTTAACAAGGTGCTAATTAAAGGGGGCGTTAATTGTAATTGTTGATTTCGGACATGGACCAGTAAACTTTCCATTACATGGGTTAGGCCAGTCAGACCATCAAAGCCAAAAATAGCACTGCCACCTTTTATAGAATGAGCAGCTCTAAAAATGCAATTGATATCTTCTTGGTCAAGTTCCTCCGGATCCATGGCTAATAAGATACGCTCCAGTGCATATATGTGTTCTTGTGTTTCTTCAAAAAACACACTGTGGAATTGTTGCATATCGATGGACATTCAAATCACCTAATTACGCTTCGAGGACTTTTTTGGCAACCAGTAATAACTTATCTGGGTCAAACGGTTTAACCATCCAGCCAGTTGCTCCTGCAGCGCGTCCTTGGGCTTTCATGCTGTCGCTCGCTTCGGTGGTCAATACAATGATGGGTTTTTGTTGATAATCGGGTTGAGCGCGCAGTGATTTGATTAAGGTTAATCCATCCATACGTGGCATGTTTTGATCTGTTAGTACAAAATCAAACTCATTCTCGAGGCAT
This sequence comes from uncultured Glaciecola sp., assembly GCA_937125395.1. GTDB lineage: Bacteria > Pseudomonadota > Gammaproteobacteria > Enterobacterales > Alteromonadaceae > Opacimonas. The sequence continues at coordinate 132,077 of CAKZLI010000003.1, forward strand.
AAATCCAAAGCCTCTACACCATCTTCAGCTGAGGTCACATCATAGTCAGCAGTATGTAAAGTGACAGTGACCATTTGTCTAATTGAAGGTGAATCATCAACGATTAAAATGCGTTTTGTCATAGTTAAGTCCTTAAAAAAACTCAATTTCACCAGCGTCAATTGACGAACTGGAGACGGGGTTTGAAGCTAAATTTCGGCGAGATTGAATTGAGGCAAGATAGGTACGAATATCCGCGATAACTAAATCTAAATCTTCAAATCCAATAGCTTCAATTTGTTCACGAATAAAAATTAATGTGTCGAGGCAAAACTGTAAGTTTTGGCCATTGATATCACCAAATTGCACACCACGGATTGATGCATTCAAAAAATGGCTTATTTCTTCAGAAAGGCGCGTCATTTGGACATGTTCAAGGCTGCTCTCACGCATGTGTCGCAGAATGATATTGTGTTGTTGTTTGATGAGTTTTTGTAGTGCGACAAAATTAGTGCTGATTAAATCAACCGCATCGGTTTGGGTTGCATTAATATCGACCAAGCTCAATTCGCATTGTTTGATCATGTTGTTAATTTCGGTAGCAAGCAGTGCGGTGAGTTTTTTTTGTTGCTGTCGTTTTTGGGATAAGCTTTGACCGTAGCCTCGATTATAGCGACGTAAATCGGTGACCAAGTACAACACAATGCACAAACTAAACAGCGAGATGATGACAGCTGGAGCATGCTGCTGTGTGACAAAGCCACCCACAACAGAAGCACCACAAATCATTAACGTGATGTATATATATCGATATTGCAAATCCATTTGCGCGACTATTTCCTTATCCGTGGAACAACCTACTGACAGCATGCCGCATCCTCAATGAGAGAAACGCGAATACTCAGCTGCGTTTAGATAATTACCATTATTATAGACTAGTTAGGAACTTTATCGGAATAAATCTTCTGAACATGAGTCGCAAATTCTTCAGCCGGCAACATGCCGGTGATCCGAGATTGAGTCAATTCATTGCCTTGGGTATCAAAGAATAAAATAGTCGGCAAACCGGTAATAGCGAATGCCTCTTGGAATGCAAAATTTTCTGGGGTGTTGTCGGTCATATCAATTTGCAGCCAAACAGTGTTGCTTAATGCGGCAATGACCGCTTCATCAGGGAATACGTATTTTTCAAATTCTTTACATGCGACACACCAATCGGCATATAAATCCACCATGACGGTCTGACCGGCTGCATTTGCACGTTCAATCTTGGCCGCTAAGTCGCCAAGATCTTTGACAAGCATAAAGGGAGGATGCCCTTTTTGGACTTGTGCAGTGTCAGTGTATGTGGTGTTAGTAGTAGGCTGGCCTACCACTGCATGGTACCCATACATCAAACTGAGGAACAACCCAATCAGGATCACCGCATTACGCAGGCCCTTTGCCAATGTTGCCGTCGTACTTTGATTGAGGGTCAAATAATACGTAAACAACGCAAACCCTACGCCAGCCCACAACAGGTCTGTGAGCGGGTGAATGATCATACGTTCAATAAATAATATAGCGACGGTGAGCATCATAAAGCCAAAGGTGACTTTAACGATATTCATCCAATTACCTGCTTTTGGTAATAATTTACCTCCGGTCATTCCAAAGATAATTAGAGGGATCCCCATCCCTAAACTCAGGGCATACAAGGCAGAGAAGCCAAGTAATAAATCACCGCTTTGTGCAATAAATAATAAAATGCCGGTTAACGGAGCTGTGGTGCAGGGTGATGCAACCAAGCCCGAAATAACACCCATGACAAATACGCCGATAAGATTACCTGAGCTTTGCTTATTAGCAATGTTGTTGAGTTTTTCTTGCCATTTAGAAGGTAACTGTATCTCGAATCCGCCAAACAATGCCGCAGCAAGAATAATAAACAATCCGATAAAGATGCTCAGGAGTAAGGGAGATTGCAGTGCTGCTTGAAATTGCACCCCGGCAGACGCGACGACTAACCCTAATAATGAGTAAGTGATAGCCATGCCTTGTACATAGACGAAAGATAACGTGAAGGCACGACGCATTGAGATTTGCTTACCTTGGCCGATCACTAAGCCAGATAAGATGGGATACATTGGAAAAACACATGGCGTAAATGCTAGTGCGATGCCAACTAATAAAAACAACACCAATTTATAACTTAAATGACCTTCTTCTAATAAAATATCTAATAATCGATATTGTTCTGAAGCAGATGAAGCTGATAACGAAGCAGACGAAGAGCTCGTGTCGCTGTTGTCAGCAAGGGTGCCTGCAACTGAATTTGAGCCCGTTACCGCCGATAAATAAATGACTTTGGTGGTTGGTGGGTAACATAACCCTGCTTCAGCGCAACCTTGAAAGCGCAGCTTTAATACGCCATCGGAGACAGATTCAATAATTGGATAGGTGATCGCGACTTGCTCAAAGAACACATCCGAGATACCAAAAAACTCATCTTCGATTTGGGTTGCGGCTGGTGAATAACTCGGTTCCCCTACAGTGGCGTCTTTGGTGACTGTTTTGAATTGTTTTTTGTAAAGATAATAGCCATCAGCAATGGTCCAGTTGATGATCAGCTCATTGCCTTGTTGGGAAAAATCCAATTGAAATGCGTCGTCTACTTTGAGGAACGTGGGTTCGTCATCAAATATTGTATTCAATGGCTCTGTTTGCGCCAATGCACTGTAACTAAGAGTAAGGAAAAACACACTGGTAATGACACAGCAAAGTGAGTGAATTGAGCGACGAGCAAACAAATACAACATAATATTAGATAGTTCTCTATTTAACGTGAAAGATACGGTACATGGTAAGACCGACAAAAGTCTACCTTGCTTTCATATCAACCTACAATCATTTAACATATTATTACGTTAGCAAATGAAGATTAGACTAAACTTAAGGAAATCTTTTGGGTAAATTATTTTTGATATTTGTGATCATGCCGATCATTGAGATTGCCGTATTGATCCATGTGGGTGACATTATTGGGGGATGGAATACTGTTTTGTTAGTGATTCTATCGGCCATGATGGGTGCATATTTGGTAAAACGAGAGGGTGTATTGACTCTTGCTCAAGCGCAACAAAAGATGCAACAGGGAGAAGTCCCCGCCGCTGAGATTGGCTCTGGGATACTATTATTAATTGCAGGTGTATTGCTCGTTACCCCCGGGTTCATAACCGATATATTTGGTTTGATGTTAACGCTACCGTTGACCCGAAACAAAATTGGCGCAACATTGTTTAGTGCCTTGAATGTGAATATGCAAGCCAGTGGGGCTCAGTTCCACTATCAGCAAACTTCGGATGACATTATTGATGGCGAGTTTCGTGAGACACATACAGCGCCCGACAAACAAATATCAACAGATACACCAGAATCTGACAAATCCGAACGCTAGCATTGTCCTCACTACCACCTACGATCACTGTTGAAAAATTGTACTATTGCAATATAACTGCAACTTGATATGCTTCAGTTTCTGTATTAATCAAGGATATTGGTATGCGTTGTTCAAATACAAAATTAGGTAGTTCGCTTAAACAGGCTGTATGTGGTGGTATGCAATTGGGTATCGTTTGCATCATTGCATTTGCTAGTCTGACTACCCATGCCCAAGAATATAAAGCATTGGTTGGCGGGCGATTAATTGATGGCTTTGGCAATCAGCCCATTGCAAATAGTGTGGTGTTAATTAAAGATAATGTAATCGAAGCGGTGGGAACGGTGGGAACGTTGCCAGTCCCTGAGCGTTACACGGTTATATCAACTGAAGGCATGGATGTTTTGCCTGGTTTGTGGGAAGCGCATGCGCATTTGATGTTAAACGGGCATGCTGATTATGCACATTGGCACCCGACTTACAAAGACCGCTTAGCCGATGAAATTATGCCAGCCAGTGCAGTGCAACTATTACTTGCTGGCGTCACTAGCACTCGTGATCTTGGCGCTCCGCTAGAGCCTTCATTATCGGTTAAACGCCGGATCAATGCCGGAGAAATACCCGGACCGCGGCTGTATATCTCCGGACCATTTATTCAACATGAACCTTATCCTGGTACTGAACGTTATCGTTGGGGCGTTGCAGATATTGCTCAAGCTCAAGCTAAAGTCAGCATGCTAGCACAAGCAGGTGTCGATGTGATCAAGCTTATCGATCATGATGTGATGTCGTTAGAGGTAGCGCAAGCGGTGGTGGATGAAGCGCACAAACATGGTTTAAAAGTAGTGGGGCATTCACATAAACCGGATGAAATCCGTCGCGGTCTAGCTATTGGGATTGATAATTTTGAGCACACCGGCTTAACCACCGCTCCAGCATACCCTGATGATATTATGGTGCAACTTAAAGAGCGCACGGCCAAAGGGCGTATTGCCGGTGGTCCGTTATATTGGACACCTACGGTTGAAGGATTGTTTAATTATTCACGTACCGTTGCTAATCCAGAAAAACTCGATAACACCTGTTGGCAGCGTGGTCTCAAAGCCGATACGATTGCCGATATTAAAGCTTCGTTGACGCACCCTGGGCAGCTAGAATACATGCAACTGACACCGCTTCGCCAACCCACCTTAGAGCATAAAGTCAAACAGCTAAAAGAAGCCGGTGTGATTTTATTAGTGGGTACTGATAGCGGCATTCCAACTAAGTTTCATTGTCAAAGCACGTGGAATGAAATGGCCGTATGGGTCGATGATTTTGGTTTTGATCCAATGTATACCATTCGCGCTGCGACATATTGGCCAGCGGTGATGATGGGCGTTGCGGATAAGACGGGTACCATCGCAAAGGGTAAACTTGCTGATATCATTGCGGTGAAAGGCGACGTATTACGCTACATGAATCTATTGCAACATGTGGATATGGTAATGAAAGACGGTGTCTTGTATAAGCATGATGGACGTCCGGTAGAAGCCAATTTGTAGTTGTGTGATCATCAACATTATATTTTTCCCTTTTTGCGTCATTTTTGATAAAAAAAGGGAAAATTTTCACTTTCCTCCCTTGAAACATTCCACATTAACGCCATATCAACGAACATAGCTAAGTAATTATCTATTTAGCGATTAAAGCCGGCCCATTGAAGGGTTCGTTAATATCATTAAATACTTGAAAAATCGGAGAAATAAAAATGGCAATTCGTCCTTTACACGATCGCGTTATTATCAAACGTGCTGAACACGAAAGTAAATCAGCCGGTGGTATTGTTTTAACAGGTTCTGCTGCTGAAAAATCAACTCGCGGTGAAGTTATCGCAGTAGGCAATGGCCGCATTTTAGAAAACGGTGATGTGCAAGCATTAGCAGTTAAAGTTGGTGATACGGTTATTTTCAGTGAAGGCTATGGCGTAAAATCTGAAAAAATCGATGGCGAAGAAGTCCTTATCTTAAGTGAAGGCGATATTTTGGCGATCGTTGAGTAATCGCAACTACCCATTTTTTATTGTGATGGTATGAACCGTCCAGATTATTTTTAAAGGAAATTTATTATGTCAGCAAAAGAAGTTCGTTTTTCTGATGACGCACGTAGCAAAATGCTTAACGGTGTCAATGTTTTAGCTAATGCCGTAAAAGTTACTCTAGGTCCTAAAGGCCGTAACGTTATTTTAGACAAATCGTTCGGTGCACCAACCATCACTAAAGATGGTGTTTCTGTAGCCAAAGAGATCGAATTAGAAGATAAATTCGAGAACATGGGCGCACAGATGGTCAAAGAAGTTGCCTCTAAAGCCAATGATGAAGCGGGTGACGGTACCACTACAGCAACTGTATTAGCACAAGCTATTGTGACTGAAGGCCTAAAATCTGTTGCTGCGGGTATCAACCCAATGGATCTTAAGCGCGGTATCGATAAAGCAGTAGCTGCAGCAGTGGATGAGCTTAAAGCCCTTTCTACTCCATGTGCAGATACTAAATCTATCGCTCAAGTAGGTACTATTTCAGCTAACTCTGACACGATAGTTGGCGATATCATCGCAGAAGCAATGGAACGTGTTGGTAAAGAAGGCGTAATTACAGTTGAAGAAGGCCAAGCCTTACAAAACGAATTAGACGTGGTTGAAGGAATGCAATTTGACCGTGGTTACTTATCACCTTATTTCATCAACAATCAAGAAAATGGCACAGTAGAAGTCGATTCTCCGTACATTTTACTTGTAGACAAAAAAATCTCTAACATCCGTGAGTTATTACCTACGTTAGAAGCAGTAGCTAAATCATCTAAGCCGTTATTAATCATTGCTGAAGATGTTGAAGGCGAAGCTCTAGCGACATTGGTTGTCAATAATATGCGTGGTATCGTTAAAGTTGCAGCGGTTAAAGCACCAGGTTTTGGTGACCGTCGTAAAGCGATGTTACAAGATATTGCTATCTTAACTGGTGGCACTGTTATCTCTGAAGAGATTGGTCTTGAATTAGAAAAAGTGACCTTAGAAGATCTTGGTACAGCTAAACGTGTTGTTATCAATAAAGATAATTCTACTATTGTTGATGGTGCCGGTGAGCGTCCAGGAATTGAAGCGCGTTGTTCACAAATTCGTGCACAAATCGAAGATTCATCTTCTGATTACGACAAAGAAAAACTACAAGAACGTCTTGCTAAGTTAGCTGGCGGTGTTGCGGTCATTAAAGTTGGCGCAGCAACAGAAGTAGAAATGAAAGAGAAAAAAGCGCGTGTTGAAGATGCATTACATGCAACTCGCGCTGCGGTTGAAGAAGGTGTCGTACCTGGTGGTGGTGTTGCATTGGTTCGTGTTGCTGCTAAATTAGCAAGCATGGAAGGCGAAAACCAAGAGCAAACCTTAGGGGTTAAACTTGCATTACGTGCGATGGAAGCGCCAATGCGTCAGATCGCAACTAATGCCGGTGCTGAAGCATCAGTTGTTGTAAACAACGTCAAAGCGGGCGATGCAAACTACGGTTATAATGCCGGCAACGACACTTATGGTGACATGTTAGATATGGGTATCCTAGACCCAACTAAAGTGACTCGTAGCGCATTACAGTTTGCATCATCAATTGCTAGTTTGATGATCACGACTGAAGCAATGGTTGCGGATGCACCAGTTGAAGCCTCTGCTGCTCCTGCTATGCCTGATATGGGCGGCATGGGTGGAATGGGCGGCATGATGTAGTGCGACGAGAGTCGTGCTGTGAAGGCACTATCTAAGCTCCTTCGTAGGGTTCTAGTCTGGTAATTATTCTTAATAATCAGGTAGATAGTGTAACAGTTTGGCCTCCTTCGATGGGGCCAAACTAAGCTTAAAGTTCTTTTTTGGATACCTGAAAACAAGAACGATCGCGAAAGCGATTTGGGTCCACAATCGTATAACAATGGTTGATAAAGAGTGTAGTTGTCTACACTCTTTTGATACCAGATTAATAAACGTTCACCCTTCTTCAATGGGAGAACTCACTTTAATTACGGGTTGCTATGAATAATTTCATGCACCTTATTGCTTATACGTCGGTTATCGTTGCTGTTTTAGCTATCGCGTGTTTACTGTATTTTGGTCTCACCGATTTCAACAAAGAGTAAAGATACAAATCAAAACCCCGATGTCATTTTCTATGGCGTCATTCCAAGCTAGACAGTACTTTGACTGTCGATTCCAACACAGCAGCGTAAGCTGTTTTAATGATTGTCTAACTCATTGTTTTTTTAATGAGTAGTAGACCTGTTTGTTCAGCCAACAGTAGCCTAGGGATAGTGCGATTTCAGTAATGAGATGGTTCGAAGCTTCCTGACAATGTATCCCCACGTTTTTTTTAGTGGTACTTATTTTTCGTGAGAGAAATAGGCAGAGTCTGTTAGTAACATACGGATAAGGAGCTAGGCTGGGTAATATGGCTAACATATGTGAACTGCTGATAAATACCGTCAACCGCAAAAAGCTAAAGTTACTGATAAGCTTTAACCAAAATGGTGTGTAGTGGGATATCTTCTTTACATCTGGAGATACGCTGGCAATTAACACTACCGGTAGATAGGCAGAGCCTACGTTACCCGTGTCATTAAAACGGAACTCGGTAAGCCCAAATATTCGCCCTTGTATGCAACTTGATGCAAAGGCAGGTGAGTCGCAAGACAAGCTGATGAGTGTGTGGGTATAGGAACGCAGAAAAAGCGAATGCTCAGCTGTAATGGTTGGGATATAGGTTCAAACTTTGCCTAAACTCGAAAGGGTGCAGACTTCTGTATGGTCTTTATTTGTGTGAAAACAGGTAAAGCTTTCTAAGAGCGAAAACACTAGGTTACCGCCTAATGTTTTCATATTTAATTTTCCCTGATGGGCGAAGCAACACTTCTCCCATCAGGGTAGTTGTGCGTCTTCGTTTTCTCATTAGGGTTAATTCAATTATTAACATTTTGGAGAATAGCACGATGCGCAACGTTCTAACAATGCCTGCATTCTCACGCCCCGCCACGCAGTGGCATGCTATTGACTGGGAAACTAGTCATAGACGGGTGAGAGAGCTACAGGTTCGGATCGCAAAGGCAACAAAGGAACAAAAGTGGCGCAAGGTGAAAATCTTGCAACGCTTACTTGTTCGCTCGTTTTCGGCTAAAGCATTAGCGGTTAAGCGGGTCACTGAAAATAGAGGCAAGCGAACGTCCGGTATTGACGGGGAGCTTTGGGATACACCTAATGCCAAATGGAGCGCGATAGACAGACTGCAACGAAAAGGCTACCAAGCTAAACCGTTGCGTCGTGTGTATATTCCTAAATCGAATGGCAAACGCCGTCCGTTAGGGATACCGACGATGCTAGATAGAGCGATGCAAGCCTTATACTTGCTCGCCCTTGAACCCGTATCTGAAAGCACAGCCGATCGCAATTCATACGGTTTTCGACCTTTACGAAGCACCGCAGATGCCATTGAGCAATGTTTTGTTGCGCTCAGTCGCAAGAGTTCTGCACGGTGGTTACTAGAGGGCGATATTAAAGGGTGTTTTGACAACATTAGCCATGACTGGTTGATAGCCAATGTCCCTATGGACAAAGTTATACTTCAGAAATGGTTAAAGGCGGGTTTCATGGAATCCAACCACCTAAACCCGACAGTCGCAGGTACACCGCAAGGCGGTATTATCTCACCTGTACTGGCTAACCTCGCTTTAGATGGCTTAGAAGCGGTATTAGAATCCCATTTTGGGAAGAAAAATACCAAAGCGAGTTATAAAACCAAGGTAAATTATGTGCGTTATGCGGATGACTTTATCATCACAGGTATCTCGAAAGAGTTGCTAGAAAATGAAGTAAAACCGATAGTTGAGGACTTTATGGCACAAAGAGGATTAACACTCTCGCCAGAAAAGACTTTGATTACGCATATAGATGATGGGTTTGACTTTTTGGGTCAAAATGTTCGCAAGTATAATGAGAAGTGCTTAATTAAGCCTGCTCAGAAAAACATGCGTGCGTTCTTGCAGAAAGTGAAAGGTGTGTTAAACGGCAATAAGTCAGCGTCTGCGGGTAATTTGATAGCGGTTCTAAACCCGATTATTCGGGGATGGGCAAACTATCATCGCGGTGTGGTGGCGAAAGAAACGTTTAACTATGTGGATTATCGCATTTGGAAAATGCTTTGGCAGTGGTGTAAAAGGCGGCATAACAACCGCCGTAAACGTTGGATTAAAAATAAGTATTTTAAATCCAACGGCACACGTAACTGGTTGTTCCAAGGTGTTGCTTCAAGTGGTCAGCTATTAACGCTGATCTATGCGAATGATACGCCAATCAAAAGGCACATTAAGATTAAAGGGGAGTCAAACATTTACGACCCCATTTGGGAAACTTACTTTGAGCAGCGCCTTGAGCGAGTTTGGAGGAATTCCAAAGAGGGTAAACATCGTTTGATGACACTTTATAAACGACAAGGACAGAGATGCCTAATGTGCAAACAGCACATCACGCTTGAGACGGGTGGAGATGTTCACCATGTTATTGAAAAGCATTTGGGCGGCTCTGACAATTTGGATAACTTAGTGTTGCTTCATCCTAACTGTCACATGCAATGGCATCATAATTAGCAATTTTGAATTATGATTTAACACGACTTGGGATTATACTTAGTAAATAACTACTATGTATGTAAAGGGAAAAAAAATATGGAACAGGGAGTCGACATCCTTAAGTCTTTAATTCCTGTATTCACTTTGATTATTGGTTCTGCACTAACGTATTTTTATGGTGTAAAGTCCAAACGAACTGAAGCAGCATTGAAGTATAAAGAAGAGCAATACTCAAAATTGATAGTCAAACTTCAAGGGTTCGTCGGGGAGAACGCCAATCCTGCCACGCAAAGAGAATTTCTTGCGGAGCTTTATAAGGCTTGGTTGTATAGTTCTGACGAAGTTATAGAAGCTATCAATAACTTGATTGCTTTACTTAAGGAACACAAAGGGAAAACTCCCGATCTCAAACAAGGTCACAAAGTCGTTGGTAGTATAGTTATTGCGATGAGAAAAGACCTCTATGGTAAAACGAAACTTGGTTATGATTCCTTTCAATACACAGATGTAATAGGATAATAAACTTGTTGCTGGTTTGTGCATAAGCACAAGCTTTTAAAGGCTTGAGCCGTGTGCGGGGAAACTCGCACGCACGGTTCTTAGGGGAGGGGTGAACAGTAATGTTCGCTCCTTACCCGACAAGTGCCTCTATGAGTTTCAGTGGCTTTCACTGAATTTCAAGCTATCCAAAAAAAAGCCCTGATTTATCAGGGCTTTTTCTTTATTATAAGTTTTCAACCTAATTCATTTCTAAGTTCAATAACAAGAGCTCTTAGATATATCAATTACGCATTTTGTATCGTGCACAAAAAAAGGCATGTCACTTCAAAATGCCATACCTTTTTAATTTGTATACTAAATTGTATTTACGCTGTGCGCTTAAAAACGATAGTTTGCACCAAACGTAATACGGCGGTCAGCTAGCCCTTGGAAACAAAGGATTGCGCCTTCATTAACACAAGACTGTGTGATACCTGACTCAGTAAGGTTTACTGCTTCGATTCCTAAATTCAGTTGGTCATTCACATCATAGCTAATACTTGCATTAAGTTGCCCACGGTCATGAGTGTAAACCGGGAAACCTAATGTAGAGTTACGTGATGCACCACCAGCTGTATCATCGGTACGGAACGCTTCACGCCATGTGTAACGAACACGTGCGCTGATACCATACTTTTCATAGTATGCAGTGACGTTATAAGCATTTTCAGAGAAGTCTAATAGACCTTGAACCGCTGATACTCTAACAAAGTCAGCATCATCATAAATACCATTGATTGCATTGAAGATATCAGTACCACGTCCGGCAGATTGATTAACAACCGAACCACCTTTATATTCTTGGATAGTATAGTTAGCAATAAATCCAAAACCAGATGCCCAACCTAAGTCGTCTTCGAAGCTAGATAAATCATACTGTACAGCCATCTCAATACCTGTTTGAGTCGTGGTTGCTGGGTCATTAACTTGAGTATCTAGATCAGCACACGCTCCGGTTACGCCAAGTGGAGCTCGGAAATCATCACCTTGAGCTGCAGGGTTATAAATACCACCAGCAGCACAGGATGTATCATTCGTCGCTACAAAGCCATTGGCATCAGTAGGAGCTGACTCAAGAGTTGATACGAATAAGTTACCTATTTCTTTGTCAAAATAACCAATACTTACTACAGCAGAATCAGCAAAATACCATTCAGCAGATAAATCTAAAGTCGTGATTTCTTGTGGTTCTAAACCAGGATTACCGATTGAAACAGATTGGTTAATGTTCGATGGGAACGATACCGACGTATTCAAATCTGAGAAATTTGGACGACGAATGTCTTGTCCCCAACCCAAACGCAGTACAACGTCATCATGTGGCGTTGCAACAATATTAATTTTGGGAAGTGTAAAGCTATAATCACCAGAAATAGTAGTCAATGTATCTGTGCCATCAATATTAGTATTACCAGTAGAATCTACCGTTGTTTTAATATGACGAACCCCTACGTTACCGACAATGTGCTCAAATTCAAAGTTTGCTTGTGCGTACAATGCCTGAGTTTTTTCTTCAATATTAAAGAATGCTGATGCTGAAGGTGATAAAGATAACAGGTCAGGTGAAGGGTCATGAGCAATTAATGCTGCTTCTAATGTATCAATGACTCGATCTGGGTTATTAAATGCCATATTGGGGTCAATGATAATGAAGTTACGTAACGCTAGTTCACGACCATCTGCATCGCCAAAGTTGCTAGGACCAGGCACTAATAAATCTGAAAATAATGAACCACTTGGGCTATCTTTCAGCTTACTGAAACCACCAATACGGTCAGTGATACGATTAAAAGTACTTTCACGTTTACTTAAGCGGAAACCAAAATCAACGGACGTCACCGGTGATTCTTCAATGTAATACGTAAAGTCAGCACGTAATGCGTCTAAGCCATTTTCTGTCGCATTGCGACCTACATCGACTTGGTCTAATACGACGTTCGCTGGATCCATTAATTCTGCAATGGATGGTGCAAATGGTGAATCAAAGTTGATACCAAATGTTAACGCGCCACCCGTCAAATCATAGATAAATGGTACAGAGTTATCATTACTGGTGCTATCAGTTGGGTTACCATCTGCATCTAGACCATCTAATGGTGCATTAGGGTTGATGAAGTTCAGCGTAGTACTGAGGTTCGGATTGGTTGTTTCTGAACTAGCAGACGAGATTTCAACACTTGCGAATAAGTTATCAGTCAGTTGAGATTCACCACCAAGACGAAACAATTGCGTGTCGGTTAAACGCGCACCAGTATCAGAGCTAAAACGTAAGTTAGGATCATCATCATCTCGAGCTAAGTTAGGTTCAATTGTACCGCGAACGGCTGCTTGAATACTACCTAACGCAACACCGTCTAAAGAGCCGTAGTTAACAGTCTCAAATTGAGTCGGTAAATTTTGGTTAAGTACTGAACTTACACCAGAACCTTGCACACGAGTTGAATCTTGACGGCGTTCTTGGTCAGTCAATACGACATCTAGGAAAAATTTAGTATTGTCGTTTGGAGCAAATTCAAATGTAGTTGATATGTTAGTTGTTTCATATTCGAAGTTTTCATATTCTTGGTTTAGGAATTGAATGCCTAGGAAATCAAAATCTTGACAGACTGGACGCGAGGATACGTCTTCTGTGTTACCACTTCTAACAACAACAGCATCACAGTTTTCTACTAAGCTTCCATCACGGTCAACACGTGGACGAAATGAAGATGATTCTTGTTGTGTCACACTACCAGACATAACAAAACCGAATTTACCATTATCAGTATCCCAGTTATCACCAAATGCACCTGATATACGAGGCTGAACGCCATCAGTTGTTAAGCTGCTGTCTTCACCTTGAATTCGCACGTTAATCAATTGTTCGTCAAGTTCTAACGGACGAATAGTACGTAGGTTAACAGTACCACCGACAGAACCTTCAATTGTTTTGGCTTCCGAGGCTTTCGTGACTTCAACACCAGCAATAATAGATGCAGAAACATCTTCAAAGCTAATACCGCCACGGCCAGTACCTGCGCCAACAGTCTGGACACCGTTGATGAGTACGTTATTGGAGTTAGAACCACGGATTTGCACACCCGTACCAACACCAGCAGTACGTGTGATTTGAATACCTGTAATATTTTCTAGTACTTCAGCTAAGTTTTGATCAGGTAGTTTGCCGATGTCTTCCGCTTCGATAATTTCAACTAAATTAGTAGATGAGCGTTTCTCTGCTAAGGCACCAGCTAAAGCGCTGCGAATGCCTGTAACTTCAATGACTTCTAGGTTGGCATCTGCTGCAGGCTGTGCATCTTGAGCATAAACCGGCGAAACCATATTAATTGCCGATGCAGAAACGACTGCTAAGGCGATTTTAGATAATTTATGATTCATAGTATGTTCCTATGTGTGTATGTGTTTTTGTGTATTTATATGTATCAAATAACGCGTCTTATTCTTTGTGTAAGATGTGTCAAAATCTAAATACAATAACAAGTGAGCACAAAGAATTAACCTTATAATTACAACTGAAACGCAAAAGGTCAACCTTTTGTTCAAACAAAATAGAAAAATGTTACAACCAATTGGTCTTAATCCTTTGTGATTAGATTGGGTTTTTAGATTTTTCGGTAACTATTGCATGTGTTTTTTTAATATGTGTATTTATTCTATATCATTAATTTTAAAGGGTTTATTGTTATTCTGTTTGTTCTGGTAGCATGATTTTTTGACTAATAACATGCGCGAGATTAATGATATTGATTTGGTCAACCAAGTATTTTGTTGTCTGTAGGTTGGTGGCGAGGCAGCATGGCTTTTAATGGAAATACAACCTAACTCTCTAACCAAAAATGGCTTTATTTCTGTGATTGAATAAAAAGTTACATATTTGTAAATAGTGTAATATTTAATTTTATTATAATTAAATCAATGATTTATTAGGAATTTTGTCAGCTGCAATTGGATTTTTTAACGTTTCCCTATGTCTTGGTTATCCAATATTTTCAAAATTGGCTGACAATTGGTTTATAATTGGTTAGTATGATGTGAAAGATGGTCTGGAGTTGTCAATATCATCTTTTAAGTTATGTTGCTCTGGCGCATTGTTTGTTTAGCGTTAGAAAATAACTATTAATAATAGGTGAACAACTTTCACATCCAATAACGATAGACACAGATTTTTTTAGGAGTTTCACATGACAAAACCTACTATAGGCTTCATCGGCCTGGGCCTAATGGGCAGCAACATGGTTGAGAATTTACAAAAGAAAGGGTTCGAACCAATTGTAATGGATCTAAATAAAGATGCTGTCGCAGCTGTTGTTGCGCGTGGTGCGACTACAGTCAACACGGCTGCTGAATTAGCTACTGCAAGCGATATTATTATGCTGTGTTTAACAACATCTAACGTTGTCGAATCATTAGTATATGCCGAAGATGGTATTTTAGCAGGTATTAAGCCGGGTGCTGTATTGATTGATTTTGGTACTTCTATTCCTGCTTCTACCCGAAAGATTGGTGCAGATTTAGCGGCTAAAGGTGCAGGTATGATCGATGCGCCATTAGGTCGAACGCCTGCGCATGCTAAAGATGGATTATTAAACATCATGGCATCTGGTGACGCAGACACATTCGCAAAAGTGAAACCTATCCTTGAAATGCAAGGCGAAAATGTATTTAATTTAGGCGCACTTGGCGCAGGCCATACAACAAAATTGATTAATAATTTCATGGGAATGACAACTGTAGCAGCAATGTCTCAAGCTTTTGCTGTGGCTGAGTTAGCCGGTGTTGATCGTCAACAACTGTTTGATATTATGTCAACAGGTCCATCTAACTCACCGTTTATGGGATTTTGTAAAAACTATGCCGTTGACGGTGTCAGTGATCTCGGATTCTCAATCGGTAATGCAAACAAAGATTTGGGCTACTTTTTGAAGATGGTTGAAGATTTGGGCACCCGTGCTCAGATTGCAGAAGGCACATCAGCAAATCTACAAGCCGCATTTGATGCCGGTATGGCGAGTGGCAATGTACCAGAAATTTTCGATTATTTTCTGTCATTAAAAAAATAGTCGGGTTTACATTAGATTAAATAATACAGTCCATAATTCACTCTACGATGATTTATGGACTTTTTTTATTCGCTAAAGGAATTGATAATGAGTCAAAGTGAACATTTTTCATTTGCAAATGAAACAGAAATTGAAGACTTAGGTAATGGTTTAAAACGCCAGATGCTTGGTTATAATGATGAGTTAATGGCCGTCAAAATTTGGTTTGATAAAGGCGCTGAAGGATATGTGCATGCGCATCGTCACTCACAAGTATCACATGTCGTTGAAGGTGTGTTTCATGTAAATGTTGATGGCGTTATCAAAGTGCTGCATGCCGGTGATAGTTTCTTCGTGCCTCCGCATGTGGCTCATGGCGCAGTCTGTCCAACCGGCGGCATCTTAATTGATACATTCAGTCCACCTCGTGAAGATTTTGCTGAAGGATTAGCGCCGCCTAAGCCGCTGTAAATATCGAGAATATATGACCGCTTAACGTTCCGCTTGATTGCAGATATGTTAGCATTACCACTAATGCTAACGATTTAGGTTAATTAAGGTCAGTACTGTCATGAAAATGAATAAAACAGTCAAGAAACTCGATAATAACGTCATCAAAGCTCTCACTGAAGTCTGTGAAGAAGCTAAAAGCAGCATTCAAGGCTTTGCGTGGCTCACACATACGGCTAATTACGCTAATTTCCCGGCAAGCTTACTAGTTACGTGTGTGTTTTCGACGGAAGATGCGTTACAAGACGCCAAACTGTACGGCCATGATACGACATTAATTAAGTTGATCCACAGCACGTTACTCAATACGGGTATTTTACTTAAACAGCCGAAGCATAATGTGACGTTTGATACTGACGAAGCGGGTGCTGAGCAACGGCTTTTATAATGCAAGCACCCTCTCGACGCACAGGCAGACCTGACTGGCACTACTTGATCATTGTGCTGAGTGTGATGTGTTTGCTTGAATTGGTTAATATCCTCTCAGGGCGTTGGCTTAACCAATATAGCGTGATACCCCGCCAAATAACAACCTTGCCGTTTATTGTGACTGCACCGTGGTTACATGCAAGCTTGCTGCATTTTACCTCGAATATACTGACGTTGTCGGTACTATCTCTTGTATTGCTTGAATTTGGACTAAAGCGGTATATCTCAGTCAGTGTGTTCGTTATGTTGATGGGAGGGATCTTGGTGTGGATCTTTGCTCGAGAGGCAAGACATTTAGGTGCCAGTGGTATCATCTATGGCTATTTTGGCTACATAGTGTTAGCCGGATTATTGAGTCGCCGTGTGTGGTTAGTCGCAATCTCTCTTGGTGTTGTCATTTTTTATGGTGGCATGTTTTGGGGAATATTTCCGAACCAACCTTATGTATCTTGGGAATCACATTTATTTGGTTTGATCAGTGGGTTAGTGTTGGCGTGGTACTCACGAAATTGGCAATAACGTCAATATTACGGGTATGCACTCGGCATCATATACCTCTAAACGCAATGGACGAAACCAAGCAACGATGGTTGACTAGCTGCAAAAGGTAACCGACAATTCAGTATTTACTTATCGCAGGGTAGTCGTAATGCTTAACATGGATTTTTCAAAGTACATCACCATTCACTCTGATACACAAGCATGGCAATCTAGTCCTATGCCAGGTGTTGATCGTAAACCACTCGCCCGTGCAGGTATCGAATCAGGGCATGCGACTAGTATTGTTCGCTACGCGCCTGAGTCTCGATTCAATACGCATTCACATCCTAAAGGCGAAGAGATTTTTGTGCTCAGCGGCGTCTTTAGCGATGAACATGGTGATTATCCTGCTGGCACGTATATTCGTAATCCAGCAGGTACCAGCCATGCCCCTTTTAGTGACGATGGCTGCGTGTTGTTTGTCAAGCTGTGTCAATTTGCAGATGGAGATACGCAATCGGTACGTATCAATACGAATACTACCCCATGGCGACCTGGGCAAGGAGGATTGCAAGTGATGCCATTGCATCAATTTGAGGGAGAAGGGTGTGCGCTAGTTAAATGGCCTGCAGGTGAGCGTTTTCAACCGCATCGGCATTTTGGTGGTGAAGAAATATTCGTTTTATCTGGCACGTTTATGGATGAACATGGGCAATACCCAACAGGCACATGGATTCGCAGTCCTCATCTGAGTCAGCATCATCCATATGTTGAGGAAGAGACCGTTATTTGGGTTAAAACAGGACATTTAATGCCATAAGTGCTTGGCGATTTGTGCGCGATGGCGCATTTTCAGTGTTTAACTCGATACAATATGACTTAAATCACATAACTTCCAAGTGTTCCCGCCCATCTCTCTGGCTTCAATTAGGGCATTGCCCGCTTGCACATGTAAATCGCCCGTCGAGATATTTTCTTCTGGAAAGACCGATGACACGCCAACACTGACGGTCACTTTGAGAGGGGCGCGCCCTGGTCGGAGAATGATATTCAGTGCGGAGACTTTGGTCACGATTTCTTTCGCGCAATTTACCGCATGCGAAATCTTGCTATCAGACAATACTATTGCAAAGGTATCAATATCTATGTGTGCGACTGAATCTCCGGGTCGATTGCCAATATCACGTAATGCATTCGCTATGATTTGAATTGTTTTGGTGACATATTCGCTGGCGATGGCAGATACTGTTTGCTCAAAATCGTCAATTTGGCAATGCAATAATGATAATGGGTAGTCATACCGTTTACACGTTGCCCATTCCGTAGTGAGCTCTTCAACGTATTTATGGTAATTACAGATATTGGTTAGCGGGTGAAGGGTAGACAAGATATCAATGGTATGCGCTTGGCGTGCTAATTTGACATGATTATTGATGCGCAATATCAACTCATTTATGTCAATCGGTTTGTTCACATAGTCAACACAGCCAACATCAAACGCCCTAGTCTTAGTTTTAATCGATGTGTTTGCGGTGATAAAAATAATGGGGATATTGCTTGTTGCCGAATTCTCACTGAGTTTTTTGCATAATTCAAACCCGTTCATATTCGGCATATGGATATCAATCAATAATATATCAGGCTGTGGGTTTTGTGCTGCGTGGAACATCGCTTCTACGCCATTGGTAGCAAAGGTGACTTCGTATTTATCAGATAATTGATTTAAAATAATCTGTAAATCCAGTGGGTTATCATCAACAAATAAAATTTTTAATTTTCGTTGAGTAATATGCGTCTGATCCTTTAGCTGCATAACAATTTGACTTCTTATTGATAGGTTTTGTATTAAGTTTAGGAAAAATTAACTTAATCGCAAAGAATCGGTACAAAAAATTTCGTCATTTGAATATCAGCCTTTATAATGCGCGTTAATCTAGTAATGCTTTGTAAAGGTACGGCCATGACTTCTCCACTGACTCCCTCCGTTTGGGATAACGCTGCCGCTGACGCACTATATGGTATCTCTAAATGGGGTGCTGGGTATTTTGCTATCAGTGATAAAGGTAATCTGTGCGTAACCCCGGATGTGAGTAAGCCACACATGCAAATTGATTTTGCCTCAGTGATTGAAGACATCCAATCGCAGCATATTCAATTTCCGGTTGTTGTGCGATTTCATGATGTGTTGCGTGCGCAAGTTGTGCAGCTTAATCAGGCATTTAACCATTGTATTCAAGAGGCTGATTATAACGGCGCTTATCGTGGAGTCTACCCGGTAAAAGTGAATCAGATGCGTGAGGTGGTTGAAGAAATTGTCGATGCCGGTAAAGATTATCATTATGGCTTAGAGGCGGGGTCAAAAGCAGAGCTTTTAACGGTCCTTGCGTATAATACCACTGCGGATGCATTGACGATCCTGAATGGGTATAAAGACGATGAATTTGTGCAGTTGGCTTTTTTGGCGCAAAAAATTGGTCGTAAAGTATTAATTGTCGTCGAAAAGTTTTCTGAGCTAAAAAGCATTGTGCGCATTGCTAAAGAATTAGGCGAACAGCCCATGATTGGCCTTCGAGCTAAGATGAGTGTCAAAGGTCGAGGTAAGTGGGAAGGCAGTGGTGGTGATCGGGCTAAATTTGGACTGACCATTGCAGAAATTATTAATGCAGGCAAGTACTTGGCCCAAGAAAATATGGGCGATTGTCTAAAGCTGTTGCACTTTCATATTGGCAGTCAACTCACTGATATCAGAGCTGTCAAAGACGCAATCAATGAAGGCGCGTTAATCTATGCAGAGCTCCGGCATTTAGGGTTTAATTTGGAATATGTGGATATCGGTGGCGGATTAGGCATTGATTACGATGGTACTAAATCCACCAATGATTCGTCCCGTAATTACTCTATTGATGAATACGTTGCTGATGTAGTGTATGGCATGAAAGAAGTCTGTGATTTAGAAAAAGTGCCACACCCAACGTTAGTGAGTGAATCTGGTCGAGCCATTACTGCACATCATAGCTGTGTGATCACCGAAATAATGGGCGAAATACGTCCTGATTCAGCGCAAGTGGATTTGACTGTCGGTGCTGATGAACATGTGTTACTAACGAATATGCGTGAGCTAGCTTCGTCACTTGAGTCAGCAACGAATTTACAAGAAGTCTTTAACGATGCCTCACAATACAAAGAACAAGCTAATTCGGCGTTCAAGTTGCGGGTAATTGGATTAACTGAGTTAGCACAAGTAGAAACCTTGTATTGGCAAATTATGCAACAGTTACAGCAGCGCTATACGGGTGCGGAGTTTGTTCCGGAAGAAATACAAGCATTAGCATTTGATTTATCCAGTCAATATTTGTGTAATTTTTCGATCTTTCAATCTGCTGCAGATACCTGGGCGATTGACCAGATTTTACCTGTTGTGCCACTGACGCGCCTGAATGAAGTGCCAACGGTCAATTGTTCGCTGGTGGATATAACGTGTGATTCAGATGGTAAGATTGATCAGTTTGCTGTGGGTCGTGAAATCTCTAATGTGCTACCGATGCACCCATTACGCGACAATGAAAAATACCACTTGGGTTTATTTTTAACCGGCGCTTACCAAGACGTCATGGGCGACATGCATAATTTATTTGGTCGCTTAAATGAGGTGCATATTTTTAGTTATGACGATGATCCACAAGACTTTTATATTGAAGAAGTCGTGCAAGGTTCATCGGTCGAAAATGTTTTATCTGTGATGCAATATAACCCTCATTCAATGGCCATTGATGTAAAACGTTTGATTGATAAACGTGTTGCACAAGGACAAATGAATCCGCGTGAGGGTGTGCGTTGGACGGATTTTTATGAAGATTGTTTAAGAGGGTATACGTACCTTAAAACTGAGTAACAATGACGGAATTTCTCAACGTCACACAACCTTATAATTGGACGATGGTACAGGCATTTTTGTATCGTCGAGCCATTGCGGGCATTGAAACGTGTGAAGCGATGAGTTATTCGCGGTATTTTGATGAGACCGAATTCTATGGACAGCAATCACTCAAAGGGCTTTCTACGGATTCGGTGACGTTATCCTCAAGTTGGTTTAAAGCCACATATCAACCTCAACAACAGCGCTTTCAGATTGAATTACGACTACATGATCCTGATTGTCGTCAAGCAGTGTTAGCCAATATTGCACGTGTACTTGATGCTCATCAATCTATGCCGATGATTGAACAGGCCTTGCTTGATGCAGGTTTTACCTTGGCTGACGTGACGCCTGGGATACGCTTACCTGCAACATGGTCACCTTTTGAGGCATTGATCAGAGCGATTGTTGGGCAGCAAATAAGTGTGACCGGTGCGGTGAATATACTAAATAAATGGATTGGTTCGATCCGAGTTGCGACACCGAATATCAAGCACTTTCCTGTACCTCGTGAATTAGCTGAAGCGTTGAGTCATGTTGATACACCCATATTACCGATGCCAAAAGCACGGCAACAAACCTTGTTAGCGGCTAGCCAATATGCACAAGATCAGGTATTGTCATCACAGGATAGTATTAACGCCCTGTTAGACATAAAAGGGATAGGTCCTTGGACGGTTAATTATGTGTTGATGCGCGGTTTATCTGCACCGGATGTGTTTTTGCATAATGACCTAGTTGTCAAAAATCAACTAGCCCGTTTTGCGTTGGTATCACCTATTCGACCGGCATTGGCTGCGCCATGGCAAAGCTATGTTTGTATCCAACTGTGGGAGCATGCCAATACATGACACACCAATATCAACAATCAATCACAACCCCTTTGGGTGAGCTTGAGGTCTTGGCAAATGAGGCAGGGATCACCCATGTGCAATTTGTACAGCCCAACGATGCTGAGTTGCCTGCAAATTCATCAATACAGCCTTCTGCGCATGGCAATGCAATCACTGCGCTTGCTTGTCAGCAGTTAACTGAATATTTTGCTGGTCAGCGACATGATTTCTCATTACCGTTAGTGCCATCAGGTACCGCTTATCAACAACGTGTGTGGGCAGCTTTATTGACTATCCCTTACGGCACAACATGCAGTTATATTGATATTGCGATGCAAATTGATCAACCAACAGGATCACGGTCAGTAGGCATGGCAAATAGTAAAAATCCACTCGGGATAGTCATTCCTTGCCACCGAGTTATCGGCAAAAATGGCACATTAACAGGATACGCAGGGGGCTTAGATAAAAAGTCTTGGCTGCTTAATCATGAATCCTCCGATTTTACATTAACAAGTTGATTATCCATTGCCGTTTAAATATGTAGTTGAATTAATGTTATTAGCCGCCATCTGGGGTTCGTCGTTCATGTTAATGCGCATTACGGCACCTGATTTTGGTATATGGGCAGTGGTTGAACTGCGCGCATTGTTGGCGACAATGGTGTTACTGCCATTTGTTATCGCTAAGCGGCAACTCGGAGATATTTTGGTATTTGCCAAACCGATTTTTGTGGTAGCACTGACTAATACTGCCATCCCATTTAGTTTATTTACTTATGGTAGTTTGCATTTACCTTCGGCGTTGACGGCGTTATTAAACGGGACGGCCCCGATGTTCGGCGCGTTACTTGCTTGGTTGTGGCTCAAAGAGTCGATGACTCATTTAGCTAAATTGGGATTTGTTTGCGGCTTTGTTGGTGTTTACTTACTTAGCTATGAGACTTTGAACTTTCAAGGGGTAAGTTTAATACCAGTGCTTGCCTGTCTGGTTGCAACATTTGGTTATGGGTATGCTATTTGTTACATCAAGCGTCATTTGGCGCAGGCGAAGCCGCTGGCAATTGCTGCGGGTAGCCAAGCGATTTCAGCACTTGTATTGTTGCCAATGGCATTGTATTTCCCTATGCCAGGGACACCGGATCTAAACAGTTGGCTCGCTGTCGGCTTCTTAGCGATCGTGTGCACTGGTGTGGCGTATATGATGTATTTTCATTTGATCGTCAATATCGGTCCGTCCAAAGCGATTTATGTCGGGTATTTAGTGCCGATGTTTGGCTTGATTTGGGGCGCATTAATGTTGGATGAAACCATCTCAAGCTTCATGATTGCCGGTGGAGCGACTATTTTATTTGGTATCGGGTTGACCTCCGGTGCAATTACATTCAAGCGGCGTAAACACTCGCAACAGATCGATTCTGCTTCATAACGCAGGGTATTTAATTTGGTGGTGGCGACTTCTTCATTTAAAGCCGTGGCTCTAGTCCGGGTTTTTTGATATATTTTCGCCAATTATTTTATAAAGGACTTATTATGGCATTGTCTGTCGTGATTCTTGCTGCTGGTAAAGGCACAAGAATGCAATCTTCTCTTCCCAAAGTACTTCATCCAATTGGCGGTGTGCCAATGGTGCAACGCATTATCAATACCGTAAATGAATTAGGTGCTAATTCGATTAATCTGGTCTATGGCCACGGAGCTGACTTACTCAAAACTGCTTTATCAGACAACGCATTAAATTGGTGTTTACAGGCGGAGCAATTAGGGACAGGACATGCCGTGCAACAAGCGGCTGAATATATTAATCCAGAAGATGATGTCCTTGTTTTGGTCGGTGATGCTCCGTTGATAAAGGCGGATACCTTACGCAAACTACATGCGGTAAAAGCTAACGCCGATGTGGCATTGTTAACGGTAAACTTAGACGACCCAACTGGGATGGGACGGATTATTCGCGATGCCAGTGGCGACAATATTACGGCGATTGTTGAGCACAAAGATGCGACTGAGGCGCAGCGCGAAATTGCTGAAATCAACACCGGTGTCATGATCCTCAATGGCGCAGATCTACTCGGTTGGTTGGACGGATTAGAAAATAACAATGCCCAAGGCGAGTTTTACCTTACTGACGTGATTGCGATGGCGGCGGCTCAAGGTAAATCTATCCACTCCGCACAACCTGAGTCTGCGGTTGAGGTAGAAGGGGTGAATAACCGTGTGCATTTGGCAAAACTTGAGCGAGCGCTACAATTAGACAATGCACAACAAGCGATGTTGGCAGGGGCAACCTTAGCGGATCCGGCACGCTTTGATGTACGCGGTGAGTTAACCGTGGGTAATGATGTCTTTATTGATGTGAACTGCGTGTTTGAAGGCACAGTGACACTAGGCAATAATGTTCGTATCGGTCAAAACTGTTTATTACAACATTGTACCATTGCTGATGATACCGTTATTGAAGCTAACTCGATTATTCAAAATGCGCAGGTGGGTGAAGCCTGCCAAGTGGGGCCTTATGCGCGTTTACGTCCAGGTTCGGTATTATCCAAAAAAGCCAAAGTCGGTAATTTTGTTGAAATGAAAAAAACCACATTAGGGGAAGGCGCAAAAGCCAATCACTTGACCTACTTGGGTGATGCGATAGTCGGTGCAAATGCTAATATCGGGGCAGGTACCATTACCTGTAATTATGACGGCGTGAATAAATCGCAAACACTGATTGGCGCAAATGCGTTTATTGGTTCAAACAGCTCGTTAGTTGCGCCAGTAACGATAGGCGATACTGCCACCATTGGTGCGGGTTCAGTGGTAACAAAAGACGTTGAAGATGATGCGCTGGCGATTGCTCGTGCCAAGCAACGTCATTTAACTGGCTGGGAACGTCCAACTAAGAAAATGACTTAGGTAAATAATATTGTGTTTTTGACATTATAAGTTATAATTCGAAACTTATCCGTCAATATGAAACTTATAGATGTCACGCAATCCCCAGCGCGCTAACAACAATTTACAGTACATTACAGATGAGTTAGCCGCAAATGGTAGGGTTAGCGTGGGTGAGTTAGCCAACTCACTTTCTGTCTCTGAGGTTTC
This sequence comes from uncultured Glaciecola sp., assembly GCA_937125395.1. Lineage (GTDB taxonomy): Bacteria > Pseudomonadota > Gammaproteobacteria > Enterobacterales > Alteromonadaceae > Opacimonas. Next base: position 156,946 of record CAKZLI010000003.1, read on the forward strand.
GATTCGAAAGTATTTGACAACATTAGAGCAGCAAGGCGTTTTAATTCGTACTCATGGCGGCGCTGTAATCAATACCAATGCCTCCGATGTTGCATTAGTAAGTTCATCAACAAGTTCACCAACAGGTTCTTCTTCACGCTCGACATCAATCGAATCAGCTTCATCTTTATCTCAACCGGCAATCGTTGATAACGATCCGTGCAAACAAGCAATTGCAGCAAAAGCAGCTGAATTAATTCGCCCTTTTTCGCGTATTGTAGTGGATAGCGGTAGTACGACGGCACATCTTTTACCTTATTTACAAACCATAGAGGGAATCGTCGTGATGACGAATTCCTTACCGATTGCGACGGCGCTAACGCAAAAAAGCCACAACGCGACGGTATTGATGAGCGGCGGTACTTGGGATCCTTTATCGCAATCTTTTCAAGGGCAAATGTCTGAAAAGATGATTGCGTCTTATAATTTTGAAATGGCGTTTGTGGGTGCGTCGGGATTAGATCTTACCAAAGGCACGACGACCTTTCATGAGTTGACCAAACTCAGCCAAGTCATGAGCGATGCGGCTGAACAGACTATTGTGCTCGCTCAATCCGATAAATTATTTAAAAAAATGCCAAATATTGAACTCTCGTGGGACAAGATCTCGACGTTAGTGACCGATAACTTATTAAATGATGACGCACAGCGTCATATACAAAACTATGGTGTGCAGGTTATCTGTACACCGCCAATGGAGAAATAAGCATGTGTGGAATAGTGGGCGCTGTCGCCGAACGTAATGTAGTTGAAATTTTAATTGAAGGACTAAAACGCCTAGAATACCGCGGCTATGATTCAGCGGGCGTGGCGCTATTAACTGATCAAGGCGAATTTTCGCGCGTGCGTCGCATTGGTAAAGTGCAAGCATTAGCCGATGCGATTACCGATGACAATGGTAAAGGCACCACAGGGATCGCCCATACACGTTGGGCGACTCATGGCGGCGTGACTGAAAACAACGCCCATCCTCATGCATCATCTGATCGTATTGCGGTAGTGCATAACGGGATTATTGAGAATTTTGCTGATTTGCGAATGCGTTTACGCGACAAAGGCTACACGATTAGCACTGATACCGACACAGAAACGATTGCTCATACGGTTCATTCGTTATTAGAAGCACACGATTCATTATTAGGTGCCGTGCAAGAGGCGGTATCACAATTTCATGGTGCGTACGGGACTGTGATTATGGATCGAGAAGATCCTTCTCGCGTGATTGTTGCCCGTTCAGGTAGTCCATTAGTGATTGGTTTAGGTGTGGGTGAAAACTTCATTGCCTCTGACCAAATGGCACTGTTACCGGTGACACGTCGATTTATTTTCCTAGAAGAAGGCGATGTTGCTGAGATCACGCGTCGCGAAGTCAATATCTTTGATGTGGATGGCCATCCTGTGGTGCGTGAAATTGTTGAATCAACTGTTGAGCACGATGCGGGAGACAAAGCCGGCTATCGTCATTATATGCTTAAAGAAATCTATGAACAGCCTACGGTAGTGCGTAATGCATTAGCAGGGCGGGTAAGCTTAGATGGATTAGTTCCGGGTATTTTTGGTGACAATGCGGATGCATTATTGAGTCAAATTAAGCATGTCCAGATTATCGCATGTGGTACGTCGTATCATGCAGGCATGACGGCTCGTTATTGGTTAGAACAATACGCGAATGTGTCGTGTAACGTAGAGATTGCTTCTGAGTTTAGATACCGCAAATCAGTGGTGCATCCAAATAGTTTGTTGGTGACGATTTCTCAATCAGGCGAAACGGCAGATACATTAGCAGCGCTACGTTTAGCCAAAGAGCTAGGCTATACCTCTAGTTTAACGATTTGTAATGTGGCAGGTTCATCATTGGTGCGTGAGTCGGATATGGCTTTCATGACCAAAGCCGGTGCAGAGATTGGTGTGGCATCAACGAAAGCGTTTACCACTCAATTAGGGGCGTTTTTAATGCTGACATTAGCCTTAGGTCAGCACAATGGCATGAGTGATGTTGACCGTACCGATATCCTAACGGGACTACAAAGTTTACCGGCGAAGTTAGAAGAAACGTTAGAATTAGCACAAGAAATCGAAGATTTAGCGGAAGAATTTGCCGATAAACACCATTCATTGTTTTTAGGGCGTGGCGAACAGTATCCCATTGCGATGGAAGGGGCGTTAAAACTCAAAGAAATCTCATACATCCATGCAGAAGCTTATGCTTCGGGTGAGTTAAAACATGGTCCGTTGGCATTAATTGATGATGAAATGCCCGTGATTGTGGTTGCACCCAACAATGAATTATTAGAAAAACTCAAATCCAACGTCGAAGAAGTCCGTGCTCGTGGCGGGATTATGTATGTCTTTGCAGATAAAGACGCACACTTTGAGTCAGATGAAACGATGCGTGTGATCAATGTGCCTCATTGCGCGGCATCGGTTGCGCCTATCGTGTACACACTACCATTACAGTTATTGTCTTATTATGTGGCATTAATTAAAGGTACGGACGTGGATCAGCCGCGGAATTTGGCCAAGTCTGTTACGGTGGAGTAAGTTTCGTATAGTATTTAATGTAGAATGTAGAGCGACAATAAAGTATCATACTAAACAATAAAGTATCATACTTTACAAAATAGTATCATACTATTGAGACTTGAGTTAT
>CAKZLI010000004.1 GCA_937125395.1 uncultured Glaciecola sp.
GCTTCTTTTGACGTACGTAAATCGATCTCTGGAATAACTGTTTGAGGCTTCCAAATAATTCGGTGATGGAATACACTCACATCCGCAAGACCTGTCTGTTGAACAAAGTATGTCATGTTGTCAGATAACCCTAGGAAATGCTTATAGACTTCTTTATCGGAAATCTTACATGTCACTTCCAGTTGATTGCCATCGTCATCAATAGAACAACGACCTTCAATAGTAAGTAGCGTGACATCGGTAATGCCATTGTAGAAGACAACGCGGCGTTCGATTTCAAACATTTCGGCCGCTTTGCTAAGGTTACTACTTGCGACTTTGGCGTCCGTTTGACATCCAGTTAATACAAGTGCTGTTAGAAGCGCGAACGCTGTCATTAGCTTTTTCATTTAAGTGTTACTCCGGTTGGTTGGTTTCAAGTTCTTCAATTTCTTTAGTGACACACTCCAGAATGTACTCAACGTACTTCCAACGCATCTCAGCATATTCACCTTCACACCACATTGTTGTGAAGTTTTCCGAATTTTGAACATATAGGTCGTTAGGACAATGTCCCTCAAGACCGATTGGATAGCAGTTATTGCCTGAGAAGTGTTCCCACTTACTAGCATGATACGTCATAATGTTCATGCCATGATTTCGTGCGCGAGCATCAAACTCCAGAGACTTAGCTCGGTTGAAGAACATCTCACATAAACCACAATGATCGACGTTTGATGCATCTTCAGGGTCGGAATCAAGTACAGCCAAACGTCTGATAGATTCGAAATCACCCTTGTGTTTCATATCTAAAATCTCAGTACATGTAATTGAGATTGCTTTAAGAGCGTTGGCTTGGCATAGTTGCACTTTAAGTCTGAGGTTCATACTGTATCTCCATTTAATCATTGCATGTCAGTATAGCCGACCTGATGATATATGTAAATGAGTAATCGACATTTGTTTCGTAATTTAAGTCTGTTTATAATTACATAAACATAGGAGAATATAATGAAGAAAAAGAAACTTGTATATGGGGTTGGGATTAATGATTCCATCGCACTAACCAGATCCAGTAACCCAAGATGACATTGCCCATACTACCTGAAGTGGAAGGCCATGCTCGAGAGATGTTACTGTGAGACATATACAGCTAAGCATCCAACATATAAAGACTGCCATGTCTGTGATGAGTGGCTGACATACAGTAATTTTAAGAATTGGATGACCGAACAAGAACAGTTTCATCACACAATCACAGGCATGCAGTTAGATAAAGACCTGATAGACCCAACCAATAAGATTTACTCGCCCGACAAGTGTGCTTTTGTAAGCAAGAAAGTCAACACATTCATAACTACCTCGACCTCAACCAAAAATAAATATCCTTTAGGTGTACGCAAGCTTGGTGGGAGGTACAATTCTCGTTGTCGAGATCCATTCAGTAGAAGAGACCAGATTAGTTTAGGTGTATTCGACACACCAGAAGAAGCCCATGAAGCTTGGTTGAGACAGAAACATATATTCGCATGTCAATTGGCTGATGAAGTTAAAGATCCAAGAGCCGCCGAAGCATTGAGAGTTAGATACACGAAATAGCTCTTTACTTACTCTTAACACTCACATATAATGACCTTGTTGAAATGAAACTCATCTGGAGATGCATAATGAATTGTACCGATTATCGCCGAATATATTGTCGAATTGTTGTTGAAGCTTGCAGTACTGTCCTTCAACTTAGAGACGACCGCAAGTATACTGAGCTTAAGCTTCTCACAATGAACTCATACTCAGGTAGCATACATTCGCATATCTACTATACTGGTTTGTGTAACATTGTCAAGAATGGCCGGGAGTTGTATGTGATTAGTCAGTTACATAATCCCGACTTCGATGCAGGACGACTACACGCTAATGGCATGAACGTATATGAAGAGTTCCTAGAGCAGTGGGTGGATTGGAATGACTGTCTTATGTTTCCTGTTGATGATCACGGTAGTTATGGTATCGACTTCAACGCCATGTGGGTAACCAACAATAAGCGTTGGAAGTTTATCAACGATTATAAAGCTTACTGTGAAGGAGTTCTAGATGTATAAAGGCACACGTAATCCTAATCCTCGACGCTTGCAGACCCTTGACCTACAGATTGTTGAGATTCAGCATGAACGTAAGCGTCTGTTGGTAAACTCTCGTGGTCAGGCAACCATGGTCTTGCAATGGAATGGAAAGCTTAACGGCTTCCAGCTTCGCAAGTTTGCACAAGATGGCTCAGGTCGAATCACTGGTGATGTATATAACGACTACGACTTCAATCGCGAAGAAACTGTTATTCTGGGGCAACTTGAAAAGGAGTGGCGTTAATGAAAAAGATTAATCACAACGGCCAGTTCATTCCTAATGTTCCAGACATGAATCAATTCAACCAAAATGCCTCGCGTTGAATCCAATGGTCTGTGGCATAATCTTACAGGTGGTGCGAGTGGTGATGTGTTGGAAGCGCATATTGTGACCGACGAATATGGTAGATTCAGCGTCAAGTATCAATATACACTTAATACACTGTTTGCTAATTACACGAAGTTTGGTTATCTGGAAGATTGCTTTGCTGGTGGGGATCCTTACACGTTCGTCACACATAACTATAAAGAGGCTCAGTGTCGTCTGAGTGAATTCCTGAAAGAAGATGTTATATACGTCTAGAAAGTTCTTGTGTTTACCTAGAACATTCCCCATAATGACTGTATTGCTTCATTAGCTCACTTACAAGGAAACACGTTATGATTACTTCAGTTGAACTACTTAAATCGATTATCGACGGATTAGACGCAAATGACATCGTTGGCTACATCGGCTCACCTTCATCTGAAGCTGACTGTAATCGTGCGCAAGACATCGTTGACGCGGCAAACGGTACGGATGAAAACGGTTGCCCTGAAGACAACGCGGCTCAGTGGTTGGACTACTTGGTTGACGGCTACTCGGTAGATGACTTAATCGACATGTTCGGTTGCACTGAAGAAGAAGCTGAATTGGCTATTGGTTGGGGAGAGTAATATGTCCAGCAAAGATAAAGCAATACAAATCGTTATCGACAATTGCAATAAACTGCAAGCTGCTCGCGGAGAACGTGATAAGCTGCTCTATCTAGTTCGTAATCAGGGTATATGTCGCGTCATGCGATATCGTTCTGATGGCATGCTGCACACAAGAGAAGTTAACAAACATATTCAGGAAATCATGATGGAAGTATGTCATGAATGGGAACACTACTCTGGTATGTCCGACTATCCAGTTCAATCACTATGCAGAGGTCCAATGAATGCGTTCTATAATTCACAGTTCAATGAAATGTGGGTGGATGGTGAATATGCTAACCGCCGTTGGGAATTAGTCGCCTTAATGAAAGCTCGCGCCGAGCTTATTCTAACATACATCATCCGTTGTGAGCCACCACGGTTCCGCATGGAGCTTCCCCTTGACACTAAATTCGAAATCACACCGGAGTAATTATGACAAAGTATCCTCTCCACTCACTAGTAAGTCTGGACGACATTGTTAAGGACAACCTCCTTGCAAGTCATAACTTCCGCATGTCAATCGAAGGTATTGTGGTTGACGTAATGCAAGCGGAATTCAATTCTAACGGCTCTATCGACGTAATGATAATCAGAGCTGATAGCGAACCAGTGTCGGTCTGGATGTATGGTGATGAACTTGCAACTGTAGTGGAGGTATTATAATGAGTGTAAGAAATATATCACTTCGAATCATCATCCTTGCATGCGAGCAGACCCTTGAACTGAAAGGTAAGCCCGAGCTTAAAGCTCTTGTCACTGACAGGCTCAACCGCTCCACTGGAATGTGTCATGTTATAGCCAAGACGCGTGACGTGTACTTGAACGGTAAGCAAAGAACCTTCCCGACCATGAACCGTCATATGCATGATATCAAGAGCTCATTCTATAAGCAATGGGGTCATTATTCCGGTAGTTATACATACCCAATTCCATCCAAACCACACGGCGGATTACTTGGCTCGAAAACATCTTATGTCGATTCAGGTTATGAAGAAATGTGGGTGGAAGGTGAGTATGCTGATCTGCGTTGGAAGTTCATCGAAGACCTAAAAGAATATTGCGAGAATCAGCTGAAATAACTCTTGCCTTGCTCACGGTTTCCCTTATAATGAACCTTATTACACACTATTGGAGAACACAATGATACAGTGTCCTGAGAAACTTGCTATTGAAAGAAACTTGGTCTTGGATATCATGCTTGAAACATGCGACGAACTGCTGAAACATAAAGGCGATAGAGTTCAACTTGCACGCTTGGCAATTGATGCGCGTGGCTTGCCTCAAGGTGTATGTTGTGTCACTCGTGTTATAGTGAACCAACGATGTAATAAGGCTGAAGAGACTACTGATGTAAGACACGACCGTGTTCTCTTACGTCGCGCAGCTCGCCATATCGGTTATGAGTTTGCTAATCAATGGGAACCTTATTCTGGTGATAAGACTTACCCAGTGCCTCATCCAAAGCTACTAGAAGACGACGCATTCGAGAATTCAGAATTCGATGATATGTGGATGAAAGGCGAATACGCTGAAAGTCGTTGGGATTACATTGTTAAGATGCGTGAGTGGCTTCTAAAGGAGATAGTGTAATGGATAAGTTATCAGAAGCTGAGTACAACACTCGCCTTGAAGCTCTTCAGAAGGAACATAAACAACAACTTACATCATTAGCTCATGAGTATGCCGTTCGCAACCGTGAATATAAAGTTGGTGACATCCTTCGTAGTGATTATGCAATCATCAGCGTTGAAACAATCGGATGGAATGATGGTAGTAAATGTACTCTGCCTCATATTGTGTATGTGGGTATGGAACTAACCAAGAAGTTAGTTCCTAAGAAGAACGCTCGCAAAATGAAGATACCACAATTTGCTGTAGTCGAAAAGATTAGCAAGAAAGTGTGCATTGGCATAGAACATGCCGTTCTATCTGAAATTAACAATGAAATTGAGGGTCGAAACAATGGAAGCAATTAGAAAGACGGCATTGGAAGTAATAATCAATAAGATCAAGGTTAATCTTAACACCATTCTGGACAGCGGCGACAGTGTTGCTATCCGAACATTATTCAATCTGATGCATGATGGTGAGTTTGGTAGCGAGTTAGGTATCGATGAGTTTATAGTTCGTCAACTACAACATCCACCAACAGCTAATGTACGTCAAAAGACTCTAGCTATCTGTGATGCCATTGATGCTTGGGTAGCTTATTGTGTTAAGATTGGTCATGCCAACATCACTGGAGACCTAACGTGTCTGTTCAATGAGGTTGTACTTGCTCTGGAAGACATTTATCCGACTAGCCACCTAAAAGAGAACCATGACGGCTACAATCAATTACCAGCATTGTTATCAGCTACAGAATCAGAAACACAACCAACTAATTCTATTACTACAACTCCTAAGAAGGAAACTATCATGACACGCATCGTTAACGTAACAATCATTGACAACTCAACTGGCATTAAAGACGACGCTAAACGCCTTGTTGCTCGTTACACTAATATCCCTACAACCAAGTCAGACGAGCAAGTCAAGATGGAAATCCTTATGACTAAAGGTGTGGCAGCTAAGTTGGCAACACACAACAAGGCTCGTGCTGAGCTGGTTGATGAAGAGATCCTTCGCAACACTGGTAATGAAGTAATGCTGCGACCTGTTGAGCTTCATGAATTAAGCTTTGAAGTAACTCCAGCCTAACAGCTAAGTCCAAATGTAAAGGCTCTTAGCTTCGGTTAAGGGTCTTTTGAATGAATACGAAATAGTTCTTGCCTTAACCAAATAATCGTACATAATGACCTCATTGAAACTCATTAAGGAAATTGTCATGAAGACAACTCTGTTGTTGACATCATTATTGCTAACTGGTTGTGCTAATGGACTGCCAGAACTATCAACGTCCACCACGAAACAGACACAAAGCGTTGAAAAGATATTCGTAGGCGTTCCATTCTTAATGGGATTAGAAGGGTCTAGTGTTCGCCTAGATGACAATTGGATGGTAACAGCAGCTCATAACAAGTCCATCCTAAAGGCTCAGCTTAAGGAAGTATACTATCATGAAACCTGTGATATCGCCTTATATAGAAGTCAAGGAACGTCCACCACGAAAGTCGGTAAAGTGTATGAGAATGAAACTCTAACCACAATAGGATATCCAGTCGGTTTACCCTTAGCTTCAACCCAAGGGAATTACGTAGGTGAGATTGATGTTGACAATTGGGATTGCACTATGTCGGCTTCAACTAATGTAACAATGGGTGGCATGTCAGGAGGAGGGGTCTTTAACGACAAAGGTGAGCTAGTGGGTGTTGTCCATGGATTTATCTCGGGTGATGTTGTGTGGTCTAGCAAGTCGGTTAAGTCTCCATCAGTATTCCTATCTCTATACGCGGTTAAAGGTTGGTTAACGGAAATGACAGGCGTAGAATACTTCTTGTAATGTAGAGGTCATTGACATATAATGACCTCATTGAAACTCATTAAGGGAAACTCGCTATGCCCAAACGTAATCTCATAATAGTCAAAAAGCCAGCTTATGTTTGGAGAGTTAATTCCCTAGGTATGGGTGAACACTTCGCCCACATCCCTTGTTGGTACGTTGTTGACGCTGACACTAATGAGATAATCGAAGGTGGTTATCGCAGTGGCAATAACTATCAGTCAGGTTCAGCATACATGCCACGCAAGAAGGAAGCTAAGGCATTCATCGACGGCTACAACGCTCAGGAAGGTTCTGAGAATCCACATAACGTTTGGGTTAAGTCAAGGGAAGGTATGTTCCTGTCTACCAAGAGAGCCTTGCGTGGTGCTACTGATGACACAGCATGTTGGTGGGATGAGGGTAATACATTCACAGAGGATGGTCGCAAGCGTACAACTATTGACAATCTAAGGTAAGTCCACCACGAATAGTCCAGAATGTTCTTGCAATGTTCTGGACTTTGAATGATAATGACTTTACTAGCTTCAACACTCACACAAGGATACATCGTTATGTCATTCACTCAAGGTCAAGCGGTACAAGGCACTACAGCTCCATTCTCTAAGGGTGTATTCGTTCGTTATATTGAACGCAAAGAGTCTCGCACTTGGGATGACAAACCGTTCATCCAAGATTGTGTAATTGAAACTGGCGGTATCAAAATCATCCTTAACTCAGCTGAATGGAAGGCTATCTAATGTGGTTTGCCTTAAGGAGTTCATAATGAAGAAACTCGTATGTGGCGTTGGTGTTAATGATACAGACACTCCAACTCAAACATGTTCTTACTATGGTAGATGGAAGAACATGCTTAAGAGGTGTTATGACAAGAGATATATGACTAAACATCCGACATACAAAGACTGCAGTGTCTGCGATGACTGGTTGATATATAGTAATTTCAAAGCTTGGTTAATATCACAAGAACAGTTCCAT
>CAKZLI010000005.1 GCA_937125395.1 uncultured Glaciecola sp.
GCCAGTTAAATAACTGGCTGGTATGCTATTTACGTCAAAGTCGCTCGGTAATTAGACCGACATAATCCCTTGGTAATTACACTAGTACAAATTAGGCTATTAATTGTAATTCTAATCAGTCACCATCAACCGACCAAACCATACGCCCTTCATTAACATACTCAGTTAACACTTCTAACTCAAACGTAAATAACTTACGTCCTCCTTTTCCATCTAACATTGTGTATGACAATGGATACACACCTGCAGGTGTGTCTGAACATATCACTATATTATTATTACTAACCAATGCTTCTGTAGCACCCAAGTCCGCATAACGTGTTTTGGCAACAAGATAGACATCTCGATTATCATCTAAACCGGATATTGCAGACCCTAAGCTAAAATCACTGCACTCTTTTTCATCCTGATCCCAGTCAGTGCCTGTTCCACTTCCCGAGACAACTCGTAATGCCGAAGCATATGCATAATCTTGACTATAATCGGCTAAATCAATACCACTGTTATTAGTCCAAAAAATCCCACCGACCTCGTTTCCACTTCGATTAATATAGATAGAGTTACTCAAGGCGCTATTAGCTAACTGCTTCATCGTTAATAAGCCTTCGCTTGCTTGGATAACTCGATTTAAGTCAACTTCGCTGAAACCAATATTATTACTTGAGCTTATTGTGATAAAACTATCACCTTCTCTTAATAAAAATCCAGCCGTTGAAGCACCATATGAACCTTGAACAACATCATTCTCACTAGTGAAGTGATACGGATAATCTTCTTCATCCTCATTCAGTGCATAGTGGTAATACGTTTTGCCATCACTTATCGCACAATAGTCATCAAAACATGATTTAAGCTCAACCCCCCCTCCCGATACAGGTGTATCTGAGACAATCACTTGGATAGCTCCTAAGTCGCGTTTTCCGCCAACGCCATCAATCGCAGTAAAATTGACTATTGATTGACTGGCTACGGCATCTGAACAAATATATCCTTCGGTCATACCAAAGCGGTTGAAGATACTGCCTTGTACTTGGGCTAGTTTATTATCTGCATAATAGCGTATCCCTTCATCGTTAATGTTAAAGATATCAGCAAAATCAAATGTGCTACATTCACCATCTGAACGCGTTCCACTTCCAGATAGCACCGGGTGGATCAGCATTACTGGGTATACAACTTCAATGTCTGAAACTCTTTTCCCATTGTAGCTATTCATACTGTGGCGATACTCAACATCACTACCTGTCGCTATCAATTCATCTTGCAAGCCTTTAGGGCTGGATAAGGTGACTTCTCCAGAAATCAAACCTTGTCTAAAACGCTCAACAATATCTTCATCTATGTCTTGTTGCCACTCATCATTACAAGCATCTAAGTCATCAATGCATTCAGCTTTTACATTGGATAATGTAAATGAACCTTCAGAATCTTCTATCGAAAATACTATTGGTCCGTCGCCAAGCCTAAAGGTAAAATCACTGGGTAATCCGCTAACATATTTTGTGGGTGTCGCATCAAGTGCGTAATGATACTGAACTTCTCCATCATCGGGATATTCGTAACAATAATTATTGTTACAATAATCCCCTACTCCGTTATTGCCTGTATACCTAACATTATTTTCACTCGTAATAACATTTTCATTGTTTGAGTTATTAACACTGTTATCAGATCCAATGTTAGAATTAATAACACAGGCACTAAAGTTATTATTTGCAATATAATCATTAGGACAATCTAGCGCGTTAGTTGCTCCTGCATTATCGACAAATTGAGTATCAGTGGGAGTTAAACAAACTGATTGCCCTTCAGCTGGTTGATAAGTACCTACAGAACACTCTGAGCATGATGTTCTTCCATCACTATAATCAGAATATTTACCCGCAGGGCAAAGCGGAGGTATTGATGCGGCATCATTTATTAATGAACCACTCTGTATTTCTCTCGCATTAGAATAACCATCATTGTCATCATCTAACAAATCGCCTGAAGTGTCCTGTGCCGTAAATAATAAACGACCATTAAAACTGTATCTAGAACGATCATTAGGTTTGAACATGAAACCATCAATTAAAACGGAATACTTAGCATCTACAGATAAGATGTCTAGCGAAAGTGGAATAGTGAACGTATCCATATTGGTATTCCAAACACCATCTGGATTTGACAATATTTTGTTACCATCAGAATCTTCAATAGACACATCTAATTTTGGTGAGTACTTAGATAAGTTTTGCCCAATGGATATTATTACTTTTTGATTTTCATAAGAGACCGATATGTCATTAATATTTGAATCTGCAGTAGCGTTAATCGAATTCGCATTAGCAATTATTTCTGATTCCCCCGCGCCATTTTTTACTAATTTAAAATTCAATGAACGATCAGCTTTTTCAAAAAACTCATCAATCAATCCGGATGCTTGATAATATTGATGTGTATTTGAATCTTTAAAATACACATAAAAACGTTCTCCACTTAGTACTAAATTCTGTATACCTGGAAATGCGTTACAACTTCCATCAGGACATACATACAGATCAGTGGGGAGATAATTTCGTCCACTGTTCATTTCTTGGTCTATTACTAAAGAATTGTAATCTTCTAGTTTCGCACAAACTTGCTTTTCATCAGAGATGCTATAAAGACAAAAACTACTTCTTTCTGATTCTGGAGTGGCAAATTTAGGTAATGATTCATCTGTAACTTTTCTTAAATCATCAAGATAATCATTTGGATTTACAGGAGTAGGATTATCAACTAAGTATGACGAAACAGAATAACTCGGTATAACGAATTGACGTGATTCAGTCCCCTCATCGAGTTGTACAGTGTAAGTAATACTAATATCACCACTCGATTGAGCTTTAGGTAAATAATACCAATACGCTTTGCGGTTATCGACCAAAATAAATCCTTGATTATCAGATAACTCATATAGCCCAGACTCTCGGTATTCCTTACCGTCAATGGCAACAATAGGAGTTCGAGGCGGACGACTATATTTATGTAACACTACATCTTTTTCAAAGGCAAAGTTTTTATATTTAATATTACTACCTGTGCCACTTTGTAACGCATCATTAAAACTATTTACTGGCCCTTGTGTTAAAGGAATAGATAATTCATCGTTGAGTAGATTTAGCTTTTTAGTGTCTCTACCGCCATATGCATCGTCAAATGCCCAGGCCCGATTATATTTATCTACAACAACTTCAATACCACCACCTTGCTCTTTTATAAAATCTATGCCATTCCAACTAACCGCGCGTTGACCAGCGTAAATAATGCCGTCAGATTGCGATATAGACCCAAAATCAATATACCCATCGTCCCTTGAAGCTGAATTAACAATTACATTATCAGCCACATTAATTGCTAAAATATTATATCCATCGCAACCACCGGAGTCAGGTTTACATTCTAAATTAACAACAAACACATGCTCATCATCTAACCAGCCTAAACCAGACACTGTAATATTACTGCCTGAAATGGTTGTGAGATTGTTGTTGATTTTTTCAACTGAATTGTTTGGTCGTAATAAATAAGCATCATCATTATGGGTAAAAATACCAGTATTATCAGCTCTAAATTGTATTCCTTTTAAGTCAAACCAAGTTCTTGAATTTGTATTTAATAATGCGGTACCAGGCTCGATCTGTTCGTTATCTAAAATACATGAGAATTGATTTGTAGAAATAATAACTTTATACAAGTTGCATATTTCAACAGGCAAACCGGTAATGGAATTTTGTATATGTTGGGATGTGAGTAAATACAACGCTTTACCATCAGGACTTAAAATAGACTCAGCGATAAATGTTGGTGACGAAGCTAATATTGCATCGTCAGCTTCAGAACCATTTTCACTAACGGCGACGACGTTAGTTTGATTAGCTAAAGTTAAAACACTATCTTGAGCATATGCATTTTTTATTAACTGAAATGGAGCATTTTTAGTCGCCTTAGCTTTTTTATACCAACTCAACTCCCCTGTCGAAATTGGAGAAATAGATTCTTTAATTCCAAAAGATTGTATTGAAGACAGATTAAATTTTAACGCCTTAGCAATCGTTGGATCATTCGGAGCAACATCGTAAACATCGAAAATACCGTCAGAATCTATATCTGTTACATTCCCTGAACTAGTAGGAAATTCGTCTCTAATATCTAACAAACCATCGTTATCATCATCCAAATCAGCCAGCAAACCTTGAGATAAACACTGCGAAAAACATTCATCAGGAGCTCCATCAGAGTCAGTATCTAATCTACCCGATATTGCTATTAATGGAAAAAGATCTATTTCGTCAAGAATTGAATCATTGTCATCGTCCGGATCGGCATTATTACCGATTCCATCTCGATCAGTATCAATCGACTCTGAGGCATCTAGTGGGAATGCATCCTCATTATCTTTAATACCATCTTTGTCAGTGTCAGTGTCTTTAGCTATTTCATTACTATCTTCAGCACCAGTGTCAGTGTCAGTGTCTTTAGCTATTTCATTACTATCTTCAGCACCAGTGTTATTCAAAGCACCGTTAGAATTATTATCATCGGTATCTTTATTGTTAGTAATTGTATCTTCATCAATGTAAACAGATTCAGTAGTATCTATAGGTGATGCGTCTCCAGTGTCTTTAACATCATCAGTATCTGTTTCAATTATTGAGCTGTTATCAATCGTGTTGGACTGTTCAATAAACACATCAACTGTAATCTCACCGTTAACGAATTGTCTGACCTTATTCGGTAAATCATCTTGAACAATAGACACAACCTGCAAAATGGCCTGACTAGTAATGATATCTTGATTATTTTCTACTGCAGCATTCGTTTTTGCTACTGCTTGAGCAACAAGATTGACTAAATTTTCATCCACAGTGATATTACTAGATTCAATAATTACATCGGTTAATATTTGTGTAATTGAATCTGCATCACCTAAGCTAGATAACAAGCTTGTGTTTTCAGACTTCGTTAGCGAACTCACGACTGCTTGTAGATTTTCTGCAGCAGTCTTTCCAGTAATAACTTTGGCACTATTTATAACGGATAAAATTTGATTGTTCAGCACTTGAGACTGTTGAGCTGTCTGGGATGATTGCTCAGCAGCCTCCCAAGTATCAGTGTTGAGCAATTCTTCTACTGTCAGCGAATTATTGACAGTATTAAGCATTGCTTGTACTGACTCTGGTGAAGATAAAGCAACAAGTGTAGAAATTGGCGTTACATTAACAAAATTTGAATCAGGGCTGACTGGAAAAGCAAGCACAATATCAGAAAGCACTTTATTTGAAATAGTATCAATTCCACCAACTGAAACTAATCGGGTATCTGCTAGAAGGTTTTGTTTAAGTTTGAAATAACCATCTGTATTTGAGAGGAAAAAAGATTCATCGTCATCTAGCAGTAAATTGTTATTAATATCCAAAAATACTTTAGCACCAGAAACAGGCCCATCTATTATTCTTCCCTCAATCGCATTTTGGACAGTTAATTGGATCGTTTGTGTAGTGGCAACATTTCCATCACTAGCTGACACAATAATTTGTAATACATTTCCGCCATTTTGGGCAACTAGATTTTCAAAATCTAATACACTTGCCAACGATAACTCGTCATCGACTAAACTAAAATATTGAACATCATTGCCCGAAATAGATAGGTTTATTGAGTCGCCATCAGCATCACTTGTAACAATAGGTAGAGAAAACTCATCACCTTCGAAAATGGAATATGAAGTACCAATATTGATTTGAGGAGAAGTATTGGTTGGCGTCACTGATTCAGAAGAGTTATCTCCAGCACCGCCACATCCATGAAGAAAAAAAATAACTAATAACGCTGATAATATCTTTAGCATTTGAATAGACTCAAAATAAATAATGCTTAAATTTATATACTCATTTGGCATAAATATATAAGTCGTTTTCCTAGGAAATATTCTTAGCGATCACAAGTTGACTGAATTCCTTTCGTTTTATCCCTCAATCTTCTCAATCGTGTAAGCTAAATGCGCCTGTATCTCAATAGAATCAGCGGCCAGAGATAGTGCTTTTTCTAGGTAGGTTCGCGCTTTACTATACTCTCCTGATTTACTCAGTGCCCAGCCCAACGTATCATAAAAAATAGGAATATCATCCCGTAACATTACTGCTTGTTGAGCATGTTCAATCGCAAGCGCATATTGTGCTGTTTGAGTATATAAATAACCAAGGTTATTCAATGCAATGGATTTTTTAATTGCAGGTAGTGTGATAGGTGATGTCAGTAATTTATTATACTGTGCGATAGCTTGAGGGTACTTTTCCATATCCATAAAATGCTCGGCGAGCATCTCTACTAAAAACATCCGGTTAGGATAACGTTGATGCATTGCGCTTAATAAATCTGAGACATCTTCAGCCTGCCCCATCTTGTGACTCAACAATACGATGTTTGAAAGCGTCTGCATTGTCATGCTGGCATCATATGTGTCATTACCTTGTTGTTTTACCAGCGCCGACACCGGCTCGGGAGTCAATGCGGCAATTGCTTGCTTAAAACTGGATTGAGCTCCTGGTAAGAAGTTCATATCAAGTTGCACCTTAACCAAGTAAACTAAACGGCTGGGTTGTTCAGACCAACGCTCGTTTAACTTCACCAATACAGCATTGCGCTGTGGTATTCGTAATAATTCATGTAGTAAATGTGCACGCATTAATGGTAATACATCTAGCAAATACTCATCAACCTTGATAACCGGTTCTAGTAGTAGCTGATCGATGTATCTCAGACTTTGCGTGTATTGCTGCATAGAATAGCTCATTGACGTTAACAATAATAACGCCGGCACATCCGATTGATTGGCGACTACGCGTTGTTGTATTAACTGCTGCGCCGCTTGCAGATTATCTTGCTGAATATACGCTGAGGCTAACACCAAGGCATATTCTTGATGCCCGGCTAATTGGTCGTGATAGGCTGTTAATAAGTCAAAAGCCTGTTGCGATTGCCCTGTTTGTTGATAGATTTTTGCCAATAACACCACTGCATTAAGATCGCTTGGGTTATTAGCTAAATATGAGGTGAATTTTCTGACTGATTGCTGCCAATTTTCTCCAGAATAGCTGGCCATCGCATCAATTAACAATAATTGAGGATTCATTTTCTTGCTATGCTCATCAATCATAGAAATACGATGACTAATATAATCCAGTGCCTTGGTCGAGGCTTGTAATTGATTGGTGTGTTGCAAGATGGTGCTTTGCATATAAATAGCAAAAGGATCATTGGCGGATATTGCCAACGCATGTTCAAGCATATCACTGGCACTCTCAAATCGCTCAAGCGCAATGTATGCATTGGCAATGGCTTTGTAGGTTGCTGATTTTTGATCATCCAATTGCAGTGATTGCTGATAGGCGGCAATGGCTGATACATAGTCTTGTTGTAAACTCAACCACCGGCCGCGCAAATACCAATAATGCGGATCCGTTTTAGCATGAGGGGCGACTTGATTGATAATCCGCTGAGCTTGCTCAATATCATGCTCATCCACATATATGGTTAACATCGCCAACAACACCTCCGTGTTCGTGTCAGATGATGATAACAATGCGCTAAGTTCATTTATTGCAGTGTCATTTTTGCCTAATGCAGACCAGGCGCTAGCTCGAATAAGCGAATATTGTTTTAACGATGCAGATAATGGTAAGGATTGGGTTGAGTGTGCAGCATCAGCTCGTAATGAGGTAGCCGGTAAGATTTTCTTGTCTAATCCGAGCAATGCTTGATATTGACTCTGTGAATAAAGGGCAGTGGCAAGATCAGCAATAACATGATGCGGATCAGCACCTAGTGCGATGGCTTTTTCAAATTCAACTTGCGCTTGGGTCGGTTGTTGATTGTGCAATAAAATTTGCGCATAGAGTAATGTTGCAGGTAAATGCTGAGGTTCGTCACGTAATACATTTCGAATATGGATCTTGGCTTCATCATAGGCGTGTTGCTGGGAGGCAATCAGGGCTTTTTCGTAATCATCAGCATAAGCCTGGCGAGTAACAATACTTAGCAGTAATACATTGATGAACAAACCAATGATAAGAGGGGATATTTTCACACATTTTCCTTAATACACATGACCAAGTTAGGGGCAAGGTAGAAAGGATAAATATCGCCGCTACCATATAGAAATAATAGCGGCAGGAAGATTAAGAAATTAAGTGCGTTGTTTACGACGTAGCATTAACCCTAAGAAAATACTCGAAAATAAAAGTATTGTGCCAGGCTCACTGACTTTTTTGACAATATTAAGGGCATAATCTTCGACCTCCCCTTGATGGTAATAACCTGTCGGTAATAACTTGAAGTCATTGCCTATATTTAATGAGTTTTCACAGATGATCCGCGCTCGCATCCATGCTTCCCCAATAATGGCAGTTAGAGGCACCTGCAAAGCATCACTAAAAAAACTGCCAAACTCATCAGGGCTGTTGTACGTCCCTAAATCGGTATTGTAAAAATTGTCATCTAAAATTCCTGTAAATGTAGTACCAGAAGCATCTTCATCTTTGCGCCATGCATCATTCATGACCACATCGGACTCAGTAAATGTGCCATTACCAAACCAATCTAACCATAATTTATACTCATCGTACTGATGATTACCCTCTTGGGAACGCTGCACATCGACTTGAAATTTTACAAACTCCCCTTGCACCAAATCCCCCGTATTGCCATAACTAGACCAGTTAACACCATCGCTTGACGTTGACCAACTTATCCCGTTATCACCAGCATCAATAACATTGGGTGATGATTCAGATGTCCATCCAGTATTGTTGTTATCATCAATACCTATAGAATCACCATATAAAGAATTATCTGAGGCACCCAGTTGTTGCCATCGATTGGTATCGTGACAGGCAGTGCCATAGCTTGAAGGGGCATCACTGTAATCACCGGAGCCTCCGGTACAGTTACGAATAGAGCCTGCTTGTGCGGCATGTGAGGCGCCCAAGACCATAAGGGCAATAGCTTGAAAGGCCAATAAGTTACGTGTTTTCATATAATCAACATCCTTGTGTACTTCGATTAACGACTGCTTCAAATAAACAATAGTTCAGTAGGATGGATTGTCAAGGTGATAAGTCATATTCTTAATACGCGGGTAATCATGAATAACAATAGTGTGGTTCACAATGAGCAAAAATGTACCTGTACTATCTAACAATTTTTAGATCATATTTATCATGTATTGAACATCTGGTTATAATCGATATGCAGGGCAACTGTGCATTAGGTAACAAACCTTTGGTGAGGAATTTAGAGCGTTTTTGACTGAGCTCAAGTAACTTGAGCTCAATCGTTAATCATCGCCACATCTCACTCAAATAGATAAGTCATTTAAGTCGATTTATCATTGCTTTGCCCTGATCTTGCTCTGACTGCAAAGGGGCAAACAGCCTTAATACCAGATACATGCCCATCACTAAACAAAATAACATGGCTGATACTTGCATGCCTTGCCAATCAAACGTATTTTTTGAAACCAAGGTGAGTAAACTGACACATAAGCCGCCAATCAGCATCACAGGCATCCCAATTAATCGTCCCTGATAGCCAGATTGAATTAGATGTATTGCCAGTAAACTAAAACTCAACGCTAAACCAACACCCATCATCGATTTGCTTGCCAACAAGGCGGCACTTAAGATTAATAATCCCGCAAATATATAGTGAAAAAGTGTTAGATATGACATTGTTTTCATATCATTGTAACCAATTTTCAGCTTTCGATACTACAACCCCGGCGGCGTAAGCGGTTGTCGCGACAATGGCAGCTTTACCAACAAATGAAGCTGTCGCGCTGACACCTGCCATTATGGCTGGTGCGTTGGCAATGATAAACGGCACAAACAAAATACCGCCCTGTACTTGCTCACTATCTTGAATACTTAAGCTTTGCATTGCAAATCCCCTCTAAATTGTTCAACTTTGTCTTGAGTGTAGCCTATGGTAAAGGCTGTGAGAGCAATATCGAAAATTATTACTTTGGCAATAAACGGCACAATACCGCCACTAACAGCCTCTTGCTCATCAATGGTTAATGTTTGCATAAATGACCTCTTTGATATTTTCATGAGCTAAATTACTCATGAATTCAAATCATACTCTTATTGAACGTCAAAAAAGCCTGTTCATTAGACTAGAATTCATCATTGCTTTGCAACGTGGCTTTGTTGAACTTATTACATAAACAAAAATGCCGTTCAAGTAATTGAACGGCATTTACATACTATAATAATCTAACTACAAATTAATTAGACTGGAACACACCTTCATTCCCTTGATCAAAGGTTGATTCAAGAATAATTTCCTCATTAGCAACATCACTTATATCAGTAACCACTAGGTTATCAATAGCAATATCACCTTGAGTAATGATTAATCTTAATTTAAATCCACCTTTATCATCACTATCTAACAAATAATTCCAACTAGCTTCATTGACATCCGTGAATATTTCTCTGGTCTCTTCTGCATCAGCAGTAGAGTTAGATATAACATTTCCTTCTGCATCAACAATTTTGTACGTCATCGACACTTCAAAATCGTCATTTGTCGTCAGTTCAACTATATGTTTAACCCATAGTTCATTCGAATTAAGGTCCATATTGAAATTATTTTCCCAATCAAAATTGAAATAGTCTGCATCCACTTTTTGACTCGTCAGTTGGAATTGTGAGCCACGACCATTGTTGTTGCCCCATCCACCGAAGTTGGTTTCCAAGAAGCGTCTATAGTCATCAAAAGACTCAACGAAGTTATCAGCTGTGAAGGTAGGCTCGCCGCTCCAATCATCTTGCCAAGTCGAGGCTGCTTCACCTTGAACTTGGTCAACCATATTTTCTCCGAATAAGCCTGTATCTAACTCAGAAATGATTGCGAATGTTGATATATCAACAAATCCATCGTCATTAATATCCGAATATGGGAAACCATCAATTCTAAATGAATAATAAAGATTACTGATAGAATCAGTCTCATCGTCAACGTTTACCCATGTGTCGCTTACTCCATTGAGTAATACTTCAAAACGCTCACCAGCTTCGTCATACCAACCCCAATCTTTCCAGACGATGTTTTCGGCTTCAAAATTAGTTAACGTTGTTGCTTCATCTGTTCCAAAATTAGCAATCCATTCACCAAAATACTCATAGTATTCTAACTCCGTGTCAGTATCGTAATAATGTCCTTGACGATTGATGTAGACTGGTTTGCCCACGGCATCAAGTGCTGTTAACGTATCACCATCACTGGAATAATTTTGACGGTAACGGTTACCTTCAGAATCCTCTTGATGGTACGGAATACGTTTGTAAGTTTTCCATACTGAAGGGTCAATAGGGACCATTACTTCACCTTCCGCATTTCTCGTGATACTAGCAACGAGTTTTCTATCTAACGATTCACCCCAGAAAGTATCTAATACTTGACCATTCCATTTGGCAGCCAAAGTAGCGGCATCACCAATGGCATTGAGTTCAAAACCATCAAACCAATCCCATACATTGTTATCAGCATCTCGAGTAGAGTGATTAACACCATTCCAATTGACCTGGTACGGGTCGTTAATGGTCAAACCAATAGCACCATACATACTACTAGGAGTTGAAAACTCAATGCGGTGATTTAGTATTTTGACATTATCAGCCAACACCGCCTCAGCTTGAGTGGAATAGTTATTTTTGGCTGCATACTTCAATACCGTACCATCAGTAACCCCTTCAACAATCACATCAGAACCTTTAAACGCTCCACTTTCTGGACGTGTTGTAAAACTATGATCTATGGTTGCTTGAACAGAACCTGCTGATAATCCCATTATTAATTGATAATCTTCTAAATCTTTAGCTTCAGTATCAATCGATAACGTATATTCTGAACCGTAATCAAGGCTATCAGTCGTTAGACTTTGCTCTGAAATATCGGTATCAAAAATCAAGTGCATGCGGCGCCCTAGCCAGACTTTTAATATACCCACATCCACTGTTTCGTCATCGGCATTAGTATATGTTACTTTTGTACCGGCATTGACCGAATCAATATCCATGTATTTATTAAATTCAACACTAGCAGAATACACATTTTCTGAACTCGTATAATGTTGTACAACACGTGGATTTGTACCAGTAAACACATTCGGACGAGATGCTTTTAAGACTTCTAAATCTTCAATTTTATTGTCATTACCAACAATTGAAGCTGTCTCAGTGATCGTTAAGTATTCTTCTTTAGAAGCCCCTTCACGAAATGCTGCAACATCTAATTCACCTTGCACCATTTTGCTTTGTGAGCGGTCAAAAGCAGAGAAAAATAATGTATCAAAAGACAATTTCCAATTTGAAACAGTATATCGTTCAGTCCATACATCGCTGTCATCTGAACCGTTCAACACTTCTTGTTTCGCGCCATCAACCAAACGTACCGACTTAATGACGGTTCTTGTTCCAAAACTACGGCTTTCTTCATCTTCTAGATAAAATGCATAACCTTTAGAAATTTGCACATTACGTTTACCTTCATCAAAGTAGCTCCACCAATCTTGGCCTAGTTTGAAACGAGCAAACGTCGCAGTGCTATAAGGAAGAATACGCTTTAAATTAGCATATACCTCTGAAGAACCATCAGGGTTGTTAAACTGCTCTTCAAACAAGCC
Source organism: uncultured Glaciecola sp. (assembly GCA_937125395.1). Taxonomy (GTDB): domain Bacteria; phylum Pseudomonadota; class Gammaproteobacteria; order Enterobacterales; family Alteromonadaceae; genus Opacimonas. The sequence continues at coordinate 12,713 of CAKZLI010000005.1, forward strand.
ATAAATACCACCATCATCGGCTAAAATGACGCGTCGAGGTGTTGTGTTCCAGTCGTTTGAAGAAAACGCAGATGTATCTAACTTATATGGATCAATCCCACCGTTAGCTCTGGGTTGTACAAACGATATGCCCTCATTGCCCGAGTTATTAGTACTAAAAATAACTGTATTAGAATCATCTAATGCGTAGAAAAAATCATTCCACCAAGCTTGATCGCCTAACGCAACCGTCGAAGGGAATTCTTGGTCAAGATTAGTAATCATCTCAAGACCACTGTTTCCTGCAGACTGATAGGTATATACCACCGTCGTGTTGTCGACTTGAATAAAGTTTTGTATTGTCACATTGTCAGGTGAGATAACTTGAGCTGTTCCATCTTGAGCTATTCGGTATAATACAGCCTCTCCATCTCCTGTTAGATCAATAAAATCAGTAGTACCATCACCATCATTATCAACCGGGCTCATAGGACGGGCTACTAAGTAGGCATTTCCTGACTCATCTAACTGTATAGGTTTGCGTTTATCATCGCTCATCGTTTTACGATAATTATCATCTATATCGATTGCAACAAGCTCTTCAGCCAAACAATCCCAAGTGCCATCTGCTAATTTCACTTTGAAGATCGCACAGTTTCCTGTTGCTTTTACAAACTCCATCGATTCATTAAAATCCGCTTGAGTAATCGCAAAATAGATAAATTCTGCATCATCATCAATAATAGAATAACTAACCTTGAAGTTATAATCAGAGTCGGCAGCAAATTCCAAATTACCCTCTTCATTCAAAATGAAAAAGTTAGTTGCGCCATCTCTAGATAATCTAACCACTTCTTGTTCGCTATAACCTGCGCTAACTAATGCATTTTCTTTTGCATTGCGTGCTGATTTCGCCATCTTTAATTGACTATCCCTACCATGCGATTTAGCCGATGGTATAAATACAAATTCATTCAATGGTGTTTGTTTTAATCCTGAGTTATCGCTACCTTTGCCTTGACGCGAAACTTTTGCGCCAGATTGTACAGCGACATCTTCAGTGGTTAACACGGTTGTTGCATTAGAAAAATTAAATACTACAGGGTTGCCTGTAATAACTGGGGCTGTATTTGCGTTAACGGTCACTGTTACATCTACTGAATTAGCGTTCCCTGCAGAATCACTGACAGAATATGTCAACACATAATCACCTGGAACAGACGTGTCAACACTACCGGTTATATTTGAAGTAAGTTCAGTATCAATATCATCGGTTATAGTCGGAATTGGATTAGTAAAGCTATCGCCTTGATTAATTTGGAATGAAGTACCATCTGCAAAAGTAATAGATGGACGTTGAGTATCTGGCTGAGCAGTAGCAATAACTGAAACAACCACATCTACTGAATTAGCATTCCCTGCAGAATCACTAACAGAATATGTCAACACATAGTCACCCGGAACAGACGTGTCAACAGTACCTGTAATACTTGCCGATAGACCACTATCAACATTATCGGTGATCGTTGGAGTTGGATTATCAAAACTATCGCCTTGATTGACCTGAATAGCGGTGCCACCAGTAAAACTTATATTGGGTCTTTGCGTGTCTTGTACTGGAGCTGGAGCAGTTGGAGCTGGTGTTGATGAACCGCCACCACCCCCACCGCAAGCGGTTAAAGTTAAAGCAACAAATACGCTTGCCGCTAATTTAGTTTTAATCATAATTACAACCTATTTTTATCCAAAATATATGAGCATATAGATTTTTAACATTGAAATTTCATGTTGTATATAAGTAATATTCTTAGGCCTAACTATACTTTTGTAACCATCTGGAGCTGTATTCGTTGAGATACATGTGGAAATGTGTGTTTGAAGAAGTGATTTAAATAGGGTTTTGTTAATTCAATCTAACTGGTTGTAATAGAAGATAATCATATCCCCACCAATTTACATTTCGTTAGCCACTCCGATGTAATCATCCTAATTACGAATAGACAACTAATATAAACTGATGAAAATAACCACATTACTCAATTGAGTACGATATTCATTCCTGTAAGTCATATTCGTCATACGCTGGTAGTCATGAATAACAATAGTGTGGTGCATATTGAGAAAAAATGAACCTGTACTAACAGACAGTTTTAAGTTTATTTTTAATTTATTGCATATAAGTGATGATTCACAGCTTTTACCCAAGTACTTAAAAGATGCTGTTTTACCAGTGAATAATCATATAACTCCCCAACTATATATTCCGGCCCAACTCAGACAACAATACCCTTCTATCAATTCCTTTAGGAAAAACGTGACCATTTAATAGGTCATGAAAAGCCTAAGGTTAAAATTAAGAGGGTGTTCGCACAAACAAGGTTTCCTGAGGGGGTTAAACATGTTTCAGTTCGAGTAGTGGGTAAAGAGCGGATACTCTCCCCAGTAGAGAGCTTATGGGACAGGTTTATCATGTCCGAAATGAGCGTTTCTGATGATTTTATGGAGCAGCGGGCAAGCCAAACTCAATCTGAAAGAAAGCCATTTTAATGCTAAAAATCATGCTCGATACCAATATTTGTATTTACATCATTAAGCGCAGACCTATTGAGGTACTGAACACGTTTAATCAACATGCAGAGCAACTGTGTATATCTTCGGTTACATTAGCTGAATTAATGCACGGGGTTGAGAAAAGTACTGCTAAAGAAAGTGATTTAACCGCGTAGAAGGGTTACGTATTCAAAATTGGTTATAGCCATTCAATCCACAATCCATCCATTGCCACCTTATTGATTTACATGGTAAAATAAAAAAACAGTTTTAATTATAGCTCAATTAGACAAAGGAACGTTCCCACAATATGTCACACATCACTAAAGCAGTTATCCCTGTTGCAGGCCTCGGTACTCGCATGTTACCCGCCACCAAGGCCATTCCCAAAGAGATGTTGCCGATTGTGGATCGCCCACTCATCCAATATGTGGTGAATGAATGCGTGCAAGCAGGGATCAAAGAAATTATCTTGGTAACCCATGCGTCTAAAAACAGTATTGAAAACCATTTTGACACCTCCTTTGAGCTTGAAGCGACATTAGAAAAACGCGTCAAGCGAAGCTTGCTCGATGAAGTTCAATCTATACTTCCCAAAGACGTGACCATCATGCATGTGCGTCAAGGAGTGGCTAAAGGATTAGGTCATGCGATTTTGTGTGCGCAGCCTTTGATTGGTGATGCACCATTTGCCGTGGTATTGCCGGATGTGATTATTGATGATGCGCTTGCAAATCTTAAACAAGACAATCTTGCGGATATGATCAAGCAATTTAATGTGTCCAAAGTATCACAAATATTAGTTGAAGCAGTACCAATGAATTTGGTCGATCAATTTGGTGTGGTAGATGTAGATGGCGTATCAATGCAAGCCGGTGAATCCGCCAAGATCCATAAGATGGTAGAAAAGCCCCCTGTTGAAGAAGCCCCTTCCAATTTAGCTGTTGTCGGACGTTATGTCTTGTCCCATAAGATCTGGGATTTATTGGCCTTTACCCCGCCTGGAGCCGGCGATGAAGTACAATTGACCGATGCCATTGCCACGTTAATGAATCTTGAACAAGTGGATGCTTATTACATGACGGGTAAGAGCCATGATTGCGGCAGTAAACTGGGATTCATGAAAGCCAATGTAGAATTTGCACTACGTAACAAAGACTTTGGTGAGGAATTTAGAGCGTTTTTGACTGAGCTCAAGTAACTTGAGCTCAATCGTTAATCATCGCCACATCTCACTCAAATAGATAAGTCATTTAAGTCGATTTATCATTGCTTTGCCCTGATCTTTCTCTGACTGCAAAGGGGCAAATAGCCTCAATACCAGATACATGCCCATCACTAAACAAAATAACATGGCTGGTGCGTTGGCAATGTTAAACGGCACAAACAAAATACCGCCCTGTACTTGCTCACTATCTTGAATACTTAAGCTTTGCATTGCAAACCCCCTCTTTGATATTCATGAGCTGAATTACTCATGAAGTCAAAGCATACTCTGATTATGCGTCAAAAAAGCCTGTTCATTAGACTAGAATTGATCACATGAGTACTTAACAGGTAGCTTATTGGTTAGTCACTCTTTTGGACAATATGGTTTACTGAACTTTTTAATAAAGACTCTTAATAACAAAGGAGTCACTGTAACCCTCCCTTTTACCGATCAAATTTCAATAGAGGTTTCCTGATTAAATCGTTCAATATAAGCGTTTTGCGTCGGTTTACTCGGCTTGGTAAAATCAAGTTTCACACCATGGTATTCAGCCTAAATCTCAAGTGCATGAGAGATAAATTCTGGCCCATTATCCTGCCTCAAAACCTTCGGATAGCCCCGATATGCTGCAATTCTATCTAACACTCTGATAACTCGTTTCGACGATATCCTTTAGCACCATATTTTGCAAACTGACCTCGGCAAACATCTTTTAAGCTATTCTGATTTTAGGGGCCACTTCACAACATTGAGTTAGCCTTTTTTAAATTCGAATTTATTACTCTTCTATATTTAGTAAGTTTCTGCTGGCAAATGATAATGAAACAGAGTAAATATTTGCATTGAGGTTTTGGTAGATATTATAACCTAAGGCAACCCCATCTGATTATTGAGAACGAGATTGCATAATAGATACTGACACTGTCGAAGAAAAAAATGCGGTGATAACAACCAATAATCCTGTGTCATCCACTGTAAACACGCCAGATATAATACCACTCACTGCTGCACCTGCTAAGGTACCCGCTCCTATTGCCAACCATTTATTATGTTGTTTTGTACTCGTCATTTTTAATTTAACGCTCCATAGACTGAGCCTGCAGCAATCGCTCCTGCTGTTGCTGAGACAGAATTAAAACCACCGGCTCCCGTTACAAATCCACCCGCAGCAGCGGCCGCAAAACCGGCACCATTCAAGTTATTGGCATTATTATTACCAATAGAGGCAAATCCACCATATATAGCATAACTCCCCATACCGATGGCGGCCCCTACAACTCCCATCGCTAGATTAGCTAAAAAAGCCCCATTTACTTCTTCTATTTCATTTACTGTAAGTTCTTGCATCATTATTCCTTAATTGTTGAGTGAAATACATTTTTCACTCAACTAAGAATAATTGACATACTACATCAATGATACTGTACAAAGTATGTGTTCTTTACCTCAAACTACTCCAACACCGCCAATCGCTCTTTGATTTCTGGAATATTTACCGACATTGCTATGACCCGCTCATTCATATAAATCTTGAAATAAGTGATGATGGAGACGTTTCAAATGTGCAAAAACTGTAGTGTATGTATCACCACACCTAAGCATAAGTGCTTGCTTCATCTGATTGCAAATTTAAAGCAAGGTTAAATCGCCATTTTCCTTTTGATAGCACATAAAATGAAGAGAGGATGAATATGGCAACCATTACTTATAGAACGACAGATGACAAAAAAGAAAAATTAGCCGCTCTGGCAAAAGACCAAGATATAAGTATCAATAAGGTTATTGATGAATTATTTACCGTGGCTGTCACAGAACGCGAAGCTTTTACTCGATTCCAAATCAGAGCAGCTAGAGGTAACGCAACCAACGCTTTAAATGTATTACATTCAAAAGCTGAAGATTAACCAGCTACTAGAACTCTGCGCTTTGGTCACGTTCGAGACAATGCATTGTGTCAAATTGCTAAAGCCGAAATTTAGTACGGTGATCCATCTGCGTGCTCAATTCCTTTTTCGCAGACGATAGTAATTCGACTAAATTTGATAGCTTTAAGTACCTTAAGCATCGTATCTAGTTGAGGTTTCGCACCAACTTTTAGTGCTTTGTATAAACTCTCGCGTCAAAGGCCTGTTTTTTTTTGCAATTTGCGTCATACCATGTGATTTAGCTATATAACCAAAGCACTCGGGATTAATGGCGTGCCCACTAGTTCACATTATTGGAGTTAAATCAAAGAGGTTCTTTTGTAAAATGGTTGGCCGCGGAGCAGTTGAGACAGCCAATTATAAAGGGACTCATATTACTAGGCATGATTTTGTTAAAGGTAATCCTAAATTTTCTATTTGGTTAACAGCCGCAGAAATATTGGCTTGCATAAACTTGGATATCCACTGTACAACTTACAGACTATAAGCTAGACTTGTCTTGTAACCTGTACAATAGGAAATGTTATGAGAGTTGTGTCTTTTACAGAAGCGCGAAATGGATTGAAGACGGTTTTAGATAATGTGGTTAATGATGCTGATACCACAGTAATCACAAGAAGGGATTCTGAAGATGCGGTGGTGATGTCACTAGATTATTATAATAGCTTGATGGAAACGGTCTATTTACTTAAATCACCTGCAAATACAGCCCATTTGGCAAAGTCTATCTCCCAATACCAAAATCGTGAATATACACAGAGGGATTTGGTAGATGAGTAAAAGATTGTTGTCATGGACTGATGAATCTTGGAAAGACTATTTATATTGGCAAACGCAAGACAAGAAGACACTTAAGCGAATCAATAAGCTATTAATGGATGTTAAGCGCTCACCTTTTGATGGGATTGGGAAACCTGAACCTCTCAAGGAAAATTTAACCGGTTTTTGGTCGCGAAGAATTGATGATACAAACCGTTTAGTATATGCAGTTGAGAGTGCTTCTGTAGTCGTAATTTCTTGTCGTTATCACTATTGAAATATGAGAAAAAAGTTAACAAATGCATGAAAACCGCGTCACTAAATTTGCAGAGCCTCAGGTAAAAATCGTTCGAGCAAAACCCGATTTACGAGTGACGAAATTACTGAAGTCGTTGACGGTCTATTTAGTGTTGGTAGATGGCATAAAGTACATTTTTAATGGCGTCCAAATTTACGCGATGAGGGTGACAACCATTACTTATAGAACGACAGATGACAAAAAAGAAAAATTAGCCGCTCTGGCAAAAGACCAAGATATAAGTATCAATAAGGATACCGCTTGACCGTTTCAGTAATAAATCATCGTTATCATGCCTTTTTATTTGTGCATTAACCTATTAATGCTCAATATTTTGCGCTTAAATTAGTTTATGGTTTTATTATTACAACCTCACTATGCAAAAACATGAATATTTTCTAAAGTCTATTGGCAAGTTGATACAGCAAAAACGTGCAGAAAATATGGATCAAACTGAGCTTGGTCAACGGGTTGGCCTTAGCAGAAATACGGTATCTGCAATTGAAAACGGTAAGGCAACAAATGCTGGTGCTTTATTTAAGGTATTACATTACTTGGATCTATTAGCGATACTGCAAGACCCCAATCGATGAGCAGCTGACTGCAATTGAGCTATCAAGAGAGCGCAAAGCGCGTAATCTCCCAGAGATGTTAGATAATGATTTCTAGGGCCTACGTATTTATTAATGGCATTGAAGAGGAGCCAGTGATCTGTGGGATCGTAGAGCTCGACACTGCTCGTAATCTAGGTAGATTTCGCTATGGTAAATCCTATTTGAGAAACCCTGCAGCATTTGCGCTAGCTCCAATTAATCTACCGTTGTCGGAACAAGAATATTCAACAACATTCCAACAAGGTATATTTGGCGTCCTAAGCGATGCAGGTCCTGATGCTTGGGGACAAAAAATCATCCTGTCTTTACATCGAACTAAACCTCAGAACCGCTTGGAGTTTTTGTTAGCGGGGGGTGGTATGGGCGTTGGCGCACTCACATTCAGTCTATCAAGAAGTGCAACCAAACCTAAAGTAAACCAAAACACCTAGGTCAGTTACCGAATTTATTACAAACTAAAGATGCTATTCTTGCTAATAAAACACTTCCTCCTGAGGCAAATAAGGTGTTTGAATACGGGGCTAGTTTTGGTGGCGCACGACCTAAAACGGCTATTGAGCATGACGGTGTAAGTTATATTGCAAAGTTTAACCGCCCAGATGATTTATTCAATGTCGCAGCTGTTGAGCATGCCAGTATGCAAATGCTCTCAGAGTTACCCTGCTCTGTTGCTTACACTCAAGTGCTACCCAACCCAAATGGTGATTTGTTAATGGTAAAACGTTTTGATAGGTAACACGGATGACCATACTCGCAACCATGGCTTTTTATATCACTTTGACAGGCAACAGTGGTCGCTTGCTCCGGCCTTTGATGTGTTACCTATCAATAACTCAAGACAGCATGGTCTGGGATTAGGTGATGCTGGCCGCTATGCCACGATTGAAAATCTTATGAGTCAATCATTACGCTTCAACATTAAACCGTTTAAAGCCAAACGTATCATTAATCAAGTATCAGAGCTGGTTATTCAATGGCCAGAGTATTTTGTGGCTAATGGGGTCAGTGAAAATGATATTGAGATTTTAAAAGGGATCGTTCCTATTCAAAACTTGGGGTAGCATCTTAAAAGCCAGATAGTTTATTTTTTAGGTGGTAATTGCGCAAAGAATTCATCGAGATTGTCCAGTGACACATGGTCCATCTCAATCTTGTATTTCTGAAGGTTAAGCTTATCAGTGGCAAAAGCTACTTTCTTCAACAATGACTGTTCGGAATAATTTTTTGATCAAATATTCCAACTCGTACCCGGCATGCATGGTGTAATCACGCTTAATAATTTCTTTGATATAATCCAGATAGTCCATTATCTTCGGTTTTGTATTATAACCAGATGCAATGGCTCCTAAAATATCAAAGTACGTTTTATGCTCTTCCCCAAAATCAATGTACCACTAGACTGCTAAGAGGCTAAAAATGGTTGCTCGCTTTTTGGAGTTACTTTGCAAAAAACGAGCAAACTGTTTTAGTCTTTTTAAGCAACTTGTTATATTTTTTTATGCCACTTCAAAATTTACTGCGTGGACATTGGTTAAATTGATTTGTTGTTTAGCGTGCCAAAGATCATAGTTGTCTTGCATTGCTAACCAACTTTCAGGAGTTCTGCCAATTGCTTTAGATAAGCGAAGTGCCATTTCTGGTGATACAGCACTTTGACCTTTTAGAACTCTATTTAAAGTCGAAGATGCTACATCTAACTGCTTAGCCAAATAACGACAGCTAAAGCCTGCAGGCTCTAAATATACGTCGAAGATAAACTCTCCAGGATGTGGCGGATTATGCATAGTCATTAGTGATAGTCCTCATAGTTGAGAATGTAAGCATTGCCATCGATAAACTCAAAAGTAATGCGCCAATTACCATTTACAGTAATAGACCAAATCCCGTCACGTTCCCCTTTTAGTGGGTGCAATTTAAAACCGGGTAAATTGATATCATCAATTTCTTGTGCGGTATCTATTGCTGTAAGTTGCATCCGTAATTTACGTTGATGCTTAGCCTGAATTCCAGCAACTCTTCCTGTTTGGAAGTATTTCTTGAGGCCTTTGTGTTTAAAAGATTTAATCATGACACGAGTATAGCGTGATGCGCATCACTCGTCGATAAAAATATAACAGTTATTATAAAGACCTCATCGTAACAACATTATGAGTAATTACTACGAATACATGCCCTATCTTAACTACAGCTATTCTACCTTTTGAAATGCAGATTACTATGACGGGTGTTTAGACGAATGACCGCTTTCCCGTGAACTTGCCCTACGCCTTAGCTGAAACGTATGTCCGCTCCTCGCTCATTGCAGCCCTTCAGATTAGATTTTACTCATGTCTGGAATACGCCAAAATCAGTCAAGCTTGCATAAATCATAAAACTAACTCCAAGTTAGTCCAACATTATGGCCGCACCCTCGGGGGGGGAAATTTCAAATGCCGTTGACACTTATAGCCGGAATTGGCGGTAAGGGGACGAAGAATAGGGCAAGATCGGTGGCTCTCAAATGGACAAACCTCACGTCCATTGAATATATACCAGCATTTATTCCTTTCTAGTAAGCCATGGGTTTATAACGTCAACATCAATGTGCTTAAAGTCTTTTTCGTTGCGAGTCACTAACGTAAGCCCGTGAACGATTGAAGTAGAAGCAATCATCGCATCACGCTCAGATTTAGGATTTGGCACATACAACTGAGCGCACTTCAACGCAGAGCTTGTATCAAAGGACAATACTCGATCCGAGAACGCCTTTAATACATGAGAATTGAGCCATGTTTTGTAAATTGCAGCTTGTCTGGGGTCTTTTCGCTCTATTTGTAAGATGCCCATTTCGATTTCCAATATAGTAATAGCAGAAATGAACAAACTTGTTGTTGATTTGTCTTTAGCCCATGAAATGACATTTGGCTCTGCTCTGCCTGAGCCTGCTTTTCTCAGTTCAGATAGCACATTAGTATCTAATAAATACACTAATTGAAATCCATAGGCTTAATGCCTTTTGCATCTAACTTTTGAAATTCATAGTCTTGTAGTTCAGGCATGGATAGCATGTCTACAATATTTTCAGCTCCGCCAGTAATCTCTTGGTACTTTTCTATTGATAATAAAACGTGTGAAACCCTTCCGCGCTCAGTAATTTGAACAGGTGATAATTTCGCTATTCGCTTCACCCCAGTAGGGTCCTGGTTAAATTCTCTACTCGTTACTTTTTGCATAGTTGCACTTCCTATCAAGAGCTCACGATGTAGTTACTATACTACAAAAAGCATTACTGTCAACAATTGTAGTTACGTAAATACATATGTAATAGGCCGATGTCCTGAGGCGGCAATGTGCAAGTAAACTGCCGAAAAGTAAATTCGTACAAACGGCCGCTCCTAGCTCATTGCAGCCCTTCAGATTAGATTTTACTCATGTCTGCAACACGCCGAAATCAGTCAAGCTTGCATAAATTATAAAACTTGTAATCTCCCCTTTTAGGACATTCCACAACTGCGGTAATTCATCCAATTTGGTTTTACGTTAAAACGCACCTAATTTGGTAATAGATGCATCACTTCAGTTTTGGGTGGGAATTGCGCTGAGAATTCATCGAGATTGTCCAGTGACACATGGTCCATCTCAATCTTGTATTTCTGAAGGTTAAGCTTATCAGTGGCAAAAGCTACTTTCTTCAACAATGACTGTTCGGAGTAATTTTTTGATTGCAGCTTTACTTCGAGAAATAACGCTGACTTGTTTGCGTCATTAATGGCGATAACGTCAATTTCATTTTCGCCCTTTCGGTCCCAAAAACTACCGATCCTATTAAACATTTTTGATTCTATTAATATTTCTTTGGTCAAATATTCCAACTCGTACCCGGCATGCATGGTGTAATCACGCGTAATAATTTCTTTGATATAATCCAGATTATTAATTTCAATGGCACTGCGATTTTTATAGATAAAGCGAAACCAAAAACGCAGAAAGGGATCGGCTATTTCATAACGAATGTTTTTCGTATTGGTGCTCGCATCTAACGATTTCACTTTATTGATTATCTCGAAGCTATCAGATAACTTAGGAAATGCATCGTTAATACTATAACCCAAATAGTCCATTATCTTCGGTTTTGTATTATAACCAGATGCAATGGCTCCCAAAATATCAAAGTACGTTCTATGCTCTTCCCCAAAATCTTCCACTAATCTGTGGTAGCCTTCTCTTATTAGAGGTGAATTATCATTAAGAAGCGTATCGAGCGGATTTTTTGAATCAAGCAACCATTCAAGGTATTTCGGGATCCCGCCACTTAAACACCACCATAATAAGTAGGCTTGGGGTGAATATTGCTCGTTGTCGACCATGATTTGTTTTATGTACGAAGGCGCTAATGGTCTTATATGATAATAATTGTCCTGCCTATTAAATAAGGGCTCATCTTTGCCTTTGAATATTTTGGTCATGATGTTGTAGAGGGAGCCACACGCAATGAAGTGCATTTTAGAATCTTGCTTGTAACTATCCCATAAGTTTTGCAGTTCAGAATAAAAACGAGTGTTGATCCTTTCTATATCTTGAAACTCATCGACAACTAATGTGAGTGGATGACTTGTGGAGTAATCGAGTAGATATTCAAATATATCTTTAAGCGATTGCGGCTTAAAGAACTTAGATTTAAGTTGATGTTGGATGATTTGTGTGAATTCATCAACCAGCGCCGGTTCAGACTTTCTACTGACAAATAGATAAATGTACGTGGTATTTATGGTAGAAAATGCTTCTCGAATCAGTCTGGTTTTACCGACTCTTCTGCGCCCTACTATCACATCAAATGTTGCAGTTTCACTGCCTGTATTAGTGCGAAGTTGTGCTAGCTCTGTTTTACGGTTATAAAATATCTTCATGGCAGCCTCAAATTATAAAACTGATAAGTATGATACTGTAATGTTTGATACTTTCAAGTACTATCTTTGGTTGGCTATCACCTTGAGCTTCGTATACCCTAAACAGCACTTAATAGAAAATATCTTTTCCGTTATCTCCTCCCCCATTTACCGCTTACATATGTAGTCATGGAATGCATTCTAGCGTACATTATTGGAGTTACATCCCTGACACTAGCAGTGACAATGAATTATTGCCGGTAAACATAACTCCTGATGCGCTATTTGAAGTTGACCAATAGTCTTCTGCTAACACGCAAAATAAGATGTAGACCACTTTGTGCCAATAGCTGCCACTACACTACAAATGTACCATTTCAGATATTTAATCACGTAAGAAGTCCACAAGCTCTTTTCTAAACTTGTCAATTACCGAAACATCAGCATCAAAGATATGTTGAAAGCCCTCATCTATTGACATCATACTTTTATACCCTTTGCGTTTTCCGATCAATTGGTCAGTGATTTTTTTAGAACGATCTCTTGAAGTAAAACGTTCATGATTTGGAACTTTATTTGGTAGCTTACCTGCATCATGAAGTTCTGCTAACTTCTGCTCCACACTATCGAAGGGTAAAAACATGATCCCATCACGTTGATATTTGTCTTTAGCTGATTGGTCGCCATCGAGGCAACATATTACACTGTCATTAGAAACATCAAAATAATTTTCATGTCCATTCCTTCTGTATAGGTCGAATACATTCTGATGCCCACCAATGTAAATGATGTTGTAAAGACATAAATTACTTAAGTCTTTGAGTAACCAATCAATAAACTTTTTTGCCATTTTATCTTCAACCAATATCACTCGGTCCCAACCTTTAAAGCCAAATAGTGAGGCCTTAACAAAAGAATAGCTTCTTTGCTCAATGGTTACGTTTCCGCTATGATTTTCCATAAAATAAAGTTCTTTGGGCTTGAGCGTTTTCATGAGCGCTAACGAATGTGTGGTAAACAATATTTTGCTTTTGCTACGCTTTAAAATTGGTCTAAGTAAACAAAGTAATTTGACTTGCGCAGCAGCATCTAGGGATATATCCAGCTCATCGACAACTATTAAGCGGTTTGACATACAAGCAAGTCGGTATAGCTCCAACACAAAGTACTCTCCAGAGCTAAAGTAATCTTGTCGAATGTAAAAGTCATTGGGCTGTAAAATAAAATAATAGTCTCGCCCTTTTAATTTAATTGTTTTCAAATCAGAAAACCGATGAGGTGATTCAAACAAATGATAAAGGCGAGAATATAACTCAATTAATTCATCGGCTGACTGATATGACTGTTCAACAATACTGGCTCTTAAGCTCTCATCTACAGCCCCCAAGGTTTGAAAATATTTAAATCTTTCACCATTAGGGATGGGTAACTCAACCGTTAGTAAATTTCGATTATTGAGAGTCTGTTTACTATCTAATGCTTTCAGTTTTGAATTGTAGGTATAGGTAATTTCCTCACCGTTTATTGCATATTTGATCTGACTTGACACTTTAAAAATATTGGGCGCAGCAGTCTCCGAGAATGTTGTAGCATCAATTACATTTTTGAGTGCACGAATTAAAGTAGTTTTACCACAACCGTTGCGACCAACAATACACGCTATTTCACTGTTAGAAAGATCTATTTCAACGTCCATGGACTTTACATGCTGGATATTACAAAAGGATAGCGCTATATTCATTGCGTGATTTTTCCTTTCATAAACAAATCAATCAAATAATTCCCATATTTACCGCGTAGTTTATCAATATAATATTTATCTACAGTTGAAACGTAATTCAAAACACCAAAAAACCTAGAAAGATTACCAAAATTTTTAACCAATAATTGCTCGAATACTAATCGGTCATATTCATAGTAATGCATGAGTGTTTCAATTTTAGATTTTATTGTCTTTGAGACGGTAACTTGTCCGTTTGGTAACATTACCAAACCTAACAGTTTTAGTTTTCTTCCTGAATGAGTAAAGTAAGTTTTACTCGGATTGAGCTCTAGTCGTCCTCCAAAGTACTTTATCAACAATCCTTCAATTATCGCTGGTAAGGCTTTGAGTGAGTCATTATTCTGTGCAGAAAAAATCAAATCATCGGAGTAACGAGTGTAAACAACCTCATTCTTCAGAGTCCACTTAGCTAATTCCTCATCTATTGAATACAAAACGCCGTTACTGATTGCTGGTGAAGTTGGAAAGCCGACTGGTAATATACCATCTTTGGTGACCATACCTTCTAACAGTGCAGTGTAATTAGCTAGATCGCTAATGGGTGACTTGGATAATGTTGTCTGAATAACATTTTGCACATCTGAAACAGTAATTGAATTAAAGAAATTTTTTAAATCCGTTTTAAAAAAACAATGATTACCTTGGTGCTGAAGAAGCGCTTGTAAAACTGAATGGTTTTTTCGATATGAAAAAACAACGTCCTGTTGCACAGAGGCGTAACAAAAGACGAATCGATTTAGGAACTTCAAGTAGCTTTTAAGTGTTTGCTCTGGTTGATAGTAGGCATTTGGATGTTTCGGTGAAGAAAATAATTGAATGGATTGGCTCGAATCGCAGAGCAGGAAATGGTCAAAGCTTTGCTTATCATGGAAAGTTGACTCAAAGGCTTTTCGTAACGTTATTTCCATGGCTATTTTCCAATAAAAAACCCCAGTAGTTTGGGGCTACTAGGGTTATTTATCAACAGTTAATATCCACTGCGTTCCAGTTGCCGTAGCCAGACTGAGGATACCTCTAGTCACTGGTAATTAGAGTATAGCGCTAATATTATATTTCATCAATAGCCACTAATTTCTTAGTGTAGTGGTACATTGATTTTGGCCACCTTACTAGAAGATGTTATGATTACATAATAGCAATATTAGATGAGCAAAAATGATCAAAAAGAACAAGATGCTAGATAGGGTTTACCGGACGGACACTACCTATACAGGAACATACAGTAAAACATTGTCATGATAGACACTCAGTTTTATGTCCGTCGTAACAACGTAAATGAGTGGAGTCAAATATTTGATATAGGATTATTACTTTTGTCGAATATAAAGCTATAATATTTCGGGTGAATATTGAGGAAATATAATGAACAATAAAATTCAGGCTTATGGTATTGAGTTGAAATCTCGCCCGAAAATAAAAGCGGTGAAAAGTCTTGACCTAACTGGTGAGATGGGAAAACAGATTGTCAAATCTGAAACTAAACTTGTTCTAAAAACCCATAAAAATACTTTTCAAAAATTAGCATTTATGTAACGAACTTTTACTTAACCGCATCCCCACTACCAGAACCCGTCACCGTCTTCACAATATACAAAAAATAATTCTTCAATGACATTTTCTTGATCATAATCGCATCAGTGCGCGCGAGCTTATCCGGAGTCGACATATCAATATTTTGAATTTGGGCTAAACCTGTAATACCAGGTCGCACAGCATAGACATTTTTAGCATCACGCGCTTGATTTAACTCTTCTTGGCTAAATAAGTTAGGACGTTGACCGACTAAGCTCATCTCCCCTTTAAAGACGTTCCATAACTGCGGTAATTCATCCAATTTGGTTTTACGTAAAAACGCACCTAATTTGGTAATAGATGCATGAGAAGCAAGATGACTAGCAACTGATTTAGTATCAACTGACATCGTTCTAAACTTAACTAACGTAAATGGCTTCTTACCCTTACCTACCCGTTCTTGAAAGAATAATGGACTGCCAGGGGGATTACAAGGCCAATTATACTTTTACGAAAATCGACATCCCTCTCTGTCAGACTACCTGTCGTGTTTAAATTTTAATCACTATAGTTAAATTGAGGGCGTGGAATAACAATGCA
>CAKZLI010000006.1 GCA_937125395.1 uncultured Glaciecola sp.
GTTGTACCGTTGACAATTGATACACTGGTACAACTTTCGCCGTTGACTGTGACTGCCGAAATACTAGCCGAATCATCAACCGTGATTGTCAACGTTTCGTTAGCCGTCGCAATGTCAGCGCCACGGCTTGAGCTAACTGCGCTTATTGTTGCCGCTGTTATGCTGTTTAAGCTATTCCATGTGCCGAGGTTATTCCACGACATTACGCGATACTCACAGTGCCCTGCAAGGGTATCGGATCGCCTGTCACTCTATCCTTTCCGATACCTTCCAATGCTTGGGAATTAGTAACACTCACAGCGTTGAGATCAACCACTAATTGACCTGAGCCATTCATAGTTTCACCATCAATATCAATCAATACTGTTGATGAACTTTCAAGCGGGCCATCGAATAAAACACCGTCGATAGTACCTGATATTAAATCTGTGTTGATCGTTATCGTTGCAGATTGCGTAGTAATATCGACCTTTGTTACTGATGCCTGTACATTGGGAGAACCTTCATCATCCCTCGCGATAAAATAAACATCGTAAGCAGTGTTACCAGTTAACCCTGTGAAAGTATCACTTAAAACCGTCCCAGCTAAAGCACTACCGGAATCTATCTCACCACTACCACCAGAACCTGTTCCCGCAATAACCTCTGCTGGTGTTGGTGCTGTCGCCCCATCAGCAACAACAACGTAATAGATGTCACCAGTTTCACCGATAGTGGCTGTTGCTGTGCCGCCTGTCGATGTAACGCTTGAGACTGCTGGTGCTACTGAGAATGTTGGTGGCGTTGTATCCCCTACGCCTTGATATTCGTGCGCTCCTATGTCCCAGCTAGATCTGGTATTTCCAGCAGCATCATAATTAAATGCAAATATACTATCAGCCGATAAGTCAGTAGCTGCTCCAATTGCATCAGTATCCCCGACAACTAATCTATAATCCTGATTAGCTGAGTCTTCAAATGTCAATGTCGCGTTTAGTATCGGGCTAGTGCCGTATGCTGTGCCGTCACTTGATAGATTTGTTACGCTTCCAGTGAATGCGCCGCCGCCTGACCAGTCAGTTGTATTACTATCACTAAGACAATTTTTTAGAATAGCCTGTTGTGATAGATTTCTAAATCCTTGGGAAGAATCGTGAGCATTGCAGTTATAGAGCACGTCACCGCCATCTATGCTGCCACCGGTCTCAAATGCATAGTTAAATGGGTTCACAAAAGTACAATTAACCCATATTCTTTGATGTATCACTGTTGGATCGGCATTATCCACGGCCTTAGCGCTTGTGCCGCCTGTGCCTGTTATTCTAAAAATGCTATTCTCAAATCTTGCGAATTCTGTCGCCGACAAACTAGTTTGTAACGGCCATCTAGTGTTATTTGTTCCTGTGTTCTCACATTGAATGTTTTTAAGAATTACATCAGTGTTTACAGAAAGCTCGCCATTATTTGTTGATACTATTTTGTATTCGCTTGCATTCCACCCGAAACCTGAATAGTCGCCTATAACTTCCAGAGAAAACCCATTAACATTATAACCTGTAAAATCTGGTGTTGATGTATCAGATGTCGCACCGGATGCGTGTATTATGACATCTTCTGTGAATGGCGACGAAGTGACAACATCTGCAATTGCATCAGACATATCTACCCATCCAGTCGCGATGGTTAATCCATTTTCTGTTCCACTAACGTTATCAGTGTTGACATATATTAGTTGCGTCATTAAGGAGTACCTCCCATAAATCCATTAACTGGCCCAATCCATCGATCACCATCTGGGCTGATACCCGAAGGTGAAATGCTCCAAGTCATGTCCGAATAATCAACGTATTCAGGGCCACCGTTTGAAACACTTGACTGATTACTGTGAAAATCACCACGCTTAATGCCGGTCATTCCATTGAAATCTACAGTCGCAGAGTCGATTACTTTTACACCGTCAATCCAGGCCTGCGCAATTCCGTCTGTTCCGTCTGTATCCATTTTTACGTGCATCTCGAACATGTGAAACAAACCATCTGAAGTTGTGCCGAAAACATCCTGCCAAGATATTGTAGGGCTGGCAGGTATTTCAGTAAAATCAACACTGCCACTCAGTATCATAAAAGTTCCACTGGCATGTTCATATAATATCGACTTACCACCCGGCCCGTTCTCCCAGAAATAAATTGTTTTATCATAATTAGGGTTTCCTGCGCTCCACGCAAAACCGGGCTGGTATCGCATATACCACCGAACCCATATTTCAGATTCTGCACTTTCAAGGTTAATTTTGGCTTTTGGCGTTACTACGTTTGTACCGTCATCCACCCAAAATCTAGCCCCGTAAGGGCTGAAAGTATTGGGGTTGGCTGCTGCTGTAACAACAGACTGATAATAACCCGTAGGGCTGTTTGTATTTAGCGGGTTACCTGAATCATAGTCTGACCAGACAATGCCTGCTGGTGCTAATGGATTACAATCAACAGTAGGGGTCGCTGCGTTCATCGCGCATTCTTGCCCGTAGTCGAAGTCATCTTCAAAATGACCTGAGCTATTTAAAACAGTGTCGGATAAATCCGTTGTTAATGCACCGCGCACTTCTGAATAAGCGGAGTCACCATTTGCATTCGTATTAACCACTCGGTGATAATAAAAAGTGTCAGCAGTTAGACTAGTGGCGTCATAAGTTGTCGCATTTGCCGCTGTTGTAGTCACTAATGACCATGAACCTGTCCCCGTTAAACTTCTTTCAACCTTTGTTCCTGTTTCATCCGTTGCAGGATTAGACCAACTGAGTCGGAGAGATGAATTAGACAAATAAGTAACAACTAAATTAGTTGGATCAGCTGGTACACTACCCGCTAGCACATGCTCCAGCACTGCACCTGCGCCGATGTTCATGGTTATTGCTGCAGTAGGTATAGTCATTCTGGTAATTACGCTTGGATATCACGCCAAACGGCGGTGATATCTGTCCAGTTATCGCCAGCAACAGTGGATGTAGATGTAGTTCTACTTTTCATAATTTTCGTCTCCTAAAAAATCGGTATCAACACAGCGGTCAGTAGGGTTGCTGTATAAAAATAAAACTCCTGCCTTGTTGTGAATCTTTCAATCATTGATATAAATTCTTTCGCGGACTTTAGACAAACCGCACCTGTGATAATTGTCATTAACCATTTCCAATCCGTAAAAAATGGGTGGTAATGCAAATCTGGCGGAGCAAAAGACAGCGCAGGAATCCACCAGCTTACGCGGATAGATACAAACAATATCCAGTTACCCACATACGCAAATACAATTGCGTTTTCATGTGTTAGCCCTCTATCTCTTATCCAATGACGAATAAAGAAATAGATAGAAAAACCAGTTATAGCAATAACGATGTTACTTAATTCAGTAATATAGCTATTTATACCTTTATCAATCAGTAAGACTTCATACACTGCGGTTACTTCTCGCTTGGTCAATCAAAGTGTTTAAATTAATACCTGCCTGTCTTATGCTTCTGTCAAGGGTCAATCTACGGTCTTTTTCTTGTTGAACCTCTCTACCTAGCACCATCTTCAGCCAATCTAAAAAACTAAGCTTTTGTCTGCGTTCTTTCTCAACCACTGAGGCATGAACCCGTCGATCACCAGATGAAATCATTTAAGGATTACCTCAGCGAGGGAGTTAAACCTGTTAAGCGTCTCTGTAACTTCACGCGAATCCTGAAAACGGCCTTCTTGGTTTCGCACCAACGCTTTCCACAACACGACTATAAACAGTAACAAGATGCAGCTAATCGTTACAAGTGCAGCGATAGCAATGTCGTTAGACGTGGTTAGTGTCTCAACGGCGTTTCCAGCAACAGTGAATATCTGCTTCTCGGAGGCCATTATCTCTGCTCGATAGGTTGGTCAGTGAAATTACGAACAATGATTATTGCCGCGCCAGACGCCAGCATTAGAAGGTCAAAACCATACATTAACTGGCCATGTAAAACCTCACCAACTAAATCTTCTTGACCGTTCAGGTAAAGTTTTAATGCGGTTAAAGTGGCTACAGTCGCACCTAGTTTATGGGTTAACGACCGAGCATTGAACGTAGTGACTTTCTTTAGCTTAGACATTAGAGACCTAATTCTTTAGCTATGATACTTTTTACCAACCCTTTCATTTCCGTATGATCTACTACCAAATCCTGATATTTATCAAATACAGGTATCGCTCGTTTACGGACGCTATTTTGTATCTTAGTCGGTAATTTATACCGGCCTAGCTCCTGATCCAAAGATGAAATGAACGCAGCTTTATCAGAATAATCAATGTCAAAAGTATCTTTGATGTGTGTACAACCAGTCATTACAAACAATGATAATATCAGTATTAAGTATTTCATTTATCTACTCCAAATTGGTTAATTATTGTAGACTAATGTTTAATGTAAATCTCGTTTAATTTCGGTAAATCTTACACCAGACTTCAGTGTACCACGATTATCACGCTCGAACGTCATCTCATAATCGACAGGTGCTCTATCTTGTTTCAGTGACTCAATCGCTTTAGTTAACCCACTGATATCTAAATCTTTAGTTTCCTTACTCGCTATCATTTGAATCAACGAACCGATGGCATTAACCACATCTTCGTTTGATCTAGCGTTAGCTTCAGTTATTTTCCTGAGTTCATGTGCTAACCTCTCAAATCCTGTAACACTGACTTGTTTTGGCTTGATCTCAGTGACAGCACCACGGTTCTGGGCAGCTTTGATTTGATCTGGTGTTAAGTTAGCCATTCAAACAATCCTTTAACTTCTGGAGCATTTTAAGTCTTTTCTGATGATGGTTCCACTGAGATTGCGCTTTTTCTTTTACCACGAGGGTATTACCTGACTCATCTTGACCGGTATCAGTAAGCTCCATGTCATCAAAATTTTGACTAAGTGATATATCAGATATGTCGACATTATCTGATTGATTAACGTAAACATACTTCTTCTTATTCAAACTGAAGTCGTATTTCTTACTATCACGGTCTGACACTTGAACATTTTTCAATTCAGTATCAGTTATCTCTCTATACATTCCTCGGTCTATCGCAACCTGTCGGATACTGTTCACATCTTTTCTGGATAACTCGTGTCGACCTTCATCAATCACATCGATCAAGTCCTCGAAAGCGTATTGAACATCCTCCTCTGACAGACCATCAAGGATGTAATCATATTCTTCTTTAGCAGCAGGTGTTAGATTCCCTAGATCCTGCTCTTGATCTAACACTGATTTGACCTCAGTAGACGGTTTATCTTTAGGTCCAATAACATTCAACCCCATGTCGGAATACAGATCCTTAACACTGACATCGATTCCTCTGGACGCCAATTCAGATTGTTTAGTCACGATGTAAGCTGGTATCAACTGAGCACTCAACCGACTGGTGTTCTCACCTTGACGACCCGTGGTTTTGATCTGACCTTGAATCTGTTCGAAGATTAGATCAGCTTCAGTTTTAGCTTCCTTGTTCTTCTCGGCACTCTCCATCAGTTTCTTAATCTGCAGGTTGTCAACACCTTGATCCATTTCCTCCCGTGACAGCAATTCAGGAAGTACTTTGATATGAGGTTTAACTAGATTCAATCGAGATTCGTCATTCGCGAATTCAGTAAGGAATTTAGATAACGAAATGGATACACTAGCACCGGTTCCATCTAATTGATCGGTTATATATTGTGGAGCATCTTGGATCTGACCAGCAATCTCGGCATTCAAATACACATATGAATCAGGGTCTAACGACTGGATATACTCAGCGAATATTTCAGCATCTCGCTCATTTGTTTTACTTCCTTGAGCTAAGAATATCTGTTGATCTAACCACGCTTCAGCAGCTTCAGATCTTACTTGTTTTTCGATATTGTTATCCATCGCATTGGTGACATTCTTACTAGGTGTGATCATGTTAATTAATGATCTAACCACCATACCTGTACCACCAGCAGCTAACGCTTCCCTGTCCAGTCCTTCCAATATATCAGCATCAGGGTTGCTCGTTATTATTTCGTTAACCCCTTGTAATATATTTTCAGTAATTTCCTGAATCGCTTCACCACCACCTGCTAGAACAACGTCTGTCAGATTTCGCACAATCTTGTTTTTAATATTCGGTGGTATCCTTTCCAGTAGTAAATCAATACCTACCTTCTCAGTACCCGCTGTTATTGCAGCACCACTCAACACACCTAGATCAGCAGCAAGGTCTGTACCATATGCACCTGATTGTATTTGTCGCTCAGCAGCTTGATCAGCTCCTTGACCTAACAACTGAGACATCCCCAGTGCTGGATTAACCAATGCTGTCACAATTTGACCAGCTACCTGACCAGTGCCTTTGATTATGTCAATCCCTACTGACTCAGCATATGTCAAAGATTCTCGCTGTTGTTGATCTAAATCTAGTTCAACACCAACATCTTTTGTTTTTTGTCCTAATCCTTTGAATGACCTACTGTAGTTAAACAGAGTGTTAACTGCTTTGTTTAAAGTAGCGTTCTCATCAGTCCTATCATATAAATAATTTTCAACACTCTCAGGTAGTATTGCCTTCACCCCACGATTAACTATTCTGCTATAGCTATCATATATTTCACCAACACCTTTGATCCCTGCGCCCGTACCTTCCAGTAACCCAGCAGGTAAGGTTAGCGCAACATCAAATACATCAACACCATTCTGCCAAGGTCGTGCGTTGTTACTTCGCTCGATCTCACCCAATTGATTCACATCATCGAATGACAGTTTTGCATTGTCTGGGTTTTCTAGGAATTTATTGAGGGTGGGTAAACCTTCAAACAATATGTCATCTTCAATCTTTTTGACTTTCGATCGACGCTCAATCTCTTGTCGATTGTCTTTGACTATGTCTGTACTTAAACCGACATCCTTGGCTAATTGCCGATCACGGGCGAACTCATCAGGGTTAACATGCGACGCCTGATCGATTGATAATTTCGATGGGTTCGGTTGATGTAAATCATCATCCATTCCACCAAATAATATCTCATCTTCTTGCTCTGTGGTCAGAGTATTCATTCAGCGCCCACATCTGATAGTGAACCATATGATACAGTCGATGATGGTTGTTCTTTACCTGATTCCTCACGCGCCCGTAGAAGTTTTTCATACCGAGATACTATTTCATCATTGGTGATGTTAGGTGATCTCTGACGCAATCTGTCAGCCTTATCGAAGAAGTCTTCACGTTGATCAGGTGTCATATCTTTAACGTACATGTGGTCATCGAAAAAGTATCCGACACCTGTTTTGATTTCCATGAATTCGTCATTGATCCATTGATTAACTGTTGGACCATCCGGCTTCTTTTCATTGGAATCAAAGTAATCATTATACCGATCTTCGATATTACGCCATAGTGTTGCTTGAGCAGCTTTATCGTTCTTTAAGCCGAACTCATTGACTAACGTAGTCATCGTTTGATTCGCTGTTCTTAATCCTCTATTGAATGGATCATCGGCGGCACCATCTGCAGTGAATCGTTGGTAATATCTGTAGTCACCCTCATTCAGTTTAGAGTGGTTCTCACTGAAGTATGTCTTGAGCTTCTGCATCTGATTGTTAGCGAGCATAGATCTCAACTGTGATATTGTTTCAGAATCTGAAAAACTAGGAATGTAATCCCCTGCAGCTTTCTTAGTTGCTCGAATCTCGGCAGCTTGTAGATTATTCAATTGAGCATCAGACATCTCATATGCTTCGAGCTTCGGGATCTCATTGACCTTCATCTCACCGAAATAAACATCAGCAAAATAAGTGGTATACAAATCTTTCTGTTTTTGTTGATTACCCAGTTCCTCATCATTGGTCATCTGAATGAACCTATTTCGGGTCTTATCGTACTCATCAGCATCGGTGAATGAATCCAGTTTCTTGTTCACATCGTCGATAGATAAACCTTCATTCATCCATCCTTGAGCTGTCGCTAATGCCTTATCATCTAGCTTATCAGCGAGTGCTTCTTCCTTCAATCTAGCTATCATATCTGCTGGTATTTGATCGACAACCCACGATGCTTCCAACACTTCAAGCTGTTCATCTGAGTCCATTGTTTTCAATTTACCCAAAGCCATCTGGTATTTAGATGTCTTGATTTGTTTCTCGGCATCCTGATTACTGATGTAACCTTCTTCGCTCATTGATCGCCACATACCTTCTATAGCACCGTGAGCATTTTTGAGATCACCATAACCATCAACAACACTCTTCTGGATAGTGTCGGTAGCATTGGTTAGATACGCGATCTTCTTATCACCTCGCTTCTGATGCACCAATGCTTTGGTTTTAATTCGTCCCTGTTCCATAGCTACTTGGGATTCCTGAACGAACGCATTGCGTAGATTAGAATCAGTGATCCCCTCAGCTGCTTTACCTAGCCCATCCATCGAGCCAGTGTTGTATCTCTCCTCGATGGTTTCTTCATCGTCATCATCGAGATACATTGATTCCTGTCGAGCCTGCGACAATTGGAAGTCAACCTTGGCCTTGGCTAACTCAGAGCGCGTCTGCCGTTCGTATTGTTCTTCGACGAGTTTCGCCATTGCTCCGGTTTTAACACCCGCGTATGACGTATCAGGACGATACACCGCCTTGGATGTGTCGAACTCCCGCTCTTGAATATTGGAAGCATTAGGTATAGTAGGCATTAATTAACCCCTCCTGTAATTGGAGGCTCCCCATTTGGTGGTCGGTTTATTCTTCATCCAGTCAATAAAACTGTTACCCACCCCCGATTTCATCAAACCACTGAGCATGTTTGTTTTAGCGGCAAACATGTTAGCTGAGTGAGACAACTGGCCGGCTGCTCTAACCTCCAATGATTGTTGTACTAGATCGTCGTGCTCTGAATGAGCATCAAGCAACGCAGCCATTGAATTGTAATTAGTCTTAGCTTTTATCTTAGCAATCATCACAGGGTCGATAGTAGAACCCTGACCAGCCATTGCCGCAATGGTGTCGGATTCCATCACGTCGCCGGCTTCACGGTCTCTACGAGCTGTCCTGACACCTTTAGCCAATCGAGCTTTAGCATTCTCCAACAACCGGTTGGCTTCAAAATCAGCTGACCCTCTCTCTGCTTCACTCTTCTGCCGAGCCGAAGTGTACTCAAGCCCAGTTTTGATGAGTTTTAAATTGTCACCACTAATACCAAACATTATCCACCCGCCTTCTTAGTCTTACGATCAGTGTCTTTCACTTCATATGTGAGTGCCATTATAGTACAAGGTCGCGTTGCTTGTATAAAAATACGAGGATCTGTTTCACTCTCACCATCATATTCAAAAGGCAGGTAGTCATAATCAGATTTGTCGGTTGATGCTTTACCTTCCTCAATCGCTGGGAGATTAGACATTGTGTCTAAATCAGGACCAACTTGAACCCCATCCAATACATAATTCCTCATGATTAAACCAGTGTTGATTATTCTTTTATTCGAGTTCAACACGGAATCTCTAGAGTATGATGACATTTTATTGGATTTATAAGTAGGTGTGTACCGGTAGCCAACCGTTACATCAGTACCAACTGTCACCCCAGTTATTTGATTTCCTGAAGCCACCACGTAGTCACCATCATCGACACCATCAACAACGACACCAACCGTTGACCCTACAATAAACCGAGTATCCAGCACCACGGTTGATGACGGATTAGTTAGATTTATGTAATGGTCAAAATAATACAGTGAATTATCAGCGATGTTAGCAAATTTCATCACCTGTGCAGAACTGCCTTTATTGATAACTATATACACTGAATCTTCAGTGTTACCTGATATTGATACAACGTCAGTCACATTGGCGTTCTCTACTTGTTGTGTGGAAGCATTGTAGTATTTGACGCTCACGGTTGACCAACCCATAACATCTTCTACTTTATCCCTGAGCAATACCCTCATCGTACCGTCATTCAACACCGCATAGATTCTTGTTTCAGGGTTACGAGTATAAGCTAATCGGACAACACCAGATGACAACACATCATCGTTGATCAAATTGAAATCTTCAATCTCATGCTTCTCTTGAGCGATGTTAAAATCCATTCCTAACAATCTATCACCACCACGTTGAACGAATATGATCTCTTGATCCATGACGAGAGGTATCACATTAGCACATCCTCGGTCTGACCCCTTTTTCAAGTTAGTATTGAGAGGTGTCAGGACTTCACCGAACGTGTTGGATTTAATATCGATCTCACCTAATACTGTACCTGCGACCATTCGAGCTGACGGAGCCAACCAGAATATTGATTGAGATGCTCCAAATCCTATTGTCCTGAATATTGAAGCACTTGCTCCCTCAATATCACGATTGAATGATTCATAGTAATCTGTCTCTGACCCCCATATTTTCCCACCACCTGCGAACCATAGACGACCTTCATATAATGCAACAGCATCAGGGTATTCGTTCTTACCACCCCATGAACCTATATACCAGTCTGACACCGTTTGTATCAAATCCACTGGCTCATACCATTCAACTTCTACTTGAGAGTTTGAATACCTGTCAGTTATTCGACCTTGAGCCTCGATGACACCATAATCGTATGTTAGGGTCAGAGTATTGAATGTAGCTGGTGAACCACCATCTTGAGCAGTTAATCTCAGTCTGTAGTAAATCTCGACACCATCCAACTCATCATTGTATTCAATAGGTATAGGCGCAGTACCTGTGAATGCGGTAACATTAGGTGCTGTCTGCCATGTTATTTTATCAAACGATTTCTCAAGTAATACCCCACCTAGCGTATTATCGAAATCTATCTCGCCAGTAAATGATCTCGCATCACCAGAACCAAACACGAATATAGGGCCAGTGGCATCATTAGGTGTTGTTGTGGTGATCGTTTGATTCTGTCCGGTGATAGCCAGTTTTAAACCAGTACCATAGCTATAATTATAATTAGCATCAGCATCAGCAAAGAATGGGGTACTTGAGTTAACCACCATATTCCCATCGATGGGAGCAACCGGAGTCATTGTCGTCCCCGTGAGATTAATGTTCTCCCAAGGACCAAACACCGTGTGAAATCTCTCAATCGATATTGAATCTTCGTTTAATCTACTAACAACGAATGGAGGGAAGAATCGACTAGTGAAATAAATTTGATCACCTGACTCAGCATATCTTAATGTTTTCAATTTTGCATAGGTGTCAGTAGTTGATATAGGTACATTACCCAATGCTGTCGCGACATCTACAGAAACGGTGTTACTTACCCCATCAATAGTGAATAATTGACAAGATCTCACAATGCCCTCGTAATCATTACCATTGCTGAAAGTCACGGTCATTGCTGAATCAGGAGTTACTTGAACGGTATGTTCACCCACTTTCAGAACTCTCTCAAATAGATCTCTTGATCCTGACCCGTCAGTTCCCATTTGACACAAAACTTCTCCCTCGGTGATCAATATGGTGAACCCGTGACGTTGTCCGGTATCGGTGGAATCGACTATCTGATAAGTAGTGGCTTCATTTCCATTCAACCCTTGCAGTATTAAACCTGCAGATATCACACTGGGTGCATCGACAGCATTGTCGTCAACCCATTCACCAGCAGCAAAACCGCTACTGAATGTACCATTCTGGAAACTAGATGACACTCCGACCCTTGTCAGAAACTCGTCGTTGCGTATCACTCTGAGGTATACTTGATTTCCTGTTATACCGAACAATAATAACATTGGGTCATCGACATCCGTTACTAATGGAACCATAAATGTATCGACCGCAGTCGATGACCCTATTAACTCAGTACCAGACCTGAATGTCATGTTACCTAGTCGTTGAGGTAACCAGTTCTCCATTAGTTCACATGAGTTTTCTACCCGGGTGATGTCTTCCCGTGAGAATGCTTCCCTTGATACTTCACCACGATTGAATTTGTTTACTACACCTTTATCAATCGTGGATGTCATGGTCTATTCCTGCGAGAGTTACCACTGCTACGGGAGCTAGCCCATGATCCTTCAGTGAATCGACGTGGTGGTGTTTGGATAGCGTCAGTGCTCATAGCTTCATTTCGACGCATGGTGTACTTCTCTTGAGCATTTTTGACGTCTGAATTAGGGATAGACGGACCAGCATCAATAGCTAACTGTGCAGCAACGAATCGTTTGAAGTAGCTAGGCCAGTTACTGGGTGTCGTCAAGTAATCTTTGGATATGTATTTCACATAAATAATTTGATGATCTGTGAACCATCGTCCACCCTCATCAGAGTATTCACGGATGGGGTGATTGTGGTATTCATCTGCCCATATTCCATCTAATCGATGTAGGTCAGTTGGTTTATCAAACGCATAACGTGGACCAAAATCAGGGTTAATACTAGGATCGTAAAACACTTTAGCCGACTCCCCACCAAACCCCCACGCTGTATCTTCAAGACATGCTTCAACCAACTCGGATTCACGGGCGATGTCGAGTTGACTCTTCCTCAATGAATCTTCGCTGATGCTGACCAATCGTGGTTGACCTAACAACTGAAGAGCGTCATTGTAAATCTTGAGCCAGTCAGGTGTCAGGTCGGTTGACGTTAACCCCTTATTCTCAGCTTCAGTGTCCGTATCGTTTGCTATTGATATCTCTAGACGAGCGTCGACAATCCCTGCTAAATTTTCATATTCATCAGGGTCGATGGTGACTGACAATTCTCTTGCAATGAAAGCAGATACTAGATTTCCAAAACTATGAGACATGTTGGTTAAACCAGCAGTCGTGAAGTCTTGAACGTATCTCACATAGATATCTTCCACATCGCTGAGGATTTTATCTGCTTCATGAGTGTATCGGGTGATTTCCTGATCCATTGAAGGATCAGCGTATACACCGATTAATGATTGGAAGCTGGCTGGTAGATCAGCCTCGTATGTGTAACCAGTGACTAATGTGGGAGTACCGCCAGTTATTGTTTCAAGTTTTGCAGCAAACCGAGGCTTGACCATCTCCAAACAATAATCGACAGCACCGTTGTCATACAGTGCGTCGATTTTATATCGGTTAGGTCGATCCTCGGTATCGCTGGCTAATACACGCTGCCCCAGTAGAATTAAAGCATTGTTATATAGCGTTAATTTCGTGACAGCCATGACTCACCTACTTATCTGATTTAAAGAAATCCGTTAACCACTTGACGGCTGCTTCTTGATTCGACAACCCTTCCTTGACTAACTGACCATCCTTTTCATCATAGATGCTCCAATCACCATTGATCGAATTCAATCGAATCAAGTAACCTTGGAATTTAAGTTCTTCTTGGACAACATCCCCAGTGTCGAATACTTGATATATCCACACTTTGACGGCAGTGCCTGACTTGGCTGTAACCAAACCGAATGCAACCATAGAACCATCAATGCTTTGAACGACTAAAAAGTCACGCAAACTTAAACGAGATGCTACATTTGAGTAGATATCCGGTGATTCTAATTCCTTAGCGGTCATCGGACGTTGAACTATAATTGAGTGAGTAGCATGTGCATGCTCCATCAACTTACAATCCCGCATTTGGACAGGCGGATGAGTGTTATCAATTACAGGTTTTTTATCTTTTTTGGACATTACTGGGATTCTCCATTAAAAAGGGACAGACGAGGAACATATTCTGCCCAAAAAACAGCTCGAATGCAATGAGACATTCGAGCCGCTCCCAGTTTATTAACCCACCGTTAAGTGAGTTCTGCAGCACCACCAGCTGCTACCGCATCAACTACTGCTGTACCTGACGCAGGGGTTGTGTCGTCAGAGATGATTATGAGATCACCTACCTTCAACCCAACATCACCACCGTCACTGATATAAGCCGCGCCTTTTACAGCAGCGACAGTATCAGCTGATCGATATGTCCACAATGCAGCACCAGTAGATGATCCTCGACCAGCAACTAACTGCAATCCATTTCTTGAATATGCCATGTTTCACCTCCCAGTTTAAGATAATGCTGCTTCAAGATGTGGCATTTTGATGATGCCAGAATTCTGAAGTCGCTTGGAACCCATGAACGTAGAACATCTCGCCCATGACTTATCGTTTTTCTCGTCGTAACCGACATGAGTGCTGATGTTTTCGACATCGCAAGCATGACCAATGGCTGACTTGGCGAACATGTAACACTTCGCTGAATCAGTACCAGCTCCTGAAAGCTTGGCATCAACGATCCAGTTCACACCATACCAGTTGAATGCTTGAGACTTGCTCGCACCTTCAAATGGTTTCAGATTGACGTAATCAGACGATGTGAACTCATTGAACGTCATCAACACACCGTGGAACGCTGGTGTGATCAGGGCAAATGGCTCATCATCCAATGCGAAAGCATTACCAAGTTTGGTCTTGGCTAAACGAATCAAGGTCAATGTAGCTACTGCTGCAGCACCCCAAGTGTTAGTACCTGTCTCAAGCTCAGTATGAATGTCAGAATCAATCTTTCGGTTGATGACCTTCATAGAAGTCTGTTGCATGATTCGACGACCATCACCTTGTGAAGCGTAGATGTTGAAGCGCGTACGCTCTGGAACATCATGCCATTCATGCAAGGTAGCCGTGAATTGGTTTAGGTTATCAGGACGTGTAGGAATGTCACCATTCACACCGCGTGTAACCGCCTCAGCACCACCAGAATCAGCAACTAGGAATGTTGCTTGATTACCATGAATTTCAGTTTCTGTAGTGACAGTTCGTCGAGCTAACGACACCCCGCCTTCAAAACCCATGATGAATTCTTGGCGGAATTTTGTTTGAAAAGCTGTATCGCTCATCGTATTTCTCCGATTCAAATTAATAAAGAATTATTTATTCCTTACGTTTGAGGAGGCTCGATGAACAGAACTGTTGAGGAGCTACTGGTATGTAGGGTCAACTATCTGAGGTCAAGGGTCTAACGTCAGTAAATGTAGCTCGCATTATATAAATACTAAATATTAAATGTCAACAAAAAAACCCTCAATGAAGAGGGTTTTAATATTCGTGTTGTTATTCAGCTTTATAGGACGGATAACCATACCACACTTCATCATCTTCCAGATCACCGAGGACATCTTTATCTAACTGAGTCTTCTTCATCTGTTGGATCTCACGCAGTTTACTCACAGGTACGCGAGACTCACCTAATCGGAAACGATGGGTGAATTCAGCATTAGTGAGAACAGTTGCGCGACCTATCCCATATACAACAATCCAGTCACCAACATTAATAACATTACCAGTTACAAAGTTGTCAGGTAAAACAGTGTGATGATTTACCTTATTACCTTCGATTGTTTCGACCTGAACAGCTTTCACCACTTCAGTGTTTTGATATTTTTCCACGATTATTACCCTTTGTTTTTAGCCATGTATTCTAACGCGGCATCATATTTAGCCTCGAATCCATCAGGATACGAAGTACCTTCACGCTGATACTTGTTAGCTTCAGCAATGATTTCTTGTGCCGTAGTGTTTGAATTCTCACCACCATTCGGTATGACCGACATCGGGTTCAATTCCCGTTCGATACTAGCGAACATCTGCATTATAGCTGGGTTGTTGAATACACCTTTACCTGTCTCACCATCTCTAGCAGTCATGAATGCTTCAACTTGATCAGATGGTAACATTCGGGTGATGAGGTTATTCACCATTTGAGTGTTCACCTCATAATCACCACCCCAATTATCACGGAGCATTTGATCAGAGTTCTGTTTATCGATACCGTCCTGAGCCATCAATTCATTAACCTGTTCATTCCGACCTTGTAAGAATGCGCTGGTTATAGCTGACATCGTCTCAGTGTTCACATTACCCGCTAATGCGACAGGGAATACCGACTGAATCAGTTTATTATCTTGATCAGTTAATTCCAATCCATCTTCCAACGATAGCTCATATGTGCCATCTACTGGCACATTGTTGGCTTCACGCCAGTCTTTGATTTGATCTTCAGTGGCGTTGTCAGGTAGTCCTGAACTTAACTCACCATTGCGTATCTTGTCATGTGCTTGGAATGATGAGTCAACAAACGTACCTAAATCAGCGTATCGTGACAGCCGTTTAAGCTTACCTTCATCTTCTCCAGCAATCTGGTTACGCCAATCTTCAGGTGCTGATTGCATCCAATTCGGTGTTGTATCACCACCATCACCATCACCGGCTCCATCACCATCACCGGCTCCACCGGCTCCACCACCGCCAGCATCACCGCCATCATTGCCTGCTTCCTGTCTGTATATTCTGTACTGGTTGAATCTATTCACTGGGTAAATCTCCTGATTTAGTTTTAATTGTCTTCATAATTCTAGCACCAACATATGATCGACCAGCTAGGAAGGCTGATCCGTCAAATGATCCTTCTTTGTATGATGTGAATCCTGTCATGCATATCTTAGTGATGATCGTTTCGAGTGCCATTCGTTGCTGCCCTTCATTGGCAACACCGTCATACACTGATTGAACTGCGATGATTTCCTCTTTAGTTAACGAAGGAATCCTGAACACATCAACTTCGATGGTCATTACCGTTGTGCCTCTAACTCTTGCTCGGCACTGACAGCCGCAGCCATCTGATGTTGTTGTCGTTTCTGTTGGACTTGCTCGATCTGATTCAACCAGCTGGTTGGAGCACCAATACCATTGATACTGTCCCTCAACGCTTGATCAAAGTCTACATTCATCGATACAGTATCATCGAACTGAGCAGCCTCAGCTAACATCTGAGATACTTGACTGAATGTAGTTGCTTTCTTCTCTTCATCTGACTGTGACAACGGTGACTGGAAATGGAATATAACTTCTTTATCCCTTAACGATTCAGGGATATCTTGGTGTGATCCGAGCAGCCCCATATCCATCAGGATGTTGAATGCTGTCTCGCACAGTTGACCATTGTATTCATGCTCGACAGGTGTGAATAACGGTAGGTTCTCCCGACGATATTGCTTCATTCGTTCCTGAACCTCATATGCGGTCATTTCATGAGTTGTTTCTGGTAATGATATCTTGTCCAGATAGAACGCCGACGCTAACACATCTACAATGCCGTCCTTCATCTCCAGACCATATGGGAATCCACCATTATTCATCTTCAATGGCTCAATAGCTGGACCACCACGTTGATCATAATCATCCGCAATAGTAGTGATTCCATCAGAAAATAGGTTAGCATCACCCCGAATCACCTTCTCTACAGCAATCAATGGTGGTCTAGCTATCCTTTCACCTGCTTCAAGCAATGTATGCGTCATAGCCTGCAATGTTCGGGCTTCCGGCAGTCCAACGATGGTGGCGAGTGAATAAGCATAGGGTGATCCTGCAAGAGTCTGGAACCGTGGAACAACGTATGTCTTGGATCGACGGCCTTCAATCTTGATAATCACTTCATTGACCACATCCAAGAATACGCTTACTCGGTTGTGTTTCATGAATTGGTCATCATCGTACATTACCGAGGTCATGTCGAAGTGCCTGATGTCCATATCATCGAACAATTTACCATCACTCAACTTCTTCTGGATGTCAGAATGTAAGTTATCTTTACCAAAATAAGTAGCGGCTTCATGGAGTTTGGGTGTCCATTTACGAACTAATCCATCAACCTGACCCTCATCACCATCCCACCATGCGCAGTCCCTTAGATGCCATGATCGAAATAACAAACCAGTGGCAAATCGATTCGGTTCAACACTGATGACAGCATTACCGAATGTAGCGTAATCATGATCACCTTCCTTCGTACTTCTTCGGAAATTAGCTGATCGGTGGTTCATTAATTTCATCATACGATCAGTACCGAACTCCAACCAAGCATCACCCATGTGATCAGGTGTTGTATTCACCCCCATCTTGAACCAATCACCATCACGCAATACAGCCTCGAAGCTATTGCCGAGATCACGTCGCATGATAACGGGTGTTGAACTCGCTAAACCGATACCAAGCTCCTCACCGACGTTATGCACATGGGTGAAATCCGCTCGTTCAGGATAGAAATGTTCTGCAAGAGTTTGCCACAGGCTCAGGACTCTACCTTGTTTGGAGAATCTCTCAGCTGCAAACTTCTTTAATTGATTAGGTGTCATCCTAATGATCCACCGCTTTTAGATTTAGCATATGATCCAGCTCCTCGACGAGCCAGAACCTGCTTCTCTGCTGCAATTCTGGAACCTGCTTTAGTTGATTCCTGTCCAGCGAGTGCCGATTTAATATTATCAGCCTTTTGTTTCTCTAGTAACTGTTTTCGATTTTTTTCATTTCGAATCGATTGATCACTTTTTGCTTGTTGATTAGATACTGCCGCATTACCTGCTGCAGCGATGGCTGCTGCTGCTGAATATCCCATTACAATAAAACTCCCCAGTTTTCTTCTTCAAGACAGAAACCTAATTTAGTTAATAATTTACGGAATTCGTGTGTTACCTTCATGTGTATCACTAATTTGTCAACGCCACAATTCGACTTTAAGTCAACCATAGCGCCTTTGATGAGACGAAAACCAACGGTACTTCCTCTATAACTGGGGTCAATGTACATGATGTCATTTAACGCATAAATCGTTGATTTATAATGCATATGAGGTGATACAAATGATATGAAATATCCTATCAATTTACCATCATCACGAGCTGTATAAATCCGCAACATGTTATTATCTTCGACATTTTGATATTTATCGAAGTCGGGGTCAAGTGGTATCACACCTTGGTGATTAGCTATTTCTTTCCAATGGTTAGTGAATAATGGGACTATTTCATTAATGCACTGACAATATCGCTCATCTCGGTACGTGATCATTCTTCGAACACCATCAGGCAATTACCACATTCGAAACTACTTTCGATGATTCCGTTACCACCACAATGATCACAGATGTCGCCATCTTCATCAGTACCTGACGCATCACACTCGTAACATTCAATGTCGTGGATATTGATACTCTCGCACTCTGGGCAAATTGGACAAATCATCAGTGAAGATCCACGATCATGTGGACTCGATCACGTTCGCCCATGTTGAGCACTGCGTGTTTTTGCCTCACGTCGACTTCCCACAACTGACCTGTCTTCATCCGTTGACTACTGTTACCAATAATGAACAGATTTCCATCACCACCGTCATCGATGACATAATGAAATCGTTGATAATATTCAGGGACTTTACCTTCATCGACGTGAGGGTAGATGACACCATCTGGCGCTAATCGGGTGAGGATTATTCGACCCACATTGAACATTTTTAATGATATTGTAAGATCATTGATGGTTGATTTGATTCGTGGGAATGAATGCATTGTGGTGTAATCCTCACAATAAAGATCATTGAATGGATCATCACCATCGAGGTCAGGTCCACGTAACAGAATATCAACTACTTCCTTGTGAGCACTTCCTTCATGATCTGTTCTAAATGTTTTAACACCCCACAATGAGTCAGCAACATCTACTTCATCTTTGATACCATTTTGTGTGTCAGTATCTAAAACTCTCTGTAATATAAATTTCACATTCTTCTCCGGTTCTGGGTTCGTTGAGATGTGTTTATTTTCGGTGGTATATAATACTTGTCTTCTTTCTTGGTCATCTTCGGGAACAACTCGGTGAATAACCAGACAAGTGAATCAGCTCGATCAGGTGACTTCAATCCAACATAACCAGATACTAACATACCCATCAATTGATCCTCAAGCTCAGGGAAATGACCGATGTGATGTATTTTGTTCTGATCATACAACATGCTGATTGGTTCAGCTCGGACTATTTTACCGCGTGATGCATTCACTTCTTTGTAAGGTAAATCAGGATTTTCAGCGTGGATGACTGCTCGTACCATATCACCACCGAAGTTCTTCTCAGCGACGATGCAATCTGCTGAATGTCGCTCAAATGCAGAAGCGGCTATCCTCGCCCACTCTTCAGGTTTATATCGACCTGATAGATCCTCAATCAAGTAACCATGACCATCGGCTCCTAACGCACCAACCATGATACCAACCTCATCTGATCTGAGGTCTTCTGGGCCTGAACAACCACTGGGATCGATGGCTATGATTACTCGCTGGAAGTCAGGTATCTTCGGCTCCAACTCATGACCGACTCTTCGATTCTGAGCCAATGTTTCTTCTGACCACAATGCGCCTTCACTATCATCTGAGAACCGACCATGCAAGAATCGATTACGTGCTCGCTCTGGTAGACCTTCCAGCAACTTGATGTAACCTGATCCAATATTGTCTTGATTATCGATAGGATTGATCATGTAATAACCGAACTCAAATTGGTCAGGTTCAGGACGTCGATCGTCAGGATTTACTTTGTCAACGAACTGTAAATACGTCCAATGTTTCTTCGATGGTGGATTGAAATCGTAGAATGCTTTTAGTTTGATATTGTGTGTCAATTGAGCCAATCGGGTCTTAGCTAATATCACTGATGCCCAAGGGATTTGTGAACATTCGTTGAAGTATATCGTGGCAAATTCCATACCTAATATCTTCTCTGTTCGATCCTTATCATCGAGGCCAGCGAACCATATTTCTGATCCATTTGGTAGCGTCATGTAACCGTGCTTCTTGTTCAACATTTGATCCATTGTGGCGTTGAAATAAGGGAAGCAAAGCCTGAGCATTTTAGGCATTGTATCGAGCACAACTGATGCCCAGATTGAATTAAATCGGAACCTAAACATTGCATGTCTCGAGTTAGGTTCGAGGATAGCTCGGATGAATACTTGACGGCATAAAAGGAATGTTTTTCCTGATCGAGATCCTCCACCGACAGCACAATGGACGGCATCAGATATTAACATATCCTGAGCTTTTTCTTGTTTTACCGTGAGTTTAAACTCATTTGAAGGGGTGCTGACGGCTTCCAAATCTGAAACCTATACCAACGTTAGGATAATTGGAGATCGTGGCGTCACGCCTGCAAATCCTTCTCAGAAAGATACACTTTGATCTCACTGTTCGCTGCTTTTTGATGATCCTCGTAGGAATTATGATATTTCATCATCATGTCGATTGATTTGGATTTATCCTTCCCAGCCTGCACTTCGATGATTCGTCGAGTCATGGCATCCATCTTGACTTTGCTCACGTTGATGCTGATGTCCCGATCCTGTTCATGCAGTGGGATGAACTGACCGTTCTCGTCGTACAGGTCAGCCATATCGAACATCGCCTGTTTAGCACACTCGTTCAGGATGTCCTGCTTCGTGTGTTTAATTTCTTCGTACTCTTCGTCCATTATCTCTTGGATTCGCAGGACGATGTCAGGGCGATCCAACCACTTGCGTCCAACCTCACCAGCACGGTCTTCACCCACACGGGCAGCACGGGCAGCAGCAGTTGCATTGTATCCACGAATCACATAGTTCCGAGCGAATGCTTCATGTCGATGATTTTTGAGTCTAGCCATCGCGAAATTATATATACCTCACCCAAAATTGTATATACCTTTACCTGTCTGACCCTAATAGATGTCCAAAATAGTGCCCTAAGTCATTGATTTATAACACATTGTTGCTTTTCAATGATTCAACCTTACACTTCACAAGGACAATTTTCATTTCTCATAAGTCATTGATTATAAAGGTTTAAACACATCTAACTACGATTACCCCGCTAATTACCCACACCTAAGTCATTGATTTAACTGCTTTAACCACTATACCCTTTAATAATTAATATCAATACTAAATAAAATACAAAAGGTATAGATATATATGTTTTAAAGTATATATCTATAAATACTATAGGCTGGGTAGGGTGTTTCCTGCGGGTATTTTTCGACCCCCCTCTGAAACCCGCGCCACACATAGCTTTCCCGATACCCACACCTGCTTACCCACACCCTGAAAAAGTGCGGTTAAAAAATGTACACATCTATGTCAAACATATATACTTCTAGATACTTAACAGGAGATAGAGATGATCAACGATGCCCAAATCAATGTTACATGTTCAACCGAGATGAAAACATATATAAAAAACCAAGCCGATATCAACGGAATGAGCGTCAACTCATGGATAAGAATGAGATGTAAGCCTGAAAAATACCAAAATATCACCGTTCAGCTATACATTTTGAGCCTGTGGCGGATGAGAGCAGCTGAAAATAATCAGAAATTAGGGGAATGGATAGCGTCTAAATTGAGCGAATCTAAGATAGTAAACCCCATCCCTTTTACCTACTTGAACGACAAAAAAGTATACTCTGGACAGCTTACATCTGACGGTATTATCACGTATGAAAACGGTACTTGGTACAAGATTAATCCATATAAAGAGGGACGAGAATTACTATTCGATGATGACCAACAGATGGTTCAGATCCGAGTTGAGATCCCTGATTTCACTAAAAATGGACTAACCCTCTCGGAATATGTGATGGCGATGATTGAATAAAAATCTGACAAGTCGGAAATATGCGCGTACTATGTTCATACTTTCAATAACACAGGTACAAAGTAATGATTAGCAGAAACCCAGAAAGCATGATAGCCGATTTCCCAGCTTACACCATATTCAGAGCACGAGTGAACACCATCACTGGTTATGTAGAAGCCCACCACGGTGATGAATTTCAATTGAGAATCCGTGACCAGTTCATGAAATTCCTGTTCGGTTCAGTGGTTGGGTACGCTTGTGATCATGCTGAGTGTCCCTTCACTGCATATAACAAAGCGATTGATTTAGGGCATGAAACACATTGGGTTACTAAGATGTCAATATCGATAACCAATGATAAGCAGGAGAAGAAACAATACACAGGATTATCAATGGGTCAGGTAGTCCTCTTCGAAGGTAAGAAATTCAAGTTGACCGAGACTCACAACGACAACATCGAATTAGTGGAGGTGAAGTAATGGGAACATCTGCAATCACAGGTACAACACGTAAGGCTCACACTTGGTGTGGGCCATATGCCCTCGCCCTTGTATCTGGTCTAACCTATGATCAGGTGTACAAGAAATTATTACGCAATGCCAATGCTCAACTACATCGGTTCCAACCAAGGATCAAATATTTGACTGGTGTTGGATTAGAGTTGATGGAACGAGTCAGTAAGACTGTGAAATGTAAGTTTGAGTTCACACGGGTTAAGGGTAAACCGACTCTCAATCAATTCATGAATGAGTTACGACCGAACCGGATCTATGTGATCCATGTCACTCGGCATTATCTGGTGGTAGACACCTCAGATTGGACGGTGTGCGACAATCAGATACAACGATGGGTATCATTACCCGATTATAAATACAGGCTCTCACGAGTTCGTGATTACGCTGAAGTAAGAGGACATAAACTATGAACAAACATACTCTGGTATTTCTATTATTAGCACCCACCATTGCATTGGCTGGACCATACATCGAGGTAGGTATAGGAACCAACACCAATCTAACAGGTTGCTCGATATGTTGGGATGATGCTGGCAGTGTGGGTACGTTACTGGGAGCAGGTTATAAGTGGAGAACCACCAAACATCTAACAACAACACTGCACTGGACGCATCTATCACAGGTTGATAAAGGAATACCGTTCAACGACGCAGTTGAATCTAGTGTAGATCACATAGGAGTTAAATTAACTTATGAATATTAATCGATACAATTATTTGATGTACCGTGTTGAATATCCACAAGAACGAGGTTACCGAATGGAAGCATCTCGTCTACCTGATTGGATTTATATTACCATCACTGAGGAAGGTGATAG
Organism: uncultured Glaciecola sp.; assembly: GCA_937125395.1. Lineage (GTDB taxonomy): Bacteria > Pseudomonadota > Gammaproteobacteria > Enterobacterales > Alteromonadaceae > Opacimonas. Next base: position 23,728 of record CAKZLI010000006.1, read on the forward strand.
CAAGTGGATGACTGTTTATTCTCGGTGGCACGTCGAGAAGGAATATCGAATTAATCCGACGTATAGTAGTGATTTCACTGATCGGCAGATGCTTATAGAATTATCAGCTCAAGTACATAGGATGTTTATAGAATGAAACCATCAGAAAAATGCAAGAAAGCAGGACTGAAAAGTCTGAAGGAGATGTCGAAGATTACCGGACGTTCAACCAGAACACTGCAGCAATGGAGTGAGGATGATCCAGTATTCTTCGACATCGTATTAATAGGCGCGGTGACAGTTTCAGAATGTCACCGCTCTAACCTACACCAATGAGTAGCCTGTACACCCATATTGAAGCCGCCCGATCCATCAACCGTGAATTGGGCAGTGTTCTTCTGACCACCAAGCTCACCGATGCTAAAATAATCCAGTTCTTTGAATGACCCCAACAACACCTTTGTTGGTTTTTGAGGTATCACATCTGTTATTTTTATCCAGTTCATATCATTCTCTCATTGTTTAAATTCTTCAGATAAATTGAAAGCTTAGAGATGTTCATTCAATTTAATAGAGGGTACGCTTATTGACTAACATCGCGCGTAATTCGGTGCTAACAACTAATTCCATCGGATTCCTCACTTCGTTCATCACCCGCTGAATACGGGGGTTAGGCGTCAACTACAGCCAGCGCTCTTAATTCGTAACTATATCCAGCGTCAATATATTGCTGAATCTCTTTTGCCTTCCTTTCGTCGCAGCTCTCCCAATCTGAAAACTCGCCATAATTCACACAACTCTCATTCATTTCCTTGAATCGGTGCTGCCAAAGAACAGGGGGTTTTCTCAACAGAATCGAAGCGGTTTCAAACGCACACTTAATTTCTACTGGGATTTCCTCTGGCAACTCAGGCTCATGATCGTTTTTATATGGCTCCACTCTGCGCCAAAATGCCCTAATAAATCCGTCACTCATTTTTATCTCCAAAAACGCCTAACAAGGCGCACAATCTGACTCGCTGCGCTCGCAGCTTTGCTTTGGGTTAGCACGACGACCCCTACGCGAAATCGTCGTCAAAATTACATCTGGCTATTCGCTGCGTACCGCACCGCGAACACTCCACCACGTCTTGTTCGCCATTGCACGCCACCGCTCGCCACGAATGGTTGTAGCCGCACTCGGATTCCGGCTTCCAATCGCGGTCAAGCGTTGTGTCGGTCACGCATCGTCTACCTGCTTTTACCGCTTCGATTGCTTCATTGTCCGACATTCGCGTGCTAACAATGCCGTGCAACGGAGCGGCGTCAACGTCTGTTTTTTGATTCATAGTTTTTCCTTCGCCGCCCGCTGACGGCAAGCGTTATACGTACTTTTCTACAATGCGATCTATCTCGTTCGCTTTGCTACCTAATGCCTGTTTTTGCTCTTGCCCTATTCGTGGGTCAAACTGCATGCCACGCATAAAGTTAGCCGCACTTTCTAGCGCTTGTAAAACTTCTTCTTTCTGTTCTTCATTCATAAATCACCTATTCAGTCAAGTAAAAGTACGTATAACAACGCACTCATGTCGGACACGCTACGCTTAGCCGCATAGCGCAAAGGTTAGCAGTCACTCTATATCTCTAATAACTTGCACTAATTTACCCGCACAAACATAGACTGGCTTTTTAGCTGAGAGATACTGTTGCACTTGGTGTCGCTCTACATCGATTGATCGAGCAAAAGCGGCATTGTTTCCGCCGTGCTTTTCTTCGATGTAGTCAGCAAGGCTTTTCAGCCCTGCCTCTTTGCATTTTTCCGAATGTTTCATTAAATAAATCTAGTCGTGTAAGGAGACTGATCTTTATTATAATAATCAGGGTTTTCTTCACCGTCAGCATTCTGTTCAGCTAGATCCTCCGCCTCCTTGATGATTTCAGTAAAATTAAAATCTGGATAGTCTTCTTCATCAATATCACCGTCGCTGTCATTTGTTAGTATCCAGCACCCCATCGAACTACGATATTCGCCATCTACAGTCTGAACGTGGAAAGTTTCTGAATTTTCGTTTGCTGTTGCTGTTACGCTAATAGTTGTCCCCTCTTCGTCGAAATCAGCGATTTCTACATTGTCAATTACTTGTTCCATTTTATTCACCGTTTCTGTTTATGCTGTTAGGGTCTTCCCTCAGTCCATGTATGTATATTAATCTATATACTTTTAGCTGTCAATACTTTTATATACACATGACAAATTAAATTGACTGCTAACAACAAATTCCATCGGATTCGCTTCGCTCACTCGCTGAATGCTGGGGTTAGAAATCAATTCAAACTCGGCAATAGTTTTGGCATTGATCCTGACTCATATGCTTCTGTTATCTGCGGCAACATAAATTCACTTACGGTCGATCCATTTGGTAATACAATATTCGCCATGAACTCATCTTCAAATATTGCAATCTCAGCTTCGACGGCTTCAAGTTTTGCCTTGATAACTAACGATAATGCGCGCCATTTTTGGCGGCAAGCTTGTTCCCACTCTGTGTAAATAGCTGATTCCTTCCGAGCCTTGCCTGTTGGCGTGTGCGTGAACCGCCTAGTCGACTTATCCGGCATGGGTAATAAGAATCTTATTTGCCTGCCGACCATCCTAAAACCAACAACAGCTTTGTCGTTATCCCAGCCATACATGAATTGATCCGCGCCGTAACGCTGCAAAGTGCGTTCAATCTCGGCTCGACTTTTTTCAGTGCTTACGCTGGTTTTATCTGCATACGCCATAGTTAAACTCCTGTTTATTTCTAACAACAAATTGCATCGGATTCCTCACTTCGTTCGTCACTCGCTGAATACGTGGGTTAACGCTATACGTCACACTTAATAAAAACCACTGAAGGCTTGTATCCACGACCTTTAAACCAACTCATCAAGATTTCCTCGTAGTCCAGTGGTAATGACTCAGCATCATCAATAACAATCAGCTGGCATTGATATTTAACTTTGCTTTTAGCCAAGACGTTCCAACTTAAAACCTCGACATCATTATGCACTTTGAAAGTATGTCTAACCCTTCTGGCCCGCTCGACAGTTGGTGCTATCAATATCGCCTTGGAGTCAATGGCTATATCTCCAGGGCTAATGAGATTACTTTCTGTAAAGCCGTTAACCAAAGCAACTGCTAGCGTTGTTTTGCCGCTCTGTATTGGCGCTGTAATGGTTGTTGTCATCATTTCTAATGGCATCGTTATATCTCCGTGTTTGCGTTAACAACGCAATCAAATCATTGCGCTGCGCTCCATTTCGACGCTCTAACGAGCGCGATTTATTGCAAGGTTATATTTCTTAGTAGGATCCGTTTTCAGCTTGGCGTATTTCACAATACCCGTCATATCCAAATAGCTTAGTTAGATTCTCTTCACTGTCTTCGATGTCAAAATCTATTTCAACAAACTTGTTTGCGGCTTCGTGCATGATATTGATCAAAGCTTCGTTTGTTTCGTCATCGCTGATTACTCTGTCATCCTCTCTTGAATCGTTCTCCTTCTTTATTTCTCTTAAAATAAACTCTAAAACAGGCTGCATTTTTGTAATCATTTCAAACTCTCCAAGCTTGTTATTTCTTCTTAGTAAACACTCAATAGCCAAAGCGGTTTGTTTCATCACTTCTTTGTCGTCACGCTCTAAATTCACAACATTTCTTTTGCTCGTCCAGCCAAGCAAAGCCGCAAATTCTGTTTGATTTAAGCCCAGCAACTGCCGGGCTAATCTGGTTTGTTCAGCGTCCATTAAAACTGTAACTCAACAGCAGGCTTTTTGCCTTTGTAGCTACGCATTACCGCGCTTAGCTTTACATCGAAAAATATTTTGTTATTTCTTTCGCCAAAATTAACGGGGGATAACTCGCGCTCTTCTCTTAAAATGTTAAGTATTTCGTTATTAATATAAACCCTTTCCATTTCGCCCTTTATCCACTCTTTTCCGCCTAGCTCGATAATTTTACTTTTTAAGTTAGTCATGATGTTCTCGCTTGCGCTTGTTGTTAAAGACCTATTCCTTAACTCTTGATACTAATTATAGTGAACTGAGTTCACTATTGCAAGCGATATATTAAAATAAAGTGAACTAGTTTCACTATAAAAATATAACACCATGCCGTTGCAGTCGTGTTGGTCTAGCACGAGTTGTTGTGATATGTCGCACTGGCGAACATGGTCGCCGATGTTGTGGCGATAGGTTTTGCAGCAATCTTTGTCTATTTCGAATGCTTGGTTGATTTGAATTCCGGCGTTTAATAGTCCGGTGTCCATTAGCCCTGCGCCGCAAAAATAGCTGTTTACTGTAACGGTCATTGCTATTAGTCCGTTGCTGATTCGGGCTTTATTTGCTTGATGATGTCGTTCGGCTTCATTTTCGGTGCTGCGTCGATTTTGTGACCGTTAAAACTAGATATGACCGTTACGCCAGTGCGATTTGCTAGTTCGCAAATGTCGCTGGCTACGTCATCAATTTGCGCGCCGGTTATTACGTCGGTTTTTAGTGTTAGTGTTCGTAAGAATCTCATTATTGTTCCTCTCTCAGTATCAATTCTAATCTGGCTAATGCGTTCCATGCCATGTGTGCTGCATGTGTTAGTTCTGAATCTGGGTCTATCGTGTCGATTTGCTCTTTTAGCAGGTGACGCCACAGGGCGTCGGTGTAGCGTTCGAGTCCGTTGGGTACGCTTTGCCAACCGCCTCGGGTGTATTTATTTGCCCCAAAGGTGCCGACCTCTGCTACGGCTGTTAACGCTCGGCTGAAATCGGCCAGCACAGCGGCTTGTATTTTGCCCGCGTCTAGCTTTGATCCAGCGGCGTGCTGGTCGATGCCGTTTGGGTCTATTTCAGCTTTTGGATTGATCATTGCTTTTTCGAATCCATGTTATTAATGCTGTTCATCATCGTTGCTAGCAGGCCATTATCGAAGTTGTCGGGCACGGTTATTGCGGGTTGTGGTGTGCCGTCGGGGGTGGTGATGACGAGTTGCGTTTGAGCTTGATTGGTTGGGCTTTGGCGCAACGCGCATTTCAATTTCTTCATTTTGGTCGGCCTTTTTTAGTTAACGATGGTTAGATCGATTTTTTCGGGTCGCTTTCTGTCTGCGTCACGCAGTTTGTGTAGTTTGGTGGCTAGCACTTCCAGTTCATTGATGTTGTGGACGTTTTGCATCGGGCTTAAACAATTTAGCCGCGCTGAATGGTTGTGGACTAGCTGGCTTAATCGCTTTAAATCGGTGACTGATAGTTCTAACGTTTCCATGTTTTTTCTCTCTTTACCGGGTTAGGAAAACAATGTTGTCGCGGTGGGTTGGCTTCGGTGCGGCAATGTGGCGTTTGCATTCCGCGACTGTTTGGTGTAGTCGGTGTTTTCTTGCGATGTAGTCCGCCCATTTTAAAGGTGGTAGTCCAGCGGCTTCTCTGCGGATGTTGTAGGCGTCAAACCGTCTTTCGTTGCGGGCTGCTTCTTCGGCTACACGTTGGTTTTCTATATGGTTTTGGATGTGTTTTATTAGTGACATTGTTAATTCTCGTTGTAACGTAGCGAGAATATTAGACTAATAATAAGTTAAATACAAGACAAACTAATAATAAATATTCCGATGGTGCATTAAAAGGCTTTGTTTGCAGGGTGATGCTTTTTGCTTTTTACCCTATTAAGAGGGTATCTATTAGTTTTTGGATGGTTTGAGGGGATAGTTGATCGGCTGATGGGTCGGTATAAAGAGTCGTTAGGATCATTAT
>CAKZLI010000007.1 GCA_937125395.1 uncultured Glaciecola sp.
CATTTAAACAAATTTATTTGTAGAGCTTGACATTGAATGACAAGAAGTAAAAGGCAAAAATATTTTTGCTGTTCAGAATATAACCAAACCTCAAATAGCCTAACCAAACATTTCCAACCAAACTTTCCTTCATACACTCTAATGAAGGATTACCTCATGCGCTTAATCAATTACGCAGCCAATACATTAATACCACTCGCCGATGCATTATTCTCTCGACCAGACATGAGCAATTTCTTATGTAAGAGTGAAGTTCTTAACGAACAGTATAAAGCTCTAGTCGGTGAAGACAAATATGCTAAAGTGACGTGTCGTGTTATCTCTAATCTCTCTTGGGAATTGATGAAAGGTGGACTGGATAACGGTCGTGTTAGTATTAATGTGACCTTACCATCGGCTTCTTACAATCATATCCGCGATGGTATAAAGAACAACTGGAATCTCAACAAATATCGCTTGTTTATGGACACTGTCCAGATGCGTCATGTTAAGTATATTGCAAACAAGAACCGTGAACTTGGTATGGTTGCTTATAACCGTCCGCCTTTAGTATTAAACCCAGATGGAGATGGCAGTCGATACACTCTTTACTTCGTCAAACAATCTGATAATAATTACATGGTTGTTGGTTGCATTGCAACGTATCACAATAGTTTAACATCTTGGGCTGACAAAGCTGGTTTACGTAAATCAGCAATGAACTACAGCTCGCAACCTAGTACACATTATCTTGAAAACCCTGAAAACTTCGTTTGGGTTAAATCATTTTAATCATTGCTTCACTACAACAACTTAGTAAATAATTACCGTATTCTTAGCAATCATGCTAATCAACGTTCAGAAGGAACAATAATCATGGCTACTCCTAATCACCCTACTCGTAAAACATCTGCTGGCTTTAAGAAAGTACGTTCTGTTAAATCGCAACCTCGTTTCGGTACTGCTGATCGCGCTATTAAGTCTGAGACTGGTGCTGGTAAGATTCTTAAGTTCCTTTCACGCGGTGCTCCAGTTCATTCGTCTGGTTTGGATAAACCGTTCGGTCCAATCAGCTGGTTACGCAATAAGTACTCGTTCTAAAACACGTCCTAATTATTAATTCAAGTTGGCCTATATAGTAGGCTGGCTTATTAAATCTCATTGTTTTCAGTGACATTTAATAAGCTGAGGGTTTTGTGACATAGTCTAAAAGGAATCCACTAGTCATTACAAAAAGCGTGTGAGAAATTCAGAAGTAGCGAAAACTAAAGTATGGTAAGTCCTTCGGCACAGAAACAGTATATAGTGAACCTTGCCCAAACACCACGTTGAGTTCTGAATGTTTTGACCTTTACCTCAGCTTTTCAACTTTAGGAGAGTCCGCGATTATCGTTCTTGTCGTGATGACATATACACCGATGAGGTATGCTACGCCTCGGACAAGTAGGCTCTCCGCCCTTTTATGTTTAATGTTCGCTGAATTGATATCAGCTATACAGTGCTAATGGAAATAGTGAATGTCTTCCGGTCTGTATTTTAATTATATAGATGACAGCGTATTCGGGAAGATTACCAGTATGAGTCATACTTGAATTCATGCGTTTATGTAAAGGCGTCGCGCACATTTCTGGACAGTAAGTGATTTATTTCGTGAAACCTCTTTAGACGGTTCCGTGTTTCGGTAATAATGATTTTATTATCAAGTAACACACCAACTAATTATCGAGGTTCACATGAAAAAGTCAATTATCGCTCTTGCTCTAACGCTAGCTGCAACATCAGTCTCTGCAATCGAATTAGACATTGCAAACTTCGGTAACGTTGAAAAGGCTGACACTAGCGTTATAATTGGTTATGGCTCTTTACACTTCGATTCATGGTCGCATGAACATCTAAATGAAGTTAACCCTTCAATTGGTCTTGAAATGTGGGATATCTCGGTAGTATATGTAAGCAAGAATTCTTGGGAAGACACTAGCTTCTACATCACATATTCACCTGAGATTTTCGAATCTAAGTACTTGGACATCAGCTTAGACATGGGGATTGCTACTGGTTATCACCAAGATGCAACAATCGTATCTAACGGAGTAGAATACTACCATGACAATGAGTTCCTTAACTCTGCTGGTATCATTCCTTTAGTTGGTGTTACGGCTAAAGCAAAAATTACCGAGTATTTCTCTGCTAATCTAACGATTACTCCAGCAGTAGCGATGTTCAGTACAAGCTTCAACTTCTAGGTACTACGTTATGTCGAAGTTAGTGTATGGTGTGGGTATTAACGACGCTGGGTATGTTACGCAAAGAGGTTCGTGGAAGTGCTCATATTACCAGAAATGACAAAATATGCTCAAGCGATGTTATTCGAGTAGAACCCAAGCTAAGTATCCAAGCTATAAAGGTTGCACAGTCTGTACTGAATGGTTAACATTCAGCAACTTTAAGAAATGGTTAACTGAATGTTCGGACTTATCCCTACAGCTTGATAAAGATTTATTGGTCGAGGGTAATAAAGTTTATTCACCTGAAACGTGTGTCATGATAAGTGGCGTTATAAATAATTTTATATCACTACCTAGAATCCTAGATGACTTACCTTTGGGTGTGCATGTCGGAAAGGGTGGTAAATACAAATCGAGCTGCTCCAATCCGTTTACCAGAAAGGTAATCCATCTTGGAACTTTCTGTAGTCCTGATGAGGCTCATGAGGCTTGGAGAGCACAGAAACATATATTTGCGGTTCAGTTAGCTGAAACAGTAAATGATATCAGAGTGTCGGACTCATTGAAGAGTAGATACTTGAAAAATGTAATCTAACTTGGTTACAAGCAATCATGCTAAAATTACTTAATCTTACAAACAATCACGGGAAACAACAAAATGAAGAAATCTGCATTATTATCAGCGGTAGCACAAGAATCTGGTCTAACTAAAGCTCAGGTTGAAAGTGTATTAGCCGCAACAGCTACTCAAGTGGAAGCCGTTATCAAATCAGGCGAAGATTCAGTAACAGTTCTTGGTATTAAAATTGGTTCTCGCCAAGTTGCAGAACGTTCTTACCCGAACCTTAAAGATCCTTCAGCTGCGCCAACTGTTAAGTCAGCTCATACAGCGGCGACATTCAAAGCTGGTAAGGCATTGAAAGAAGCTGTGGCTTAACATAATTCTGGTCTAGTCAAAAGAGCTATCCTTCGGGGTAGCTCTTTTGATTGATTCTTGTTTAGTGATATGTGATATACGATAGTTGGCATAATTATCATAGAAAATGAAGGAGTAAGAAAGTGGTCAGACCAAGAAGACTTATATATGGTGTTGGTATTAATGACGCTGATTATCCCACTCAGAGAAAGAATCCTTACTGGAAATGCCCGTACCGACAGAGATGGAAGTGTATGCTCGAGCGCTGTTATTCAACAAAATTTCATCTCAATCGCCCAACATATATCGGATGTGGTGTTTGTGAAGATTGGAAGACATTTAGTAATTTCAGAAAGTGGTTGATATCTCAAGAAGAGCTTCACGGTTCGTTGGATGGATTACATTTAGATAAAGATATCATCGACCCAGATAACAAAATATACTCTCCCGATAAATGTGCTTTTGTAAGTGGTGTGGTCAACACATTCGTGACTGATAGAGGTGACGACAGAGGTGAGTATCCTTTGGGGGTTTGCCTAAGACCCAGCGGTAGATATCAGTCTCAATGCGGGAATCCTTTTATTGGTGAACAAATCACACTTGGAACATTCAACACACCTGAAGAAGCGCATGAAGCTTGGAGAAATTGCAAACATGGATTTGCATGTCAGTTGGCTGATATTGTTAAGGACGTCAGAGTGGCCGAAGCGTTAAGATTAAGGTATAGATGACGGCTCTTTTAATTTAATAAGAATTAGTGTAAAATGAATATAAGTTAATCCAATTACAGGAAATTATCATGTCAAAATCTGTCCGTGTGATTAAAACCGCAACATTCAGAAACGGTGGCGCCAAAAGCAAGGCTATCTCAACACTATTCGGCGATCAGATCAATAAAATGATTGACAAAGCTCCTGATCATCTATTGGATGAAGAGTTTAACGCTAAATTAGCTGAAATGCGTAATGGTTGTAAAAAGGCCGAACGCTTCCTAGTACATTCTAACTATCTATTGGTGGCTCAACGTGTTGCTGCTGGTCTGAAGTTCGTTACCGACAAAACAGTTACGCCAGATGACCGCTTCCAGTTCGGTTGTATCGGTCTATTAAAAGCGTTGAAGGAATTCGATCCGGAGTTGGGTTATCGCTTTAGTACATATGCTGTATGGTGGATTGACCAACAATTAGGACGTGGTGTCGTAGACACAACTTCACTGAGAACATTCCGTCTACCAGTTCATGTTCAAAGTCAGATCAGTCGTATTGTTAAATTCGAGCGTGAGAACAACGTTAACGTAAATAGCGAAGATGCTGTGAAGAAGCTAAACGCTTGGATTGCAGCTAATTATGAAACTCCAGTAACATATACATTCGAAGAAGTAATGCGTCTTAAACAGGCTGGTGGAGCGCTAAATGTGACTGATCAGTTGTTGGTGGGAAGTGAAGGCGAAGGTGAAGCAACAACTATTTATGATGTTCGACCTAGCTACGACCTTAACTATCATTCACCTGAAAAGACGAAGCAGCAGCAAGCCGACGCTGATAAGATGATGATAGCTGCTGGTTTAACTAAACGCGAGCAAATGGTCATGACCTTACGTTTTGCCCGAGAGCTGACATTGGAAGAAGTTGGAGCTCAGTATGGTGTGACGCGCGAACGTATTCGTCAGGTACAGAATATTGCATTGAAGAAGCTAGAGACTTACCGCAATAAACCTGTAGAGAAAATCGTGGTGGTTGATGACAAGGTTGTATCTAACCGTCCGATGTTGGAGCGTTTACTGGAGGATATCAACAACACACCTAAAAAGAAATTCCAGAACCTTGATATTTGCATTCGTCGTAAATATATAGAAGAAATTCTTGATTATCAAGATGAAACCGGAATCAAAACAAGCAAGTTAGGTAAACTTACTGGGATTACACCTCAAACGATATCCAACTGGCGTCGTGCAAGTAACCGCTAATCACAAGAAGACCCCAAGGCCGAAGCTTTGGGGTCTTTGATTATTTAGATGATTCTCTTAGCTTATCTCTGCGTCCGGCCATCTTGGTCGCAATACCTTCGAATGCACCTCCGCCGAAGTAGAAAGCTATAGACCATAGATACGGTTCACCGAATAAAGCTATCGCCTGTGTCATGATCCATTCACTGTCATCTACCCACCAAGAGTGAGTTACTATAGCTCCATTAGCCATTTCAACCCATTCAGGAGTCATTGTCATGTTACCTATAACACGTAACCCAATGGAAAGTATAAGAGATAATGATAGCATACTGAACATACCTAGAGACAACAGACGTTGTGCTATCTTAAACGGCTCATACAAGGCTAACGCTCGCATCCAGTTATCTGAACGCTCTTCATCGGTAAAGAACGCTTTGTCTATACCGCTAGAGACATGGTTGATGGCATTGTCCATACTGAACAATCCTTTAATCGCACTCCACATAATTACCTCACAGAATGATATTGTGTTAAAATAACCCTGATTTATATAAGGAGACGAAATGCCAGTTTACTACACTAACGTCACACGACAGGGTAAAGATATACTTTGTCGTATCACCGATGAGAACGGTGGTCGACGTAACGTAAAACATACGTTTAAACCTGAACTATACTTAGCCGGAAATACCGACAAGCCAGCAGCATACGGTCTGCATAATGAGCCTCTTGTGCCTAAGACGTTCGATAATATGTATGAAGCTGATAAGTGGTTTGACTCAAATCGTGACGTCCCTGGACTTAAGATTTACGGTCAGAATAATTGGCCTTACCAGTTTATTGCTCACTCATTCCGTGACAAGATCAAACATAACTCCAAACATATCCGTTGTGCTAACATCGATATAGAGGTGTTATCTGGTTATCGAGCTGAAGACGGAACATTAACTAACGGACCGTTCCCAGAACCTGTTATCGAGGATGATACGTTCAAGTCTATTGCGGATGCAAAGGATTATCATAAACGTGCTCAGGATTTCTATAAGTGGTTCTTGGCTGAGTTCCCTAAAACTCGCATTGACCCACTAATCGACCTCAATGCTGCGTTTCCTATCCCGTTAATACAGGCTCAGAATAAAACTACCAACGAGTATGTTATATTCGCAATGCCCGAGCAAGCTAAACGCGGTAAGTTCAATTACGCAGATTATGTGGATGATGAGCATATCGGTGAGCTTGACCTTACTTATCATGAATATGAATCAGAACAGGAATTACTAGCCGCGTTTATCGGTTGGTGGTCTGAAATTGGTTTTGATGCATGGACAGGCTGGAACATTGAGGGGTTTGATGCTCCTTACCTTGTAGAGCGTGTTCGTAAGATTCTTGGACCTGATTGGGTTGATGCGTTATCGCCGTGGAGAAAAGTCAAGAAGCGTGGCGTGAAAACCGCGTGGGGTAAGAAAACTACCTTTGATTTTGTTGGTTGTGAGATGCTTGATTACATGCAACTCTACGACAAACATACATATGTCACTCGTGAAAAGATGAGCCTCGATCATATTGCCTTTTGTGAATTAGGTGAGCGTAAACTGGACTATAAAGAAGCTAAGTCGTTGAACATGCTGTTCTTTATGGATTGGGAGAAATACGTTCGATATGGTATTAAGGATGTTAAATTAGTATCCCGACTTGAAGATAAACTTCGATTGCTGGAGCTGACTTATACACTTGCTTATCTGACGAAATCCAACTACCGCGATACACTCGGTACGGTGGCTCCGTGGAATGCAATGACCTATAACTTCCTACTCAGTAAGGGTATGAGACCTCACATCCGTCGTGTTGTTGATGAAGTCCCAGGATTCCCAGGAGGTTATGTAAAAGAGGTTATCCCAGGATATTATGAATGGGTAATGTCTTGTGACCTTAACTCACTGTATCCCCATATCATCATGCAAGGCAACATGGGTCCAGAAACAATTATTGATGGCGATAAACGTCGTGCGATAATCACCGATCTCTGTGCTGAAATTGAAGTGATGATACCTAAATATCGAGCTCAGCCAGCTAAGATGAAAGCACTTCAGAACATCTTACATATGGTAAGCATTGATGGTAATACTGGTCTGGTCGATATTGTAGACGACTGTGTTACTATGGGTAAAGTTCAATTCGAAACCCTGAAGAAATACAATTGTGTTATGGCACCGAACATCCAGTTCTATGATCGTAGCCGTATGTCTGTATTCTCTGATATCATGCGTGGTATTTATGCAGGTCGTAAGGGTGAGAAGAAACTCATGCTTGAAGCTGAACAGCGTAAGGTATGGATTAAGGAAGAAATAAAAAGAAGAAAGAAACTTGCTTAAAACCGGATACCGAGCAATAATTTATTCGAGGTGAATTATGAATTATAAATCTATATACGATAATATTATTGCTCATGCTATATCGAATGTAATTGAAGGGTATGGTGAGATACATCATATCATTCCAAAGTGTATGGGTGGTAGTGACATTCCAGAAAATCTGGTGAAGTTATCCGCGAGACAGCATTACATTGCCCATATACTTCTTACTAAGATATATCCGAATAACAACAAACTGACATATGCAGCCAACATGATGACCAACCTAACCAATTCCAGAGGATATGAGTCTGTTAAAAGGTCTTTTTCTGAGAATCATCCAAACAAAAATCCAGAATTCAGACGATATATTAGCGAGTTGATGACTGATAGGGTGGTGGTTGCGTCAACATGTAAGAAACTATCTGAGCGTGACATGTACTGGTGTACTGGTGTACCTAGTGGTATGTCAGGTAAGAAGCATACCACAGAGACCAAAAAACTTCTATCTGAATTAGGGTCGGGCGTCAATAACCATTTCTTTGGTAAGAAGCATACTGAAGATGCATTGGGTAAGATGCGAGGGTCTGGTCAATCCAAGAATTGGGTGATTACATCTCCCGATGGGATAGTTTATGTGATTAAAGGTGGATTGAAAAGGTTTTGTGTGGAACATGACCTTCAACCTGATGTCTTTAAGAAGAAAGTTGGAAAGGGTAAAATACCTAAAGCTAGAAATGGATGTAATCAACAGAGAATTAACTCACAGGGGTGGGAAATAAATGAAGGAAAGTGAATATAAAGATTGGTTGGAAACACTCAGCATGGAAGAGCTGGAAGTTCAATTGAAGATAGAAGATGACACAGAATCTCGACAAGATAACTTGCAGATGGGCTACAAAATCCTTATATAGCATGAGGCTTCATATGGTAACATATGTCGAAAACTTCGTGAATTCAGGAGAACCCATTCAAGGATTGAGGGGTAATCTCTGAGCCAAGACTGCATTGCAGTAAGGTGCAACGACTATCGAAAGGGCTGAGATATGCACTTAGTAGAGTAGAGGGTCTAGTGAACCTCAAAGCGCGAAGCGGCTTATAATTGAGTCGATGATATAGTCTGAACATGTCGTAAGACATAACAGTTGACGGCATCTGTCAACGGCTGACACTAACGAGTCAGTGAACAATCAGCATGACAGCGGAGCTGTTACTTAGATGAATGCTGGTTATGGTGCAATCTCTAACCGTTGGTTCCGTGATTACTTCGATATTCGTATCGCTGCAAGTATCACAGCAACAGGCCGTATGATTAACAAGTGGAATATTCACCATGTTAACAAACAGCTTAACGATCAACTAGAAACCGATAACTTCGACTATGCGTTCTACGGAGATACCGATTCCAACTACATCACCATGAAGAATCTAGTAGACCAGAAAGGTTGGACTGACCTTCCTACTGATGACATAGTACATAACCTCGATGAGTGGTATAAAGAGAACCTTGACCCTACTATCGACGAATATGCACAAGATATGTGTGACTTGATGAACGGCTATGAACAGAAGATGGTTTGGTCGCGTGAGGTTATCGCTCAATCTGCTGTATGGCAAGCACCTAAGCTGTATATCATGGCGGTAAACAACTCGGAAGGGGTCGCATACGCCACACCGAAAGTTAAAATCATGGGTGTTGCTGCTCGTAAGTCAAGCTTCCCTCAATGGTGTCGTGACCGTATGGCAGCATGTTATAAAACCGTACTACTCGGCACTGAAGAAGAGCTTCAGGATCAGGTGAAGCAAATTGGTATGGATTATATGAACCTCAGCGTCGAGGAGATTGCTGGTGCATCCAGTGTGTCCAATATTCACAAATATACGAATGATGTTGGGATGCCTATTAAGGGGGCTCCATATAACTCCAAAGCGTCAATCCTGTACAACAATGCATGTGATAAGAAAGGCTTACACGACGAAGAGCGTATAAACGAAGGTGATAAAATGGTAATGGCTAAACTGATAGAGGGCAATCCACTACAGTATGGCTATATCGCATTCCCAACGTTCCTTCCGCCTGAGCTTGGTTTACATGACTGGATTGACTATAAAGGTACATATGAGAAGATGTTCCTTCATCCAATGGACTTAATCCTTGAGCCTCGCGGTTGGGAATCTAAAAAGCGTGTCAAGCTCTTTGACTCTAAACCTAAAGGACATGCTCAGGGTAAGAAAGTTGCACCTAAGAACGTTGAAGTTAAAACACGGAAGCTGTTCTAGTATTATCCGAACCCTCATGCAATAATGAGGGTTCGTTTTCAAGAACAGGTACATATTATGAAGAAAATTATCGCGGTCGATTTTGACCTAACCTTCGCCGACACACTAACGCCATGGTTTGAATATTGCAGTGGTAGTTCTGGAAGTTGGCTTAAAATGGAAGATGTGCCTGACTCCATTGGTGATTTAGTGCCTTGGTTCGAGTCTCAGGGCGCGGTTAATCCTTTTAGTTACTGGACGCAATCAGATCTATGTGATTATATCAAACCAATGGAAAATGCTGTAAACGTACTGAATGAGTGTATCGATAACGGATATATGGTTATATTCATCACCCACTGTGTTCCGGAACATGAAGCTTCCAAGCGACGCTTTGTGGAGAAGTGGCTACCTCGCCATTCAGCGTTCATCAGTACTAAGGATAAGCATTTCGTTGAGTTTGATGTCTTAATCGACGATAATTATAAGGTGACTCGTAAGTGTAATGAGGTGTTCAAGCATACCATAACACCTACAACGCCTAATTTCTTCAGAATTAACGTGCATGGTTTCAACTATAACCTTCCAGCAGACAATGAATACGGTCAGTTCTGGAATAATGTGTCTGCTAAGTTTATTATGAGAGTAGCAGATAAACGAGGAATCTAATGAGCTTAAGAGCATCATTCAAGGCCATTCAATTGGAGTCAACTCCATATAAGGCCGCAAACAAATTTCAAGATTTAATGAACCGTGATGGTGTAACAGCAACGGAACCGCAGAAAGTCGACAAGGATGTATATCGTGTTGCGCTTACTGTGGATACAACTGGCGTAAGAACGGTTTATCAAATTAAGCGTGGCGCTGATAATTACATTATCACTCACATTCAAAATGCTTAGGAGCAACAATGAACATCGATATTAAAAGTATAGCATCATTACTGGAAGACAAGTTTACAACACATGTCAGTAAATTGGTCGAAGAAATTTTAACCCAAGATCCAAACGTTGAAGTCGAATACGATGGTCGAGGCGGTGTGCTGTCACTTGGACGTTGTGGTGTGATGGTTGACATTGAAGGTCGTCTTGATAATGTCACCATTATGGTAGAGAAGACAGCAGTCGAGAAAACAATATTCGACTGTTCTAAAATCTCACGCTTCATTGCTAAGTTGGAGCAAGATCAGCTGGCATATAATGTGGCTACTGAGAATGGTTGGTTTAAGGTTAAATTCGAAACCAACTTCGCTCGCGTAACCGCAAACGATCCTCGCGAGATTGTACTTTATGCGCTTAACCTAAAACCAGAGGTAGAGAAAAGTGGCCGCAAATAATTCAAAACTTGTTGTGGTTAAAGGTACTTCGGCAACCGGAAAAGGCACTCGTGTCGTTCAGTTACTCAAGTTTCTGCAATCGAAACATAAAAGCAAAAACGCACAATGGGATCATAAAGGCCGTAAGCGTCAGCTTGGTGTCGAATTTCCGGAGCTTAAAATCATTTTCATTGGTATGATGACAGTGTCCAATAAGTCAGGTTTAACTAGCTGGACTTCAATGGATTACATTCACTCAACACTCATGAAAGTTAATCTGGTTCCTGATGTATTACGACCATGGTTTGATGCTGGTTATACCATCATTTGTGAAGGTGAGCCGATGATGCAGTCTAACCGATGGCGTCCGGAGTTCCTTAGTAATGAATTTGGCTGTGAAGATTTCTTCTTCCAGTATTATTACTACAACGGTGATCGTAAGCCTTATGATGCTCGTATTGTTGGTCGAAGTGGTGAAGTTGCTGGAGAGGCTGGTTGGCTTCGAGAGCGTACTTACAAACAGGAATACGACAAGATCCGTATCGAAATGGAAACCAACGGTCATGGCCTTGCGAGTAACAGCAGCGATAAGAAAGGCAACTTCGCTGAATTCTATACCAATAAGTCTATGGCTCACATCAACCTGTTTGATGAGCCGTTAAGAGAGTTTGGTATTAAGGTGTTGTTGTGGTTAGGTATGTCAAGTATGGAAGGTGACTTCTTACAGTTCGTAGACAAGAAACCTATGCTGCGTGACATTAACGGTAACGACCCTTTGGCAACCGTTCGTAAACTTTGGTAAAATAATCTGACTCCGTTCTTTACATTTCGGGGTCTTTTGTGATAATAAGTTTATCATTAATCCTACATTAGGAAATTATCATGTTAGAATTCGGTAAAGCTCTAGAAGAATTAGTAGAGAAGCGTAAGGGAATGAAGCGTGGGGAAACTCTAACGCCGACTATCATTACACCAACACCATCTGGTAAAAGTTCATACTTTCTAAGTATGTTAGCCGATGCCTCCGCCAAAATGGAAAATGTTCTTGTCGTGCATCCCGAATTTCCTTTCTCTGAACTTGAAGACATCGAACGTGGCATCACAATAGGTGGCATGAACGTCATTGGAGCTGGTCGCAATTTAGGTAAAAGTCACATGAGTCAAGTGTATCATGACTACGTTAAGGAAGAAATCAAAAAGGGTATGGAACTACAAGATGAGTGGATTGCTCGTGGCGTATACCATCCTCACTTCAAGCTATCAGAAGATGATATGCTAAGAATTAAGTTCGGTTTCCATCGACCTACAGAGAATGTTCTATGGTATTGACCATATCAACGTAATGTCACATACAGGAATTGCCTCTTATGACGTTTAAACCCGAAAATGATGGTATTGACCATATCAACGTATACAGTTTAGGTAAAACCAATCTTGGAGCTAAACTGTCCAACTTCTACAAACATACTATTGTATTAACTAGCGACGATATAGATGCTGCCATTGAACGTAAAGGACATTATCCCGAGCGTACTGAATTCGAATCAATCGAAGGATTATGGTATTGGTTGCAGTTGTATAATCCGTCTAAGCCCGACAACAGAGGTTATAATACTGAAGTTAATGAACTATGTCATCTGTCGTTTGCAAAGGCTAAAAGACATGGTAAGACTCTGCGTACTCGGTTCCTGCATCGTCTACCTGAAGACGGACATCTGGATGAGACAGAATTCCGCATGATTATCATGACAGCCATGACACTACGTATAATCACTGACCCAGTAACAGCTATAGAATTAGCCGAAAGTACATTACCTTTGGATCATTACTATGTCAATAAAGGTGTTCGTAAGGATGCTGGTCACAGATGGGTTATTGATTTTTGGGAGGAGTTACGTAATGAAGCCAAAAAGTCTATCAGAACGTTTACTTCGCCTGAATAACGGTTCATGCAGAACAAAGTCATACATTCGAAGAAAGTATATTCTTTGTATAGGTGATTTGCAGAAGGAAATGATTACAGGTAGTTTAAAAAACCTAGCCAATGGTAAGACACCACATATAGTAATTAATATGTGTAATGGCAAACGTGTCAGTATTGTGTACTTCCATAAGCGTCAGGAATGGCAAGTATTTGATAATTATGGAGTTGCCAAGTGCATTCAGAATATTTGGATATTCAAAGCGCATCAGCACGTAATTAGATTCCTTTTAAGCGGCCTTGATGACTACAGCAAGGTCTTAAACCACAGAACTAGGGTAACGTAATGAACAATCGTCATAATATATTATTGAGTCTTGCAGCTGGATATGAGAATATCGCCAAACTGACTCGTGAACTGGTCGAAGAAGAATCAAAAGGTGATATCGATATTATTGGTATACCTGTGGTTCGTGAGGACATTCCGGAAGGTGATGATCTTATGCGTGACTTAGTTTGGAGTGACAACGATGAAGGTGAAGTTACGGTCAAAATTTACATCACAAGCTGTATAGGTGAATGGGAAAGAAAGCGTCCTGAACATGCACTGTATTATATGGTCTATCGCGTAACTATCGCCGATCCAGATGAAGTACAGAACAGTATTGAAGTACAGATTGACAATGAGGTCTCTGGTATCATTAACGACCCTGATTGGATGTCTACGTGGAATAAGTGTGTTGAAGGTGCAAGTTTAACCAAATAAATTTTGTAATAGTTTTAACAAGCCTAAGAAGTGGGGGTTATTTTCCACTTCAAACAAGCTACACTGGCAACGTTGCCTTGACCTACTGAGTAAAGTGGTGTTAAGTTGTCAATAGCAAGAGGAAGAAAGCATGTCTGAATCAAAGAACTCACGTGAACTGCATCCTAATCGCAATAATAGAAAGGGAGCTCGTAAGTCTGACCGTAAGCATGGTGAAGCGGCTCAAGCGGCTGAATTCAACAAGTTCGAGAAAGGTGAATTTAAATTCGAACCGTTCTTACCTAAAACCGAAAACCAGTCTGAACTTTATTATCAAGGTTTGGAAGCCAATATGGTTATCGCGATTGGTCCAGCTGGTACTGGTAAGTCTATCTGTGAAGCAGCAGCCGCCGCTAAACTTATTGCAGATAAGCATATCGAACAGATTATCCTAACCCGTAATCCGTTACCTACAGGTCGCTCAACAGGATTCAATCCGGGGACTGCCGAAGAGAAACTGCTACCGTGGTTAGCTCCGATCATGTCTAATCTGAAAAAGGTTATGAAGACTGATAAAGGTAATGATGGTTTCTTCTCATACTTGTGTGAGAAACGTGCTATTAAAATGCTTGAGTTAGAATCAGTGAAAGGTAGCTCGTTCGATGATGCGTTTATCATCGTGGAAGAGTGTCAGGAAATGGAGATGGAATCTCTAAAGAATCTGTCGACACGTACTGGTGAGAATACAACTATCGTATTGAACGGTGATATCGCTCAGGGTAATAGCAAGTTACGTACTGGAGACTTCGACCGTTTTGTTGAAGCTATTCGTAAGAATAACGCTAAGATTCGCGCTAAGGTTGACAACGGCGATCGCATCGAAGATTGGGAGCAATACATTCCTATCATCGAGTTCACTAAAGAAGACTGCGTTCGTTCTGGTTTGTGTCGTCAAATGCTTGAAATATTCGAAGAGCATAACCTGTAAATAGTCAATCAAAAGACCCTTGGCCGAAGCTAAGGGTCTTTGTTTATTATTTAAGAAGTAGGTCTAACTGAGCTTGTATTTTGTCAACCTTTCGGCGATTGCAAGCCATTTCGATTATCATAATGTGGTCATAACTCACACTAAGCAATCCATTCTCATCAGCCCCACAACATCCCAGTCCTTCCAGTTAATCCCAATGCATCCATGCCGTTACCCATGCGAAATGCAACCGCGTTAATACCGTTAGATATTCTAAAGTTGTCGCCGAGATAAACACTTGATGGACCAGTTGTTAATGAGCCTGATGTTCTAAGGTCTCTACCGTCAACAATCAAACCAGAATCAGCAACACTGCCATCGGCCTGATCATAAGGGACATGACCTTCAGGAATGTGATAGAAGTCTACTGTAGCTCCAGTTCCTCCTACACTCACAGGATTTCTCAATATAATAGCCATATCAACCTCTAGTTGGATGACGCCACAACCTGAATCCATAGTTCTGTATTAGCCTGTAAGTTCGTTAATGTGAAACGGTAATCACCGTCTCCAAGCAAGTTACTTGCAACAGCAGTTGCCGCTGGGTCGTCCAAAGCTATCGGAGCTCCAGTAACAGGTTCCCATAAATCAAAACCGTCTTGGAATCGTTTATGGATGATTAATGTTGGTGAACCAGTTAATGTATTAGGAGCTATTTGAGCTGGTTCGGCTCCGGTATTGTCGATTACAAGCCAGCTGATCAACAAGGACATACCATGACGCCCTAATGTCTCAATAATAGGTTGGTCTCCACTTTGCATTACATACATATCGTTACCTCTTTATTTCTTACACCACATGACTGAAACTACAGCCCTAAAATATTATTTATCGCAAGACAAAGAGACTTTTGAGATCACTATTTAGTGGTCGTAAAATTGCGCTCTTGTTCGGCGACGGTCACGGCTATATAATTGAACCCAGTAATATTAATTCACCTAGGAGACGTAAATGATACAAATTCGCAAGCGCGACGGAAGCTTAGTCCCACTTGATATTGAAAAGGTGCATGAAGTCGTTGAGATGATGTGTGAAGGTCTTGACGGAGTGAGTGTGTCCGAAGTTGAGATTAATGCTCAACTACAGTTTACCGATGGAATGACAACTGAACGCATCCAAGAGATTATTATTAAGTCTGCCGAAGACCTTATTAGTCTTGAAGAACCGAACTATCAATATGTCGCAAGTCGTGGTCAGTTATATGACGTTCGTAAACGCGCATATGGTGATAAGATTCCAACCTTACTTGAGCATGTCCATAACATGATCGATCAAGGTAAGTATGATCCTGATATCTTAAACGAATATACTGTTAGTGAGTGGAAGCGTTTAGGGCGTTATATCGATCATAACCGAGACAACAACTTCGGTTACGCGGCCTGTGGTCAGCTGTTAGATAAATATCTACTTCGCGACCGTACGAAGCATAGAGCGTTCTATGAAACACCTCAGATGATGTATATGCTTATCTCGATGACATTACTGTCTGGTATCAAAGATCCTCGTAAGCGTATGGACGCTGTGATGACCTTTTACGACGGTGCTTCGACTTTTAAGTTTAGTCTGCCTACTCCAATTATGGCTGGTGTTCGTACGCCTACACGTCAGTTCAGCTCGTGTGTGCTTATTAAGTGTGGTGACTCACTACCATCTATCAACGCAACTGCAACCGCTATCACCAATTACGTGAGTAAACGTGCTGGTATTGGTATTGATGCAAGTGCCATCCGAGCTATCGGTTCAGCCATCCGTGGTGGCGAAATGGAACATACTGGTGTAGTACCGTTCCTGAAATATCATGTTGGTGCTCTTAAGTCTTGTTCGCAAGGTGGTGTTCGTGGTGGTTCTGGTACTGTGTATTACCCTATGTGGCATTACCAGTTCGAAGATATCGTAGTGCTGAAGAACAACCGTGGTATTGAAGAAAACCGCGAACGCCGTGTCGATTACGGTATGCAAATCAACGGTGAGTTACTGCGTCGTTACATTAAAAACGAAGACATATACTTCTTTGATCCTAAAGACGTACCTGAATTGTATGAAGCGTTCTTTGCTAATCAGGAATTGTTTAAAATCCTGTATGACAATGCCATTGCTGATGCAGAGACAGGACGAATTCGCCATAAGAAAATGTCGGCCGTTGAAGCTTTCGACATGATGATGCTGGAACGCACCGAAACTGGTCGTATCTATATTGCGTTCGTCGATCACATGAACCGTCACACTCCGTTTGATGCTCAAACTGACCCTATTTATCAGTCGAACCTTTGCTTGGAGATTGCGCTACCAACTCGTGAATTTGAACATCAATTCGATGAGAACGGTCGTATTGCATTATGTACTCTGGCCAGCTTCAATATGAGCGAGTTCCTTGACGGTGACTTAGATGAGATGATGCGTTATGGCGACGTATTAGTAAGTGCTTTGGACGGCTTATTAAGTTATCAAGACTACCCTCAGATCCAAGCTAAATTGGCAACCGATGAGTTCCGTACGCTTGGAATAGGTATTGTTAACCTCGCCGACTTCCTAGCTCAACAGGGTCTTAAATACGGCTCATCCAAGACAGCAAACGTCGTAAACGAATGGATGGAGAAGTTTAACTATGCGCTAACTTCGGCCTCTGTGCGTCTTGCTGAAGAGAATGGTCCGTGTGAAGCTTGGGAGCGTACTTGTTATAAAGAAGGTGTCTTCCCTTGGGAGAAAGCTAATCCACGTGTCGATAATAACATTGTTATTCCATCGCATCTTGATTGGGAACCTCTAAGAGCTCGTGTGCTTAAGTCGGGTATTCGCAACGCAACATTGTCAGCGGTTGCTCCTACAGAGTCAAGCTCTCAGGTGCTGAATGCAACGAACGGTGTGGAAATGCCTAAAGCGCCAATGTCAATCAAAGCTTCTAAGTCGGGCATGTTCAAGCAGATCATCCCACATCCGGAGATCATTGACAACTATGAGTTTGCTTCTAAACAGAAAAATCCGCAAAATTATTTGCGAACTATTGCTGTAATTCAGAAGCATATCGATCAGTCAATCTCGACTAACACGATGTATAATCCGTCATTAACTGGCGACGTTATCACACGTGAACAGCTAATGCGCGACATTCTAACGGCTTATACTCTTGGAGTTAAGACCTTGTATTACTCGAATGTTATCGACGGAGCTAGTGACGAACTAGAGCCTGAAGAAGAGCCTGAATGCTCGACTTGCGTAGTTTAAATTGATGTCAAGCCCTTCGGGGCTTTTAATTGGGAAATATTAATGAGTCTAATCAACAAAGACAACCGTCATCATACCGAGCGATTCTGTTTCTTCGACGGAGAACCAGGGATTCAACGTTATGACATTGTAAGACATGCTCAAGTTGAGCGCATGAATGGAGTCATGCTATCACAATTCTGGCGTCCAGAAGAAGTGGATGTAACTAAGGATAAAGGAGACTTTGCTGGCTTAAATGAAGCCGAGAAGCATATCTTCCTCAGTAACCTTAAGCGTCAAATCGTACTGGACAGCGTACAAGGTCGTGAACCTTTAAATGTGTTCCTGCCTCTGGCTTCAACGCCTGAAATGGAATGTGCTGTTACCGAATGGAGCTTCCAAGAACTGATTCATAGCCGTTCATACACACATATTATCCGTGGTGTGTTAAACGATCCTAGTGAAGTGTTCGATCATATTATGGAAATTGAAGAGATTGCTGACTTGGCAACCGACATCAGTAAGTATTATGATGACCTAAACCGCTTTAATGTTATGTCACAAGCTATTGACCTTGGTATCGCAGCTAGTGGTGATTACAGCGAATACGAACACAAGAAAGCGTTCTGGCGAGCTATGTTTGCCGTTAATGCCTTGGAAGGTGTTCGATTCTATGTATCATTTGCATGTTCGTGGGCGTTCATGGAAATCAAGAAGAAGATGGAAGGTAATGCGAAGATCATTAAGTTGATTTGTCGTGATGAGAACAACCATCTGAAGCTTACTCAGACAATCCTTACTCGTTTGCTGAAAGAAGATCCTGACTTCGTGAGAATCGAAGTGGAATGTCGTGAAGAAATGACGCAATTGTTCATGGATGTTGTTGAGCAAGAGAAAGGCTGGGCTGAATACCTATTTAAAGACGGTAGTATGCTTGGTCTTAATTACTCAGTGTGTTGTGATTACATCGACTGGATTGCTTCCAAGCGTATGGGTGCTATCGGCCTGACTTATTCAGCCAATGTACCAACGAAAAATCCACTGTCATGGACGGATCACTGGATTGCAGGCGACATCAAGCAAACTGCTTTACAAGAGGCCGAGAATGACTCATATCTTCTAGGTGTTGTAAACGGTTCAGCTGAAGAAGCTCGCGAAAACTTAAATGATGAGTTTGGGGTTTTATTTTAAGACTCTGATGAGGTATATCCTAAGTTATTTGTATACCTCATCAACTCACAAACGGATAAACGTAATGATCACAATCTATAGTAAGAAAGGCTGTCCATTCTGCGAAAATGCCATCAAAATCAGTGAGATACGTGGAGTCGAACATCAAGTGAAAAAGCTTGATGTGGATTACACTGTCGAAGAAATGTTAGCATTAACTGGTGGTAATCACCGTACATTTCCATTGATAATCGACGAGGGAATAATCGTTGGTGGCTTCGATGAATATAAGCAACATTTAGTCGGGAGTAAATAATGTTACTGAAAATGAGCGATCCGCTTCTAATTATTATCATGCAGCAACTTCGATCACATATTGATGTTGGTGTCCTAAGAGCAAGTGATATCACGGTAGATCTAACCGACATTGAAGTGTTGGCTATGTCAGAAAACAAACATGTTACCGTCACTTTTAAGCGTGAGCGCATTGTCGGCGGCAACCGCGTTAATACTACTTGGGAAGACAAGTGTATCCTACATACTTATATGGAAATGGGCGAGAGTGGCTACGTAGATAAGTTTGAATTCTACTCGGCTGAAGTTCCTGTTGCCATTAAAGATGAAATTATCGAAGCTGTCCAGCCTCAAGTTGATGACACATTGAACGTTCCAGTAGAACCTACAATCATCACAGATTAATACTTTAAGACCTGTTCTTCGGAATAGGTCTTTTGATTGACTTCGATTTAGGTAAAAATGATCTCATTATAATCCAATTAGGAAATTACCTTGGAAAATAGAAGATATCATTAAGGCGAATAATAACGTTATTTCTTTTAACCGTTCGTAAATTAGTAAATAATAGAACCACGTACACAATTATCATATAGAGGAATACCACATATGGCTATCCAGCGTAAAGAGAATCACCATCTAGATACTAATATGAAAGGTCAGGCATTCGGTATGCAATTGACCGCTAAGGCTTTCGAGGCCGTAACTTCAAACCTATATACACGTAAGCCTGAAGCCGTTGCGCGTGAGAGTATCTGTAATGCTGATGATGCTCATAAAGAACGCGACCGTATGTATGGAACTGTCGTATGTGGTTACAATAATAGCGTATATACGAACCCTAATATCGGAGCTGTCCGTTCACGCGACCCTAATCGTAAGTGGTATGCCACTAAATCTCAAGGTTATGAGATTCACTTACCTACTGACCTTGAACCTTACTACTCTATCCAAGATTTCGGTGTGGGACTAACTGTCGATCAGGTACTGGGTAAGGTTCAAACGGATGATGTTGGTAACGTTATTCGCGACGAGGATGGTCATCCTGTCCGCTCTGATGGTATCTACACAACGTTATTCGGTTCGTCTAAAGAAACAAGCAACGACCAAATCGGCGCATATGGTTTAGGATGTAAATCGCCGTTCTCTATTAGTGATACGTTCTCTCTAGTGATTCGCAAGAATGGTGAACAACATACGTTCATTATGTATCTGGATAACGATAGAATGCCCGGAGTTACTTGGATTACCAAGGATGACAACGGCGAGCCTGATCCTATTGCAACTACAGAAAAGAATGGTGTGTACGTTGAGGTTCCAGTTCAGCCGTCTGATTACTATGAATTAAATCATGGTGTGCGTAAGACTCTATTTACGTTCGACTCGGATTTCACCATCGTAAACAGTACTGAAACTATCGATAAAATGTCGCGTAAGTTTCCATTAGGTCAGACATACATCCAGATGCAACAAGGCACTAGACATAGTCCTGTTCATTACGCTGTGTCGGGTGGCGTTGCGTATCCAATTGACACTGACCAAGTCAGTGATGATATTCGCGAGAAGCTTAAGCTGATTCGATTTAATACGTACACTATATTCGGTTTAGGCGAGCTCAACGTACCACCATCTCGTGAAACACTTACTTACGACCGCTTTACTAAAGAGTCCCTCGATTACCGTCTGGGTCAGTTAGGTGAAGGTTACAAAGAGTATTGTCGTGATGCTATTATCGATGACATCAAGAAGTTCCTAGCGACACAGAGTAAAATCTCAGTATATACACTATGGAAGGCTCGATCGGTTATTAAAGAGAACTGGGCTGATAACCTTGTTGGTGACTGGGATAAACTTCTATATTCGTCAGGCGTATTCGATAACGATCGAGACCGAAAGTTGCATGAATACATTGGTAAGAACAATAGAAATGGTCGTAAGTCAAGTCGCGATAAAGTGGAATTTCCATCTATTAAAGTTATGGTTCCTACCACACGCATGGATGAAAATCTGGAAGAGATTATTGTCGAAGAAGAACGTGAAATGTGTCTGTTTGTTGACCAGTCGTACTCATATAGCACTTGGGACAAGTCAATCACCAAGAATGCGGATGGTTATGTTCCCAAGTTCAGTAAGGCTCATAACGGTATCGTAATTGTATACTCTGAGCGCCGAACTCGCTTCCTTCCAGCGTTCATGGCACTTGCCAAGAAACACTCTGCTGGCAGACTGTTTACTGTTAAGCCGTCACAACACAACAAAAACTCAATCGAAGAGAACATGGCTCTGTTAAAAGAGCGCTATGACTGGGTGAAAGAAGTAGTTCATATCGATGACATCGAAGTCGACACTACAACCGTAACTCAAGCAGCCGCGTCGGGATTCAGTGCGTATTGTGGTGGCGGCAGTGCAAGTCCAAGAAGTTGGTCTAAACTTGTCGCCTTGGAGATCAATGAGGTCATCAATGATGATAGCAAACTTATTGTTCGCATCCCAACTACAGGTTTCCGCCCAGATACCATGACAATGTCTGAGCTTAATAAACTACGTGACATCGCACATAGCTGGAACTGGGATTCAGACAACGAACAGAAAATTAGCCTGTGGGCTGTCCGTAAAAAGGCTGTCAAGGTTGCTGATGCTAATCCGGATAAGTTTATCGAAGTTGCCGACTTCCTTAAAATGGTTATAGACCAAAAATCTGAAGATCCTATGTTCCCGAAATACTTAGAGCGTCAGGCGTTTAAGGAGATTTATAAAAATTATCGTGAAGAGATCTACGTGCATCAGGTAGGTCGTCATATGATGGAAGGCGAGCTGTTCGGTAATGTTACTAAGATGTTCAGTTGTGATCTGGATTCAGATGACTTCCATGGCGATTTCTTTAAACGTTATAAGAACATTAATAGCAACAATTACGAAAATGTAATGTTGGCTCTCAAATTCGTTACAGAGGAAGGTGAACCACTAGTCGATACACCTCGCCTGAGAACAATCAAAGCCTACTGGGATAACTTCGCTAAACAGATTAGAACGTTATACCCTAATGCTCTAGAGTATATTGGTGGTTATCACAGATGGCAATACGCGAATGCAGATGTAGTATCCATGACACTTCATCGCATCGAAGTCGACAATGTATTCCAAGCCGCTGGTATTCAAGTTGGTGAAACAGTTAAAGCCAACCAACCTAAGCAACGCGCTCGTTCTGGTACTAGAAACAAATACAAAGGTCACAACTATAAAATCCAGCGCGGATATAATCATTTACAGAAAGATGAATTTGAATAATAATGTTGGTACTGGCATGTTGTCAGTCCCTCACTTGGAGAATTATAATGAGTAAGTACGTAGACGTCTATAAGATTAAAAATGGTCTAAGTGGCGTGACACAAAAATCAGTTGTGGAATTAGCTAAAATCTACGAAGTTAGTGAATCTAGTATTCGTAATTGGATTAAGAAAGGCGAGTCAGAATGCGCCGCGACTCCAGTGGAAGATATCGTTGAAGTTAAGCCTGAAGCGGTTGAAGGTGTATCTGGTTTAAGTGTTGATGTAATCGAAGAGATCCAAAAAGATTTCAACGATAACAAGCTAAATAAGACCTCTCTGGCTAAGAAGTATGAAATTAGTCCATATAAGGTAACTCGCGCTCTTGAATATACACTTGCATCACACGCTAATGATGTGGTGAGTGTTAGTAGCGGAACTGTTGGTTGGGACACAGCCTCTATTGGTACAGTTGTTGTGTACGATAAAGAGAACATGGCTGTCGTGTCTCGTGAGGCATTACCTTCGGGTGGTTTTGCTTTGGAGCTGGTTCCGGCTGAGGCTGATGTTTACAACAAAACTCAATTCACATCAGGTCTCAATTCTGATAATGCGGAAGATCTACTGGAATATGTCACGGTTGCTCATGACGAACAGGTTGAAGTTGTTGGTATCAGCATTGACCTCATTAACAGTTATGACGCAGCATGTCGTATTATCGAAGCAGCAGAACCAATGTCGTTCAAAACTAAGACCGATGAGCAATATACTACCTCACCAACAACCGATATCAAGGTCGCTAAAAAGCAGCTTGATGAAGATGGTTTGATTGAAACGGAAGAAGATCTTGTTGTGTTCTATGACATCAATCATAATACTGTCGACGGTTATACTAATAGTATTATGAAGGAAGAAGCACAAACGGACGAGCATATCGATAACTCCGTTAGTGCCGAAGCTCCAAAAGGTCTGATGATTACACCTAACCAGATCACTATGGTTAAGAACGGTCGACCTCTAACTATCTCGCGTGGACATCTTCGCTTCAACGACTGTATCGCAGCAGCAACTGAACAACGTTGGGATGACCTAATCGAGTTTATTGACTTGCCAGCGGTTGTGGACAAATACTCGAACGGTGACTTTAAAATCGAAGGTGGTGTGGTTACATTCGAAGGATTCCGCGTTGAGCATTCGGGCTTCTGTAAACGTGTTGTTGATATGTTGCTTCAGGGTAAAATGGACGAAGTTGAAAGTGCTGGTAAGTTCATTATCAAACTTATGGAAAACCCGTCTAATGATATTGTTAGACGTGTATTCGACTTCCTTAAGTTCGCCGAAATTAAGTTCGCTGAAGATGGCGACCTGTTAGTGTTTAAGAACGTTCGTTCGGATTACAAGGACTGTCACAGCGGTCAAGTACCTAACACTCCGGGAACTGTTGTTGCAATGCGACGTAACCGTGTAAATGAGGATGACAACCAGACTTGTTCATACGGTCTACATGTTTGTTCGTTGTCATACCTACCGAACTACGCCAAACAACATAATAGCCGAACGGTTATTTGTAAGCTGAATCCAGCCGACATTGTATCTATTCCTACAGATTACAAAGACGCCAAGATTCGCTGTTGTCGCTACGAAGTACTTAAAGATGTTAGTGTTGAATATCGCCAAAACAAGATCGTATATGATGCGGTTGGTAAGTTCTCAATGTAACACCTAAGTTCAGGCCTATCCTTCGGGGTAGGTCTTTTGAATGGACGGCGTTTATCTTTCACGACTAAGTACATTTCATACAAATAATCAAAGGAAGCACTATCATGAAATTCGGACCTATGTCTTTATCGCGTTTAGACCGTGACGTACCTAGCCACAACGCTGTAGTATTCGCAACCAACGCAGGTTGGGCAGCAACAAATAAGCAAATGCACAATGACACGGAAGTGTTAGTGGAGAATAAAGGCCTCTTAAACCGACTCACTAAAGCCGGATATGATAAGTATGGGCGTAGTGTGGAACTCAATCCATTCCCTTGCCTTGTCCGCAGTAACGAGCATTTCTTAGATCCAGAACATGTATGTGAGCAAGAAGAAATAGTCGAAGATGAACCATCAAACGACTATACAATTGCAGTTCAATCTCATTACCAACCAGTTACAGAATACACGGGGGAAGTTGTCGTTGAAACCAAGACCGAAGAAGTACAAGTCGAGCAAACTACTCCGGAAGAAACCGTTGTGGAAGAAACCAAGACCGAAGAAGTTAAAGCGGAAGAGACCTCAACTGAAGTAGTTAAGTACACTAAATCACAGTTGAAGAAGATGAACCCTACAGACATCTTAGTTGTTGCCGCTAATTACGACATTAAAGAAACAGCTAAGTCTAAGGTTATCCCATTAATCCTTAAAGCGCAAGGCTAATCATATGAAAACATTTTTAGATTATCTAGTTTATATTGGGGAGAGTGATGCGGCTGGTTCGACCACTGCGTCATCGGCTGGTAACACATCGGTATATATGGACAAGAAGAAAAAGAAAGGTGACAAGGAAGTATCTGATATTAAGAAGCAACCTAAACCTGAATAATCAATCAAAAGACCCTTAGCTTCGGCCAAGGGTCTTTTTAATGATTAGATTTTACTCATAAATATAACGTTCTGATTACTACTACCCTTCCATTTAAGGTTTGGGTCGTATTTGTCTTGCTCAAACTTCCCATCTACCAGAACATCCACATAACTGATTATCTCGGACATCAGCGAGTCGGCCAAACACTCTTCCTTGGTAAAGCCTGTCCACAACCAAATATCCTTATTCGCGCATTCAGATTTAACTCGCTTGACAAGCTGTAATATCTGACGTCGGTTCCGTTTATAGAGCGGATCTCCGCCGCTTAAACTAAGTCCTTGACGGTTGATTTTCGGGTCGTTAAGGTCTGCAATGATATTGTTTTCATGCTCTTCTGTGAACAACTGACCTTCCTTTGGATTCCAGCTGTCCACGTTGTAACAGCCAACGCAACCATGCGAGCAACCGGAAACGAAAAGAGTTGACCTCAATCCGTTACCGTTGAGCAAATCACTTGACTGATATGCTAGATAGTTCATGTATGTTTGGTCCTCAACGTAACTTCCGTCTGTTTACCATGTATAAATGGTCTTGCATCAGGACTACCAAGATACCCACACACACGTCGTATTACACTAACAGTTCCAGAGTCATTGTTGCCACACTCAGAACATGAGTATCCATCGACGGTGGCATTGAATTCTTTCATGCTACCACACTTATAGCATTCATCGCAAGGAGTATTCGTACCGTAATAAGGGACAGCATCCATGGCATAATCCCATACAGCTTCCAAGCCATCCAAGTTATCCTTCATATCAGGGAACTCACCATAGCAAATAAACCCACCAGTAGACAGTCCTACAAACTGAGCCTCAAAGTCGATTTTGTCTAACAGAGAAGTGCTTTCAGCAACATCTAAATGAAAGCTGTTGGTGTAGTAACCTTTATCTGATGTTGGATGGCCATACGTCTTATCCAAACCAGCAAAACGATCACAAAGATTTTCGCTTGGAGTTCCATATACGCTAAAGTGATATCCAGTTGCGGTCTTTTCTGCTTGGGTTCTGGTTTTCATGGATCGAAGGATATCCTTGACGAATTCCTGTTTAGTTGTATTAGTTAAGATATGTTCTTGGTCTGGGAACATAATCTCGGCCGTTTCATGCATGCCAATGTAACCCATACTGATTGTTGCCCGACCATTCTTAAATAATCCAGAGATTTCTTCGCCAGCTTTAAGTTTGACACCACACGCACCTTCCGTATATAATATCGGAGCACAGTCAGTTGTTACACCCTCGTATCTACTGATTCGATAATGTAGACCGTCAATGGCAGTCTGCATCATAAATTCAAGTTTACTATGAAATACTTCCATGCGTGTTGCTTCCGGATACACAGAAGCTTCAAGGGCGATTCTTGGGAGATTTAAACTGACAACACCAAGGTTGTTCCGACCGTGAGTTTCCTCACCATCCAGAAACGACCGACAGCCCATTGGAGTTTTATAACCTCCAGTCACCTCGATACATTTCTCGTAACTTAAGATATCAGGATACATACGCTTGGAAGCACACTCGAGAGCTAAACGCTTCACGTCATAGTATGGGTCGTTTGGTTTCGAGTTGTGACCTTTGCGAATAGTATAAACAAGTTTCGGGAAGACAGGTGTTCTGCCACGCTCACCTAAACCGCGAATTCGAACTCGAAGCATCGCCTGTTGGATCTCTTTCGCCCATGGCTTGTCAGAATTACCGAACCCAAACGTCACAAAAGGTGTTTGGCCGTTAGATGTATGTAAAGTGTTAACTTCATACTCAAGTGACTGTACACCATCATAAATCTCTTTTAGGGTGGATTTAACGGCACAAAGAATATTGTCGTCTTCCAAATGACGCTGATAGCTCAATTCGGCATAATCAGCCAGAATATCATCAATTTCATGGATTGATGTTCCACCATAGATATGACTCGCCACCTGAGCGATGATCTGAGTTGTTTGATTACAAGCCGTGGTAAAACTGCGAGGCGATTCGATAGAAGCGTTACCCATGTTATAGCCGTCTCGGAGCATACCTCTAAGTGCGACCAACATACAATTATAACTTGAGAACAAAGGACTATAATCTAGATCGTGATAATGTAAACTGCCGTCTTTGTGCGCCTGAGCCACATGTGGTGGTATCATCTTCAGACCATAAGCCTTTGACACCATACCAGCCAGAATATCGCGTTGTGTTGATATTGTTCTGGTGTCTTTGTTGGCATTTTCGTTTGCTATTGATGAATCTGAGTGATTAAACAGAGATGTGATCTGATCATGAATATCTAAAATCATGTATATTCTTACTCCAAATAAAGGAAACCCGAAGGTTTCCTGAAAATAATTTGATTAATTTGATTCAAATTCGTTGTTGGCTTGAGATGAATTCTCTGTACCATGCAACGCTTCATACAACTCCTGTTCTGCTTCCGACTTAGCAACGTTTTTCTCAAAACTGTCGTTAACATGTTGCGTACAAACTTTACGCAACGCTTTGGCCGGAATACCGTATTCTTTGGAGATCACTTTCAGGGTTTCAGTGATGTAAGATTTCTCACCAGCCTGACGACGCATTGAATTCTCAACTTCAAGTAAAGCTTTATCCATTTTAATGCGATCATTACCCTTCGGTAATACGTAATCTTCTTGACCTTCTACCATTACAATTTCCTTCAATTAATTAAGAACGGCCAATATTATTGACCGTTATATTTCAATATTACATTTCCCACTCATTAACGTTGCCGCCGTTAGTCTTAGGTTCATTACCTAATTTAACGCTCTTGGCATAGTCAATATCTTGTTGGGTCATCACGTCAGACTGTTTAGACCAATCGAGGTCATATGTCTTTTGCCTATCATTGTCGAGGCCAATCATGAAGTGTTTCATCTTCGATTTATTGGCATAACGGTTCTTCATTACGATTGCCCGAGCCTGATTTAACAGAGCAAGTTCATCTGGCTGTACCAGTGCAATCATGAAGTCAGCAACTTTAGGTATACTGATAGATTCCGATGTATCGCTCATGCTAACATCAGTAGAATCTTGCTTATCACGTGTAAACTGAACAGCAGTCCATAAAGGAACGTCAAATTCGATAGCTAGCGAACGAAGCTCACGTGCAACACTACCGTAATATGTATTGGTGTTACCCATCATATGCATTGGTAAACGGCTAGAAGCCATCTCACCTAGATAATCCACACAGATAACATCAACCTTAAAGTCTTCCTTCTGTTCGAGTTCCTTTAAGAATGCGCGTAGATGACCTATATGAGCACCACCCGAAGCATATTCCTTGATACGGAACTTTCCGGCTGTGGACGACTTAAGTTTATCGACATGACCAAGATATTCCTGCTTAGTCATTGCTTCAACTCGATCGAACGGCATATCCATTAATCGAACATCACCACGGTGACGTATAACGTTTTCGGCAACCTCGAATGAGAAATAAACTACATTCTTTCCGGCTTCCAGCCACTCAGCGGCTCTATCGATTAACCAAGTTGTTTTACCAACGTTGATACCAGCAGCAGCAATATTAAGCGTCTTGTTTGGAATACCGCCACGTGTAGCCTTGTTAAGAATATCGACACCAAACGGGAATTTAACATCTTCATTATGCATGAAGTCGTAATGTTCTCCGGCCTGAGTCCAGTAATCATGACCAAGGTCAGTATCGAAGCTTATTGCAAGGGCTTCAGATAACAGTTCAGGTATCTCTTCAATACCTTTTTCGCTATCCCCTTGATAAGCCGAAACACTTTCCTGAATAGCGTTATAAACCGCTTGATTTCTAGCCCACTTCTCAGTCTCATCGACAAGCCAGTCAAGCTGTTCCATCCCAGGAGCTACCGCATCCAATACCTCAACACACTGATCGAACGTGTGTTCGTTGAGGTTCATGGCGTCTAATGTCACGGCCAGTGCATCAACCGTCGGACAGTCATTATATTCATTGATAAAAGTATCGAGCAACCCGAATATGATTCTGCCTCCCTCGGTGGGGAAGAAGTCCGAACGCATATACGGTATAACCTTCCGCATGAAAGGTTCATTGTGTATTAAGTGATTGATGACAAGCTGGTCGAGCATTATAGCACCTTATTTCTTCATGTAAAGCCAATTATCTGAATCTGATAGCTGAGTCGTTAAGTGATTGTAAACTATACCGTTTATTGCCTCGGTAAGCAATTCCTCGCATATCCCGCTTGGAACATTGAGATACTGCACCGTGTAGTCCAAACAATTGTCGTTCTCACTTGGGAGACTCACTTTACCTATCAAGAATTCAGTTCCAACAAATTCACCTTCCGTGATTTTGAAAGAGGAGAGAACAGTCTCCCCTCTATCGACAATCTCGTACTGTGGAAAATCTGCTTTACGGCTACTCTGTAGCCATTTCAGAAATCTTTTCCATGCCACGTTCTGTCTCCGGTGTTGATAGCAATGTACCAGTACTAACTGAATAGAAAGCGGTGATAGCGTCGATGACATTAGGTTGTTCCATCATCGCGTACCAGAAATCGTCATCTAAGTCTTTCTTCTGACGTTTCTTTAGCTCGCCTTTCTTCTTACCAGCTTCCGTGAACCCAGCCTTTTCATTAACACAATACCAACCATTAGTCGGCATATCAATAAGACCAAGATAACGACACACTTCCAGCATTCCTGACCAACGGTAAATACCTTGATCGTACAACACAGTTACAGGAATTTTCGCTTTTTCGCGAACGAAACGACCTTTCATAATGTTGATATTAAAGTTCCAACCGATTAGCTCTTTATCAGAACCTTTCTCTTGAGATCGCGTGATGAACCAGATAGCGTCAGACGATAGGAAGCCTTGCTTACCACCCTTAATGTTCTTTTCGGCATACTTATCACCAATGGAGTCGTAGTAGCTGTTAATCCAAACCAAAGGCCACTTATGCAAGTTAACAATCGGTGTGATTACACGCCAGAAACTGTTCAATGCACGAGCACGTGTCATGTCCTGAGCTTCTTTGTCAGTTAGTGCATCTTCCGCTTCTTTACGAGACGGTAGTTGTGAAACTGAATCGATAAATACAATCACCTTGTCTTCTGGATCAAGAGCCGTTAGAGTCTGCGCAAGACGCTTTTTCATCATCTCCACATCAACAACAGGAAGGTGAAGTACACGGTTGGTGTCAATACCGAACGACTCCCAGTATTTTTGGTTAGCACCAAACTCTGAATCGGCGAACACACAACAAGCATCAGGAAATTCATCCAGATATGCCTTAACGTCGAGCAAGCCGAAGTTGGTTTTAAACGTACGAGAGTCACCAACAAGCATCTTAATTCCTGGGATTATACCGCCATCTGGGCGACCAGACCATGCTACATCAATCATCGGAACAGTTGTTGAACAGATAACGTTTTTGTCAAGCAGACCTGTATCTGCCAATACGGAAACATTTTCGTCTTTCTTGTTAGCCTTTAAGAGCTTGGCCATCAATGATTTTGCTGACATTTATTTTCCTTAGTGTTTAACGAGGTTTTTAGGTTCAGCGGGAACGAACTTGTCCCCACCAAGTAATTCGATTTGCTTATTCATGTGTTTCATGAATTCCGGAAGATGTATTCCGCCGAGCTGTATTTGGTTTGTATAATTAACACGTTCCAAGGCATCAGATAAAGTGTTGATCTGACCCTCCAGCTGTGCTGCATATTCCTGACCTTGCATCATCTCACCCAACATAACAGATGATTTCTCACCGAGATATTGAATGTAATTGTCCTTGCCAGAGTCAGACATACCTTCCGTGTCGACTCTCCAACGTAAACTGAAATCTTCATACTCAGATGCGTTAGGGACTTTATCCATGATCTTGCCAGTAAGCACTTCATCATCCAATACCAACAACAGAGCCGTTGGGTCAGACGTTGTGAACTTGAACTCGAAAGTAGCACCAAATTGTTGCGCATTAGGTGATAATGATAGGTCAGGACATGCTTTAGACGCAGCAGCGCCGAAAGCATTAGCGATAGTGGCGGCAAGGGTTTTATCCTCGCCACACTTAAACCACAAAGTTATTTGGCTCATAGCTTTAATTCCGTTTCTTGTGATTTATCGTAAGTGCCTTCGATAGCACCTCCAGCAGCACGGATGCGATTGCGGTCATTTTTCAGCTTGTGAGCGTCAAGGTAGTCTGTTATTGTGTAACCTAGAGCTTTAGACCCGAAATAAATAACACGACTAATAAGCTCTATTTTGGTCGATGTTGTCGACGTAGCCGTCATCTTGTGAAAACAATCAAGCATTGCTGGAAACGCATCGGCGATTGTCATTGTATGATCTGCCACCATATCATCAAAACCATCACCAAACATGTCATCCCAGTGATCAGTTTTTGGTTGATGAAACAGAGCGGTTTCAACACTGCGACTTTGGGTAGGCCAATCAGTTAACATTACATATGTAAGCAGGAAGTGAACAGTATCGACAAGCTCGAACAGGGCTTTCTCGAACTCCTGTGTTTTGTTAGAGCCATAGAATTTCCAATTAACTTCAACTTCATCCATCATCTCAACCATTTCTTTGGTTGCGGCGGCGTAGTATTGCCAAGCCGGAACATCACGCCATGTTGATTGATAAAGTTCATTTGTTTCCAGTTGCATAACAAACAGGTTAGACATTTGCTGACCTGTAAGACCTTGTCGATAGTGTATCATAATTATTTCCCGTACATGTCGGACACTGAGTCGATATAAGCAAATACTGATTCATCATTAAATGTATGATAGTATTCATGATCTACTGCGATGGTGCCCAGATAGTTTTCAAAATCATCTTCTTTAACAGAAGCCTTACGCACATCGGGATTGCGGTCATCGATGATGCGTATTATTACGAACTGAATATTTTTACGTAAATTGTCCAGCCATGCAACTTCATCAGCCGAACGCAAGTCCGTGATAACAAAGAGTTTATCTGTTTCGTTGATGATACGGTCTTCCCAACGCGCAATAAAGCGGTTGACAAGCAATTTACCATCAATCTTACGTAAACTCATGTCATTGTCGTCTGCCAAACGAAGCCAGAGCGCTCGTGGACTTAGACCTAACAGGTTGTCAGGGTGAGGACACGGAACGTCTTTAAGGTGGTCTTCTGGGAACGCAGGACACCACGGATAAAGTTCATTAGCTAAAATGCGAAGTTCGTCGCTAAAGCTACAACGAATAACTTCGCTGAAGCCTCTTACACCATTATCAATTAACGCTTGGGCAAGATAATCCTTCCCCGAGCGCTTTCTTCCAGTTTCTACAAGTAGATTCATTAAAATCGGGTCTCTGTATTGAGTGGGAATTTACGGAACTTGCTGTTCTTCACGGCATTTTCCAATGATACTGACGATGAACGTTCAGCGAAAGTATAAGGTATTTCTGGAAGAGTATCAGGCGACTCTTTAGCCCAGATATACGCGTTAACCAACGTAACATATGTCCATAGCTGATTATTGTCAATTGGGATGTTGTATTTATTGAACAGAGCAACAATATCCAGAATAGGGTTTTCGTATTTCTTACCAGTACCCATCTGCAATTCAAACAATTTAAGAAGCTTCTTGAAGAACTTGCAATCACGCTGAATACTCGAAGAGAAAATTGTGGGTTCGGTGATATCCATTTGGGTGACCTGTTGCGGACGTTGGTCAAGAACATCACCGCATTGTTTAGCTGTAAAGTCATACAGATGTAGGTTGGTTGTGTTGTGATGGTAGTAACCCAAATGGATCTCAGGATACAACGCTTTAACTTTCTGGAATACCATTTCCTGTAAGAATGAGAATTCAAACATGTTGATTGACCCAGCACCGAAGATAACATCTCCAGAACGCTGGATAGTTTTCATATGGAATGAATTGTCGTCTTCGATCCAGAATAGGATGAAGTCATTACAAGGAATATCTTTAGAATCTTCCAGACCATACTCGCTACGAATGCTATCAGGAGTATCCTTTTCAGATTGATAAATGTCAACAACAGCACGACGAGTGAACTTACCGTCTTTCTTAAAGCGTTCGACAACACCATCAAGCTGACCATATTCAAAAATACGAGGTCCATAAGCACCACGCCATGTTTTACCATCATCTGAATAATCTAGAGCACGAGGTAGGAAGTAGCTTAGATAACCGTCAACGTCACCGCGTCCCGAGCATACCCAGAATGTTTCAGCTATCATTTGAAAGATGTTGCTGGTGCGACCAATTAGATCTAAGTGACGTTCGCGTGGATCGATTAATACCATTTCAGCATTATAAATCGGGCGAGCACCACCGTTACGGCTGTCTAGTTTTGGGGCATGTTCGTCGATACAAGCCATGGCATCCATAACAAGTTCGTTTACTGTTTGACCCTGAATGTAGTTTAAGCCGAGTAATTTCTGGTACAATGGTTATACTCCTGTAATAAATGGATTTAGATAATTTTATACGATTTTACTAAAAGGAAAAAGAGGGCGAACCGTTTCCGGAACGCCCAATTGCTGCGAGTAAGTTATTTGTTGATCAGAGTATGGAATTCACCACCTTCTTTAAGCAGATCCGCTAGGCCAGCCATTAATGTATCTTCAGAATCGAATTTAAAGCGACCTGTAACACGTTTGTTGGCAATGAACAGGTTAACGCCGAAACCGTTCTTATTAGGTACTAAGTGAACATGAGGGTTCTTGTTTGACATAGCGTTGGCTTCGCCTTCAGTCTCAGCACCGGAGATGATCAGCTTGAATTTCTTAAGTTCAGGATGCACGTAGCTCAGGTTGAAGCCGTCAGCTTTAAGTTTAGCCAGAATACCAGAGTAAGCCGATCCTTCTGCTTTAGCCAAGCCATCTTCCTTAGATGTATGCTTACGGCGGTTAGTTGCTGAGAAATCCTTAGATTTAACGCCAAGGTCATCTTTTTTCTCTACCAGATCAGCAGCAAGAGAGTCGCCTAAACCAATTGGATCGACCGCAAGACCTTCTTCCTTGATATCATCATCAGGCTCTACGTCGCCTTCTTCACTTAGGAATTCTTCGAATTTGAATTCAGGCTTCTTATCACCTAGCGTCACTTCATCCAATGATACTTCATTTTCAGAAGGTTTGATCTCAGCATCAACGATTTCGAAACCGTTAGCCGAAGCGAAGTTGCCTTTCATGAGATTGTTAAGTGTGATAAGACCAATGCGCTGACCAGTTTCTTCTTTAATGATTAAGGCAACGTCCTGAGCATTAGCAAATTCAGGAAGGTCAAGATTGATTTGGAAACCAGTTTCGATATGAAGTAAGATACGAGCCATGTTGTAATTCCTATGATAATTAGATAAGGCGTTGTTGCCTTGAAGTTGAAATCATTATGCGTGAGTTTCATTGGATTCACAAGAAGTAAATCCATATAATTCTGATGGGATATAACCGTCTTCTTTAATGCGCTTGCGAATAAGGAAACCCTCACAGATTGCACGACCACGGCGGAATGCTTCCTCCTCCCATGGTACGGCTTTATATGCTTTATGTGATAATCCCTTGAACTTATTAATGTGCATGTACTGTTCGTCATTCCAATGAAAATAACCGTCCGCATAACAGAAGCCTTTGGTAAAATGTTGCTGAACGTGTATCATTTCATGAGCAATCGTTTCCATTGTCATTTCAAGCATTCCCTGATAGGCTTTCTGTAGAGGGACGCCGAAGCCATTATGTTTCATTATAAAATCAGCGACAATGATACTACCCATATTAACCTCAATGGTAGCCGACCTAGTGACGTTGCGCTGGTAGCTCGAACCGATACCTACCATACTACCTCGCGTACAACTCTTATACGCTCTACTCTTAGTGACACTGCTGGCTTTGGTTTGTAATGTTTTACCTTTCATGAACTTGACATACAAGTGTTTTAGGTCACCGAAATCGTAAGCGTTGAGCATCATTTCAATCATATCCATGATATTGCTCTTGAGAACCTCATCGTATAAATGTTCCCAGTTGACACCCATTCCCTTTTCATCTTTACGCCATTCATGCTCATAATCGGCTTTGATGCACTTTAGTAAGTCCTTACGAACACGGTCATTAGACGTAACAGTGATGTTGTTGAAGTGATGTGTCAATCTCATTAATACAATTCCTGATTAAACTTGGTAACATTATTATATAAATCGAAGTCAATCAAAAGACCTATTCCGTAGAATAGGCCGATTATATTAAACTGATTCAGGATAGTCATCCGACATAACGTAATAGAACGTTCCGTCCATATCGATATAACGCACAGCGTAGAACGGCTCATCATTATAAGTGACTATACCGTCGGACAAGTAACCAGATGAACCTATATCACCATACGGCTGAAACATCTCAGTGTCAGTGTCATCACAGCTATGAATAAGTGCTTTCCAGTTGCCATGAGCATTAATGCTGGTCTCACCACCACATATATCACTTAAGAGACCATCATAACGGATTTCTTGTTCAGCTTCAAAGCGTTCAAGAATTTCTTGTTCATCTATTAGCTTAATCATAATGTATCCAACGCCTCGTTAGCCAATTCAATCATCAACTCTGAGATTTCAGGCCAGTCAACGCTTGAGATTGTGATGTGTGGGAAGTTAACTGGTCTCACCGAACGGTTATGTTCGCTTAGACCAGTAGCGTCAATTAATTTCATCAACTGCTCTACAGTGAACAGGTCGTTGCTTCGGATATGTATTGAAGCTGGTTGATGAACTGCTGACATCTGAACATACACAGCTAGATGTGACGAGTCAATGCCATCCAAGTGGATACAAGGGTTCTTATTAACTTTAACGACCAAACCTTCGTGTGATGCAACATCACGCTTCAAGGTCGCTGTTAGTTCGATTGAAGCCTGATTGCGGTCTTCAGCTCGTTGAGCTTTAACAGCCTCATTAGCTGTAGCAATACACTTTTTATCTTTAGCCATTTTACCAGCAATCATAGCCGCAAACGGATCAGTATATGTAGTCATATTTGTTTTCCTTGAGGTATACTGTAATGGACATGATTTCATTTTGTTCAATATACGTCCGGTTCTAAAGAATTATTCTACTGTAATACCACGACGGTCTTCAGATTAGGGAAATGTATACGTAAATCGTGATAGCTTTCCTGAAAACGTATCCATGGACTCACCGTATGACAACCGTTCATGAGATCAATAACTAACACTTCAGTTTCATTGTCACATACCACACCACGCAAAGAATCTCGGTTTGACATTATAACTGCATTTTCTTCAAAGTCAACTTTTGATATTTCGTTATATGCTCGCCAATTCTCCATATGCTTGCCACCAGCAAAGAACCATTTAGCTTTAACGGTTCCGCGATATAGGGATAACGGTCTACATACAAGATCTAAAGCTATTTTAGTATGACCTGTCGCACGTCCCATCTGATGACGATAAACCATCTCAAATAAAGACTCGGGTTTCTTCAATCGACCCATCGCCACCATCGACAATATATTGTCTCGAACACCTTGTTCGATGGATTTGTAGTTGTGTTCTATTACTAGGTTTCCT
Organism: uncultured Glaciecola sp.; assembly: GCA_937125395.1. Taxonomy (GTDB): domain Bacteria; phylum Pseudomonadota; class Gammaproteobacteria; order Enterobacterales; family Alteromonadaceae; genus Opacimonas. The sequence continues at coordinate 36,793 of CAKZLI010000007.1, forward strand.
ATATTCATTCAAAAGACCCTCCATTTATGAAGGGTCTATTATAGCATAGAATATTTAACGAAGTCTCACTAATGGTATATTAACTGTTTCAATATCAGGACGGTTGAGAATCATGTAGGTGATTGTAACAACAACCGCATTGGGTTGATCCATCATAGACTGAACAGTGACATCACGCAATTCGACACGAGGTTCGAAGCTAGTAACAACCTCAAAAACTGCTCCGCGAATATTCTGGCCTGTTAGTGGGTGATAGTTCTCACCAAGCAGATCGTAAACGTTACCGCCGATCTCTCTATCAGCACCGTAACCCCAGTCACCGACACTTGTAAGAACAAGCTCTCTAATGGACTGAGCTATCGCCGAGTTATCTGACTTCTGAGCCACATCACCCGTGATTGGATGTCGGGTGAACTTTAAATCAATATCTCTGAAAGTACTCATGTGTTGCTACCGCCATTATCTGTCTGTTTCTGTGTTATCTTGGGTACTTCTTCAGCCTTGCCACCGTCAACTTGAGGTGGTGGCGGGATAACCAAGTTAGGGTTGGTTCCACGTGCAACTCCGGCTTGAAGGGCATGCGGAGCAACAGCGTCAAGATCTTGAATGGTTGCGCTTTCTATCTTAATATCTTTCATTGTACCACTACCACCAGTAATACTCCCGCAAGAGATTGTACCAGCAACTATATTCGGAACATATAATGTACCAGACACAAACATATCACCCAACGCTTGCACTATCGGAGCAACCAGCTCAATCAGCTTATCTTCCGAGATTAAAAGACCACCAGAGCTGATTAACGTTGTACCGCCACCATTAAACGAATAATTATGACCGGACGTCCTGGTCGTTTTTGAGCCGTTTATGACCGATCGAAGATTTCCGCCAATCCACTGATTAAAATCCTTGACACAAATACTATAAAGGCTAGACGCAGAGCGAACAATAGTATCGCCTGAAGACTGCATTTCAAAATACGACCCTGATTTATGGTACAGGTGGATTCGTTCTTGACCTTTTGTGTTGTCTGTTTCAATTATATGACCTCCGCGTGTTATCGTAACATCATTGTCAGGATAAGTAGTTTTGGTATAATCATGACTAGGTTCAGACCACGCTGTACCACCACCTGTTGACTCAGTGAGGTTATTTTTCTTATTTTCCATTGCTTTATTCAGTTCAGAACGAGCGATAGGCGTCACGTCATTTACGTGTTCTTCACTTCCTTGACCATGCCATGTAAACAGCACTTTCAATTCAGTATATGCATCGTCCAATGCAATACCCATAACCTCTGTCCCAACTGTCAGCCCAGTGGGCGTAACCCCAACTCCTCCATCAGATGTTGATGTGGCTGGTATCATAACCTGCGCCCAAGGAAGAAAACGTGTTGGTAGTTTGCTTTTCAATCTGTGGTGAACACCATGAACCCTAACCTGAACTTTACCCGATTCAAGAGGGTCATTTACATTTTCAACTTGACCGTAAAACCAAATAGGATTAGGAAGCATGTTTGTCTCCGACTATTCGAAACGGACATGTCCGTTTCTCTTAAGATTAATTTATTTAATTTTAATTAGGACTTTAATTAAAGAAGTGAGCTCTGAGAGCGAAGCGAACATTACGAACGAAGTGAGTAAATTTAAAAGGCAAAAATATTTTGTATTATCAGGATATAAGGAAGGTTCATTCAAAGACCCCTAACCGAAGTTAGAGGCCAACATTATTTGTTATTCTTTTTGTCAAGTTCTTCTTGGATTTTCATATTTCTAGTATCAATGAACAGCTTCATATGCCAAGGCATCATAGCGTTAAAGTCGGATAACCCGATACCCTGCTTCTGACACTCAACCATCCATTCAAAGTGGTCGAATAAATTCCACTCCAAGATTACATGAAAACCTGATTAAGATTGTTGAATTCTAATTTGTGATCGTAACCACAGGTAACACATTTGAATTCCTTGACAATTTTGATGGATGGTAGATTCACGAAGAAATTCTTCATAATGTCTATCTGAACGTCAAGACCGAGTCCCTGTACCCATTCCAGTTTCTCTTCGTTGCCGAAATCCGACATTTGCCAAACTTCTTCACCCTGAGTTATATACACCAAGAACTCCTTGATGACATGCTCTGCTGTAACGCCGTCACCGAGGTCAGCTAGATCAGCAGCCATCTGGATAGTAGGGTATTTAAGATGCAGTTTGAATCCACCAGCGTCTATTACAGACTTATGTTCAGCGTCAACATTGATGTCAACCGTCTCCAAGTCGATAACAACTTCAATCGGCGTACCACAGCTCTTATTGCCAATTTCGTTAGTACATTTGAAGTTAAGTCTAACCTCATCACTTACACTAATACAGCGAATCTTGATGAACAGTAATTCCAACACGAAACTAGGAAGTTCATTTACATCAATTTCATCTTTGTTAACAATACACTCACCTACAATCTGACGAATAGCGTCTATGCGGTCTTTGGCTGGTGTGTTTTTATCACTAACTTGCAATAGGATTGACTGCAAACCAATGTTGAAAGCCTTGTAAACAATAGGCTTCTTACAGAATTCTGTTTCCCAAGTACGTTGGGTCAACGGTATAGATGGTAATGACATGCGTATTCTCCTTGAATATTAAAATAACTTAGGAAAGAATAATGGCTAAGAAAGCTAAAAAGATTAAGGTTCTGGATAAGGAAATTATCGTATTCTTAACCGAAAATGGCTATCATATGCCTCTAAATATGTTAGGCGAAAAGCGCTTAAATATGCTGTCTAACATTCTAGATGGGCGAGAATTGATTGTGTCGCCTGACCAATTCTCATGTTTACCTTGTGTATTACCTGACATTAAGACGATTATATACGATGAGTCGTCTGAGGTGACAGAGACCGTTGTATTACGAACGTTTAAGTGCGTCAATAAATACACGTCGCGTGGTTCGGTTGTGGCGTCTCCTCGCCTCATCAAAGAACTATCAAAAGAAGGTCAGTATGCTAAAATTACTGTCTATCGTTGTCAAGGCTTTATTTATCCGCGCAACACCGGAGAATTAAGTCAAATTGAATTCATGCATGACCGTCCGGAATATATGAAACGCACCAAGTGCATTCATCTTCCTAACGGATTTTTATCTAAAGAAATATGGAGTAACATCAATGTCAAAGAAAGCTGATCTGGCTAAAATAATCGCAGCCGCATACCAAACTCATTTCGGTTATGGTGTAAAAGATGTAATGGTAACTAACGGTAAGACTGTTATCGGTACTATGGGTGGTTTGATTATTATCTCAGATGACGGCGAAGCGGCTGTATTCAGCACTGATATGACAGCTAACCCACATCTGGTTGCACTGGAAGTGAGTTGGATGAGCCACTTTGAGTTCCTAACTGAAGTTGCTGAACCTCATTGTCATGACGTAAAAACGAAAGAAGTTGTGTTCGGTGATGGTGCGTTGGACACATATCTTTCTAATCGTCGTCAGGAAACAATCCTTATGATGACCGAAATTGCAGCTGAGAATCAGGCGGCTAAACAAGCTCGCGGTGACACTCCGGAAATTGGTGAGCAGGAAGAGAAAGATCTCATCCTAGACTAGGACTAAGTATCCATAACATTACAAACTTTCAACAAGGAAAATGTTATGGAATTCAAATCGTTTACTTTGATTTGTTCGAACTGTGGTTCACCATCTAATGTTGAAGTTGACATCGAAGCAATACCTGAAGTGTGTTGTCTTTGTGGTTCAACTGACATTGAAGTTTCGGAAGCTTAATCCAAAGACCTATCAATTGTGGTAGGTCTTTCTTTTTGACCTTTCTTTATACCCTCCTTAGCTATAATTGTTCCTGATATAAACAATCAAGGACATAGCATGAAACCTGTCATCTTAGCTGGTATAGATTACTCCTATACATCACCAGCAATTTGCGTCTGGGATACTTCCCTCCCTTATAAATTCGAAAACCTCCGATTTTACGGATATTACGATAAAAAGAAATATGTTGGTATGCATGGCACTAACATATTAGTCACTATGCATCTCCTTTGGAAGACCCCAGAAGAGCGCTTTGCTAATATTAGAGACTGGGCTAAGGCTGTATTAATCTCTGAAGGAGTCACACATGTGGGTCTGGAAGGGTATGCTTTGGGTTCTCGTTCTGGTATGATATTCCAGATAGCAGAAAATACTAGCCTTTTGAAGCAAGCTATTGTAGAATTAGGCTTGGAATTCGAAATATTCCCTCCATCTCAGGTGAAGAAAAACTTTACCGGAAAAGGTAATGCTAAGAAAGAACCTATGATAGACCATTTTAATGAGATTCATGCCGTTAAGATCGGTCAATTAATAGGCGCTGACTTAGATAAACCCTACATGAAACCAGGGGATGACCTTTGTGATGCCAATGCAATTATGCAATGTCATTCATTGTTTAGCGAATACAAGGACAAGCAAAATGAGTAACTCATCTAATATGGCTACCGTATACAAACATTGGCAAGCTGGCGAACGTTGCCCTTACAAGCTTCTGGAAGTTGGTAAGGCCGAAAACAGCTTGTGTATTATGATGTATATACAGCGATATATCTTTCAATTTGAGAAGGGATTTTATCCCAATAAGGTAAGTGATGAAGCAATGGTACGCGGATTTAATCGAAGCGATGATGACATTGGAGACGATGAAGCTGATAGTGATGACACTTCTGCTGATCAACCTGTCGTTTAGCTTATACCATCTAGTAAGTACTGCTATGGCATTTAAACGTGCTGAGAATTCACGTTTGGCTTTGCATTTTACTGCTCAGGGCTTTACCTCCCAAGACGAACTGAGAAGTCTGCGTCATGAAGCTGGCCTAGGTGTTGAGCTTATGGACATGATGCTATTGCATGTTAAACGTGTTCTAATCAACGCTAGTATCTTCTTAATCATCGTACTGGGAGTATTAATTGCCTAGATATAATTATAAATGTGGGGGCTGTGGACATGAGTTCTCAGCTATCTACTCAATTGCAGAGCGTAAGAAAGCCTGTGGAGAGTGTGAGAATTGTGCAGATGGAATTGTCGGCTTAGTTCTCAATCGTGCCCCAGCGTCTGTCTCAGGCGTGAAAGGACCTCAATCCGCACCGGAAGGCTTTAAGGATATGCTGCGCGAAATGAAAAAGAAGGGTGGTAAAGACTGTGACATTGACATCTAATAACGAAGTATCGGAACCAACAATATCAGCAATGGATTTTAGTCGTGAAGTGTTTAATCGCTGTCAGTCTAAAATTAACTCGGATAACCTAGCCTCCGTAATGCTAGAGCATATTGCTGAATTATGTGATGAGTATGAGATTGAATTGGAAAATTCAGCCAAGTACATCACACCCGAACTGAAGTCCCATTTAGAAGCCAATGCTCGTCGAATCAACCTGATGAAAGTTAAAGACAAAACACGTCGATTATTCTAAGGGGATAACATGACACAGCAATGGATTACGGACGCGGTATCTGCTCAATTAGGCTTATCGCATTCTAATATTCTGTCGGAGAGTACAACGTCTCCCAAGAAAACAATTCAAGTAAACAACGGTCACGACTTTTACAATGTAGTTTATGTCGCAACGACTGTTCAGTTTAAAATAACGGAGTCGAGTTTAGTAGTTGGGAATGTTAATCAACTCAACGGCTAATTAACTCACAAGCATATTATAATGAATGCTGAAATTCGTATACGTACTAACCAATTCTTCCACATTAGAGCACGCAGAGTGCATTAGGAACTAAATTATGTCAATTATGGATCGCTTAAAGAAAACTCGTGGCCAAGGCCGTAAATCACTTCAAGATAAACTTGAGCAACAAGGTCAAGGTGGCTACAAGAAAGATGACCGCATCTGGAAGTATACTTGGAAAGAAACTGATGGACAGCTATTGTCGTTCAACACAATTCGTTTCCTGACTACACCACTAGTTGACATTGAGCGTCAAGAGAAAGGTGACATCGCAGAAGACATTGTTCTATCTCCATGTGCTTTATCTCTACGTCACTACTTTAAAGGTTCTGGCGGTGCATACAGCGAAACCTCACCTCAAACGTTTGGTCTAGACTGTCCTGTTCGTGAACATGACCGTCCGCTATGGTCGCAGCAGAAAGAAACTAAAGATGAAAATCTTAAAGATATTCTGGTTAAACGTATTCCTAAGAAAGAATACTACGCTAACATCCAAGTAATCAGCGATGAATCTAATCCGGAAAACAATGGCAAGATTTTCTTGTTTAAATTCGGTGACGGTATCAAGAAGATTATCGATAAAGCGTCTAAGCCTACATTCCCAACTGATCCTAAAATCGACGATGTGTTTTGTATGTATGACGGTGCTGAGCTTACGCTTAACTTCGTTGGTCGCAAATCATCGTTCAACGGCAATGAATGTATCGTACCTGAATACAAAGATAGCCAGATTCAGTGGGGGCAGTCATGTCCTATCGCAGAAACTGATGAAGAAATGGAAGAAATCTGGAAGAAAGCATATTCATTATATGACTTCGTTGACCCTACAAAGGTTAAAGATTTCGCTACTCTAGAAGAGCGTTTACGTAAAGTGCTTGCAATTCCAGAAGGCGCTCCATTAGTTCCTGTTGCCAATAAGCAAGAAGCTAATGTTGGTTCAGCTCCACCTCAACAGAAAACGGCAAGCGACATGGCAAAAGATGAAGGTGCTCCGCAAGCTTCTGATGTCAAAACTGAGAATAAGGAAGAAGAAGCTGATGAACCTCAGACTCAGACTCCGCCTCAGTCTGATGATAAAGACGACGGTATCCCTGATATGGATGACTTCGAGAGAATGTTAGCTATGGATTAATATCCAATCATAAAAAACCCCAGCCTGTTTAGGTTGGGGTCTTTTTGATATTATATGTTTATGAGTTCACTGACCATTCCGCCAAGAACCTGTTTATCATTTGTCGATAATGAAATGTTAGTGGCTATGTCCGCCCCGAATGGAGCGATAACACTGGTAAATTCGTTCTGGGGTAGACCAGATGAACCACTAACCAAATTACCTATCGTGTTGTGTATGTCACGCCCTAACACACTGTCGAGGTTGCCTTCCTTGGCTCGCACAATCACGTCTCTTGCCTGAGCCACAGCTCCTAAGATATTTCCTTCTTGGATATCACTTAGAATGTTACCAGCTGTGGTATTTTGTAGGGGATTTACATTACCTGTATCTGTATCATTGCTATGACGAAGATAAGTGTACGTTACATTACATGTTGCGAAATTATCAGATTCAGTTTTATCAAAATCTAACACACCAAATAATATTGGATGACCTTCATGTAATATGAGTGTATGGACAGCGTTATCAAACTCGTCTAGAACCTCAATCTGAATATCAACTGTATAGTCATCGTAATAACCAACCTTACCAGTGCTTTCACTGTGAATAATCTCACGCCACAATTGTAAGGCTTTATATTCTTCCATATCGCGACTCAGTATAAAGCTGAACTCAATGTCAGTTTTCTCACTACCAGTAGATACCTTGAATGTATGACCTTTGTGTTTGGCTTCGGTTGTGGTTATGTTAGTTCCGGGAAGTTGAGTACTGATACACATAACCTGAAGTCCACGACTTGCCTCAGCACTACCACCACGGAGAACATTAACAGTTCGTATGCCTGTTTTAGCCCAATTGGTTGCTTCACTTGTGGTGTTATTTTCGACTAATAGCTCATTAACTTTAGCTGGAAGAGGTATAGTAACACGAAATCTATTTTTCTTGGTAACACCATGCTGTCGCAGGTGCGTAATGAAGTTAGCTAAGTCTCTCATAACCCACCCATAACTAAATAATATATAAAATAATTAGGAGGTCAAACATGGCTAAGTTCGATGAAGACTTGATAATGGACAATGAGCAAAATGCTCCTATGATTATCAAGCGTTATATTGCTATGTTTAGACGCTCTAAAGGTAGTCAGGCTCGCCGTAATTCAGCTAAGTCCAGAGATTGGTTTAGAATGCGCGTGTCAAAGGATTTAAATCACAAGACACCTCAGATCCATAAACAATTCTTGGAAGAAAAGCGTAGACAGGTTAGTAATTCCAAGTATTTAATAGGACGTATGTTCCTTTATGGATATGATGCGAAACATAAGGACAAACTACCTGTATGGGATGCATGGCCTATGGTGTTCTTCTTCGATAGCTTTGTTGGTGACGGCATGACATACGGAGAGAAAGGTGTTCTGTATATGCGTGGTATCAATATACACTATCTCCCGCCAGCATTGCGTTTAAAGTTGTTCGCTGAGTTAATTAAAACCAAGAATGACAGCTCACTCCGCGAGAAATCGAAGCTGAAGCTCAGCTGGCGTATTATAAAGGCTATGGCCGGAGGTATTGGTTCTCACGCTGTTAAGACATACAGAGCCGATCATATCATGACACAGCTTGCTGAGATTAATCCTCGGTATTGGGAAATAGCAATCTTCCTCCAGCTAGCACAATGGCAGAAAGGTGGCAAAAAGGATGCTTGGAAAGGTATCAAGTAATATTTAGACCTGTTCTTCGGAATAGGTCTTTTGATTGACTTCCATTTAGGTAATAATGAACTCAATTATTGTAATGGAGAATTGATATGTTTCAAGGTGAATTGAATAAAGTCAAAGGTGTTTTGACACAAATGGGTTATAATTTTAACCCGAATTATAAAATTTTGAATGCGACCTTACGTTCCGCATATTATATTACGGTTGATAGTCAACGATATGAGACTCGCAAAGTTAATGGGACAAATGTCATCAACTATATTGGTTATGCCGATGAACATCAGATGTTGCGAGAGTTACCTAATATTACTGATTCTCCTGAAGCCGAAGAAGTGGCTGTGGAAGCACAACGTAAGGATGAATTCATCACCTCTGAGGAATGGCAATGCGAAACGGCTAAATCTCGCATCGAATACCTTCGTAATCACTTGAAGGAAAATGCTCTTCAAATCGCTGCGTCTGAAATTAGTGGTATTGCCCATGAGTTAATTAATCTGGAAGAAATAGTTAAGATTCACTCTTAATACTTCTTTACATAATCCAAGGATTGCTTGATAATGATTTTACTATCAAGCAACACTATCTGGAGATACAACATGAAAGTTCTTAACCCTCTTAAGCAATTAGGTTTCACAATCGAAAAGATGAAGAAATTAGGTAAGAAGCAAATCGTTCGTGTTGTGAACCAGAACAATATTGCTGTGGCTATCGTAGCCGTTAACGGTTCTTCAATTAATGCTCGCGTAGGTGAGTGGGAAGATGAGCCTCAATTATTCAATTCGATGGAAGCCCTAACACACCATCTAACTCAGGTAGCTTAATATGAATCATATCTCAGTGTCAGGTAAATTATACCAAGTAAATTTCGATTCTCTTAGCGTTATTGGATCGAAGCAGTGTTATAATGCAGAAACTCATATCGACATGTTAAATCGAATGCTCCCTGAGCTATGTTGTTATAAATCTCGTCTGATGCGTACAGCTATCGCATGTTTCTATAAAGGTGTTGGATGGTTAAGCATTGCACCACAAGCTGAGGAATGCGAACAGGATGCAATCCATGAAGTTAATGAAATCCTACGCCAGTTACAACAACTTGAAGACGTAACCACACTAACTGAGTGTCCTATGGTGTTGGCTGTGGCTATTGCTATTACTCAAGAACGCCTCACAACATGCATGATCTCTGGTGGTAAAGACCGCATGGAATTAATCAAGCGTCTGGAAATCCTGACTCAACACACTTACACTAAATACAGTCAATTATCTGTTAAATTCTAGGTGTTAATATGTGTTGGTTTAGTGTTATTGGTGCGATAGGTGTCTGTGTGATATTTATCGGCCTGTTATGCTCTTCCCTCGCAACTGTGGGTGTTGGCTTCTTGCTAACGCTCATTTGTGCGATAGCTGACAGTAATGGTTTATGCTAAATAACTTCAGGAGGATATCACATGTCATTTAAAAGATTTATGTTAACTGAAGCTATGCTCAATGAAGCTGTAAGTGCTGGTCAGCTAAAACGACTTGAGAAAGAGCTTAGAGCTGTTGATCTCAAAGGCTATGAACTAGGCATTACGTTCACTCGCCACTTTATTGAGCGCGTTGTGGAGCGTTCCAAACAGGATAACTTCACCATTCGAGACATTCAGATGATCCTGAAAGGTGCAATTGACATTTATGGAAGTACAATGAATACTCTGGAAGGACGCAAGTTCGCTGGGCATTTCGTTGATGCGGTAAATGGACTAGATATTCCTTTCGTTATTCAACCTGATACTACAAAATTGTTCAATATGGCGCTGTTACCTAAGACCGTTATCTTCCGTGGAAGCGAGCGTGTCAAAAAGGGTAAATTCAGCGATGGACAACCTGTATTCAAGGTGAGATAATTATGACATTAATCAGACTAGAAGCAAAGCGACACGACATTGAAGATGAAAACGGCATCACTTACTTCGAGTATGGTGAAGGTGAAGTTGATGTTCCGTTCGAAGCTCCTACGTATCTAAGTACTAAAGAGAACTTAGAAAAACTTCAGGACTACTATGCTGGTTGGTGTTCGATTAACAAGCCATACGTTCAATACACAGAGGTTCTGCTTCATGAAAGCGATAACAGATCTACTGACGATAATCAATAACCTCAAAGTTCCTGTGGGTAACTTGGGTTTAAGTCGTCAGATCATGCCACAAATTGACAAAGACCGTAAATCGCGATTCTTCGCTGCTCTTGATGAGTATGGGATTATGTCCACTGAAGAAACAGTAAGTGTTATGGAACTGCGTCTAATTCAAGCCGAAGTTAATAAAACTAAGGTGTGGAAGTTCATGGGGCTTCTTCGCCAGCGTAAAGTGTTCGAGCCTATTCTAATATCAGCTGATGACTTTGTTCTGGATGGCAGTCACCGTTTCGTGGCGACAATGAATAAAAACCGTCGAGCAAAGATGAAGGTCATTCGCTTGCATATGAATGCTCTTGAGTTAGTACGTTTGCTTAAAGTTAATAAAGGCGACTTTGGTACTCGTTACCGTTCGTTAAGCGGAGATGACATTGAGTAAATTCAATTATGACTGGTTGGTAAACAAGTCTGTCGCGTTGGATGGCAAGGAAGATGAAGTTAAAGATCTGAAGATTCAGGTTAAAGTTCATCACTTTGCCATGCTCAAAGCGTCCAGAAAACGTAAACCTAGAGCATATCATATTTCATCTAAGAAGTATTCAGCGGCTTGCTTGGCTCTACTTGTGCTCGTTGATCTAAAATCCTAAAGACCTTTGGCTTACGCTGGAGGTCTTTTTCTTCGACTGTAATTTTGCGAAAATAGTGTCATTCTCAATATAGGAAATTATTATGCCTCTGAACACCTTACCTCGTTCGTTCGACATTCATGACATAGGGAAAATAGCTGATGATCTGTTTCCATTCCGTAATGATGCGGATGAACCAACGTACAATGATGGCCAACGTAAATGTATCGTTGAGACTGTGGACGCCATCGCAAACAATGATTATGAACATGTCATCATCGAAGCCCCGACAGGCGTAGGTAAAAGTATTATCGCTCGTATGATTCATATGACCTTGCGTAAGATGCATGGCGATAAAACATGGCGTACAACTATCACATGTCCGACCAAAGGTCTACAAGACCAGTACGTTCGTGAAGATAGCACTATCGCAAATCTGAAAGGCAAGAAGAACTATCAGTGTTTGGTTAATAGCAAAATCTCTTACGGTCACAGCAAGTGTATCGAAGCGTTGCGTTCGGGCAAATGTAAGGAAAATCAATGCCCTTACTTCAAAGCTCGCTCTAAGTGGCTTAAATTTGCTCAATTGCGTGTAACTAACACCATGTTGGGCATTCTATTGCCTGTTGATAAAATGATCGAAGATTCGGCATTCAGTCAACTACAAATCCTAGATGAGTGTCACGAAGTACCTAACCGTATTTTGGACTGTTCTGAGGTGAAGTTCGATGCAATGCGAGCTTATAAACTGCGCGATAAGGGCATGATACGTGGTAATGACATCTGTGATAAAATCAATCACCTAATGCGCGTATTAAAAGAGTATCCTTTAGCTACTATTGTTAATGTCGATGAAGAGATTCGTGAAGCTTGTGAGGACGTTGTTGTTATCGCCGATGATATCATTAAAACATTCCAAGTTCTGTCCAAGAAAAAGAAGCTAAATGCTAACCAGAAACGATCTCTTGATGACATCCAGTCTTACCTCAATGCTATGGTTCGACACTGTAATGTAATAACGAACCCTAAGCTTCAGGATGTTATCATACAAGAACGTACAATGGATCAGGTTGAAGTTGCTGGACAGATGGTTGACGGTCATCACATGCATAGTATTGTTATGAAGCCTCTACTACCTCGTGATATGGTTGAAGAAGCCGTGTATGATAAACACGACCATTTTGTACATATGTCTGCCACAATCTGTGGTGTTGATAAATATGCGGAAACAATGGGCATCGACAAGTACTTTAAGGTGGAAATTGGCAATCCAATCCCGATTGAGAACCGTCGTATCACTTACTTGCCTGTTGGACGCATGTCAGGTAAACATCTAGACTCAACGAAGCCTAAAATGCTAGAAGCAATCGACGAGCTTATTGAAGAGCATATTGATGATAACGGTCTAATTCACACTGGTTCATATAAACTTGCGGAGTACATTAAGAACTTTAGTAAGTATAAGGATCGTGTTCATATTGGTCGTGACCGTAAGGTGACTATGGCTTGGCTAGAACACGGAGCGCAAGAGGGTAATGACCCTGTTGTGGTTGTATCTCCTAGTATGACAACTGGTTACGATTTGAAAGGTGATTTGTGTCGATTTATGATATGTGCTAAGATCCCATTCGGATATCTGGGTGAACCTTTAATCAAATATCGTGCTGATAATGACTCGGGTTCTTACGGTCGTGAAACAATACTGGATGTTGTGCAAGGTGCTGGGCGTGGTGTTCGTGGCATCGATGACTATTCGGCGTATTACATGCTGGATGAGAGTTTCGATACATTAATGAAACGCAATCAGAAATACTTCCCTCAGTGGTTCTTGGATGCAATAGACGCAGAATAGTCTTGCGATAAATATGGGCTTGTGTAACAATAAGCTCATTCAACTAACTCCATCGGAGAATTATCATGTCATGGAAAGAAACAATTAGTCAGAATCGCGCTCATACGTCTAACAGAGCTTGTGAACCTCGAATGAAAGTGGGTGGTATTTGGTGTAACTCATTCCGTAATACAGACGGCACGACTCGTGCGTTCACAATGGGAAGCACCGTAGACCGTACCAAGAATCCGAACTTCATTGTTAAGCGTGTTCATGCTCGACCTAATATGTCATTCGCCGTGTCTCAGACGAATCAGGTATTCCGTATTGGTCGTGGATTTGATATGCTGGATGCAGTGTACGACAACACTATTAATATGTGTCCGGATGTTCCATGTTTGGAGTTTCAGGGATGTATTCTTAGCCGAGGCTATAACCTGTTCATGCAGCGAGTACAACTAGGTCGTCATTTATCATGGTGGTTATGTGCGCGTTATAAAGCGGCTAATGGGCGTGGTGTATCTAAGGCGACAGCTAAGATGTTTGCCAAGAAAGCTCAAGCACACTTCACGGAGGATGTGAAGCGTCGTTGGGGTATCGATTTAGATAACTTTGAGCCTACGGAGCTAGACGGAGTCATGACAGATGACTTCGAACTAGTCCGTGATTTTGTAAGACGTTACGGTGCCGAATTCCGTAATCGTTAATATGCTGCTGTGATTTCGGCTTGGATATCAGTATCAGCGATTAGAGTAGTAACCGATATCTCAACGGTGTTGGTTGCTGTTATGATCGCTGCATCGACTTCAAAATGCTCTACGTTGAATAAGTCGCCTGTCGATGTTATGTATACATCAGCTCCATGCCAACCTATACTCACAACGCTTCGATGGAAGCCAGACCCTGATTTAGCCAGTACAGTTAAATCCATCAACTTGAAATCAGCCTGTGGGAATGTTTTCAATACCGATGCGCCTACTGCTGGGACATTAACTTCAGAGTTTATTGATAGCTTATCGGTTGAGATCCAATTTGTATTAGCCAGATCGTAATATTGAAACCCGACATTACCTGATTCATTAGATAACAATAGTATAACCTCACCACCAGCAAAATCGGTTGTGTCTATATTGTTGCGTGCTGTTATCGTTGCGAATGTTCCGATGAAACGTAATGACGTGGATTCTACTGCCTGTAAATGAGCGTCGGTGAATATATTACTGTTATCTAGAGCGTTGATTGCATCACGCAGACCCGTACCCGTGAGGCTGTTCTCAAGACTACCAAATCTATCATTAACGTACTCTGCACTCAGTATGTTTTCGTCACTGGCACCCTCATGGGATGTGATGATTGCACTCTGGTCTAATTTCTGCTGGATTAATTCTACCAAACGTTGCAGCTCCGCCGCCGAATAAGGTAATTTATATCCTTTTGGTTTATCTGACATGGTTATGTCTCCCATAAATAGGTATATTTAGTGTATAAGAAAAATAGACTCGTGTATGGCGTTGGGATTAATGATTCCGACGAACCAGTCATAACATACAACCCAAGATGGAGCTGTCCATACTATATACGTTGGCAAAATATGCTTAAGAGATGTTATAGTAAGACTCGCGACATCAAGCATCCATCATATAAGGAATGTTTGGTTTGCGATGAATGGTTATTGTTTAGTAACTTCAGACGGTGGGTGATCGAACAAGAACAGCTTCACGGTTCATTAGTAGGTATGCAGTTAGATAAAGATATCATCGAGCCATCCAACAAGATGTACTGTCCTGATAAGTGTGCTTTCGTTAGTGTTAAGGTCAACAGCTTCGTATTGGAAAGTAATGCGTCCAGAGGCGTTTGTCCTATAGGAGTGATCAAGCAGGACAACAGATACAAATCACAATGCCAGAATCCATTCAAGAGAGGCAAGGTTTATTTAGGTCGTCATGACACGCCCGAAGAAGCTCATGAGGCTTGGCGAGAACAAAAGCATATCTTCGCTTGTCTCCTTGCTGACACTTGTAAAGACGATCGTGTAGCCCACTCATTAAGGAACAGATATAATGCTACCAATTAAGATGTATACGGATGGTTCGTCCGATAATATAAAGAAGAAGGATGCTGGTTGGGCGTTCGTAATGAACGTTGATTCGAAGCCTATCGTATTCTACGGTCATTTACCACCTCCCTCAACAAACAATATCGGGGAGATGTTTGCCGTCGCCTTCGGTCTGCGTATTTCTAAATTGCTGAAGCGATATTGCATTATCTACTCGGATAGCGAATATACCATTAACTCTCTTGGTAAATGGCGTATGAATTGGGAAACCAATGGTATGCCTAATAAGAACCAAGAGCTCATTCGTATGTTGTGGCGTGCTAATGATGAACATGGCAAAGCTGAGCTCCGTTGGGTTAAAGGCCACAGCGGTAACAAGGGTAACGAACTTGCTGATGAATATGCTGGTAAGGGTCGTAAAAAGGATTTAGTGAATATGGATGGGAAGTATATTAAGCTCATCTCATTCAATGACATGCAAGAAGCCGAGGATTACCTTCTTAGGTTGGGTGTATGATGGAATTACCTATACCGAAAAGGCGAAAACTCGTTCGGGGCGTTGGGATTAATGACGCCGATTATGTCACCCAAACGAAGAAACCCAGATGGATCTGTCCATATTACGTGAGATGGTCGGGTATGCTCAGAAGATGCTATTCTGATAGCTATCATGCGAGTCACCCCTCATATAGAGACTGTTCTGTGTGTGATGAATGGCAACTGTTTAGTAACTTCAGACAGTGGGTGATGGAACAAGAACAAATTCATGGCTCGTTGGATGGCTTGCAATTGGATAAAGACATCATTGATCCAACCAACAAGATTTACAGTTCTGATAAATGTGCTTTCGTTACACAGATTGTGAATTTATTTGTTACGGACAGCTCAAAATCCAGAGGTCAATATCCTATTGGCGTAAGTGTTCGCAAAAGTGGGAGGATTCAGGCGCAATGTAATGATCCATTTAACGGTGTACTTTATCTTGGTAATTTCGACACACAAGAACAAGCGCATGAGGCATGGAGAAAACAAAAGAATATATTTGCATATCAACTTGCAGATATCTGTGTTGATCAGAGGGTGGCTTTAGCTTTGAGGTTGAAATACAAACAATAATTGCACAAGGAGAAGAACCTATGGCAATGCAATACGTAAATCGTGAAACAAAGAAAGACGAATGGTATTATTCTGAAGAGGATGATAACAAAGTCCTAGAACTACTAAGAGAATGGCGTCCTCGTCGTATTAAAGCTATGCGTGGATGTAAGTCTGCCGAAGCTATTGAAAAAGGCTATATGAAAGAGGCGAAAGTCCCTGAATTCGTAGGCCAGAAACTCCATGAGATTGCGACTAACATTGCTAAGAAAGCATGTTATCGCGACTATCCTCATAAAGACGAAATGATCAACGATGCAGTTGAATACATTTTCCGTTATCTGCACAACTTCGATCCTGATATGGTTGGTGAGCGTAGTAAGCGTATCAATTTCATGTCATATTGGACTCGTACTATTGACAATCAGTACGGTAAGTCTATACAAGATGAAAAGATGGAAGATTATCTCAAGAATAAGTCTTTCGAAAATATGGGTGGTCGTGATGCATTCGAGAATGAGTTGTCTGAAAATGAGAACTTGCTTTCGGTTATCGACAACACTGAAATAGGCAAAGACATTTCTTCACGTGTTGCTGAGTTTGAAATTAAGCAAGATGAACGCCGCGCTCGTGAGCGTCAACGTCGTGCTGATGCCAAGGCTCGTCGCGGAATTGTTAAACCCAAACATACAAATGGCTTAGCCAGATTGCTTGACCAAAATAAGGAAGATCCATGCTCGGATTCGTAGGTGATGTTCATACTGGAGCTCGTAGTGGCTCTGAATTTGTAAGACAGTTTATCAAAAATTATATAATCTGTTATCTGTTGCCGTTGTATCAGTCGATGGGTATTACTCAGATTATTCAGGCTGGAGACTTCTTTGATGTTCGCCGAAGCCTGTTTGGTCGTGATCGTGATTGGCTTACAAAGGAATTCATTCCCGCAT
Organism: uncultured Glaciecola sp.; assembly: GCA_937125395.1. Lineage (GTDB taxonomy): Bacteria > Pseudomonadota > Gammaproteobacteria > Enterobacterales > Alteromonadaceae > Opacimonas. The sequence continues at coordinate 54,020 of CAKZLI010000007.1, forward strand.
GCGAAAAATACGGGATAGAATGGCATATTATTGTAGGTAATCATGATATTACATTGAGTGATTCCAACAACATCAACTGGGTTGACTGGTTAGCTGAAGAGTCTAACGGTTATGTGGTTGATTACGGCAAGCCGATGGAAATGGAATTTGAGAATAAGAAATTCCTGATGTTGCCTTGGATTAACAAAGATAATTACGACGAGTGTGTTGATATTATCGAATCCACTGACGCTGAGTATTGTGTTGGTCACTTGGAATTAGCTGGCTTCCCAATGTATCAAGGTTCGGTCAGTGAAAAGGGCATTATCGGCATTGAGCTACTTCGTAAATTTAAACGTGTTATCACGGGACATTACCATACTATCTCAGACACCGATATCTCGGCTGAGAAAGACGGTAGTAGTCAGCTAACATACCTCGGTACACCTTATCACCTAAACTGGCAAGATCACAAAGATGGAACCAACCGTGGCGTATGGACTCTGGATGTCAACACTAATGATCTAGTGTTACATAAGAATAATGAATCTCAGTCACTGTTCCGTGTATGGGAATATGATGATTCACAATTCGACACGGCTATGCGTAAAGGTGTTGGTGATAAGGATTATCTCAATGATGTTCTTGGCTTTAAGGGTCAGATTGTTCATATTAACATCACTAACCGTGAATCGGCGAGTACATTTAAGAAGTTCAAAGACGCCCTAATGCGAGCTGAAACAATTGACTATATGATTGCTGATAATACCAAAACAATCAACTCTGCGTCTATTGTGGTTCGTGAAGAGGTCATCCAACAGGATGTTCTTGAGCTTATGGTTGAGAAAGTTGATGCTACTGAAGGTATTCGCAAATCGGAAGTGTCGAAGAAACTGAAGTCCATTCACAGCAAAATAGAACAAAAGGGTTTGGTGAGTGAGAACTCGTAAAATGTTCAAAGGTGTTGGTGTGGTTGTCATACCAACACCTTATACTGATGGTAAGCGTTGTCAATACTATGCCAGATGGAAGAATATGATCAGAAGATGTTATTCCAGAAATCAGGATAATGATGTAGTTGTATGTGATGATTGGTTGGTGTACTCCAACTTCAAATATTGGATGATACAACAAGAGAAGTTGCATGGAGACTTGACATCATTACAACTGGATAAGGACATATTATCTGACGGATTAATGTATAGTCCTTCCGCTTGCGCATTCGTTACAGCCGAAGTAAATTTATTCGTTCATGTCAGTCGAAAACCAAGAAATTTACCTATTGGTGTCACTATAAGTGATCGCTATGGTTATAAATCTCAATGTCGTAATCCTTTTGATCGCAAGTCCAGTAACCACATTGGCTACTTCGACACGAAAGAAGATGCTCATGAGGCTTGGAGGTTGAAGAAACATGAATATGCGTGTAGGTTGGCTGATATAGAAACCGATCCCAGAGTATCTATATCTTTGAGGTCTAGGTATGTAAAATGCAACCATGACAACATGGAGACAATTGTAAATGACAAATATAACTAGCGAATTCGATGACTTCCTAGATGCTTGTGATGAGGACACTGGTGCGCCAGTTGTCCCGTTCAAAGTAGCGGCGGATAATCAAACACATAAGCTTCAATTCTTATGTGCTCGTGCAAAGAACTTCCGTTCTATCGGTAATGCGTTTATCGAAATCGACTTCACCAAGGCCGGATCCAACTTAACAGTAAGTGACGAAAACGGTTCAGGTAAGTCCACCATGACAGTGTGGTGTCCGTATTACTGTATTACTGGTAAGCCTTACTCTGATAAAGAGAAAGTAACCTCGTTAGTGAATACAGCTAATAAGCGTGATATGCTTTGTGAGTTGGAATTCCTTAAAGGCGGTAATCACTATAAGATTCGTCGCGGTCGTAAGGGTGAGATTGAATTTGACATTCAAATCATGGACAACGGTGTTTGGAAAACAATTGATGCTGATGCGGCGAAAGCTGACTGGCAAGGTTATCTTTGGGCTTTACTTGGCCTAGACGCTAAAACCGGACCTCGTATCATCGAGAACGTTGTTATCCTAGGCAAGTCTAAGTTCAAGCCGTTTATTGAAATGGGCGCTGAAGACCGTCGTAAGATGGTTGAGCCTATCTGGGATCTTGGTATCTTCACCGAATTAAATGAAGAACTTAAAGCTGACCGCAAGAAAACTTCGGATGAACTTGATGATGCTCATAGTGATGTGGATAGTAAGTTCAATACGGTAACTCGTTATCAGGCCGATAAAACTAACCAGAACACTAAAATCGAAGGTCTTGCTCAAACTCATTCGGAACGCGCTAAGTCATGCGCTGACACAATCGAGTTCAAGACAATTGCTAAATCGAAGTTGGAATTGAAGCTCGATTGTGTTCGTAGTAATCCTGACGCTCTTGCCTTTAAAGAGCAAGTGGAGGGAACGCTGGTTCAGTTGCGTGAAGGTCTAGATGAAGTGAAAGCCGGACGTCAGAAGTCTATTGATGAAGCCGTGAGTAGCTCTGGTGTGGCTGGCGTTGCCATTAATCAGGAGATTAGCTCTGAAGAAAATGCTCATGTTGAAAACAACAAGCGTATTCGGAAAATCTTACCTGACGCAGAAGCCGTTCTGGAAGTATATCGCAAGGCCGAAACGGTTAACCTTGATGTCATGGCGCTGGTTCATGATAATGCTGGAATTGCTGAGAAGAATGCTCATAATGATTGGCTGGATAAGGTCAGTATCCTTACTGAAGTCCAGAAAGTCAGTACTGATACTCTTATGACTAAAATCAGTAAGATGCAAGGTTTCAAAGCTCAGTTTGATGCTGCGATTGAAATGAAGAAGAAAGTTATCACCGACATTGGTTCGTTAGATGACTGTCCTACTTGTCAACAATCGGTTGGTGCTGCACATAAACAGTATATCACCGACGGCGTTAACAAAGAGATCAGCGAGCTTGATGGTAAGATTGTTCAGGCCGCTAATAAGATCAATGAGTTCCAAGGCGAACTAGATGTTCTTAAGCGTGATCTGGAAACAGCCCAGAAAGACGAAAGTGAAGCCAAGACGAATTACGCTAATCTTAAGATGGAAACGGCTTCGGCTAAAATGGATTTCGATAATGCGCAACGTCAGATGCTGGCTGAGGTCAATAAAGTCAATGACGCTATGGTTCGCATGGACAATGAGTCAGATGCTGAAATGGTTCGTCATAACAAGGCCATCGAAACACTGAAAGCCAGATTACTGTCGGTCGATTCTGATGCTGCGACAATTGGCGACAAACGTGCTGCTGAAATTGACGCTAAAATCAAGCTGTTTGAAGAGCGTATTGCAGACCATGAGACTATGGTTGAAGATAAGGTTCAAGAGAACATTGCCGCAATCATTAAAGAGATTGAGCAAGCTGAATCTGAGCGTATTGATGCATTCAATAAAGATGCTGAAATGGAAGCCGCAAACGAAGCTGAAATGGAAGCTGAATGTCTTAAGATGAAAGACATCGAAGCCAATCTTGAAGTTGCTGCCACCGAACTCGATGATGCTAATGAAGTTGTCAACGGCCTCCAAAAGGATTTAGAAGACTGGGATGCCCTGAAGCTTCTATTATCCGACAAGGAAGGTAAGGCTGACATTATTCGTAAGTATATTCCGTTCCTGAATTCTAAAATCAATGAATACCTAGAAGGCATGAACATGTTCATCGGGTTTGAAATGGATGAAGCGTTTAATACTCAGATGACGGCTCCGGACAGAAGTAACCAAAGCCTGTTTAGTCTATCAGACGGACAACGCGCTCGGGTTAATCTGGCTATTGTATTTGCGTTACGTGACGTCGCAAACCTCAAAGCGTCTATTTCAACGAACCTGTTGATACTAGATGAAGTGCTTGAGAACTTATCTGAGCGTGGTGCGTTGGAAGCAACCACAATGATCAAGACTAAGTTCAGCGGAAGTAACTTGCATGTTATCACTCAACGTGCTGGTGAATTTAGCGAACATTTCGACGACATTACTCGTTACGGTCTGCGTGGCGGTTACACCGAAATCATTTAACTTTGGTTACAGGGAGTTATGTAATAATAGCTCCCTACTTTACAAATAAGGAAAGAAATTGCAACATATCATTGAAGCTTTAGCGAAAACTACATATCCATATCATCACATTACTGTTCATGCAAGTGCTACCCGTCCTAAGGACAATCACAAAATGCGTGACCTTAAGAAGATGCATAAGCGTAAAGGGTGGCGTGACATTGGTTATCATGTTGTAATTGAACGTGATGGCAAGGTTGTTATCGGCCGTGACTTCAATGTCATGGGAAGCCAAGTTCTAGGTCATAACGAGAACAACTTCGGTATCTGTCTTGTGGGTGGCGTTAACGACCGTACACGTAAAGCAGAAGACAACTACACACAACCTCAATTAGAATCGTTGCGTGAGCTGGTGTCTACCCTGAGTGGTGCTTTAGGTGTTCAGGAATGCAACATTCGAGGTCATCGTGACTGGTATCCAGATCATAACGGTGATGGTATTATTGACTCGCGTGACTGGCTGAAGGAATGTCCTTGCTTTGATGTCCAGAAAACGCTTCAATCTTGGAAGTAAACATGGCTGAAGAAATTAAAGATCCTGTGAAGCTAATTACTACTGTTATCAGAACTGGCGAGAAAGTCGAGACTGGACCTTGGGAGCGTAAAATGCTAACCAAGTGGATCGAACATCAGGCTAATGAATGTAGTGGTGAAATCTGTGCTTATGAAATGGTGGAAGTGTAATGGCTAAGATGAAAATGACTGGCTTATTGAAGCTGGAAGGCAAGCAAGTCCTAATGCAAGCCGAAGATGGCGTTGAGCGTGATAAAGCATTACATGACGTTATCGTTATGGACGGTCAAGCAGTGGTTGAGCGTCGCGAAGGCATCAACTACAATGAAGCTTTCGGTATGTATTACGATTACTGTCAGAAATACCTAAACGGCTAATATAATATAAGACTCATCCTTCGGGGTGGGTCTTTTGATTGGACGTTATTTAAGGGATAATGTAAGTCCAAATTCACAAATAGGTAATATGTTATGGAAATTATGGAAATCATAGGCTGGGTCGGGACAGTGATCAGCTGGATATTAATGTTGATGGGTTTACTTGTATTGTGGTCAATGCTATTTCCAGACCATCCTTTATTTCGAGAGAAGGAACCAGAACCAGAGCAGAATGTAAGTGACTGGGACGGTATTGACGGTATGACCTCTGAAGAAATGGAGAAAGCTCTTGCAGTGCGTCCGCGCATGATTAATAATATCTGTGGTTACATTATGTCTTGTGAGCAAGGCGAGGATAATTGGTGGCAGCATCGTTTCCGCACACCTATGGGTGATACGTGGTTAACTTCTATTGAACCTTTAGATAACTGGGTTAACATGCAAGTTAAATTCGATGCGCTTAAGATAGTGTATAATGAAGATCAGGATGTTGCTGGTTTCATATACCGAATGGAAGAAGATACCTAATCAGGGGAATTATCATGGGTTATGAAGAGATAATTACAGTAATATTCATCATTGTTGCGGTTATAACAATAATGATTTACCGTGACATACAGGATAAAAAGGAAACAGCTTACTGGATGCATGAACATCAAGGTGTTACTTGGGGTTCATCAATACCTAAAGAGTTCATTAGAGATATCCGTGTAGACTACATACAACGTCCGGCTCAGGTATATGACCTGTATGGTCGGGTAGTTAGTAAAGAGCGCGTTAGTCTAGAGAACGTTGGCGGTCGAGGTTATTCAGATAATGTTTTCATTATCTGCATCGAAAACAGCTTCGGCTACTGGAAAATTAACACGGTATGCGACTATCGCGACATTAAAGTTGACGAAGTTATCAACCTATCTCGTGTAACTGATGTATGGATCGAAGACGGTTACTATATTGGTAATTGTACTGGCGGAGTGGAATTATAATGAAAGATTTCGTTACTCTCACAGTGCCGGAATTGGAGAATCTCTAATGCAATGTCAATGTGGCGGTGAAGCTAAAACAAAAGTAAAACCGTTCGTGGAAGGTCAGGAAGCTAAATGCTTGGAAGAGGCCTTCCCACATAAACCAGAAAAATATCCATGTGTAGTGCATCGAGCTAAATGTGATTGTGGGCGTCAAAGTGTTCACATCACATATAACCTCGGCGGTCTATCAGGTAAAGGTATTCATGAGGGTTTCCTTAAGAAGAAAAAGCCTGAACCAATTACTAAAACTCGTAAATTGTTCTAAGGTGATTTATGATTAAGGTTCAAGGTAAAGGTATTAACGATGCCGATTATGTAACTAACTCAAGTATAACTGGATGGATTTGCCCTTACTAAGGTTGGAAACCGTTATAAATCAAGATGTCGCATGCCTGATAGAAGCCATATGTATCTGGGATTATATAAAACTCCGGAAGAGGCTCATACAGCTTGGAGAGAATTCAAGCAGTCTGTAGCCATCACACTCGCCGAACAATGCGAAGACAGAAGAGTTGCATTGTCGTTAATAAATCGATATAAATAGGAGAACATATGCCAAAGTCAGCTAGTGCGTTTCTGCCTGAGCTAGTTAAACAGCTCGTAAACACGAAAGGCATTAATGCAAAGAAAGCCATTCTAGAAAGCCTAGATGATATTCAAACAGCCTCGGCTGAGAAATTCTTCGCTTTTGTATTGGATCCACGCATCTCACTTTACCAGTCAGAGATTGTTAAAGTATCACCGATGTTGTCGCATGTCCATAAGAAGACATTCTTAGCTAGTCATCCAGACCCATGTATTATCGATGCGTGTATGTATGTGTATGGTAAATCACTAACAGGTGCGACCCGTGGTAAGCAAGGTCAGGCATTGATCTCAGCTGTACATGATACGTTAGCTCCTGAATATCAACCACTGTTTAATGCGTTTATTCTACGCGATCTTAAATGTGGTATCGGCATCAAGACCATCAACACGGTTTGGGAAGATTCAATCTTCTACAGTCCGTATCAGCAATCCGAATCGGGCAAGCTGAAACAGTTTGAAGGTCTTAATTGGATTAAAGGTGTTTACGCGCAAATTAAAGCCGACGGTATGTTCTTTAATGGACTTGTTAACGCTGAGTTCAGCGAGGTTATGATTACTAGCCGTAAGGGTACAATCATTGACTCTCCTGCTCTGGCCGACCTTAAAGATGACCTTGCCGAGCTCGCGCGTATTGCACCAGATTCCAACGGAAGCGGTCATAACTTCCATGGTGAATTAGTTGTTCTTGATGCGGTCGGCAATACATTACCACGCGAAGTCGGCAACGGAATGTTAAACAGCATGATCCAGACAGGTGTTGATCTACCTATCGGTTGTGTAGTTCAGGCTAAGATTTGGGATGTAATGTCGCAAGATGATTATCGTTCATCTACAGGCAAAAAGAACCAAGTTGGTCTGCCTTACTGTGATAAATTCACCCAACTGGAATATATGTTCTCGGGTATTGTTGACCTTATCGCATGTGAGCTTGTTGAGAACCGTATCCTTCATTCTTTTGCTGAAGTTGCTGAGTACTTTAAAGAAGCTCTAGCTCGCGGTGAGGAAGGCTTGATTGTTAAAGACCCTGACCTTGTTTGGTTCGATGGTAAGTCTGACAAGTCGCTTAAGATGAAGATTGTCATGCACGTTGACCTATTCATTGTAGGTCTTAACGACGGTGACAAGAACGGTAGACATGCTGATACATTCGGCTCTTTACAATGTGAGTCATCATGTGGTAAACTTGCTGTTGGTGTACATGGCATGAGCGACATTCTACGTCAGGAAATCTTCGACAACTTCGAATCGAAGTGGAAGGGTGGTATTATTACATGTGAATGTAATGGTGTTCAGGAGAATTCAGAAGAAGGTGAAAAGGGTGAGATTAAATCTCTATTTCTGCCTCGCCTAAAATCAGAACTCCGTCTCGACAAAGACGAAGCTGACAGCCTCGATCAGATTCGAGAAATTGAACAGTCCACCATACAGAATGGAGGGAAACCTCTACCTCGTAAGGTGTAATCGTGAAACTTGTCGAGGGTGTTGGTGTCAACGACGCAAACTATAAAGTTAGAGTCGATGGCATCAGCTGTAAATACTACAGGAAATGGAAGTCGATGCTTAGACGTTGTTACTCCAGTATTTTCCTGAAAAGAAACCCAACATATGTTGGGTGTGAGGTGTGTGAAGATTGGAAGACATTTTCCGTATTTCGTGAATGGATGATATCACAGGAACATTTACATGGAACTTTGGAATGTTTGGAATTGGACAAGGATATCATAGTACCCCGAAATAAAATATACGGTCCTGATTATTGTTGTTTTATTAGCAAGGAATTGAACGCATTTACAGCAGACAAAATCTCAAATACCAAAACTCCGAGAGGTGTATATAAGATTAGGGACGGTGTGTTTAGAGCTTCATGTCGCAATCCATTTACAGCGAAACAAATACATTTAGGTCAGTATGAAACAGCCTCGCTTGCTCATATTGCATGGAAGTCTTACAAACATACAATCGCATGTCAGCTCGCGGATAATGTGAAAGATCCCAGAGCGTCTTTAGCTTTGAAACAGCGCTATAAATAATACGTTATTGTTCCAGTAAGGTATAAAAATTATGAGAGTACAGGCAAGAAAATATGTCCTTGATAAAGGATTTAAAATAACCCGAACGTACATTTTAGCCAACAAAGTGTCAAACCGAGGGAAGCTAATTAAAGAACTTCGGAAGCATGGCTGTACTCTACGCAAGAACGGCGATATTTATGACAGTCGCGGTCAGAACTTGGTGACATTAACTGATGGTACTGTTCAGCGTCTAGGTATATGGAAAGACCGTGTGTCTTATACGACTCGGGAGGGTAATAATGGCTGATTGGAATGAGGGTGGGAGTCTATGGGCTTCTATGCAAATGGAAGAAGCGTTGGACACTTACTGTAATTTCCAAGCTATGCGTTTACACTTCCAAGGTCGTTATGATTGGCACAAGTACGGTGATACTGTCAAGATCAAACTGGAAACGTTCCTGAAGAGAAGAGACAAGAAATTGTTTCTTCAACTTCACCGCCGTTTCGCTAACCGAGAAGATGGTATCTTCCTTGCACATTTAGCCGCAAACTTTATAGCTAATCCAAAGATATGGGTTACAGGGCTACTCAACCCTAATGCTGACGCTGTTCGCAAACAGTGGATCGCAAGTGTTGACGCCTATGACTATAACTTTCAATGTTTCATCAACGACAGTCTTCGTAGTATCTGTATGCAGAACAACAAGACATTCCTTGAACTAATACGTCCTCCTGAGGATGGCCAGCATCCATGGCTTCTTAAAGCTGTAGTTGCCGACCGTATTCCAATGGAGGTTGTTATCGGCCTTGACCGTTGTACTGGGTTTATATCCACATATGACAAACATTTCGATGACCCTATATGGACAGAAGTGAGTGAGTATCTACATATGATACAAGGCTTTTATATGTTTGACTATAAACCTAGTCAGATTTACCTGATTAATTTCATCAGGAAGCATGGACTATGACAAATAGAAAGCTTATACGTGGGATAGGCATCAACGACGCCAATTGACAACCTAAATGGAATTGCCCTTATTACGCAAGATGGGTTAATATGCTTAGAAGGTGTCAGTCTGATAGCTGTCATGCAAGACAACCAACATACACCGATTGCGTCGTATGTGATGAATGGACCAAATTTAGTAATTTCAGGGTGTGGTTGAAGCTACAAGAACGGTTACACGGATCATTGGACGGTCTTCAATTAGACAAAGATATAATTGACCCATCCAATAAAGTATATTGTCCTGAAAAGTGTGCCTTTGTAAGTCAATCTATTAATTTATTTGTGGTTGATAGATCCAGATTCAGAGGCGAGTATCCATTTGGTAAAAAGGTGACATTAGGTCAATACATCACACCTGAAGAAGCTCATGAAGCTTGGAGAAAGCAGAAACATGACTATTCTTGTATGTTGGCTGATTCATGTGTTGACAAAAGAGTTGCTCAATCTTTGAGATTGCGTTATGCTTTACCTACAAACCAATCAACGGAAGTATAAATTATGAGTTTTACAAAACGTCTACAAGCTAAATGTCGCAGTTCTGTCGTAAGATCAGTTATTGATTCTATTGTATTGAAAGATGGTTCAGCCTATGCTCTGGGGCAAGGTTACGCAAAGAACCCTGATGCTGATGCGAAGTTGAATGATTGCACTGAGCGTGTGGTTGCCATTATGTATAACGGCATGTCGGAGCCTCTTGCTGTTGTCAATATTTTCACTGCTGGTAAGAATGGCGATATTAATATGCGTATCACTGTGCCAGTTAGTGAAGTGGTACAGGATGTTTATATCAACAGAAATGAATATGAACTGTTCCTCCAAGAGAATTGGGGTAAGGACTTTCATCTAACTCTGGATATCGCCGAATAAACAGTAATCATAAAAAGACCCCTTAACCGAAGTTGAGGGGTCTTTGATTATATTCCACTTAGTACGTTAGATCCATGATAATTAAATCCGCTTGGGTTTTTAGTCCCTATCTCTGACGTAGTATAGTTGTTGTTCGTTACACGTTTCTGACTTACGTTGGTGTTAGCACTGACACTTGCAACATCACCTCCGCCACCTGATTTGTTAGTCTCGACACGTTCCGCATTCTGATTGTTTAGTAGTTTCTGCTTCTCAGTTTGAGCTCGGTTTACACTAACTTCGCTTGTTGATTTGGCATCTTCAAGTTTCTTGATAATACCGTCACCAACACCACCAATATTTACGGCATCGACCATTCCAATAAGCTTATCTAACACTCCATCCCAAATACCAGTAAAGAAAGAACTTAAGGCTTCAGATGAGGCATCAACAGCACTAACAACAGAATCAGATATCTTATCTTTAACCGTTGACAGCTTATCACTAACACGTTGTTTCCAGTCACCTGTGAAAGCTTCGGATATTAAACTGGTTACGCTATGAACAAAGTCAACCACAGGTTCGGTAAGGCTGATAAATCCTTGTTGTAATGTTGTGCCGAATTCAGTTTCCATACCAAACAAACCAGCAGCCCAGTCGACCATACTGCCAAGTCCTTTGAGGACGTTAGACAAACCAGCCTGAACACGCTCTACAACAGTAACTCTTTCCTTACCAAGTATTTCCTCAGCATCCAAGAAACCAGAACCAAAGTCCCAGAGACCAGCAATAAGAGCAAGCGGACCGACACGTAACATCTTACCTAAAGGCTTTAATTTACTCACAAACGGCGCAACGGTCGCAGCCACAGACGTTATGCCAGCAGTTAAACCACCTAGTATAGCTCCCGCCCAACCCATACTGTCATCTTGTTCAAGTTCAGGAGATGGTTGATTAGGTTGTGGACCAACAAACTGAGCTCCGCCTGATTGCTTCTCAAGGTTGTTCAGTCTGTCGTTCTCAGCATGAGCGGCTTCTTCTTCAGCAAGTCGAATTAACTTATCTTGTTGTTGAAGTTGGTCTTCCATTAACTTAATAGTCGGGTGGGAATCCCCATCCCAAATACGATGTAAGCCATCCATAACTTTCAGTTGAAGTTTACTAACAGCAACAAGCTCACCCATCTGATTAGTCATGTAATCCTCAGCATCATTTGACTGAGGTTCTGGTATTTCAGGCTCTTTAGCTTTTTCCGGTTCCGGCATGTCTTCGATACGCTTCGATGCATTGGTCATGAAGTCAGTTAGACCACCAATCATGCTACCAGCAATACGAAGACCAGGACTGTTAGTCGCAGCACTTTCAAACATAGCACCAAAAGAAGGGATAATTGACTTCAGCATCCCTTTTGTGTTTTCGGCTAACTCTTCTGCAACCGCACCACCCATTCCAGTTGGACCGCTAGGTTTGCGTTGTAGTAGGTCATCGTCTGAGCCATCTGCTCCCGACTTAGAAGGTAATGACGGAGACGGGACACGTTTAGCCATATTTGTTTTCATCAGCTTAACAAGCTCATCTAGAGCCGCTCCTGATGACTTCAACTCCTCAACCATCAAACGTTCTGGATCACGTTGCGGTAGGTCGGGAAGCTGAGGACGATCATTATTCTCAGCCATTTAAATTCGCTCCCAGTTTATCATTATATGATTCCTTAGCTATTTCCTGAGCTAAGATATACACGTTAGGTCTGATAATGTGACGTGTGGATACAACCAAGAAGTTTCCACTAATGTATCTCTCATAAGCAGGAGAGCCATCAGGTTGTGGTTGTGGGCTTAACACATCAAATGCGATAACATCGCCCACACGACTTTCAGAATTACCAGATGAGGATAATCTCAATCTAACATTACTTAGGGCGTGGGACAACATTTGGCGTTGGTGAGCCGATATATGAGACTTATCTTCTCTATGTAATCTGAACTTAGTTAGGTCGCCTGATGTACGTGTAAGCTCATCATTCACGATAGGATGCTTGTCTAAGTGATTACCTTTCTTAAAGTATTCATCATAACCACGTTCTCTGTGGATAAACGACTTATCTTTAGCGTTGTAAACACTTTCTTCATAACAGTTCATGCCATCGTAACGTTGACTTATAGCCTCACGTCCTGGGAGGTATTCCATTTGCTTAACAGTGTTTAATAGCTGATCAACATTGTCTTCCATTCCGGCTGGATTCTGAAACATCTTACGAGTTGGATTCTGGGACAACATGTCATTAACTGACTTATAGCGAAAGCCGTCAATATCTTCCCAGAACATTAGAGGACTTTGATTAGAATCATAGCCACGACCCACACACCATTCAATGATCTTCAAAGGGTTCCAGTTGGGTGATGCAAAGGTAGTAAGTCCTACAGTTTCTCCATGATCTATAAGATTACTTCCAAACTCAGCAAATGTCTGTTTAAGGATGTCTGAGTAAGTACCTTCAAATCCTCGACTTAATCGTTTTAAACTGTCGGCGTATCGTACTTCACTACAAAGGTGTAATCTAAGAACTGATGTGTTCTCTTCCATTACACGCTCACCTATAGAACCAACGCGCAGATTAACTTCCTGATAGTCCTTTACGCCTGATGTTTTCCAGCGAGCTTTAATCTTCTCGCCACCAACAATAGGGTAGTTGGACACTATGTTCATTGCATCCACTAACGTAATGTTGGCTTCCAGAGTAGCCTCAAACATACTTGAATAGATATTCAGCTCATGTAGTAGGTTAGTAATGTTATACTGAACCTCGTCACGTGTTGTGAGAGTGATCGAATCAATCTCCAACACGTCGTATTGGGTAAAGTTACTCATTAATTAATACCTCTAGATCCTTAACGAAGTTGTTAACATAATCGGGATCGATCAGTTTAACATCACGTAGTCTTTCATTCTTTCTGACTAGATAGTCTTCCAATGTAATAGGCTTAAGGCCGTACAATACAGCTACTTCTTCAACCGTATAGTCTGCATCCAAGTTCTCAGCAAAGCGTATAGCGGCTGGGTCGTTGATGTTACCAAGAGAATCTTCGTATTGATGTATATGTAGTAACTCATCGAAACCGTGTTGTCTCTCGATCATTAACTGATAATCATATGACATGACAGGCCACTGAGTAGTAATATCCATGATCTGATTTGTGAGAAGAATAACCCACCACAGATTAGCATTACCATAAAGCTTTTCAGCTATGTCCATTGCAGTCTCACCATCCTTAATCTTATATTCAAGATACAGGCTAGTGTTGTTGCGATAAGCATCGGGAATAGCCACACGCTTGCAAAGATTAACGAATAAAGTGTGGCCTTCATTAGTGTTGGAATGACCCCACCAACGTTTAGGGAATTTATCAAACATTAGAAGCTGTCCTCTTCGTCATTGAAACGTCCTTTGTGCATAGGTTCAAGTTCTGTTAATGTTACATCCAGTTTAATAACTGTCGGTGCATCATCATCGTGAACACTATAACCATCATCACCTGATACATCTTCAGCAACGTTTGTGATTGCACAAGTACTAACTCGCCACAGCCACGCATTACGAACAGCCTCAGCATTTTGGTCGATACGCATCCAAGTAAGATCAACAGTTGATGGATTAAGTAAGTAGCTTGATTCACTCTGGCGATATTTGAACTCAGGATGCATGTGGAATTTCAAACGTCGAATAATCTCACGAACAACAAGAGACTCCTCGTTGTTTTTAGGAGTGAATGTAAACGTAAGAGGTATCTCACGGTTCATAACACCTTTAAACAGCACTTCCACGTATGGGTTGGCTATCGTACCTGTAAAGAGCTCAGCTGCATCAGCCGCGTTTATCGGGGTGATTGCCTGTATCAGTCCAGTAGTCGCTCCCTTCATCTGTTCAAGCGCATAATTCTTAACGTCTGACAGCTTAAGGTTGTCTAAGTTAGTGGCTGTACGAAGCATCTGTCCAGCAGACCCCAACTCGATGTTTTCCCAGTTGGAGCCGTAATTGGTTGATACCGTTTCAGGCATCATGATAGCAATAGATTCAGGAGAACGTTTATGACGAACTCTCATATGTCGACGAATACTTCCGCTGTTACCATCATTGATAACAGGTTGATCATAACCGCTTACAACTTCAGGATTCTCAACACGTGTCGCCTTAGAGCGAAATGACGTACCGACAATAGTATTGAAGTTGAGTAATAGGAATTGACCATTACCCGAATTGGAGTCTAGTAGATTACTAGGATATACGAGCTGTTTAATATCACTTGTTTTCTTACCAGATCCAGCTTCGAGAGCATCGTATTTGGATTTTGTTGATTGTCCATGATTCATGTGCGGATCCTAAAATGAACTAATTATATATTATGTATTTAGTCAATCAAGGAACTACTCATGGCTTACGGCAATTGTCTCCAAGGAGCATATAACATTCTCAATCCAAGAAAGTATGATGGTGATGCAAGTAATTGTATTTATAGAAGTTCTTGGGAAAGAGCAGCATTCGTATTCTGTGACACAACACCTTCTATCCTTAAATGGAGTAGCGAAGAAGAGGTGATTCCATACATCAGTCCATTAGACGGTAAGCAGCATAGATACTTCATGGATCTCAAGGTTTGGACTCGCACAAAGGATGGTGGGGTAGCAATAACATTGATCGAGATAAAACCCCTAGCTCAGACGAAACCACCTAAGAGAGGTCGCAAGGCCGAGGACAAGTTCCTCAAAGAAGTTGCTCGTTGGAAGGTAAATGAAGCCAAGTGGAAGTTTACTGAAGAGTATTGTAGAGCGAAGGGATGGAACTTTATTATCTGGACTGAAGATCAGTTAGTGAATGGTGCTCAGGCTGATAAGAACGCAGCTAAGGCCTCGCGCAAGCATACACGAGACCGTAAAAAGCTACTAAAGGAAGCTGGTATCAAACAGTATAATTTAGGAAAGATTATCAAGAAGATCAAATAACGTCAGCAAGATAAACGCGACGCCCACCCATAACACCGATAACGGCTTTGGTGTTTACCAACTCCATGAACTCAGCTCTGGACTTAAACGGCACTGGTTTGTCATTTATCATTAGGTGTAAGATACCCTTACCACTAATGTGATTCACCCAGTGTCGTTCCAGAGCGAGTTTGTAATCCCCATAATTATTTGGATGCTTGATGTCAACCACACAATTAAGCGAGTCACTCATGACCTCAACGGTTGACAACATTAACTTCCCTGTACGAGTTATATACAGACTATACGCATATTTATTACTCATTCGATACTCCATTACATCACCTCCGCTAAAGCCAAAGCATAAGACCCAACCATAATCCCCAAGAAGAATAGAGCTCCGACTGTAGGACTTACCTTTCCCTTTTCCACTAAGGTTATCAGTGATCCCAATATAATTATATATGCTAGGAATATCATGCTAATTGCCTCGTGCGTTGCTAGATAGAAAGGCCACATAACAGCTCCTTGATCGAGTCGCCGTGACAGCGTTTAGGTTTACAGAAACAGACCAAGTTGACGCTACCATACTGTTTATGCATGATATATATACGTCTTAGTTCAATTGTAATTCTGCGATCCTTTAAAGCAATCCTTTCGGCTATATGCTGCTCGTATAACTCACACACCGTGTCGCGATCACTTTCATCCGACATTGGATGAGGATTACCAAGTGGACTACCACGACCAATGTAGATGTCATTAGGTTGCGGAGTCCTACCCTTTCGATTGACTACGTTGATCACCAGCTTTCACCTTAATTCTGCGTCTCCAAATATCACTATATTTGCAATCGAGACAGATGTATTCGCGCTTATGGAGTGTCACCCAATGTTGTGGGTCTAGGTAAATCACCTCACATATAGCGCCTTTGTTGATAACTGGTTTGCGGATGTTACCACCCTTACAGTTACCACATAAGAATTCTATTTTACCGCCTCTACTAAGCAATGTAAACCACCTTATTTTACTGGGATTAGAACGTAGTTGGTGCTACCTTTAAGAGAGTCCTTGTCGTCACTTGACAATTCATCCCAAGTGTATACGGTAGCTTCCGAGCGATCGACGGTTAGACAACCTTCACCCATCCACCACATGGTTCTATTATGAATACCGAAACGGTTAGTGATGACATTGTCAGCTTTACGCTTGACGATGAATTTCAACGGCTTTGATGGCCATGTAGCTACTACAGTGTGATTATCTACTGTCATTTGTTTAATACCTTATAGTTATAACGTTTACATGAAGACACCTGTGGTATACCACTGTTATCCAACAGATACACTGGAGCCATTCTGTGATTCATTGTATAATACGCAACGCCTTCAATGCATAGTGTCACGAAATTGCCTTGGTCGTGAAGGATTGTCGATTCGACTTTGTATGGTTGTTGGGTTTGAGGCGAAGGTTCCTGAGTTACCTTAGTTGTGAACATCCATAGAAATGTAAGTACCCCGACACATACACCAGATATAATTGCATTCTTCATGTCTAGTCCTCCTTTCTATAATATTCGAAGACACCCACGACACCGAACATAACTGACAATGCTCCACTCAGAAGTCCCAACATAAACATACCAAGACCTGACTTCATTGGTTGATAAGCTGTTCCCGCACTACCTAACATTGTAATATAATTATAGCGAAATGAATAACTAGAATCAACCTTATACTGGCGATAACCTATTCGCCCAATGTTAGCTGTCGATAATATTCCGTTGCGTTCGAATATACCATAATAGAAACATGAACGACCACAATCTCTACCTTTATCAACTAACTTCCATACCTGAGCCGTTTGGGACTTCTCGTATTGGTCGACCTGAGCGTACACATAAGGCAACAAACAGATTAAAGCTGCAACCAATAACTTCTTGTAATATTTCATAGAGCTTCCTTCATACGTTTAATCATGTCTTCAGCTGACGTTGTTGCATTGAACAGCTCAAGTTGTTTAGCTTCAAGTAGACTAGCGATATGCTTGATACCCTGTCTTAATTCAGTACGACCTTTCTTGCCAGATGCAAGGTCAAGCATTTTGTCAATGAGTTCAACCATCTCATCTTCTTTAGGTGAGGCGATAAGAACAGCTTCTTCAGCTTGTTCAACCATCTCCTCACCGCCATACAGACAACCAACGATATGAGCTGCATCCAGACGAACATCACCATGATGATACATTTCCATTACAGGATTCTCTAACGCTGTTACTAATGTCTGACGGTTGATTTTCATGACGCTTACTCCCTGATAACAATAAGGTCATTTTGGTCGAACGGTTGAAATTGTAAAGGATTATTTCGCGTTCATTCAAAAGACCCTTAACCGAAGTTAAGGGTCTTGATCATTACTACGATGGATTATACCGGAACCAGACGCATAGCCGATGCATAACAATATGCAGATCCCGATTGGGCGCGAATTGTTACTGACAGTTCACCCAATCCATTCGTTGTGACTTGGATGGTCGCAGAAGCTTTAGGTGGCAAATCACTACTGTTAACGACAGATACATTGTTCGTGTCGCCTTGGTCCACCAACTCTGTGTATCGCGCTTCATTTGCCTCGCGATAAGCCTGTAGCTCCACGCTGTAAGTGGTGTTGGCTTGTAGTCCTGTAAACGCCAAGTGCATCTCCTCGCCTGCGCCACCCCAAGCCACACCATAGAAAGTGGGGTCGCTGTCTAGCGTCCAATCGAATGGACGGTCGCCATACAAGTAACCATCACCACGACCACTTATAGTCCCTGTGGACGTTGGTGTAACAGATACCTCTGTAGTGCGATCATCTGTGACTAATGTTATTGGTGTTCCTGTGAAGTCACCACTACTTATAATATTACTGTTAACGTTATAATGGAAACCAATGGACACCGCTTTAGGTACTGGCGCTGATGCGTATGGTATGTTGTGAGCATAAGGTGTAGGAACTGCCTCATCAACCAGTAGTGACCTTAACGTGCTTATAATATTCTCCCTGAATTTAGGTGTGCCAGATATACTCATGTGAATGCCGTCCTCTGACAAGTACCACTCATGGTTGATTAACATGCCGTAAAGGTCTAGCATAGGGAAGCCGTTGCTATTCTGGAAACGTGGTGTATAATGAGGAGATATCACCTCAGAACTAAACTTATTACTATCGAAGTCAGTACCTAATGCATAACCTGCGCGGTTGTAATCTCGCTGGGTGAGTGGACAGAAGATTACATCATCCTCTCGACCCGCAAAGACAGCCTTTAATGAGGTATAGTCGTCTATAGCTTTTTGACGCTGTGTGGTTGTTATCAAGTCCCAGTTACCTTTAGTACCTGCTCCTGCATCCCCTGCTCCTGACAGGTTGTTACCACCTGCGTGTACTACAAAGAGTGTTCTAGAAGGGAATGCTGCCACAGACTCAGCGGCCTTTGGTATGATAGAATCTATCGTATACCCACTATGTCCATTGCCGTAAACGGTGACTCCTGACACATTTAACAGCGTTGTGGCCTCTGTAGACGGCGCATTATTAGTGCCGAATGCACCTTTGATGATGGAAGCCCCAATGAATACAATGGAGTCATAGTCTGACATAGTCGGTAGACTCTGTGGAGGTATGTTACCGTGGCCAAGTTCCATGATATCGATACCACCTTGAGGGAATCCGGGACCTGTTATTTTGTTGCCGACTTTTTCATATCCGGTTTGAGCAACGATCCAATCAACGAAGCCGCCAGCAGAGTTGTATTCATGAGTCAATTGTACATCATCTTTGTCTGGTGAATTTATTGCCCAGCCATGTTCTGTTAATACCGCCTGATCACCAGACTTGATATCACCGACAGGCATGTCGGATAAAATTAATTTTGACATTCTTATTCCCAACTATATTAAATAATCATACTTAGTGTTTATTCTCCACCAAGGCTTCTTTTGACGTACGTAAATCGATCTCTGGAATAACTGTTTGAGGCTTCCAAATAATTCGGTGATGGAATACACT
>CAKZLI010000008.1 GCA_937125395.1 uncultured Glaciecola sp.
CCCAAAAGAAGAGAAGCTTGAAAACGTGTCAGTTGAGCAAATGAAAAAGTACACTTTCCCAGCCGGTTCGTAACTATTCACCCGCGAGGCCTTGACACTAAAGTTATGTGACCGGGTTAACTTGATCCCACATTCAACTTGAGTGATCTTTTTTCGGTGGCAATCTGGAGGTATGAATAAGAAAACATTACCACCTCCGCCAGATTTCGATTCGCCTGAAGAAGCGAAAGATATCATCCATTTTTTATGGAATAAGTTGGCTGAACTTGAAGACCGACTAAATCAAAATAGTCGAAACTCTTCTGTGCCATCATCACAGCAGCCTTTGCATAATAAAGCTAAGAATACTTCACCTAATCGGAAGAAATCAGGAAAAAAGCAAGGAGCTCAACCAGGTCATAAAGGCCATCGCCGACTGCTTCACCCCGTTGAAGACAGTGCCTCGGTTGAGCAATACTTACCAAACAAGACATGCCATTGCGGTGGCTGTGTTGTTCCAAATCGACATCCCTACAAACGACATCAAATCTTCGATTTGCCTGATATTTCGTACACACTTATTGAGCATCAAGTCTTTAAAGGCGAGTGCTCATGGTGTGGTGATAAGCATCAAGCGGAGCTTCCAGAGTATGTGCCTGATGTTCAAATGGGGCCAAATCTACATAGCTTTATCGCAATCCAAGCAACCCAGCACCACCAAAGCATAGGTAAAATACAATCTATGTTGAAAGATGTCTTCCAACTTAACTTCTCAACAGGTGCAATATCAGCGGCACAAGGGCGAGTCACGGAATACTTAGCCGATACGCATGCTCAAATCCATGAAACAGTCAAAGCATCTAAACTGATTATGGCTGATGAGACTTCGCATCAGCGCAATAAGGATAAAAGCTGGATGTGGGCCGCACTAAGCAATGATGTCGCCTTTTTCCAAATTAACAGCGGAAGAAGCCAACATGCAGCCAAACGACTACTTGGTGAAGCGGTTTTACACCTTTTAGTGACGGACCAATATTCTGCCTACAAATATATCGACGAATCTAAGCGCCAATTATGCTGGGCTCACATATTAAGGAACGTCATCGCTATCGAGGAGAGCGTTTGTCCTGAAAACCAAAAAATCGGAGAAAAACTCGCTTTAATCGCTCATAGCGTATTCAGGTGTCACCACCGGTATATCGAAGGAAAAGTTACCGAAAGCCAGTATTACCGCCGACTCCGGCGGTTACGAAAGAGTTGGCTTCATTGGCTCAAATTGGGCAGTTATCAATGCTCAAAACGATATCGAGGTAGATGTCGAAACCTCATCGCTGATGACACTATGGTCTGGCGTTTTATGGATGACTCCAAGTGCCCGTTAACAAACAACGCTGCAGAGCGAGTCCTGCGTAATTATATATTGATGAGAAAGTGCTGTTACGTGACTCGCTCATATCGAGGAGATCTGTTCCGTGAGCGAATGTTCTCACTGATAGAAACCGCCAAGCTTCAGAAAATCTCAGCTTATAAGTGGCTACGTAAAATCGTCGAGCACCATATGCTTAAAGAGGACTATCAGACGCCAGTATTCTTAGCATAAACCGACGTCAATAGCTCGCGGGTGAATAGTTACCTTGAAGGTGGCATGGAACACCACAAGGTACAAAACGGTATTTTTCTACGTGCCAGGTAATCACATGGGAACCAATAACATAGGAGGACGTCCCATGAGATTTCTAAAGCTAAAAGAAGTGATGGAAAAGACCGCTCTAAGCCGCTCAGCGATTTACCGTAAAATGAATGATGATGAGTTTCCGAAGTCGATTAACTTGGGAGAGCGAGCGGTTGCTTGGGTAGAAAAGGAAGTGGATGAGTGGATGGCGGACATAATTGGAGGACGATAATTGAATAGAATCCGTTACCTATTTTTATCTACTATGGAGAATATATTTATCTAGTTGTATATCACACTTGTTTACATTGACTCATCGAGTACTCGTAATATGCAAAGGTGCTGTATATCATCCGAGTAATCTTATTCTTAGGCTAATAACAAGGTCTGGATCTTTTTTGACAAGGAGATGCTGTGACAAAGAGTCGTAACGAAGAACCATTTAAGTACTCATATGAATATCCAAAGAAATGGTTTCATATTGTCAGGTTTGGATTTAAGCTAAAAGCTTTTTGGCGATGGTTCCGCGTGCAGAAGCCAGTCACTAGATTGATGGGTTACCAATACCAGGTTGCTGATGACTTGATTGAAATAGATATCACCTACCAGTGTAACTTGAAGTGCAATAACTGTAATCGCTCTTCAGCCCAAGCCCCATCGAAAACACATATTGGACTCGATGAAATAACCAAGTTTGTTGATGATACTCTGAGCCATAATAAGCACTGGCGAAAAATACGTGTGTTAGGTGGAGAGCCAACGCTACATCCTCAGTTCAGCGAGATCCTTTCGGAGTTGTATCGCCTAAAGCTAGCTCATCCTGCTCTGACTATTCAGCTTGTGACTAACGGCTATGGTCGTCGCGTCAATAAAGTGATATCAATGCTTCCAGAATGGTTGTGTATTGAAAACTCAGCGAAAACGGATTCTGTTCAACCAGACTTTGGCCCATTTAACTTAGCTCCTGTTGATAGTTGGTACCACAAGTTTAGTGATTTCTCGAACGGCTGTGATATCGCAAAGACTTGCGGTTTAGGTCTTACGCCTCAGGGTTATTACCCTTGTGCGGTTGCTGGTGGTATTGACCGAGTATTAAACATAATAGGTGGGCGGCAGCGTTTACCATTCAGTGATGATGAAATGCGTGATCTAATGAGGCGTAATTGTGGCTTATGTGGACGATTTCGAGATGGGCATTATGTTCCACCAAAACTACGTCCTAGAATATTTGAGCAGCGCACTTCAGCAACATGGAAGAAGATTTATCAAGAGTGGGAAAGCAACAAAAAGCGTTAGTTCTGGCTTGATTGCAAAAGGTATAGAAAGTGGATGAATGGCATATTGTTGGCAATGGTCCAGGGGACTTAGTCATCAAAAAACATGAGAAAGTTATCCGATTTAATCAACCATTGACCACTGCTTCAAGCGCTGATTTGGTGGTGACTAATAGTAAGTTGGCAGGCATCACGGCAGGCGTTCTTGTTCAAGGCGAAGTACCGAGCAAATTGTTTTGTGAAAAGCTAGAAGTATATGGGAAGGAATTGGAGGACCTATTGGGATGTAAACCTTCAATTGGTCTGCTCACTCTCAAAACAATGCTTGAACTTGGTGTCACAATAAATGTTAGTAGGATGAATTTGCTGCCTTCACTAGAGAGACCCCTAGATTATAATAAACGGAAAGCGCTGCC
>CAKZLI010000009.1 GCA_937125395.1 uncultured Glaciecola sp.
CATGGGTGTCGGTTGAGAGTACGTCAGGCTTAAGATCACTAGTATTAGATTGTAGTAAGTCGTAAATATAATGGGACTCATGCTCATTAGATCCTATTATACGGGCATTTAACGCACTATGATTGGCAACTAACGTCATGGCCGTAATACCTTTGTTGGTGCCGAAGTATTTCGAGGAGTAGCGAGTTTTAAAAGTCTCAAGGTGAGTTTCAAATTTTTGCCCATCGGTACTGGCGTGTAGGACGTCTTCTTGGATGTGATAGTGACGGAAAATAGGGAGTGCCGCTACTGCGTTATTGATGATATCACTTGCCTCTTGCAAGGTTTCAGGCCTAATATAATTAGCTTGTATAGTGCTTAGATGCTCATAACTGCGATCAGATATTTGTGCCATCCCATATACGCCACGATGTGTCGCATTCGCAATGAGAATAGCCAATAAATCATCCTGATTGGCGCCTACTTGTTTTTGGATTGGCAGCACGTGTGCGAAGCATTGCATAAAGTTGGTTTCTTGTTCAACATAACGCAACACATCAGCAATACTGACGGGGATCATCTGTTTAAAGAAGGGGTTGTTGACAAATGATCGGGAGCCTTTAACTGGCAGTCGCCATCGTGCGCCACTTCGGCTCTTCATGATCACATTGCGGTTATCACCATTATCAATGTGACGAGCAACATCTTCTAGGGATGTTGCTAAGCGTATTTGTTTTACTTGCAGTAGCTTCTGAATCGGCTGCTTTAGCTTTTCCAACGTTGACGATGCCAATAGATCAGACTGTATTGACGATGCAATTAAGTCGTCTTCTAGCGCACGATATTTAGTGACGTTTGATAAGTAAATTCGACCATTAAGCCGAGAAGCCAGTTGACGGTAAAGCAACCATTCGTATCGCTGTGGATGAACAACATCGTTGTTGAGTAACCATGGACGATGTTTTTGTTGGATAAGTGTACTATCCATTGTTTGCAATGTATTACCTGCTAATAGTTCTGTTTTTGTGGTT